>JAGLTS010000040.1 GCA_023135165.1 Phycisphaerales bacterium | reverse complement strand
GGAATGCAGTTCGACCGCGGCTACACTAGCCCCTACTTCATCACGGACCCCGACAGCATGGAGGCTCTTATGGAGGAGCCGCTGATCCTGGTGCACGACAAGAAGATCAGCACGATGAAAGACATGCTGCCCGTCCTGGAGAAGGTTGCTCAGATGGGCAAATCGCTCATCATCATCGCCGAGGATATCGAAGGCGAAGCCCTTGCCACTCTTGTAGTGAACAAGATCCGCGGCACACTGAAAGTCGCAGCGGTCAAGGCGCCCGGCTTCGGTGACCGGCGTAAGGCGATGCTGGAGGACATAGCGGTTCTGACCGGCGCACGTGTCATCAGTGAGGACGCAGGCCTCAAGCTTGAGAACGCGACCTCCGGAGATCTGGGAACCGCCAAGACGGTGATCCTTACCAAAGAGGACACCACCATCGTTGAGGGAGGCGGCAAGAAGGAGGAGATCAAGGGCCGGATCAGCCAGATCAAGAAGCAGATCGAAGACACGACCAGCGACTACGACCAGGAAAAACTCCAGGAAAGGCTGGCTAAATTGGCTGGCGGTGTCGCGGTGATCAACGTCGGCGCCTCAACCGAGACAGAGATGAAGGAGAAGAAGGCCCGCGTCGAGGATGCGCTTCATGCGTGCCGCGCCGCAGTCGAAGAGGGCATCCTGCCCGGCGGCGGCGTCTCCGTACTCCGTGCTCGCAAAGCCCTTGACGCCACGCGCAAGAGGGCGCGCAGCGATGAGAAGCTCGGCGTGGACATCGTCTACCGCTCACTGATCGCCCCGATCAAGCAGATCGCCATCAACTGCGGTCTCGACGGTTCCCTCATCGCCGCCAAGGTCGACGAGAGCGATCAGGTCAACTTCGGCTACAACGCGATGACCAACGACTTCGGCGACCTCGTCGAGATGGGCGTCATCGTGCCAACCAAGGTCGAGCGCATCGCGCTGCAGAACGCAGCGAGCATCGCCGGTCTGTTGCTCACAACCGACGCCGCGATCACGGAGATCAAGGAGAAGAAGGACAAGGCCGCCCCCGGCGGCATGGATGATATGGATTACTAGACTCGAATCACTCGCACCCGCCGGTCGAAAGGCCGGCGGGTGTCTTGCCGTGTTGTTGCTGCCCCACATCGAATCTCGTCATGTCATCGACTGAAGCTGATCACACAGACTCCAGCGCACGGAACGGAAGTGCCGTGTCACCACGATTCGCTCAGTTGCTAAGGGATCACGGCGATCTCATTCGAGATCACCTTGCCCACCATCTTGTATCAGTTCTCTGGGTGGACGCGGCCCTGGGTGATTACGACCGGCGCGTGGGCTTGCCATCGGCGAAGCTGAGGACACTTGCGTTCAGCGGTTTCTTGATCAACGTAAATGAGACTGTATGGATATGCACAGCTGGGCATATCATCGAAGATCTCAAGCGAAGCTTGGCCAATGGGCGCAAGAACGTGAGGTGTCATGTTCTCGATTCTCCAGATCCCAACGACGGGCTGGGCGCGTCGGTTCCATTGCCGCCAGAGTGCATCACGAACGCCATTGTCTTCAATCGAGACGGACTGGACATCGCGGCGATACGGCTCAGCCAACTGATCGTAGAAAACCTGAAGAAGGGCAACCGCTTCCCGCTGGACTCGACTCGTCTCGAAACGTCCGCGATGGAGCCGGATGGACACGTGATGCTCGGCTTCCCGAAACAGGCGCAGCACATATCCCAGACCCTGTCATCGCGTCGCTTGAATGCGCAAATCGATCAACTCACACCACTGCTGCCGGTGGTGACGGATGTGCGCCCACCGGATTGCCTCTGCACGAAGCACGACCGGTTCTTCGGCAGAGTCATACTGCCGGATGAGTTCAACTGGGGCGACGACGTCGACATAGACGACATCGATGGCATGAGCGGCGGCCCCATTTTCGCACTCCATTGCTCAGAAGAACGCCTGGACTACCGGTTGGTTGCGGTTCAAAGTTCGTGGGCTCGAGAGTCTCGCATCGTTGCGGGGACACATGCTCCGCCCTTCTTTGCCGCGCTATGCGAGGAGATCACAAGGATCAGGGAGAAGCAGGAGAAGGCCCCTGCTGGCGGGTGTCTTGCGTGATGACGTTCTCGCAGGAGCAAGCTCCTGCGGCTTGTGGGGAGATGGGCGCGGACTACCGGCCGACCAATCCAGGCGGTACGGCGGCGTCGGCGACTGAGCGCCAGCGGAGACAACTGTCGCACCCGCCGCACGGCGTCTTGCGATCGTATTCGCACCACCATGCCGCGTGCACCGGCGCATCGGCGTGCAGCGCGATCTCGCCGAGCTGCTGGTCGGTCAAATCGACAAACGGCATATCAATCACAAGCGGCTCGCCCGGCAGATCCAACTCAATCAGGTGCGTGACGAGCTGCGCCCGCTGCAGCGCCATGCTCACCGCGTCGTACTCGGCTCCACACTGGATGGGCCAGACGAGCTTGCCGCAGTCGAGCTTCACAGCATGGCGCGCCGCGGCGAGCAGAACGACCGACGCATCGACACCGGCCGGATCGAGATTCATCGCGGACCGCGGTTCATAGAAGGGATCGACGATCGTGACATGGTCGATGGCGAAGACCTCCGTCTGTCGCGTCATAGCCTGCGTGAGGGCCGGGCCGCTGGGCAGTCCGAGCCTCGGGTGCCAGATGCCGACACGCGCGGGGTCGGTCTGTATGGCCAGCGCGGTGACGCCTGCGAGATCGCCCAGGTTCATCACGATGGTGTGGATATCCGCCATCTTCGTCCTATCGGCCGATACCGCCGATGCGCTGGAGGAATCACGTGTGTTGCGGCTCGGCGCGCAGCCAGCGCGATGAGACTTGCTCAGTCTCAAGATCCGGGTTGGCCCGCTGAATCGCCGCGGCGACCAACCCCATGAACATCGGCTGGGGAGCAAGCGGCCGACTCGTCAGCTCGGGATGGAACTGCGCCGCAACGAAGTATGGGTGCTGCTCAAGCGGCAGTTCCAGTATCTGCATGATCGGATGCTGCGGATGCCTGCCTGAGAAGATCAGACCCGCCTCTTCCAGTCGCTCGATGTAACGGGGATCCACTTCGTAGCGGTGACGAAAGCGTCCGCGGACCGTCGGCGCGCCGTCGTAGAGGAACGCTGCAAGCGTGTCAGACGTGAGCAACACATCCTGCGCGCCGAGGCGCATCGTCCCGCCAAGCCCCTCGATCTTCTTCTGCTCGGGCAGTTCGCTGATGACCGGCTCCGGACAGTTCGGCTCGAACTCGGTGGAACCCGCGGGCTCGATCCCGACCACGTTTCGCGCGAATTCGATGACAGCCGTTTGGAATCCCAGGCAGATGCCAAGGTAGGGCACTCGCTGAATGCGGCAGTGGTTCACGCACGCGATTTTTCCTTCGACGCCGCGCATACCGAACCCGCCCGGCGTAATGACCCCGTGGATGTCCCGCAACTGATCGGCGACGCTCTGCCTTGTGATATCGCTCGTTTCGATCCAGCGAACATCCAAATCAGCATCCAGGTGCGCGCCGCAGTGCGCCAAGGCCTTCCTGATCGAGGCATACGCATCTCGGACCTGCATATACTTGCCCGTGATGGCAATCGTCGCCTTGTGGGTACGCTTCTTCGTCAGCTTCCGGATGAACGAACGCCACCGCTCGCGCGATGCGTCTTCGGTGGCGGCATCGACGTGATCGTGAAGATGCACAATCGACAGCACCTCGCGATCCAGCCCGGCGATACGCATGTCGTCGGGAATCGTGTAGATCGACTCACGATCGTGCAGCGAGAAGACCCGACTCATCGGCACGTTCGAGTACATGGCGATCTTCTGCCTGACCGTCTCGGTGATCGGACTGGACGCCCGGCACGCGATGATGTGCGGCTGAATGCCCACTTCCATGAGCGCCCGGATGCCGAGTTGAGCGGCTTTGGACTTCTGCTCACCCAGTGCGGGCGGCTCGATGATGTATGTCAACGCGACGAAGCAGGCGGAATGTTCACCCTCCTCGAAGGCGAGTTCGCGGAGCGCCTCGATGTAGTATCCGTTCTCGTAATCGCCGACCGTCCCGCCGACCTCGACGAAGACGACGTCCACTGGTCCGCCGTCCGGCCCACCGGTGAGGGCGAGTTCGCGCAGCTTGCGCTTCACTTCGCCGGTGACGTGCGGGATCATCTGCACATCGCGCCCCAGGTATCCCCCCTGCCGCTCGCGGTCGAGAACCTCGGTGTAGAGTTGACCGGATGTGATGAAGTTCCGCCGCGTCAGATCCTGGTCGAGCATCCGCTCGTAGGTTCCCAGATCCATGTCGCACTCGGTGCCGTCGTCGAGGACGAAGACCTCGCCGTGCCGGAATGGATTGAGCGTACCCGAGTCGATGTTGAGGTAGCCCTCCATCTTGATCGGGGCGACCGATAACCCCTTGTCCTTGAGCATCTTCGCCATGGACGAGGAGAACACCCCCTTGCCCAGGCCCGACATGACGGTCCCGAGCACGACGACGTACTTGTGCCGGCCGCGGACATAGCCATCCGGGACAGGGGAGTAGAATTCGGTCTGGTGGGTCGTCTGGCCGAGTTGGGCGAGTAGATCCGATCCGGCTGGACGCGAGTTGGTCGCTTCTGGTGAGTGGGGCATGTCCTACTGTACCGCGCCGCAATACCGGACGAAAGCGAGAGCGCCGACCGGCGGGTAGGATCGACAGCTTGACCCGCGACTTTCGCACAAGTCACACCGAGTCAGGTCAACTGGCCCCCTTGGTGCGTCGATAGTCGGGACGTGGCGAACCACAACCACCAACCCGAGCCGTCGCCCGTCGACGGCGTGCCCGCCTCGGAGATGGCCAGCGTCGATCAGACCAACAGCCGGACCGAGGATCGGTTCGCCGTGCACGATCTGTGGTGCGACGCTGGCCAGCTCCGCGATCTGTCGCGAATCGGCGCAAGCCTCGTGGTGAAGGACGACTGGGCGCCGGGAGCCACGCGCCCGATCACCATCCGCGGTATCGCCACGGACATCACGCTCGACGCTACGTGCGTCTGGCGCAGCATCCAGAGCGACGGCGAGACGACAGTCGGCCTACACTTCGAGCACCTGACCGCACAGCAGGAAGATACGCTCGACGACATGTCACAGTCCCACGCGTCGTACTAAAAACACCACCCATCATTGCAACGGATCAGTCGGCCTCGGGTGATGTGTAGTTGCGAACCGGGCTGAGCGCGGCGTCCTGAAGCAAGCCGCCCTGTTGAAGCCGATACACACCGGATTCGACATTCTCGAACCGATCAACTTGCTCCGAACCCGGCCAGCGCACGGTCAACCGATCGACCGTCCGCACCTCGCCCAGGCCGAAGTGCACGAGGAAGTCGTGCTGCTTGCCCGCATGCCCGCCGATCGGGATGAGCTGCCGGATCATCGTCCGCCCTGACACCTGAACTTCGACAACCGCGCCGATCGCATCCCGGTTGACACCGAGCGCCGGATCACCTTTCAGCCGAAGGACGAGCGACGGTCGATCGTGATAGGCCCGGTTCACGAAC
The DNA here is from genome assembly GCA_023135165.1 of Phycisphaerales bacterium. Classification (GTDB taxonomy): domain Bacteria; phylum Planctomycetota; class Phycisphaerae; order Phycisphaerales; family JAGLTS01; genus JAGLTS01. Next base: position 32,255 of record JAGLTS010000040.1, on the reverse strand, counting down.
AGCCGAAGTCTCGGCTCGCGCCCGGCACGCTGCTCCGCGGAATACCGAAAGAACGTCTGTCCGACGAGCAGGTCAAGCGCGCCATCGCCATCGACATCCCCGAGGCTGATCTGCTGAGATCCATCGTGGTCAATCCCGAGTTGCTCCGTCACATCTTCGAAGGCTCGGCCATCCACGTTGCGGTACACCCGCAGCCGTTCGTTGTCGGGGTAGTCGCCGCTGGACAGGATCAGATCGAGCCAGCCGTCGTGGTCGAGATCGGCCAGCTCAGCGAACAGGTCACCCTGATTCCAGCTTTGCACATCAGTGGGGATCCGATCGACCGCAAGCGCGGGCTTGGCCTCAAATCCGATGTTGCCTCGCTCACGGATCTGATTCACAAGAAAGCCCGATCGATCGGACGATTCCCCAGCCCATGCGTGCGTGATCTCGGTGACGAACAGATCGAAGTCGCCATCGTTGTCGATGTCGCCGACTGCTGCGTCGAACGAGTTGCCGTTGGCGCGGAAAGGCTCCTCATCAGGCCGATCGAAACGCGCATCGGTCTTGGCGCGTTCCTTCAGCCAGTCCGGGTAGCGCCCGTGGCGGATGGCGTCGCCGTCGAAACCAACCAATGGGGCCGCGTCGAGCCACGTTTCTTCATGGTCGAGCCAGAGCCACAGCCGGTTCCAGCGTCGGCCGTAGTTCAGATCCAGGAGCACGGGTCGCTGCCCGGCAGTCGTCGGGTCCATGTGTGTCATGACGACGCCATACGTTGGCCTGCCTGCAGCATCCTCCGCCTTGACCGTCAGCCCCGTCTCGACGGGAGCTTGGCGGACCCACACACCATCGCGCTGCAAGAGAATTTCATTTGCGAACCCGGTGTATGTTTCGCCGTAGTGCTCGTACCAGTTGCCGAGGTACAGATCCAGACGCCCATCACGATCCCAGTCGCCGATCGCGATCGCGCAGGTCGTGGCGGGTGTGGCGTGCTCGACAGGCCGCTCCGGCCCGAAGCGGCCGCCGCCCAGCCCCCTGCGCCACGCCGTCCGCAGGTCGTCATCTTCCCACTGCTCGTTCTTCAGATCGACGTATCGCGTGATGACAGCGTCGAGCAGACCGTCGTTGTCCAGATCCGCGAAGTTGCACGTCCCGCCGGAGCGTGGTTTCAGCAGACCGGTCTGCTCGGGAGGGATCTCGACAAACCGTCGACCAATCGACATGCCGTTGGCTTGTTCTCCCTCCCCCGCAGGACGATTCATGAAGACCCGGTATCGATCGACGACCGCGTCTGAGTACCCGTCGCCGTCAAGATCAACCAAGCAGACACGGCTGGCAGCCAATCCGCCGAGGCCAACCTGCTCGGTCACATCCATGAACTGAGCCGGCGCCAGGTTGACCAACGCACAAGCGATGAGTGAGATCATGCATTCATCGTACCGCCGAGCCGGCGCTGCTGACGACCCAAGAGACCATCGCCGGTATGGGGACGGGGACGGGGCACATCCGGATGAGCACCGCTCGCCTGTGGGATGTGGTCCCAGAACGTATACTCACGACCGGTGCCGAACGCGCCGGGGATACTGTATGCCTCTGCTCGAGCGATTCAACCAACTGAGCGACCGGGTCGGCAGCTATTCGCCGCTTGAAGTTGCGGTCGAACTGATTGTGATCTGGGTCGTCGTCTACGTGGCGATTCGTTTTCTGCGCGAGACCCGTGGTGCGGGCGCGGTCAAGGGCGTACTGATGATCCTGATCGTCGGCACACTCGGCATTCGCGTCTTCGGCGGCCAGGGGGCCAGCTTCCAACGGCTCAGCTTCCTGTACGACCGCGTCATCGGTTTTGTCGTGCTGTCGCTTGTCGTCGTGTTCCATCCGGAGATTCGCCGAGGGCTTCGTCGGCTGGGTGAGACGCCCATCTTTCGCCTGTCAGGCCTGGAGCTGCGCCCCACCATTGACGCCATCGTTGACGCCGCGTCGTATCTCAGCAAGAACAGCTTCGGAGCGCTGATCGCCGTCGAGCGCACGACTCGCCTTGGCGCCATCTGCGAGAGCGGGACTCGACTGAACGCTGAGATCTCCGCCAGGCTGCTCCAGTCCATCTTCTGGCCGAACTCAGCGCTCCATGATCTGGGCGTCGTGGTTCGAGGAACAAGGATCCTCGCTGCGGGTGTACAGTTCCCGCTTGCCGAAGACCAGGCTGTGCATGATCCGTCGCTCGGCTCTCGGCACCGCGCCGCGATCGGGCTGAGTCTCGAAGCGGATTGCGTGATCATCGCCGTCAGTGAAGAGACGGGGATCATCAGTGTCGCCCAAGCCGGCCGACTTCGCCGCAGGTTGACAGCGGATGATCTTCGAGCCTTGCTCTTCGAGCAGCTTGTCCAAGCCCAGAGCGTCGATGCGCAGAAGGACGCGCAGGCAGCGGCGACTGAGGAGCACGGCGACCTCGACGAGCAGGATGGCGATGAACAACAACCCGACGGCACGGAGGTTTCTTGATGATGTGGAAGCGCGTGCAGACCGGCGGGCTTGTGGCGATCATCACGCTGTTCATCTGGCTCATAGCTGAATCACAGAGCCTCGACAGCAAGTCACAACTCATTCAACTCAACCTGCGCGTTCCCGCTGGCAGCAACCTGATCATCACCTCCGATCATCCGGAGACGGCATCCGTCAAACTCGATCTGCAAGGGTCAACGGCAGCGCTTGACGATCTGCTTCACAGGATCACGACGCCGATCGATGTAACGCTCGACACACGCAGCATTCACCGAGTGGACCTTCGCGAGACGCTGGCTGAGATCCCGCCCTTCAAGGACAGCGGCGTGAATCTGCGGGATGTGGACCCGCAGGTGATTGAGCGGGTCGTCGTTGAACGCCTGGTTCAGCTTGAGAACATCCCCGTATACCTGCCCGATCTGCCCGGCATCGACCACGACCCGCCGACCATCGCGCCCGCGACGATTACCGCATCGCTTCCGGAAAGCCTTGCCGGAAGACTCGGGGCCACACCCACCGCGGTCGTCAACATCAGCAGCATCGCCGACGAGTTCGCGGCGGGACGACAGATCGATCGGCAACTGCCCGTACGGCTCGAAGGCCTAGCGGACAACCCGCTCGTGACGCTCACGCCCGCGACGGTTCAACTCAGCGTCGCCGTCAAAGACAGCATTTCGCGATGGACATCCACGCTCTCGGTCTGGGTTCAGATGCCTGCGGACTTGACGGCGCAGTATGGCGTCGAGATCGCCAAGGAGGACAAGTCGATCGAGGTCGTCTTCTCAGGTCCGAGCGATGTAATCAACACGCTTTCGCAGGCTGTGGATCTGTCAAACGTGGCGCCGTTCATCGCGCTGACCAGCGACGACCTTTTCAACGGCGTGCAGACGGCTCAGCTGAGATTCCGCGAGCTGCCCGAAGGCGTTACGGCCATCCCAGCCAAGGAGCAGGTGTCGCTCACGATCACGCCGACGCCGGGCCGGTAGCGAGCGACGCCAAGCCGTCCACGACACGCTGTGGGATCCGATGCACCAATCCGCGTAATGCATCCGTCTTCAGCGACAGATCCCTCGGCCGCTCAACCGACAGCTTCACATCCCGCTGGCGAACACGGTCAATCAGGCTCGCATCCAACCCCGATGCAGTCGCCACAGCCATGCCGAACTCGTAGCGTGACATAGCGTCAGGCCCGGCGACGTGCAGCAGCGTCGCATCCTCAGCAAAGAGCAGTTCACATACCACCGATGCAACATCGTCAACCAGCACGGGCGTCCTGATCTCGTCGGTGAAGAGACGAACCCGCTCAGCCCGCCGCAGCGCGTTCTCGATCTGTTCGCTCGCGGACCGCTCACCGCTTGGACTGCGTCCATAAACAAGCGCAAGGCGAAGCACCATCGCTGATGCGCCCGACACACGCACCCGATGCTCGGCATCCCGCTTTGATCGGCCGTAGACGTGCACGGGGTTCGTCTCGTCATCCTCGGCATACGCGCCGCGCGTTCCATCGAATACCTGATCAGTCGAAATGAAGATGAACCTCGCCCCCGCCGCACTGCATCGTTCGGCAAGCACTCCGGTCGCCTCAACATTGACCTCGTAGGCCCGCTGTGGATCGGCCTCGCATGCGGCAAGGTCCGGCATTGCGGCTGCATGTACGACGATGTCCGGTCTCATCTCATCAAAGACCGCGCCGACATCCGGAAGATGTCCCAGGTCCAGAGGCTGCGCACGAATTCCGTGCGCCACACGCTCCGGATGTGTTCGATACGTTCCGGACACCGTGTGGCCGTCACGTGCGAGCGCCGGCGCGATGCATCCACCGACCAAGCCGCTCGCACCTGTTACAAGAACCCGTGCCATGTTGAGCATCATACATCCGGCGCAAGCAGCGACGCCGGCGACTGCGATCTCGCTGGATCACGGTCGGCGGCGTCGCGTCACCATGCGGTTTCGTTCAGCTGAAGGAGGTCAGGGCACGCAGCCGTAGTCGGAGAGCAGGAGGCCCAAGTCAGCCTGATCGGTGTCGCCGTCACCATCCAGGTCGCCGCCGTCGTTCAAGCCATACGCTGACAGCAACAGACCGAGATCAGCCTGATCGGTGTCACCGTCGCCATCGAGGTCGCCGGGACAACCTGTCTCGCACTCATCGGGGATGCCGTTCTCGTTTTCATCCTCACTTCGACCGGCGGCGATATCGCACTCGTCGGGAATGCCGTTGTCGTTGCAGTCCAGGCTCGTGTGCGCAGCGAGGTCATCAGCATCACCAACGCCGTTGTTGTTGCAGTCGTAATCGCCGAGGCGCACGTAGTACACATCCTGCTCGCCGTTGAGCGTGGCGGCATACGCGACGTGGGCGCCGACGCTGTCGGAGATCATGTCGTAGTAGTCGCCGAGTTTGTTCTGCTGCGGCCAGCCGACGTGCGGATCCCATGATGGGCTGACCGCGACGTTCGTGGACCATGTCTGGCCGGCGTCGAGCGAGTAGGCGTAGTAGAGTTCCGAGTCGTATCCACCCGGATCGTTGCGAGTATCAGCCCAGATCACGTCGATTCGTCCGTTCGGTGCGACGGACATCGTGCCGAACCACTGCCATCCGGATGCGACATCGTTGACGCGAACGGGACTGCTCCACGTGGACCCGCCGTTGGTGCTTCGCGCGAACATGACATCCAGTGGGTCAGATCCGGACGGGTCCACGGAGGCGAGCATGTAGACGTTGCCCCGAGTCGGCCCGTCGGAAAGATCGCATGCAATCCACGCTTGCCCGAGCAGGCCTCCCGGATTCGGCCCGGCGCTCATGGTCACCTCGCCGCCGAGGTTGACGGAACCACTGAGACCGAATGTCGGCGTGACGGCAGCGTTCTGGGCGTTGGTGGACTTGGCGAAGTATGGCTCCCCAGCCCACCAATCCACGCCGCCGACGTACAGCTCGCCATCCGGCCCAACCGCAAGCGTGCCCCACATCGGGTCGCCGGGAATACTGATCGGGTACATGTAGCTGTCGCCGCCATTCGTCGAGCGAGTGAACGAACCGTCGGCGCTGCTGTAGAACGGGCTCCACGCGGCGTAGATGTGGCCGTGCCCGATCCCGCCGGTGCGGTCGATCGTCATCCACTGCTTATCGCCGCCGTATGCGTAGACGCCGCTGTCCCACGTCGCCGCGCCGTCATCTGATCGGTAGACGTGGCACCAGAAATCGTACCCGCTCGCGGTGAGGCTGTTGTAGTAGAAGCCGCCCTCCGCGTCATAGTCGAGCACCGGGTCGGATCGGAAGATGCCCGGCTCGATCACGCCGGGGAACGTCCATGACCGCCCGCCGTCGTTTGAGTAACCCCAACCGGCTTGCCGGAAGTTGTTGGTGATCGTGTCGAACTGCCGCCATCCGATCGTCAGCCGATCCGGGACGACTGGGTCATAGGCGATGGACGGCTCGTTCGCCGCGTCGCCGACGATGTTCTCGCCCGATCCATTGACGTTGACCTGCACGCTGACGAAGCCGTCGCGGCTGAACAGGCCGGCGGGCGACGTTGGCTTGTCCTCACGCGGCACAGCGGCATAAGGGTCGTCCGGCGTCTCGACGTGCCCGGTGGGCTGCGTCTTGTCGCGCGATGCTGTCTCATCCGCTGCCTGGTCCTGACCCCGCACCGAGCCAGCACAGATGGCTGACGCTGCGATTCCAGCGCACAAGAAGGTCATTCTCAGATTCATGCCTGTTCTCCTCAGTTGTGGCCGCCACGATGCGAGTGAACCTCACACTTCACTGTACCGCGTGATCGAGCGCATGTGCCATGGAAAGCGGGAAACTGCTGCTATCAGTGGTATCGACCCATGCCCATACGAGGATTCAGTCTCGTTCCTGCTGCTATGTCACTTCAGCGACTCAATCCTGGCGGCGCTGAAGTCACGCTTGAACGAGAGGTCAGCAAAGACGCTTTCCTCGATTGAGGGCCGACCGTCAACGATCAGACTGGCCAGGCAGTCCGCGACGCCCGGCCCGAGCATCAGGCCCTGACCGCACATGCCTACGCCGAGGTACATGCCTTCGATCCCGTCCACGCCGCCGACGATCGCCACACCGTCAGGCGTCATGGGGTAAAGACCTCGCCAAACACGGCGAATGAGCAGGTGCCGAAAGGCGGGAATCAGGTCGATCAGGCGCTGTGCGATGATCGGCAGGAACTCGCTCGTTGACTCCCGGTCCTCACCGATGAACAAGTCCCTCGGCGTGTAGCAGAAGATCACCTGCCCTTCGCGGTTCTGCCCGAAGTAGAAGTTGGCGGTCTTGCCATCCGGGCCGGGCCGCAGATCGACGATGAGCGGGTCGAGAAAGGGTTTGACGGGGGCCGAGATGCCTGCCTCGTGACTGTCCGGTTGCACCGGAATGTCCAGCCCGGTCAGCGCGCCGATGCGGCGAGCCCCGGCGCCAGCTGCATTCAGCACGGCGCCGACCGAGTATGCAGACTTGTCCGTCGTCACCGTCGTCACCCGCCCCGCCTTCACGGTGATGCCCGTCACCGTTTCGCCGAAGCGATACACCGCGCCGTGTTGCACCGCCTCTTTCCAACAGGCGTCGGCATACATCAGCGGCGAGACCTGACCGTCACCGGGCGAGTATGTGCCGCCGCGCAGGTTCTCCGTGTTGATGCCGGGCACGACCTCCTTGATCGCCGCAGCACCGAGCCACTGGATGTCCAAGCCGAACCGGTGCTGCGTCGGAAGCAAGCTCTTGAGCGTCCGCTCGATGGCGTCGTCAAAGACGGGAAAGCAGTACCCTCCCGGCTTCCATCCGACGTCTCGACCATACACCTCTTGAAACGTAGACAGGTGCTCGACGCTTTGCAGGCAAAGGCTGATCTTCGCGGGGTCGGAATGTGTCGCACGGACACCGCCAATCGCCGCCTTGTTCTCCCCCTGCCCAGGTGCTGTGCAACGGTCGATGACGAGCACCTTCACACCTCGTTGCGCGAGGAACAGAGCCGCCGGGTTTCCAACGCTGCCTGCGCCGATCACCGCGATGTCGAACGTCGTCATCCCCATCACGCATCCACTTCCTTGATGCCGGCAAAGATGCCCAGTGGGACTTCCGTATCCAACGGCCGGGTGGTGGGCAGCGTGACATCCGCGAGATCCACACCCTCCTCACGGAAAAGACGAAGGATCAGATCCGTACACGTCTTGCCGCCGCACGATCCCATGCTCGTTCTGATGGATGCCTTGAGTTGGTTCATGTCGCGCACGCCTGCACGGATCTCGGCGATGATCTCGCTCTTTCTCACGCGCATGCACCGGCAGATAATCGGGTCATCGCCCGGCAAGGTCACCGCATAGTGCGCAGCCTCGGCCATCCCCTGCTGATCCTGCCGCTCACCCGCCATCGGTCGAAACGCCGCGACGCGCAGCCGATCGTCGTAGGGGACGTCGATCCAGAACAAGTGCCTGCGGTCCGCGCTCTTGAACAGCTTGATCTTCGTCACGGTTCCCCGGCCCACGACATCGCCATCCGCATCGACCGTCTCAACCTCAACGCCTTTGGCAAGATCACCGAGCGGAAGCTCCCACGGCAGCATGACGTTCGCTGTCTGTCGGTCCGGATCGCTCCCCACAACGACCGAGATCGCCAGGCCGGGACAGATGATGACGCATTTACCGCAGCCGGTGCACTGCTCACCAACGAACTCGGGAATGCCGAGCATTGAATCGCCGGGGATCTTGATCTGGTTGACAGGGCAGACCTCCGTGCACGGATTACACGGGATCTCCTGATCGCAGCGGAAGACGGGGAACTTATCGAGATCTTGCGGAGCAGCCTCCGGGAGAGCCACCGTATCGCCCGGTTTGGCGCGGAGCACTTCGGCCGTCTGATGCCACTGGTCAGGGATCTCCACATCATGGCCGAGCTGCTTCGCCGCTTCTCGCCCGATGATTCGACCGCTGAAGATAGCGGCGGACGCCTCGGCGATCTCGTGGCTGTCGCCCGCGGCAAGAGTGCACATCCCGTACTTCTCCGCCGTGATGAGCAGTTCATCGATCGGGTTCAGGCCGACCGCAATGAGCAGCGTGTCGATGTCAAAGCTCCGCTCGGTCCCGGCAACAGGCGAGAAACGTTCATCCACAGCCGCGATCGTGACGCGCTGCACGCCGTCGGCCCCCTCAGCCCGCAGGACGGTATGGCTTGTCCAGATAGGGACGCCCAGTCTCTTGATCTTGTCCTGATGAACCTTGTAGCCACCGACGCTGGGGAGCGCCTCGACAAGCCCGACGACCTCGATGCCCGCCTGCAGCGCGTGATACGCAGCGATCAACCCAACGTTGCCTCCGCCGACAATGAACAAGCGATCCGTCGGCTTGATGAAATCACGATTCACGAGCGTCTGGAACGCGCCCGCGCCGTACACGCCGGGCAGGTCGCAGCCGGGGAATGCCAAGCTCTTCTCTCGCGCGCCGGCAGCCACGATCAGCACCTTGGGTTCCACAAGGATGTACTCGTCACCCCGCAGGATGCCGACCTTCTTGTCGGCGTAGACGCCGACCGCCGCAGCCGACAGCCAAGTCTCGACAGACTCGTGCTTCCTGATATCGGCTGCAAGGACCTCTGCGATGTCCATGCCGCGCATGCCTGCGTAGCAGTCCTCGATGGACCCGAAGAAGTTGTGCGTCTGCAACGTCAGCTTGCCGCCGAGCCGCGCCTTGTCGTCGATCAGCAGCGTGCCGATGCCGAGCGCGCCGAGTTCATCCGCAGCCGTCAGCCCGCTCGGCCCACCACCGACGATCAGGACGTCCACCGTCCTCGTCTTCGTCCCGGAGAACTTCGGCCTGGGCTCGTCGAGAGGCAACTCCGGCGCGGCGTTGCACGACCGGACATCCATCCCCTCAGCCACCGGCGTCATGCACCCCTTTACCGGCATGCCGTCGGCGATGACCATGCACTGGCTGCACTGACCGTTCACACAGAAGATGCCCTGCGGCGCCCCGTCCGATTCGTGATGTCCGAAGATGCGGATGCCGTTGGCGAAGAGCGAGGTCGTGATCATCTCACCCGCGCGGCCCTGCACCGGCTGGCCGTCGAATGCGAAGTTGACCGCTGGGCGATCCTCGATCGTCAGGATCGGGTGCGATCGCAGCCGGAACTCCGTGTTGCCGCTCATCCAAGCACTCCGCAGTCGGGGCAGACCCGGCCTAAGATGGTGACCGTCGCCACGTGTGCTGGACGATCGGCTGGGCGATCAGCACCGGAGCACCGGCTGCCGCGCCAGGTCACAATGATAGCGGCCCACATCGGCGTCGGCACAGCCGAAATCCATGGTCAGACTACGTCCATCGCAGCCTTGCCAAGCTGGGCTGAAAGGACCATCGCGGAGCCGAACTCAGCCCAACGGCCCAGCCGATCCGGTGGGTAGGCCCGGAAACGCGCATCGGCGGGGAACTGACGCCTGACACTGGCGACGGCCACCGCATCGACCGATATCACGGGCGATGTTCGCCAACACCCAGGCAAACCCCACAAGTGGCCGCCACATCCGGACCGCATCCGGCCTGGTCGTCGGTCTGTCCGCTGCGCTCTTGCTCTATCTCTGGCAGGCGAACATCCAACTCGCCATCGCGACGTTCGTCATCGTCACGCATGCCGCGACCGTGGCGGTGCATTGCCACAACGCAGCGATGATCGACGTGCGTCTTCGCCGCGAGCTGAGCCAAATGCACGTCAACGCACCGCATCTGCGCCTCGCCCGCATGGTGATCGACCTGTACTTCTGGTGGTCCATGTGTTTCGGGATCGGCTCGATCATGGTCGCATGCTGGTTCGCAGGGCTTCGGCTCCCATCCGTGCTTGTGCTCATCGCCATCGCCTGGGCGATCATCTCGGTCATGCTCGGGTATGGCACGACGCTCTTGTACCCCACCACGCGCTGCCGAATATGCGGGTACCAGCTCATCGGCCAGTTGGACCAGACCAACCCGGATCAAAGGTTGACCTGCCCGGAGTGTGGACATCGCTGGACCAAGGTGCAGCTCTGCCTCGTCCCGCCGGGCTGGAAGCAGGGCATGGGCATGGGGGCGAGCATCACAAGCACGACAGCCTGTGAGGACGAGCCGGACCGCGAGGCCGACCGCGCCGCCTGACCGCCGATTCAGTCGCGCTTCGCAAGCGCGACCCCTGTGACTTACCATGTCCGACAATGAGCGACGATTTCAGGGATGCATCCCGCGGCGAACGATTGCAGAAGGTGCTCGCACGCGCCGGTGTCGGCTCACGCCGTGAGTGCGAAACCTTGATCGAGTCCGGAGTCGTCTCCGTCAACGGGCACGTTCTCGTCGAGTTGCCGGTGTGGGTCGATCCAGCTCACGATCGCATCACGGTCTCAGGCAGGCCGATTCGTCCCAGCGAGCAGCATGTGTACATCATGCTCAACAAGCCGAAGGAGACGATCTCAACCAACGACGACCCTGCCGGTCGGCGCCGGGCCATCGACCTGATCGACCATCCCGACCGGCCGCGGCTCTTCCCCGTCGGACGCCTGGACAAGGACACGACCGGCCTGCTGCTGCTCACCAACGACGGCGAGTTGGCCAACCACCTCACGCACCCTCGCTACGGCGTTCACAAGACGTACCACGCGCTCGTCCGGGGCGATCTCAACGAAGAGGCTGTCGCCGACCTGGAACGCGGCATCTTCCTTGCCGAGCGGCGCAAGGGCGGTGCTCGCCGCGCCAAGGCGGTCCGATTCAAACTGCTGCGCCGTGATCGCGGCAAGACGCTGATCGAGGTCACACTTCGCGAAGGGCGCAACCGCCAAGTCAGGCGGATGATGCTCCGCGTCGGATGTCCGGTGAAGAAGCTGCGCCGCATCCGACTCGGTCCGCTCGCCCTCAAGGGCTTGGCTGTCGGACAATGGCGAGAACTGACCAGCCGAGAGGTCCGCGCGCTCCGCCGCGCTGCCGACGCCGGGGAGAAGCCATGATCCGCGTCATCCCATCGTGGCTGCGCAACCTTCTGACGACGCCGACCGCCGAGCTGAACCGCTGGCAGGCAACTGCACAGTTCTTCATTGACCTGTGCATTCACGGGGCGCAGCAACTCCGCCGCGACCGTGCGCAGCAGATGGCAGCGGCGCTCTCCTACCGAACGATCTTCAGCATGGTGCCGCTGCTGGTCGTCTCGCTGGTCATAATGAACTGGGTCTTCGGTGAACAAGCACTGCACGGCCCGCTCGAAGACATGTTCCGCTACTTCGGGCTGGACCAGATCACACTCAGTGGTTTGGCCGATCCCGCCGCGCCGGCTGCCGACCCGACCCAGGCTGACGGCGGCGACGGTTCGCAGCAGTTGTCCGTCGGCGAGGCGTTGCTCGGGATGGTCGGCAAGGCTGAAGACTTGCACATGGGCACGATCGGGCTGGTGGGTCTGGCGATTCTCGTCTACGCAGCGCTCTCGCTGCTCGTCCAGGTCGAGTCGTCGTTCAACGTCGTCTACGCGGCGCCGAGCGGCAGATCGTGGGCACGGCGCTTCACGCAGTACTGGAGCCTCGTCACGCTCGGCCCGTTCCTGCTCATCGCGAGCTTCAACGTGCAGTCACGATTCATGGAGAAGGTCTCCGAGATATCCAACGGCGAGATCGTCGTCGGCACCGTCGGTTTCGCCGCCACCGTCTGCATCAGTTGGCTGCTGCTCGTGCTCGCCTACATCACAGTCCCGAACACGCGCGTGCACCTTCGCCCGGCGCTCGTCGGCAGCTTCATCGCCGCCATCCTCTGGGAGAGCAGCAAGTACGCCTTCACGCTCTACGTCGGGAATCTGACCGGGTATGGCCAGCTCTACGGCTCGCTCGCCTTGCTGCCGCTCTTCATGCTCTGGGTCTACCTCACATGGCTGATCGTGCTCTTCGGCCTGGAGATGAGCTACACGCTCCAGACGCTTGGCGGCAGGCGGGAGCGTCTAGCTGAGTCCAAGAAACCCAAGGGACCGCTAATCGTTGACCCGGCGAGCATCCTGGATGTGGCTCGCATCGTCGCTGCCGGGTTCGCGCGAGGCGAGAAGGTCACCGCGCCGACCATCGCGCAAGAGCTCGCGCTGCCCATTTCCACGGTGGACCTCATGCTCGCCAGGCTCGGCGCAGTGGGCATGGTCCACCAAATCGACGGGACTGAAGAGGACGCATCCTATGCGTTGGCCAAGCCCGCTGATATGATTGCCGTCTCGAATGTTCTCGCGGCAGGGTTCGCTTTGACCGGCGATCTTGCTGATGAAGATGGGGCATCGGCTGGGCTTGTCCGGACGCTTCGCGAAGCTCAGATCGCAACCGCCGGGAATCAGACATTGAGAGCGCTGGCGGCTGAGGATGACGCCGGCACGACATGATATGCACTTGCACACCCGCAGTAGGGTTGGGAGTACGTTGATGATGCAGCTATCTGATCGTGTGTTGAATCTTCCGCAATCCGCGACGTTAGCTGTGGCGAGCCGCGCCAAAGCGATGCGGCGTGACGGACTGGATGTGTTGTCGTTTGCCGCCGGCGAACCGGACTTCGATACGCCTGCCGTTATCAAACGCGCCGCGATCGCCGCCCTCGAAGCGGGCATGACCAAGTACGCGCCGACACCGGGCGATCCCGAGGCGCGCGAAGCGGTGGCTGCGAAACTGCGCGATGAGAACGGCATCCCGGATGTCACCGCCAATCACATCGTCATCAGCACGGGCGGCAAGCACGGCCTGTATCTCGCGTACCAGTGCCTCCTCGATCCTGGAAAAAACCAACAGGTCATTCTACCGACCCCCGCGTGGGTCAGCTATCGACCGCAGATCGAACTGGCGGGCGGGGAAGTCGTTGAAATCCCCACTACCGTCGAAAGTCACTTCAAGATCACACCCGACCAGTTGCGCGGCGCGCTGAACGAGCATACGCGCGTTTTCACGATCAACAGCCCGTCGAATCCGTGCGGGACGATGTACTCACCTGATGAACTTGGCGCGCTCGCGCAGGTGGTTGTCGAGCACAATCGCAGCGGCGGCGATGTCTGCGTCCTCTCCGACGAGATTTACGAATACATCACGTTCGGAGAAACCCCGTTCGCCAGCTTCGCTGCTTGCCATCCCGACGTCGCCCAGTACACGATCACCGCGAACGGCCTGTCCAAGGGATATGCGATGACCGGCTGGCGAATCGGGTACATCGCTGCTCCGTCCGGCGAGGCGGGCATTGCAGTCGCCAAAGCGATCGCCAAGCTCCAGGCGCAGACGACGACTTGCATCTGTGCGTTCACCTACCCGGCAATCTGCGCTGCGCTCACCGAGGCGAGCAACGATGTCGAGAACATGCGACTTCAGTTCGGCGAGCGCGCCAGGCTCGCGTTCAAGCTCGTCAGCGAGATCCCCGGCTTCATCTGTCCCGAGCCGACCGGCGCGTTCTACCTCTTCCCCGACGTGGCTTCGCACTTCGGCAAGACGTCAGCGCAAGGTCAGTCGATCGGCTCCGCGATCGACTTCGCTGAGGCGCTGCTCGTCGAGAAGCAAGTCGCGGTCGTCCCCGGCGACGACTTCGGAGGCTGCGGCCCGAACCACATCCGCATCAGTTTTGCCTGCGGACCCGAGCAGATCACCACCGGCATGGCGCGCGTCCGGGAGTTCGTCGACACGCTCACATAGCCGGGCTGCCACGCAGCCCAGATCGACCCCGCCTGCCTGCCCTCGTCACTCCCCGCCGCATACCTCGACCACAGCCGCCTCGCGGAACTCATGGACGTCCTCAGGTCGAACCCGGGCTGTCATTTTCGACACGACGTTCGCCGACGCTGCGGCAAGCGCACCACGCAGCGCGACGCGCCAATCCCCCACACGAACAGCACTCTCCAGCAGCCCCGCCAGAAAGCTGTCGCCGCTCCCCACTGTGTTCACCACGCGAGTTGGATGCATATCCACCCGCCCGGTCAGACATAACGTCGGCCCGACGAGCACCGCGCCCTCCGCGCCAAGCGTCACGGCGACCCACTCGACGGCGCCGGCCCGTTCACGCAGCGCCTTCGCCGCACGCACGGCTGCATGCCGATCCGTGACCTCCTCGCCGACAAGCGTCCCCAGTTCATCTCGATTCATGTGAATCACCCACAGTTTTCGCGTGATCGCAGCCTCGAGCGCAGCACCTTCCGCATCAACAACCACACGCGCGCCGTAACGCACGCTCAGCGCCACAAGCTCACTGAACTCGTCAGCCGAAAGACCGGCAGGCAACGAACCTGAAAACACCATCGTCACGCCACGCCGGGCAAGTAGCGAGACCTTGCTGCGAATCCGCGTCAGATCCTCCGGATGAACGACAAACCCCGTGCTGCGGATGTGCGTCTCTGTCTCATTCTCAGTGTCGATGATCGTGATGTTCTCACGTGTTCGCGCGCCAACGGCCAGGAACTGCATCACGACGCGCCCCGACCCCGCCTCTCGAACGTCCTTCTCGAACATCGCTTCTTCATCAGCACCGACAAACCCCGTTGCAATGGAACGAGCCCCAAGCGATGCCAGCACACGCGACACGTTGAGCGCCTTGCCCGCCGGCTGAATCCCGAGGAGCTTCCCTTTCACCGTGCCGCCGGTGCGAAAGCCCGCCGCCTCGATGACACGATCGACAGCAGGGTTGAGCGTCACCGTTACAATGCTCGGCATCACAGACACAACACAAGTGTAACCACCATGATCCCCAACCGTCCCACGACGACCCACACGACCACCTCCTCAACCACCCCACATCACACCGCACGCCTCGGGCAAGACCGTCCCTCGTGATCACACCCACCGAAATCATCATCATCCTCGCCATCGGCCTTGTCGCCGGCACGCTCGGCGGCCTGCTTGGCATCGGCGGGTCGATCATCATGATCCCGGGCCTCACCGTGATCCTCGGCAACAACCAGCACCTCTACCAAGCTGCGGCGATGGTGGTGAACTGTGCCGTCGCTCTCTCGGCGACGATGCGACACAACAAGGCCGGTGTGGTTCGACGCGATGTCGTCATTCCCATGCTCCCGGTTGCGCTTCTCGCCATCCTCGCAGGCGTCCTGCTCAGCGATCAGTTCTCCGGTGACATCCTCCGTCGAGTCTTCGCCGCGTTCCTGATCTACGTCGCACTCATCAATGCATGGAAACTTCTCCGCAAGGCGGACGCTGCCAATCACCCGCCGCAGACCGAGCGCATCGGCATGGGCCGACTCATCCCACTCGCCATCATCATGGGTGGATCGGCCGGCCTGCTCGGCATCGGCGGCGGCATCATCACCGTCCCGCTCATGCAGGTCATCCTTCGCCTCCCCTTGCGCCAGTGCATCGGTTCGACCGCGGCTGTGATGTGCATGACCGCGCCGGTTGGTGCCGCGCTGAAACTCTACAACCTGCACGCCGTCCACGACGCGGCGGGCGACGCCACCGCAGCGAGAGCGCTTCTCATCGCTGCGATTCTCATTCCCACGGCGATCATCGGCGCCCGGATCGGCGCTCATCTCACGCACACGTTACCGCTCGTCTACGTCCGCGCCGTTCTCGTGCTGCTCCTCATCGCCGCCTCCCTCCGCATGGCCGGCATCCTCGGCTGACGGCCGCCGCGACGCGTTGCACCTTCCACCGAGTGAGCTGCTCTTCATCGTGATGAATGCGCCCACGCAAGATACCCGGCGGTGGTCCTGCAAGGCCAAAGTTATGAACAGTGGAGGAACGAGCCACACGAGACAGGGAATGGAATCGACGGAGTGCAACCACCTCGATGCCAGCTACGTATGTTACGACGGATGTACAGCCCAGCAGACCGTTGCTGCCGCGCCGATACGGTAAGCACATGAGAGTGGTCAACGGTGTGGATGACGACGATGGTGAACCGACCTCGACGAAGATAGGGAACATCGGTTTGGGTCATGACTTTGTCGGCTGTTAGGGCGGGAATGTACCCGGCGAGCATGACACTTCGCCTGCTGCAAGATCCGAGTTCCCCGTGTCCTCACAACCCACATGCTCACTGGAGGTGACAAATGCGGGCAAGAACGACAGCAATGGCACTGATGCTCAGTTGCGCTGCCACGGTCGCAGATGGTAGTAGTGGCTGCGGAACATTTGCGACGCACGTGACGTACGGCACGGGCGATTGCCCGTCCTCTGTGGCGATTGACGACCTGAACGGTGACGGCAACCGTGACTTGGCTGTAACGAACCGTCATAGCAACACCGTCTCGATCCTCCTGAATCGCGGCGATGGAACGTTCACGATCCACGTGACATACGATGTGGGTAATGAGCCGCTCTCGGTAGCTGCCGAGGATCTAGACGACGATGACGACGTCGATTTAGCCGTGGCCAACTTCCACAGTAGCCACGTTTCCATCCTACTGAATCGGGGTGATGGCACATTCGAGGCGCAGGTGACGCTCGATGTCGGTGTCTGCCCATCCTCAGTGGTCATCGGGGATCTGGATGGTGACGCCGATACCGACTTGGCTGTGGCGAACTACTACAGCAACACCGTCTCGATCCTCCTGAACCACGGCAACGGAACGTTCACGCCGCATGTGACATGGGGAGGCGGCGGCGATTGCCCGTGGTCGATAGCAATGGGAGATATAGACGGCGACGGTGCCTGCGACCTGGCCACAACGAACTCATGGTCGTGTTGTGACACCGTCTCGGTCCTCCTGAACGGAGGTTGCGCGAACTTCCCAGAGCACTTGACGTACGAAGCGCCCCTCAACCCACTCTCGGTGGCGATCGCCGATCTAGATGGCGATGGCGATGCGGACCTGGCCGTGGCGCGTCAGTTTGGTGGCAGCAGCGTCTTGGTCTTCCTGAACCGAGGCGACGGGACGTTCGCCGCCCCTGTCACATTCGGCCCAGGCAGCGGGGCGTTCTCGCTTGCGATCGAAGACCTGGACGGTGACGGCGACCGCGATCTGGCCGTGGCCGAGCAAGATGGCGGTATCTCGATCCTCCTGAACGAGGGTGATGCGACCTTTGCGCAACCCACGACCTGGTGTGTGGGTATGTTCCCAGTCTCGGTGGCAATCGAGGATCTGGACGGCGACGGTGACCGCGACTTGGCTGTGGCGTGCAGCGACTCCGACAGCGTCTCGATTCTCCTGAACCAGTGCCCATCGGTCTGCCCCGGCGATCTCGATGACGACAGCGACATCGATCAGAATGATCTCGGCATTCTGCTCGCATGCTACGAGATCGACGACGGTGGGGACGTCGACAGTGACGGCGACACCGACGAAAACGACCTCGGCATCCTGCTTGCGCACTACGGCACGACATGTGATTGAGCAGCGCAGCTGGCACTGCAAGCCGAGCTGGCTTCCCGATACCGCCGTCAATGCTCGGAGATGGCGAGAAGCTCACCTTGCCAGGCGAGGCCGCGAAAGATGAACGCGCAGGGTGGCATCTGCGCGGCGGCGGTTCAACGCACGTCAGCGAGCAGGCGGGCGGCGACGTCCTCCGACTATGAGCCTTTCGCAGCGAGTTTGCCGAGGTACTTGGCGATGTCGAAATCGACGAAATCGGCGTGATGGAAGATGATCGACTCGATCGTGCGCTGCACTTTGTCCCCCTCGTGGCTGTGCGTGGCGATGATGTGCATCACTTCCGCAGGCAGGCCGTGCTTGTAACACATGCCGACGCCGCTGAATGGATGGCGAAGCATGTCGCCGTAGTGGCCCTTGATGACGTTGCCCTGTGTATCCTTGTCATATTCGAGCGGCTTGCCGACGTCGGCGAGCAGTGAGCCGGCAATCAGTACATCACGATTGATCGGGATGCGATCGCCGAAGACTGATTCGAGCACATCTGCGATGGCGATGCACTGTTTCACACACGAGTTCAGATGCTCGATGTAGCGAAGGTCAATGTCGCCTGCCAGCAGCGTGAACTTCACAGCACGCAGTTCGTCGAACGTCCACCCCTTTCCGCCGCAACCTGTTGTGATCGCCTCATCCCATACAGCAGCGACCTTGTCGCGCAACTCGGCGTCAGTGATCTTGCGAATGTCGGGAAACAGCTCGGCGATCTGATCCGTGGTGTAGGTCATGACGTCCTCGGTGGTTCTGGAACCTGTATCAACTCGTGAAATCACACCGCAACGCGGCGTACATGGCGATGTCGTGGTACGTGTCGCCCTTACGGACGTACTGACGAAGGGTACCCTCGCACGTCATGCCCGTTTTCTGCATCACGCGCCCGGATGCGGGGTTGACTGTGAAATGGTGGGCGTCAATGCGATTCATCTTCATCGTCTCGAAACCATAACGCACGAGCGAGAGCGATGCCTCGGTAGCATATCCGTTGCCCCATTGCTCGACGGCGATCCAGTAGCCAAGCTCCGCCCGGTCATGCGGTTTGCTGACGCCCAGCCCGACGGCCCCGACAAGCGTTCCTGTCTCACGAATCGTGATCGCGAGCGTCAGCCCCCGCCCATCGTCGAACGCTTGTTGATGCGTACCGATCCACTGCTCCGCCATACCTTCTTCGTATGGATGCGGGATGTTGAGCGTCGTCGCAGCGATCTCAGTCCGACCCGCGCGCAGGCGCACAACAGGCGCGTCATCCAACGTGAACGGGCGAAGCGTCAATCGGTCGGTCTGGATCGTCGGAAGCTGCGCCATGATCGGCTGACACACCCTGTGTTAGCGCGAGAGTTCTCTCAGTTCCGGTCCGTCGTAGGTGTGATCGACGGGGTCGATCTTGCGCATGGGGCGCATACGCTGCTTTTCTTCGGTGACGTGTGCGACGAGGCCAGGCACGCGCGCGATCATAAAAATGCCGTTCATCACGATCGGATCGAACCCCAAATCGGCGAGGACGGCGCCAATCGCGCCATCGACGTTGATGGGGAGCGGCTTGCCCTTGGCCTGGAAGCATCGCTCGACGGCACGTGCGGCCTCAATATGCTCGCCGCCGACCCCCGCCTCGTTGACGGCTTTGAAGAGTTGGACGGTGCGTGGGTCGTTCTTGTGGATGCGGTGGCCGAACCCAGCCATACGCTTGCCCACCGCCTTCATGTCGGCGAGGACTTCCGCTGCAGCTTCGTCAAGCGAGACGCCTTCCTGTTTGGAGCGTTCGATGATCGTCGCGAGTGCCTTGGCGCAGTTCTCAATCGCGCCGCCGTGGTGCTGATTGATGCTCATGATCCCTGCTGCGACGGATGCCGAGAGCGTGGCCCCGGTGGATGCGACGGTTCGCGCGGCGAGTGCGGATGGCGGCGTCGCACCGTGGTCGATGCTTGCGACGAGGATCGTGTCCATCACCTTGCCGACCTTCGCCTCGGGCAGTTCGCCTCGCAGGATCAGATAGACCGCCTCGCCGAAGCTGATGCGCCCCATGAGATCGGCGATGTCGTAGCCTCGCACGGCGACCTGGTTGGGCGCGATGTTCGTGATCGCTGTTGTCCACGCATTGGGATTGCTTGATTGACCGCTCATGCCGCTACTCCGATCTTGTCGAGGATCTTGCGAGTCGCTTCGGGCAGTTCGCCGAACCCCTTGACGACGGTTGCGCCCGCCTTGGTGAGCGCTTCGACCTTGCCGGCATGGGTGCCGCGCCCGCCTTCGATGATCGCACCGGCGTGGCTGAAGCGAGTGCCTTCCTTCGCCGCCGCTCCACCGATGTAGGCGACGATGGGCTTGGTCACCTTGCCCTGCTGCATCAACTCAGCGAGTTGCTCTTCCTGGCTGCCGCCGATCTCACCGAAGACGACGATGACCTTGGTTTGCGGGTCTTGCTCAAAGAGCAGCGCGACATCGGGGATTCGCATACCGAGCACGGTGTCGCCGCCGACGTGGACGAGCGTTGACAGGCCGATGCCTTGTTGTCCGATGTAGTAGCCGCAGGATGAGGTCATGCCGCCGGATCGTGAGACGATGCCGACCGAACCTTGCTTGAACCACTGCTGTGCGGATGCGGCGCGTCCGCCGATCATGCCGAGCACGCCCTTGCCGGGGCTGAGGATGCCGAGCGTGTTCGGTCCGACGAATGACGCATCGTTCGCCTTGGCAGCCGCTGCAATTTCCATGGCGTCCCAGACGGGAACGCGGTCGGGGACGAGGACGAGCAGCTTGACGCCCGCTTCGATCGCCTCGATGGCAGCGTACTTGACGAGCCGGGCGGGTACGAAGACGGTCGAGATGTCCAGCTTGCCGCCGGTCGCCTCCATTGCTTCCTTGACGGTGTTGAAGACGGGTACGCCGTGCACTTCCTGCCCGCCCTTCTTGGGCGTGCAGCCGGCAATGAGGTTGGTCCCGAACTCCTTCATGAGCCGCGTACGGGCCTGGCCCTCCCGGCCGGTGATGCCCTGCACAAGCACGCGTTTCGTCTCGTCAATAATGATCGCCATCACTGGTCCTCCGCCCGGGCGCGTGCGCCGCAGCCGAGCTTTCGTTGTCGTCACAAGGGGTCAACCGCCCGTGCATCAATCGTCAAGCCCCGGAATAAGAAGGTCCACGAACACGACCGGCTTACCCGCGCGATAACACTCCATCTCACATGCGATCAAGTCGGAGTCCTTCTTGGCGACATCCTCTTCGCTGACCGCCAGGACGGGCTTGCCGTTCTCTTCCTTGAAAAGTTCCCCGCCGAACTTGGTGACCATCGCGGTCGCCTGGGCATCGCAGTGCTCATGGTCGATGAAGACGCGCCCGCCGAGGATCGGGAAGCTGTACGCCTCGCCCTTGACCGCAAACGCAGGAACGCTTCTTGCCATGATGGGTGCGGCGGCGCCTGCCTCGTTCACGAGCTGCTTGAATCGCTCAGCAATCGCGGAGGGCGTGTCATCCTTGCGATAGCCTTCGACAGTCGCAGGCAGGTTCTCGCAGCAGTCCTGCAGGATCTCGACAGCACGGTCTTCGCTGTTGCCGCCGAGACGAATCACCGCGGGGATGGCCAGATCCATCTCGATGAACGCCTTGGCCAGGCCGTAGGCGGAGTGATACTGCTCCTGGCTGGCGACGCCGCTGCCCGAGCCGAAGTATCCGACAAGCCCATCCTGCGAGAGGATGATGCGGGCTGCACGGTAGACCTTGGCGACACTCGGATTGCCGCTCGTATCGGTGAAGTTGGCGATAGCGAAGCCTGCGTTGCTGATCGCGTCCATCGACATCATCGACCCGCCGCCACCCGCGCCGTGGAAGCCGATCTTCGGCTTGTCCGGGTCCACCGGGAGCTGCGCGAAGTAGAACGTCCCGCGGTGGTCATCCTGCTCGATCGAGTACGCGATGCGCTCCAGCTCCGTCGGGGGATGGTCCAGCTCGCGCGCGATGTCGATGCCAAGCTCCGGATGGCGAAATACCGCGTAGTCGTCAATCGTCATGCGGCAGTCCGCAGCGATGACCCGGCCATCCGTCGTCGTGACGAGCGGGTTCACCTCGACGGAGCGGGCTTCGTTCTTGCGGGCGATGGTCCAGACGCCCTCGACCGCCGCGACGATCTTGTCATGGAAAGCAGCGTCGAGCTTGGACTCAGCCAGCAATAGACGGATGTGCTGCGAATCGACCCCGGCCTTGACGTCGATCGACAGCCGATGCACGGACGCCGCCCGGTCTTCAATGCCCGACCCACCCTCAAGGGCGAGCAGCATCACCGGCTGACGTGATGCGTCGTCGATGCTGAGCGAGACGAACAACTCCTCGTCAATCGGCAACATCTCCTCGACGAGGATCTCCGTCACGGGGAAGTTGCCGACCGTCATGGTCAGGAGCTTGTCCGCCTCAGCCCGGACCCCGTCCGCGGTCTCGACAAACGCGACGCCGCCGATCTTTTTGCGCCCAGTCATCCACGCCTGGATTTTCATAACGACGGGCAGCCCGATCGTCGCCGCAATCGCTTGCGCCTCGTCGGCCGACCTCGCCACACCGCCTCGCGGGGTTTCGATTCCGACCGCAGCCAACAGTTCTTTGCCCTGATATTCGTGCAACCTGGCCATGTGTGTCGTGTCCTTGATGCGTGTTCACATCTGCTCACCGCCCGGCGTGTGGCCTGTTTCTCCAACCGTTGCCGAGGCGGTGAATCGAACTGAGCATGCTATCACAAGCTCGCCTCGATCGGCAGCGGACATCCGGCAGAAAACGTCCGAAGGCGACGAATGACCCGGCGCGGGACACACGTCGGTACACTGCTGCGAGCATGATCGCAGACCGAGCTGTTATCGAGGTGTTCGCCGGCAACGGCGGGCACGGGTGCTTGTCCTTCCGACGGGAGAAGTACATCCCCAAGGGCGGGCCGGACGGCGGTGACGGCGGTGACGGCGGCGATGTCATCGTCTTCGCGGACCCCAACGTCCAGACCCTGCTCGACTTCCGCACGCAGCATCACTGGCGAGCGACCAACGGCAGGCCCGGCCAGGGCAGCAGTTGCACCGGAGCTCACGGTGAGGACATCGAAATCGGCTTGCCGCTCGGCACCATCGTCACCGATGACGAGGCGGGTGAGGTGATCTGCGATCTCACTGAACTAGGCCGGCGCGTGGTCATTGCATCGGGCGGCAAGGGCGGGTTCGGGAACGAGCATTTCAAGTCATCCACGAACCAGGCGCCGCGCGAAGTCACACAGGGCGAGCCTGGCGAAATGAGCAGGCTTCGACTGGATCTGAAACTCATCGCGGACATCGGTTTGGTGGGACTGCCCAACGCTGGTAAGTCCACGCTGCTCGCCGCCGTTTCACAGGCGACACCCAAGATTGCCGACTACCCCTTCACCACGCTCACCCCACAGCTTGGCATCGCCGACCTGCCCGGTCACCGCCGACTCGTCATCGCCGACATCCCAGGACTGATCGAAGGCGCGAGCCAGGGGCACGGCTTGGGGCATGACTTCCTCCGTCACATCGAACGCACGCGGCTGCTCGTTCATGTCGTCGATCTCGATCCGCTGGATAAGTCCGATCCAGGCGAGAACTACCGAGCGATTCGCCAGGAGCTTTTCGACTACTCGCCGGTCCTCGCTGAGCGCGATGAAGTGATCGCCTTGAACAAGACGGACCTTCTATCAGAGGATGACTGGGATACCGCTGTGGAGATGTTCCGCACCTCGGCGAGGTTGGCTCCAGAGGAGCAACCTGTCCTTGTGAGCGCAGCGACCGGCCGGGGCATGAGCGAGCTGCTCGAGCGCTGTTGGCGACTGCTTGAAGAGGTCGGGGAACGGAAGGACCAGCGAGGGTGGTCCGCCCCCGGATCGGCAAGATGAGATCCAGTCTCAGTATCATGCAGGCGGATTGCATGCGGCTCCGGCCCCCTGCCCCTTTGCGCCGGGTCGGCACATAGCTATGATCCCCCACCAGGATGAACGATCGTCGCCTGGATCGCATCACGATCAGGCGGCACGGAAAATCAGGCCGGACCATTCGGCCTTGGAAAGAAACGGAGACCTGCAATGGCGCATGTCGTCGCTGAACCGTGCATCAAGTGTAAGTACACGGACTGCGTTGATGTTTGCCCTGTGGATTGCTTCCATGAGGGTGCGAACTTCCTCGTCATCAACCCCGACACCTGCATCGACTGCGGCACGTGCGTGGCGGAGTGCCCGACCGAGGCGATCTTCGCCGAAGAGGACCTGCCGGACAAGTGGGCCGACTACGTCGAGATCAACGCCAAGTACGCTGAAGAATGGCCCGTGATCGACGAGAAGAAAGATGCCCTGCCCGACGCGGACGAGTTCAAGGATGTCGAGGACAAGCGCGACATGCTCGATCCGTCACCGGCCGAGTAGGATTCGGGTTCGGCGTTTCAAGATTCACACGAGGTTGAGCGCACCCCCCGTCGAGCCGCGACCCGAAGGGGAGCGCGTGGGTTATCCGCTGCGCTCATACGCCAGCACCGGCTTACGTGCGGCGGCGACTTCATCCAACCTGCGAACCACCGCGTGCTCCGGTGCCTGCGCCATCGACTCGGCGTCTCGCTTGATCTGCTCAGCGATCGCCAACATCGCATCCGCGAAACGGTCCAGCGTCTCCTTCGACTCGGTCTCGGTCGGCTCGACCATGAGACAGTCATGCACCGGCCAATGCATCGTCGGCGGGTGGATGTCGTAGTCGATGAGGCGCTTGGCGATATCGAGAAGCGTCACACCCCTGGCGAGCAGTGACTTGGGAACGGTGACAAACTCGTGTGCCGCGAAGTGACCATCCTCCGGATGGAAGAAGGGCATCTCAAACTCGTTTCGCAGTCGTGCAGCAAGGTAGTTCGCGCTGAGCACAGCCGTCTCCGCGACGTTGCGCAACCCGTCCGGTCCGCAGGCGGCGATGTACGTCCAGCACCGCACGAGCACCCCGACCTGGCCGAAGAACGACCGGACCTTGCCGATCGACTTGGGGCGATCCCAGTCGAGCGAGTAGACGGTGTGCCCGTCACGCTCTTGCTTGACAACCTGCGGGACAGGCAAATACGGCGCGAGTTTGCTGCACGCGGCGATCGGCCCGGAACCAGGCCCGCCGCAGCCATGCGGCGTCGAGAACGTCTTGTGCGTGTTGTAATGCATGATGTCGGTACCGAAGTCCGCCGGCCGAACCTTGCCGAGGATCGCGTTCATGTTCGCACCGTCGAGATACATCATCGCGCCCGCATCATGCACGAGCTGCGCCACCTCCGAAATGCACGTGTCGAACAGACCGGCAGTGTTCGGATTCGTAATCATCAGCGCTGCGATGTTCTCCGACCCGTGCTCATCAATCAGCCGGCGCAGGTCGTCGAGATCGGTGTATCCCCCCGCCGTCTTGACCTTGACGACCGCCGCCCCGCACATCATGCACGATGCGGGATTGGTCCCGTGCGCGTTGTCCGTCGCGATGACGATGTGTCGGCCGGGCTGGCCGTGGTCGGTGAAGTACGCGCGGATCACCTTCAGCGCAGCGAACTCGCCATGCGCACCGGCTGCGGGCTGCAGGCTGACCTCGGGAAGGCCGGAGATCACTTCAAAGAACCGCCGTGTCTCGAAGAGTATCTGAAGCAGGCCCTGCACATCCGCTTCATCCTGCATTGGGTGCAGATTGATAAGCCCGCTCTGCGCTGCGGCGAACTCGTTGATGCGAGGGTTGTACTTCATCGTGCATGAACCGAGCGGGTAGAAGTTCGCATCGACGGAGAAGTTGCGCTCGCATAAATGCGAGTAGTGCCGGGCGACCTGAAGCTGGCCCAGCTCCGGCAGGTCGGGCGTCTCGCCGAGGATCGCCTCGGGGATCTCATGCGTAGGCACATCCAGGGCAGGCAGATCCACACCGCGCAACCCCGGCTGAGACTTCTCGAAGATCGAAGGCACCGTCGGTCGATCACCGCGTGTGGGGATGGCGTACGTTTTCACTGTTGGCTTAGTCGTTGGCATCATCGGTTCATCCAATCGCGGCAAGGACATCGACGAGGTCATCCATCTCCGCCTTGGTTCGCTTCTCCGTCACGGCAATCAGCAGGTCGTTGGGACCGCCTGCTCCGTCGAGTTGCGGGTCGCACAGCGGCACACCCGGGAGCAGCCCGCGCACCCGACCGGCCGCGATCACCTCCGCCGCCGACTTCGGACAGGTCACGGCAAACTCGTGGAAAAATGCACCGGCTGGAT
Organism: Phycisphaerales bacterium; assembly: GCA_023135165.1. Taxonomy (GTDB): domain Bacteria; phylum Planctomycetota; class Phycisphaerae; order Phycisphaerales; family JAGLTS01; genus JAGLTS01. Next base: position 6,222 of record JAGLTS010000040.1, on the reverse strand, counting down.
ACTTCAGCGAGTACCCCGGCAGCGCCGTGATCCGCTCCGCCAGATAGTGCGCCTTGTGATAACACTGCTCGGCGACCTCGCGCAGCCCGCCCGCCCCGAGCGTGCTCATGTACATCGTCGCGCGCAGCGCCATGAGACCCTGATTCGTGCAGACATTGCTCGTCGCACGCTCGCCCTTGATGTGCTGTTCGCGCGTTTGCAGCGTGAGGCAGAAGGACCGTCGTCCGTCGGCATCAACGGTCTGTCCGATGAGCCGGCCGGGCATCTTGCGAATCAGGTTCTTCGTCGCGGCGAACAGACCGAGGTACGGCCCGCCGAATTGGAGCGGGATACCAAGCGGCTGACCTTCGCCGACTGCAATGTCCGCGCCGCACGCTCCGGACGCCTTGAGCAGCGCACACGCAATCGGGTTGAACACTGCGATCGCCTGCGTCTTCGCCGCCTCGTGCGCTACGGCGAAACAGGCGCTCCAATCCTCGATCAGGCCGAACATGTTCGGCGACCCCACGACGACACATGCGGTGTCATCGTCGATGAGCGACAGCAGCGCCTCGACATCGGTCATGCCCGTCTCAGCACAAGCCGGGATCGCAACGTACTCCACGGGCAGATCGCTCAGACACGTCCGCACAACGCGGCGGTACTCGGGGAGCAGCGTCTCAGCAACCAGGACACGCCGCTTGCGCGTGTGTGTCAGGGCAAGGTGGATCGCCTCGACCACAGCAGTCGCCCCGTCGTAGAGGCTCGCGTTGGAGATGTCCATGCCGGTCAGACGAGCGATCTGCGTCTGGAACTCGAAGAACGCCTGAAGCGCCCCTTGCGAGGCTTCCGCCTGATACGGCGTGTACGCGGTCAGGAACTCGCCCCGGCTTGTGAAGTGATCAATCAGCGTCGGGATGAAGTGATCGTACGCGCCCGCCCCCATGAAGCAGGCGAGCTGGTCCGTTCCGACATTCCGCCCGGCCAGCTTGGCGATGTCGCGCTGCAGCTCCAGCTCGGATCGCGCTTTGGGTAGATCGAGCAGGCCTGTCAGACGCTGGGCCTCTGGGATGGCGGTGAAGAGGTCATCAACTGACGCGACTCCGATGGTCGCCAGCATCTCTTCCCGCTGTCGATCGGTAAGTTGGGTGTAGTCCATGGTTGCTCATCATGGCTTGAACAGGGTGAAGCCTGGTTCGGCGGAAACGGCCCGTCGGACGGTGCGCCCCGGCGCGGGCTGGGGATGCGGATGATAGATCGCTCGACGATGGTCAGCAATGACCCGTTGCCCTCGCAGAGCGTTTGGCGCGATAAGATGCATCATGGTCAGGCGATCGGCCGGTCCACACACCTCACTGCGGCCCAGCGCCGCCCCGACGAAGGCGAAAACGACGATGAACACGCTCTTGCGGCATGTGCCCCGATCTGTTCCTCCCAGGGCAATCCTGAGCATCGTGCTCGTGCTGATCACACTGGCTGCGTGTGCCGCGCCGCCCCCCGCCGCCTCCGCAAGCGAGACTGCCGCGACGAAGGCGATCGGCGCTGAACACGCAACGACCTTCGAGGTCGGCTCGCAGCACCGCTTCACAAGACCGGCACACGACCGCGACCGCTTCCTGCAGCTTCTCGGCAGCGATGCCGATGCCTACACATCGCACATCTTCACGCTCGCCAACCCGTTCTTCGAAGGCCGATGCCCGGGGACGATCGGTAATGATCTCACGGCGGAGTACATCGAGTTCTACTTCGAGCATCTCGGGCTGGAACCCGCGTTTGCTCAGCCGATCGCGACGGCAGAGGCTGCGACCATCCGCGCGCTGCCCAGCTACCGCCAACCGTTCTCCGTCGGCGGCACGATCGCGACCGACACACAGCAGATGACCGTGTTCACCGCTGAGGGTCACTACCCGATGTTGCCGGGCGAGGACTTCACGCTGCTCGGCGTGTCGGGGAACGAGAACGCAACGGGTGAGGTGGTGTTCATCGGCTACGGGATTGAGAAGGGGCCGGGCGGGTATTCGAGCTTCACCGAGGACACCGATCTGACGGACAAGATCGCGCTCTTGCTGCGTTTCGAGCCGATGGATGACCAGGGGCGAAGCCTGTGGGCTGAGGGGAAAGAGCGGTGGAGCAAGCACGCGGGACTGATGAGCAAGTTCCGTGCGGTCGCCAAACGAGGGGCGGCTGGGATTCTGCTCGTCGCACCATCGGCAGCGGACGACCCTCGCACCGGCGCGCTGCAGGCGCCAGCCGAGACACGCATCGGCAAGCCGCTGAGCATTCCCATCCTGCTTGTCAGCCATGACACGGCGGAGCTGATCTGCAAGCACGGCGACACCGACGGGCGCGATCTGCCCGCGCTGCGCCGCTACGCCGATGCCGGGGGCAAGCCCATCCCGTTCGACGGCGTTGATGCCTCGATCGCCGCGGCGCTGCACACCGAAGAACTCGTGACCAACAACGTCGCCGCCATCCTGCCCGGCAAAGGTGAACTCGCCGACCAGTACATCGTCATCGGCGCCCATTATGACCACCTCGGCTACGGGCACTTCGGCTCACGCGAGCGCGGGGCGGACGGCATGCTCCACGTCGGTGCGGATGACAACGCATCCGGCGTGGCGGGAACGCTCCTGCTCGCACAACGATTCAGCGTGCTGTACGACAAGCTCCCCACCGATCAGCCCGCGCGGTCGCTGCTCTTTGTCCTGTTCAGCGGCGAAGAGATGGGGCTGCTCGGCTCCAGCCACTTCGTGAGCAACAGTCCCGTGCCGATCGACCGCATCTACGCCTGCCTCAACATGGACATGATCGGCGACCTGCGGGACGACAAGACCGTCGTCTTCGGCGTGGGAACGGCGGAGGAGTTCGGCGAGGTGCTCGACCCGGTCTTCGCGTCATCACCGCTCCAAGTCGATGCCAGGCCCGGCAGTTCCGGACGATCCGATGAGGCGAGCTTCCACCGCAAGCAGATCCCCGGCCTGCACTTCTTCTCCGGCGGTCACAAGCGATACCACACCACACGGGACACCGCCGCAACGATCAATGTGCCGGGCGCCCTGAAGATCCTCGACCTCGTCGAGGCGGTGACGACCACGTTGGCGTCGCGGGCGGACTCGCTCACATACAAGAAAGCCGGCGGCAAGGCCCCAACGACGCGGCGAAGCCAGATTAAGGTCCGCTTCGGAATCACGCCCGCCGGCCACGGCGAGGCGGCGCACGGCGTCCTGGTCGGTGAGGTCTTCGAAGGCACCAGTGCCAGCAACGCAGGCGTTGTCAAGGGCGACCGCATCATCCGCTGGGCCGGCGAGGATGTCGCGGACATCGGCGCGTGGATGACCAAGCTCAAGGAGCACGAGCCGGGCGATGAGGTGGACATCGTCGTACTGCGCGACGGTGAGGAGGTAACGCTGCACGTCGTGCTGCTGGCGCCGGAGTAGTCCAGCGGCCGCAGAGCCGTACGCGGCTTGTCGGTACACTGCCGCCATGACCAGCACACACACGACCATCCGCGCGCAACGACTGGGCAAGCTCCCGCCGTACCTTTTCGTCGAGATCGACAGGAAGAAGCGCGCCAAGATCGCAGCCGGGGCGAATGTCATCAACCTCGGCGTCGGCGACCCGGACCGCCCCACCATGCCCTTCATCGTCGACGCGATGGAAAAGGCGATCCGCAACCAGCGGTACCACCAGTACCCCGCCAACATCGGCAACGCGGAGTTCCGAAAGGCGGCGGCACGGTTCATGAAACGCCGCTTCGGCGTCGAGGCGGACCGGGAGACGCAGATCCGCACCGTCATTGGGTCGAAAGAGGGCATCTTCCACCTGCCGCTGGGCGTCGTCGATCCGGGCGAGGTCGTCATCATTCCCGACCCGAACTACCCGGTGTATGTCGCGGGGGCGACGTTCGCCGACGCTGAGATCTTCCGCCTGCCGCTTCGCGCTGAGCACGGCTGGCTGCCGAAGCTCGCCGAGATCCCCACCGACATCGCGCAGCGCGCCAAGCTCATGTGGGCGAACTTCCCCGGCAACCCCACCGCCGCCGTCGCTCCGCTCTCCTTCTACCATGACTACGTTCGCTTCTGCGCCGAGCACCGCATCATTGCCGCATCAGACAACGCGTACAGCGAGGTGTACTTCAACGAGCCGCAGCCTTCGATGTGGCAGGCGACCAACTTGAACGAAACGCTCGGCATCGAGTTCCACTCCTGCTCCAAGACATTCAACATGACGGGGTGGCGCATCGGCTTCGCGGTCGGCCACGCCGAGGTGATCGGCGCCCTCGCTGCGGTGAAGGGCAACGCCGACTCGGGTCAATTCGAGGCGATCCAGGATGCGGCGACGGTCGCGCTGGACAACTACGACCACCCGGATGTCCGCGCTATGGTCGAGGTGTATCGTGAGCGGCGCGATGTCTTCTGCGAGGGCGTGCAGCAGCTCGGCTGGGATGTGCCCAAGCCGGACGCGTCGTTCTTTGTCTGGGGCAAGACGCCGCGCGGCGTGGACTCGCTGGAGTTCGCCGACCGGTGCCTGGAGGAGGCGGACATCGTACTCGTTCCCGGCGGGGCGCTGAGCGAACACGCGAAGACATACTTCCGGGCGGCAATGACCGTCGAGGTCGACACAATGCGCGAGACCGTCGATCGGCTGGCGGGGATCGCCTGGTAGCCGTGCGAGGTTCCCGCCGCGGCGCCACCCGCCCCGGTACAATCCCAAGTCCTGTTCGCGCCCGGTGAAGTGAAACGGCGGGCGCATCTGACGGTGATGAAGTGTGAATTGGAGTGAGTCGGTGAGCGAGCGATGTGAACTGGACCAATCCGCCGGTGAACCGGATGCCCGGACCAGACGGCTGCTTGCCTATAGCAACTGCTCGGGGTGAGCGGGCAAGCTGCCTGTTCAGGCGGTTGCACAGGTTGTGCAGCATTTGCCCAGGATTGAGCACCCGGATCTGCTCGTCGGCGTCGAGCATTTCAGCGATGCGGGCGTCTATCGCGTCGCGCCGAATCTGGCGATGGTCCAGACAGTCGACTTCTTCGCACCAGTTGTTGATGACCCGTTCACATTCGGTCAGATCACGGCTGCCAACGCGCTGAGTGATGTCTACGCCGTGGGCGGCGAGCCGAAGACGGCACTGAACATCGTGGCGTTCCCGTACGAAGAGCTTGGCGGCGAGGTGCTGCACGAGATCTTACGCGGCGGCGCCGAGCGCGTGCGAGAGGCGGGCGCCGTCATCGTCGGTGGGCATTCCGTGCGTGACACGGAGGTCAAGTACGGCCTGGCTGTCACCGGGCTTGTCGACCCGGCGCGAATGCTGACCAATACAGGTGCTCGCGCCGGCGACGTGCTGCTGCTCACCAAGCCGCTCGGCACCGGTTTTGTCATCGCCGCCAATAGAGCTGGTCGCTGCCCGGCACGAGTGATCGACACGGCCTGCGAAACCATGCTGCAACTGAACCGCGCAGCCGGTGAATCCGCGGTCGTTGCTCAGGCGCACGGTGCGACCGATGTGACGGGCTTCGGCTTGGCGGGACACGCGTTGGAGATGGTGCGGGGACAGAACCTGACGTTCGAGATCCACTTGGGCAGGCTCCCGCTCCTTGCCGGCGCCGCAGCGCTGGCGGTCGAGGCAAACGTCACCGGAGCACTCAAGACCAACCGCGATCATGTGGAATCAGCAATGACGTTCGTCGATGGCAGCGACCAGTCGCCACGGGTGCCCTTCCTCTTCGACCCACAGACATCCGGTGGGCTGCTTGTTGCCGTCCCACCGGACCGCGTGAGCCGCTTCATCACGGAGTGCATCCAGCGCGGCATCGACGAACCACGCGAGATTGGAGTCGTCACGCCTCGACAGGGAGACGCATCCCTGATCGTCCGGCCGTGACGCCCCACTCCCGCGAGTTCCTCCGACCCGTTCAGTCGCAACGACTTCACGCAGTTATCGACGACGCGTCGGGCATCTTCCATCCCAGCCCCATGTGGCAACATGGGGTTCACCCGGCCCGCGTGGGGTGAACCCGCAGGCGGCGCCGCCACGCACATCCCGGACCGCTGGCGAGGACGCCGCGGCTCGCTTCGATATATACCCGAGCATCAGAACCGTGCGTTGATGTTCATGTTGATCGTTCACAACATCATGATTCTCCATTGCGCCGCGAGGGTCTCTGCGGCGCACTCCTGACACCGTTTTCAGCTCCGTCCTCTCTCCGCGCCCTCCGTGATCTTCTATGAAGTCGGGTTTGTCAA
>JAGLTS010000004.1 GCA_023135165.1 Phycisphaerales bacterium | reverse complement strand
CATCCGCAGGAGATGTTCTGGTCGGCTCGCAAAACGCCGTGGAACAGGGATAAGCCTGCCCACGTGCTGTTCGGACAGAACGGTGCGAACTGGAAGAAAGCGGCGCGGACCTGGCTTTCACTTGAGGAGCAGCCTGATCCGCGGGTCGGTCTCTTTCGCCATGAGGATCTGGTGGCCCATCCGGAACGCCAGATTCGCGAGATGTTCGCGCTGGCGGATGTTGAACCGACGGAGGAAATGATCGCGCGAGGCACCGGGTGGTTGGTGCATTCGACCGCTCAATCTGTGGTGAGGGTGGGTCACATGACGGAGCGCCGAAATGTGGTGGATGCCCGTTCGTACTTCCTCGAACGACGCCGGGAGATCGCAGCCGACGAGGCGTTTTGCGCCCGGGTGGTCCGCGAGGTCGGCGACCTCATGGGTGAGTTGGGCTACCACTGTCTGACTGAAGACATCGAGCGGGAGTCGCCGGTTCCTACCATCGCGCAAGTGCCTCCCGCATAGGGTTTTGACGCGCTTTCGCGGATCATCGCAGACTGGAACTTGGCCGCCGCGATCATTTGCATCGCCTTGGTGATGCGTCGGATATTCGCGACCGCTCCGTCAGGGTGTCTGTGGCCAGGTGAAGGTCGGGAACGCATCGTCGCCGGGCCGGCCGGACTGCCACGAAATCGTGACGGTATCATTTTCAAGCGAATAGTGAAGCGAGCCGCCTTGGAAGGGGTCCTCAACCACAAGCTCGGGTCTGAGCAGGCGCAGGGCGTCGAGGCTCTCAGGCCAGGTGCCTGACTGCTGGCGGTGGGAGGCCGCTGCAAGGAGCAGATTCATGGCTCGGATGTTGCGGTTGTGTCTGAAGATCTCATCCGCGAACTCCGGCAGGACGGGCGCGAAGTTGCGGACGAGGATGCCGACGCGCAGGTCGGCGACAAGTTGCTCGTGCAACGCGCGGAGGGCGCGAACGCGTTCTTCTGCTGGAAGTCCGGCGATGGTGATGATTCGATCGACGTGCTCGTTGTAGAGGAGCAGTTCGTTGCGGGCGAAGGCGGCGAGTGCTTGGGGGTTGGCGAGGTCTTCTTCGGTGAGCGCCTTTCGCGCGACGACGAGGGACTTCAGATCAGTCCTGCTTCGCAAGCGGTGCAGCGCGCCCAAGCGTGACCAGAAGAGATCGCAGTCGCCGGCGTCGAGCGCAGCGATGGCGTGCTTGAGCGAATCCTGGAAAAGCGTGTCGGCGCTGAAGGCGGAGTGAACAGTAGGGGCGGGACGGACCTGTGAAGCGTACAGCCGCTCGATGCTTGCAGCGGGGATGCCGGCCTGGATGAGTCGAGGCAGGGCATCCATCAGACGGTGCTGCTGCATCTGCTCGAGCTTGATACCTGAGAGCAGGCTCACGATGCCCGCCCCGTCCGCGATGTCGCGGGCAAGCTCGCGCAAGTCGATGTACGTGCGCAGCGCGGCCCACGGTCGACCTCGGACCAGATCGTAATCAGCGCGGATTGCAGCGTATTCGGCCAAGCGGGGCGCTTCTCGCAGGTGCGGCAGGGGCGTCGTCGCGCCGGCCGTCTTGTCGACCTGGAAGTCACACGTTCTGCACTGCAGCGCGATGCGGAGAAGCGTGTCGAAGTCGCGGCTGCGCAGGACGGTGTCGAAGTCCGGATCTTCGAGCAGGTCGAACCGATCGGGCGTGCCGTTAACGGATGCCAGGAGCGCATCTTGTGTAGGGAAGACGAGCATCGCTTCGAGGTAGAGGATTGCAGCGTTTTCTCGCCTTGTTCGCGTGATGCCGTGCATGACGGCAAGTTCAGCGGTGCGCGGGTCGAGGTTGTCGTCGAGGTCGAGCTGTGCGAGTTCATCCGCGGTTCCTGAGGAGGCGATGCGCAGGTCCTCGGGCGAAAGCGGCTGGGCGCTCACAGCGGCGAGCGCAAGAAGACACACAGCGGCGTGTGCAGCGAGTGTGCGAAGCACGATGAATGAGCTTGACATGCGTGTGTACCTCCGCTGTGCAGCGGTTGTGGTCAGATCTGCTGCGTGTACGCATCGCGCGGCCGAACCGGTTCGGTCATGCGGTCCGGCGCGCGGTTGGGCTGGGTGTCGTCATCGGCAGGCTCGGTCGCCAGCCAGGGTGTGAGGTAATCGTTAGAAAAACCCACGGCCAGAGGATCGAGCGAGGCGTTCTGTGAGACCGGGGCGTGTCTTTCGGTCTGCGGCGCGGTGCGGTGTTGCCAACCCGAGCCGGTGAAGAAGCCGACGGTGAGGCACGCGGCGCAGGCCCACGGGAAGGCCAGTCTGAGTGCGCGGTCGAGTCGGTGGCTGTGGGTGAAGGTGTAGGTCGGCGGGGTGAGGAGACGCTCGCGCAGCTCAGATGAGATCGGTGCGGGGCTGACTTGCCGGAGCTTTCGTGCGATGCGGTCAGTCGCGTCGTCGCTGGTTTGCGGGTTGTGGGGGTCATGGGGGTTGTGGGGGTCAGTGTTCATGGGGTTTTTCCTCGCGGCTGAGCGTCTCAAGCGCGGTGCGGTAGCGGTGGCCTGCCGTGCTGATGGGGATGTCAAGCGCACGGCCGATCTGCTCGAATGTCAGTCCGGACCAGATCTTGAGGATGACGACCTCGCGCTGCTTGACGGGGAGGGAAGCGACGGCCCGTGCAGCCCAGGCGGTGAGATCGGCGCCACGGTCCGGATCGAACCAATCTTGCGTCGGCGCCTGCGATTCGACGGCTCGGCGGCGCGCATCACGCTGCAGTCGGCGACCGGCAGCGTGGCGCACACACCGCGCGAGGTAGGCTGGTGGTACGTCGATCTTTCGACCATCGGCAAGCTGCCTCCACAGGCCGGCAAACGCCTCGGCGACAATATCCTCCGCAGCATCCGCGGAGGCGCCGAGCGATCGAGCGTAGAGCTTCAGACCGGCAGCATGGTCATCAACCAGGCGCTCCAACCGATCTGACAGGTCATCCATCACAGTAAGGAGCCTCGTCGTCGTTGAAATAACGGCGCAATCCAGGTGAAAGCGCACACGTTTCTCGTGTAGATTATCGGTTGTCATCCCCGGGCGGGTGAATCAGCAGGCGACTTGACGCTGGCGACCGGCGTGTGGCGAGGTTCTCTCATGTCCCGATCACGCACTGTGACTCCCGTGATGGATGGCGACCATGCTCCGGCTGCGGACGACGGGCTGCTGCTTGAGCTGCGCAGCGTCCATCGCACGTTCCACGCCGGCGAGGTGGATGTGCACGTCCTCAAGGGCATCGATATGGATGTCCGCACGGGCGAGATCCTCACGATCGTCGGACCCTCCGGCTCGGGCAAGACGACGGTGCTCAACATCATCGGCGGGATCGATCGTGCGACGAGCGGCGATGTTCGTTTCGAGGGGCGCGACCTGGCCGGGCTGAGTGATGCGCAGCTCACGACATACAGACGGCGTGAGATCGGTTTTGTGTTTCAGTTCTACAACCTCGTACCGACGCTGACCGCGCGCGAGAACATCCGCGTCGCGTCGGAACTCGTTGATGGCGCGATGTCCGCTGAGGAATCGCTCACGCTTGTCGGGCTTGCCGATCGCATGGATCACTTCCCGTCGCAGCTATCCGGCGGCGAACAACAGCGCGTGGCGATTGCACGGGCGCTGGCGAAGCGGCCGAAACTGATCCTGTGCGATGAGCCGACAGGCGCGCTGGATGCGGCGACGGGCAAGATGGTGCTGGGGGTGCTGACGAAGCTGAACGACGAGTTGGGAACGACGATCGTGATCGTGACGCACAACGCACCGATCGCCCAGATGGCGCACCGCATGGTCCGTATGGGGAGCGGCAGGATCGTGGAGACGACCGTCAGCACGCGGCGCGTCTCGGCTGAGGAGATCACATGGTGACCGCGCTGGATCGCAAACTCGTGCGCGATCTGCTTGCGGCGCGTGGAACGCTCGCCGCCATCCTCGTCATCGTGGCGGTAGGCACGATGTGCTTCGTGACGCTCGGCTCGGCGTACAACAACCTCGTCGAATCCCGGGCGAGCTACTACGCGCAGTGCCGAATGGCGGACTTCTCCGTTGAGTTGAAAAAAGCGCCGGTGTCGGAAGCGCTCGCGATCGGTGATGTTCCGGGCATCACCGCACTGCGCCCGCGCATCGTGTTCGAGGTCACGGTTGATCTGGAAGGCGTTGCCAAGCCGCTCTCCGGCCGAGTCATCTCGCTGCCCGCATCGCCTGAGCCGATTATCAACGACGTGGTGCTTGTCAGCGGGGGGTATTTCACGGCGGACCATCGCAGCGAAGTGATCGTCGGCGACGCTTTCGCGCGGGCTCACGACATCGCGCCGGGAGAGACGATTCACCTGGTTCTGAACAACCGTAAGGAGGAGTTGCTCGTCGTCGGCACGGCCATCAGTAGCGAGTTCGTCTATCTGATTGAGCCGGGCGGCCTTGCGCCGGAGAAAGAGAACTACGGCGTGTTCTACCTCCGGCACGACTTCGCGGAAGAGGTGTTCGACTTCGACGGGGCGTGCAATCAGGTGCTCGGCCTGCTTGATGCAGCCCACCGCGGCCGACCCGAGCTGATCCTGGCGCAGATTGAGCATCGGCTTGAACCGTTCGGCGTGTTCGGCACGACGCCGCGCAAGGAGCAGACCTCGCACCGCGTGCTCAGTGACGAGATCAACGGGCTGCGCGTCAGCGCCAAGGTCGTGCCCGCGATCTTCCTCACCGTGGCAGCGCTTGTGCTCAATATCCTCATGACCCGCATCGCGGAGCAGCAACGCACGATCGTCGGCACGCTCAAAGCGATCGGCTACGGCCGGGGCGAACTGATGCGGCACTTCGTCAAGTTCGGCCTGTCGGTCGGCCTGGCGGGCGGGTTCGTCGGCTGTGCGCTCGGCTACCTGCTCGCCGGGGGGATGACGCAGCTCTACCGGCAACTCTTCGAGTTCCCGGAACTCGTGAACCGGCCCTACCCGCGGACGATGCTGTTCGGCGTGCTGGTCAGCGTCGCCTTCTCGCTGATCGGTTCGTGGCGCGGCGTGCGGTCGATCGCTCAACTCAGTCCGGCAGAGGCGATGCGGCCCCGGCCGCCGACCAGCGGCGGGTCCATCGCGCTGGAGCGATGGGCCGGCCTGTGGCGGCGACTGGACTTCCGTTGGCAGATGATCCTGCGGCGCATCTTCCGAAATCGAACTCGTACGATCGTCGGAGCGTTCGCCGCATCGCTCGGCGCCGCCATCATCCTCATGGCGTTCTTCATGAACGACTCGATGCACTACATGATCGACTTCCAGTTCGACAAGGTGCTCGCGAGCGACTACGACCTGATCTTCAAGGATGACCGTGACGAGGGGGCGTACTTAGAGGCGCGCCGGCTGCCGGGCGTGGAACGCGCCGAAGCCGTATTCACCGTACCCTGCACCTTTCGGCACGGACGACGCGAAAAACGTCTTGGCATCACCGGCCTGGTCCCATCCGCTACGCTTACCGTCCCGCGTGATGCTGACGGAAACCCGATCACGCTGCCCGGGCACGGTCTTCTCCTGACGCGCAAACTGGCGGACCTGCTCGATGTGCAGGCGGGCGGCACAGTAGAGATCGTGCCCGTCAAGGGGCTGCGCGAACCTCGTCGTGCCGTGGTCGCTCGGATCGCTGACAGTTACATCGGCATGAGCGCGTACGCCGACTACGACTACCTGAATCGTCTCGTCGGTGAGGCCTCGGCGGTGTCGATGGTGCAACTCAAGGTCTCACCCGCCGCAGGGGAACGCGCTGCTTTCTACGCTGCGGTCAAGGCGCTGCCCGGCCTCCAGAGGGTCACGGCGAACGAAGATCGGCGCGCCAACCTCGAACACCTGCTCCTGGACACGATGAAGATGCCCATGATGGCGCTCTTCCTGTTCTCCGGCGTCATCTTCGCGGCGAGCATCCTCACATCATCGCTGATCGCGCTGAGCGAGCGCCGGCGGGAGGTCGCGACGTTCCGCGCGATGGGCTACGGCGCCGGTGATGTCGGATCTGTCTTCCTGCGCGAGAGCCTAATCGTCAACCTGTTCGGCGCGCTGCTCGGCCTGCCGCTCGGCTACATCATGATCGCGCTGATCGTGCAGGAATACGATATGGAACTGTACCGCATGCCGCTCGTGATCCACCCGATGAGTTGGGTCATGACGGTCGTGCTCGCGATTGTGTTCACGGTGCTTACGCATCTGATCATTCAGCGGATCATCACGCGGATGGACTGGCGCGATGCGCTGAATGTGAAGGAATAAGGGAGGCGTCATGTCTCGCTGGATGATTGCAGTTGTGGTTGTCGTTGTTGTCGTCATGGCCGTTGCGTGGATGCAAGCGACCAGGGTGAGGTTCGTGCAGACCGCGACGGTGCGGCAAGGAGAGATCCGGACGTATGTCGAGGAGCGAGCCAAGACGAAGCTTGAGCACGTGTACCGCATCACGATGCCGCTCCCGGGGCGCATCGAGGCGATCGATCTCGTTGAAGGATCGACGGTGCAGGTCGGGCAGGTCGTTGCGCAGATGGAGCTGTCCGATGTGGATGCAGCCATCGCGCAGGCAAGCGCACGGGTGGCGGGGCTTGCTGCGCGGATTGTGGTGAACGATGACACAAGGCTGGAAGATAGCGCGCTGGAGGAGATCCTCGCCACGCTCGAGTCCGTCGACCGATCGGTCGAGGCTGCAGAGGAGGAAACCAAGGCCAGTCAGGCGAGGATGGCGTTCTCGGAGCGCCAGCTTCAGCGCACGCGCGCAGCGGCGGAAGGTTCCGCAACGACCGCAAGTGAACTTGACGAGGCGGAACTCACGGAGATCGAGTCGCGCGTGGATTACCGCAAGGACATCCTCTCTTGGCGCGGGTTGCAGGCGATTCGGGCTGCGGTCGGTGTCTGGCCGAGGACGATCACCGAGTATGTCGAGAAGAAGTCGCTTGAGCGGGCTGTGCTGGAGCAGCAGCAGGCTGAAGCGCAGGCGGAGTTGGATCGGCTTCTTCGTGATCGCGCTCGCGGCACGTTGCGCTCGCCCGTCGATGGTGTGGTGACCGAGAGGCATGTGAGCAACGAGCGAGTCCTGCCCGTCGGGGCGGCGCTTCTGGAGATCGGCCGGCTCGAAGACCTGCAGGTCGAAGTCGAGGTGCTCACGCAGGATGCCGCGAACATCAGCGTCGGCGACCGCGTTGACATCTTTGGCCCTGCAATTGGTGTGAATCCCGTCGGTGGAGAGGTCATTCGGATCGATCCGCAGGGCTTCACGAAGATCTCATCACTCGGCGTCGAGCAGCAGCGCGTGCGCGTCACGGTTGCGTTTGGCGATGGTGTGCTCACGGATCTGGAGGAGCACGGCCGTACGCTCGGCGCGGACTACCGCGTTCGTGTTCGGGTTTATACAGACCGGGTCGAAGATGCTGTGATCGTTCCGCGCGCATCGCTTTTCCGTAGCGGCGACGGTGCGTGGCGAGCGTTCGTCATGCGGTCGGGCAGGGCGCAGCTCGTCAACGTGCGGGTCGGCGTGTCGAACGATGCGTCGTTCCAGATCACCGAGGGACTCACGGCAGGCGACATCATCCTCGTCGCGCCCGAGTCGAGCATAGAAGATGGCTCGCGCGTGAAGCTGCGCGAGTGATGCGTGTGATGTCAGCGTGCGCTGAAGGAACCCGCAGGCCGGCAAACGCTTCGGCGACAATATCCTCCGCAGCATCCACGGATGGAGACCTGGGAGTGATCACGTCGGGTGATCCTGTTGTTGAGCGCCGCCGTCGCACACGGCCGCGTCGCGGGCGATGTCGGATAAGCCGCCGGCCTGCGCGTCCCCGTACGCCTCAATGTGCAGCTCAATCAGACGCTTCACTTCCCCGATCGGCATGTCGAGCCGTAGATACACGAGGGGCAGATCAAAGCCGGTCTGTTTGCGACACGTCGCCATAAGGCGCTTCACATCGGTCTCTTCACAGAACGCCAGGCTCCGTGTGCTTCCCGCCAGAAACACCGGGGTTCCTGGGATGGCTGCGGCGATGAGGGGCAAGATGACGTACGGCCCGAAGTCCTTCATCATCCTACGCCACCCAATCCGTGCTGCTAACGCGCAGTGCAGCCAAACCCGAGCACGACGACGCTCACGCCGGCTGAGCGAGTCGGCGATCATCTCGCCGTCGCGCAGCGTCAGGCCCAGGATCGGCCACTTCCTGTTGCCCTCCCATGTGGGCTTCTCGACCGCTTCGATCTCGTGCCACGGAATGATCGTCTGACCGTACATGCACAGGCCGAGGCCGTCCGGCGTCAGGATGAGGGCAGCCCCTCGCCAAAGCGTGAGGCGCACGACAGTCGCTACGATACTAATGGGCACCGTCACGGCTGCGATGCAGACAAGGATGAACAGCCATGGTGGTCGCTGGCCGAAGATCATTGTCGCGCCCGCCCAGACGATCACGATTACTGAGGGGGCGACAATCAGGAAGATCGGCACGGACAGACGTGACCACAGCGATATCCGCCAGCGCACGACGAACACATCCATGTTCTCATCCATTGCATCACGTTGCCCATGAACCGGGGGATGTACGATAGCCATGATCTTCACACGTGATGTTACCTGACGAAGCGTAACGTCGCGCTGACGGGGAAGTGGTCGGACGGATATCGGCCGGCCTTGTTGTCGCGGATGATTGCGGCGTCGAGGATCTCGAACGAGTCGTCGGTCAGTACGTAGTCGATCTTGGCGCCGTCCGTCTTGCCTTCGAAACCGTTGAATGTGCCGACATCCGTTGCGTCGGCGTGCAGCGTGCGGAACGTGTCGGTCAGTCCGGTTTCATCGGCGAGCAATGTGAGCACGACAGGATTCGTTTCACCGGCGTTGAAGTCTCCGGTGAGGATGACAGGGTCGCTGTGCGTACGTTCGGCGATGCGCTGGATGATGAGTTCGGCGCTTCGCTCGCGAGCCGGCTGCGACTGGTGATCGAAGTGCGTGTTGAAGATGTAGAACGCTTGGCCGTTTCGGATGTCGATGAATCTCGCCCATGTGCAAATGCGCGTGATCCGGTTGCCCCATGATGTGGAACCAGGGACATCCGGCGTGTTGGAAAGCCAGAACGTGCCGCTGTCCTTGAGTGTGAAGTGGTCGGCGCGATAGAGGATGGCGGAATACTCGCCGCGCGTCTGCCCATCACTTCTGCCGACGCCGATGCTCTTCATGTTCGGCAGATCCGTGAGGAGGGCGTTCAGTTGGTGATGCAGTGCTTCCTGCAGGCCGACGACGTCCGGTTTATATGTCTCAAACACGTCATAAACAAGACCACGGCGGCGCGACCAGCGATTGTCGCCATCGCGCTCCGTGTCATAACGAATGTTGAACGTCATGACATTCAGCGTGGCCTGCGCAGCCTGAGCATGCGGTGCGCTTGGCTGGTGCGCGCACGCTGTGAGGCACGTGGCGACTACGATTAACAGACGCTTCACGATATCAGTCCTGTGTGGTCATTTGCGGATACACGATGATCCGATCATGCACGAGCACGATGACGTCTGGTGCGCCGTCACCGGTCACATCCGCGATTTCAAGTTGGCGAGGCTCAAACTCGCGGCTGTACCCGCCGTCAAAGAGCCTGCTCTGAAACACCTCGAACTCGGTCGCCGGGTGCAGTCGGCGTGCTTTTGAGAACGTGAGGATTTCAAGCATCTGTTCGCCCGCATCGAGGACGATCAGATCCATGTGCCCATCCGCGTTGACATCGCCGGCTTCAATCTCGTGTTCGAGTCGGTCCTCTTCGTCGGTGCGATGATCGGCGAATTGATGCAGCGTGAGGCGTTCACCCGCGAGTCGAACAACGGCGAAGCCCGCATCGCCGGTGCAGAGGATGTTCGGCCGACCGTCGCCGGAGAACGCGCCGGTGAAGATGCGCCGGATTCTGAACCCTTGCAGATCGAGTGTTCGCAGAATCGACCACTGCCCGTCGTCCTCGCCTCGACCGATGATCAGGAGACGCTCGTTCTCGCGGTCGGCTGCGACAATGCGCCGGCCTAGAACGCCGACACTGACGAGCTTCGTCGCCGCGTCCGCAGCGTTGACTTGTTCAACGACGGTCCATCCGCGCGTAGTGTCATACCGGCAGGCGCGGACGAAGTTCACATCCGCGATGAGCAGTTCATCCTTGCCGTCGCCATCCATGTCAAAGAGCGCGGTGTTGGAATCGGTCGCTGCGGACACGAGACCGAACTGCGGCATCTTCTCGTCGGTGAGTACTTCATCGGGAATGCCGGACTCACTCGCCCGGACGACGGTCATCGGTTCATTCGGCGTGAAGAGGAGCAGGTCGGTTTGATCATCCTGATCCGCATCACAGGCGCGAATGGTGGTAGGGGACCGGCTCACGCCTTCAAGCTCGACGGTGGTGGACTCGGTGCCATCATCGAGCGGGTGGAGTTCCAGGACGTGATCGCGCTTCTTCTTCACGATGACAGCCGCGGTGAGCGTTCCTTGCAGCCTTGCAATGGTCATGGCGACCGGATCGCTGCCGGGCGTTACGATCGACACCGCAGTGGGGAAGCCGAGCGCCGCGCCGTGGAACCGGGTCAATCCAACGATTTTCTCGTCCTTGCTGAGCACCGCCACTTCGAGTGAGCCGTCACCATCGTGCATTCCGACCGCCAGCCCACTGAGACCTTTGAGCGACGGGTACAGCGTTCCGGGCAGCAGACCTCGCTTCGGGGCTTGGCGGAAGACGACGACGGCGTTGGCATCCGAATCAGTGGCGATGACATCGAGCAGGCCGTCACCATCCACGTCACCGACTGTGACGCTTCGGTCGCGCGTTTCGGGATTGGTGAAGCTGAAGACCTCCGCCTGGATGTGCTGCTCATCCTGCTCATCAATCGGTTCAGCGACGAGGTCGTAGACGGCCAAACGCTTGGACAGCCGTTCGATCACAGCGATCGACGCTGCGTCGCGATTGGCGAACCGGACGGGTTCAACCTCGCGAAGGGGGGGCATCTTCATCCGAAGCTCCGGCCCCATGTACCCGCCCTCCGCATCGCGGTGTTGCAGCCAAAGGCGGAGCGGAACGTCATGTTCGGGAATCACGGCAAGCAGATCGGCCCGACCATCCCCGTCGAAATCCTCAGCGAAGAACGCCACAATGTCATCGTCGGCGGTGAGCTTGACCGGATCGCCGAACCGAGGCCGGGCTGCCCGGGTCATCGGGAAGATATGAATACCTGCGTCAACAAGGACGCACACCTCGGGATCTTCGTTGCCGAGCACATCCACGATCGCCAAACCGTCCGGCCCGGCGGCGATGCCGCGCACGCGATGCGTGACCGCCGTGTCGAATACGCCGACCGGATCTTGGCGCATGACGACCAGTTCGCCCGGTCGGCCGACGTAGATGAGATCCACCAGGCCGTCGCCATCGACGTCATGTGCGGTGACGACTGTGACCGTGTGTGAAACGGTCAGTTCTTCACGTCGGAACCGCCAATGGCTGGGTAGCTCGTTGACGTCAAGGGTCTGGTCGACTTCGTCCGGTGAAGCGTCGGGCTTCTGATAGAGGAGATCAAGTTGGCTTTGCCTGCTGTTTACGACGATGATGTCGTGCAGGCCGTCGCCGTCGAGATCGGCAACGGTCATAGGCCCCGCGCCGTCCCCGATCTTTGTTATCTCAGCGCCGGTGAAGCCGAAGTACCCAGCCAAACTGTCCGTCTGCGCGCTCAGGCTGCCTGCCGCGGTGAGCAGCGATCCGGCGAATACCAATCCCAGACGCAAGGGAAATCGCATCACGTGTCTCCAGGAACTCGTTGCGGTAACGTGCGAATCGCCTACACTCTACCTGAGGCGGCTGTCATGTGACAGCGCCGGCAACCGGAAAGGGGCGATGGATGGTACCGAATCGTGTGCAGCGTGTGATCCGATCCGTCTGTGTGGTTCTTGCGTCCCTTGCGGCGGCGGGCGGCGTCGTTTGCTCCGGCGCGTTGGCTGACGTGGTGACGCTCAAGGATGGTCAGGTGCTCGATGCGCCGATCCTCAAGGAGACGTCCGAGGCGCTGTGGATGGATTTGGGACACGAGGTCGTGAAGGTGCCTCGCGCGCAGATCGAGCACATCCAGCGGTCGGTCGGCGAGGATGAGCCGACGGGTTTGTGGGAGGAGGTCTTGTTCCGCACGGCTGAGGAACTCCCGGAGCGATCGCCGCGCGAGCATGCGGTGACATTCGGCGAGGCGGTCGTCGTGGTTCTCACGCCAAGCGGCACCGGAAGCGGTTTTATCATCAACCCGGAGGGGCACACTATCACCAACGCGCACGTCATTCAGGGCGAGCAGCGCATCAAGTGCGTCGTCTTCGTGCGCGATGGGCAGGACTTTCGGCGAATCACAATTGACGATGTTGAAATCTTGGCGGTCAACAACCACATCGACTTGGCGATGCTGAAGCTGACGCATCCGGACGATGGTGAGTTCAAGACCGTGTACATCCAGCGCGAGGAGAAGCTCGCAGCAGGTCAGGGCGTATTTGCGATCGGCGCCCCGCTCGGGCTCGAACGGACGCTCAGCGAAGGCGTGATCGCCACGACGCAGCGGTCGTTTGACGGGCTGACGTACATTCAGACGACGGCGCAGATCAACCCGGGCAACTCGGGCGGGCCGCTCTTCAACTCGCGAGGTGAAGTGATCGGTGTGACGAACATGAAGATTCCGTTCGGCGAAGGACTCGGGTTCGCCATCCCCGCGCGGTACGTCAAGGACTTCCTTCGCAACCGTGAAGCCTTCGCCTACGACAGCGACAACCCGAACTCGGGACACAAGTACAACGATCCGCCGCCGAGGATGGACTTCGGCACATCCGAGATACTCGATGACGTTGCCGAGGATGAGTAGAACGCGCTCCCCCTCGGGTCACGGCTCAACACGGACCGTGCGCGCCGTTGCTGCGTGTGTACGATCTGCCTTTCATGGGATTCTGCTTCGATGAATACTTCCAAATTTGCTGCTGCCTTGACGTTCGCGCTTGTCGCCTCAGTCGCGTCCGCCGACTCGCCGCCTTTCGCGGAACTTGCGCCGGCTGACAGCGTCTTCATCCTGGAGATCGACGATCTATCGCGTCTGCGAGAAGCGCTGCTCGGCACACCGCTCGGTGAGCTGTGGGAGACCGACCAGATCCAGCAGCTTGTGGAGGAGGCGGGGGAGGAAGCCCGCGATGCGATCGATGAACTGCTGGAGGAGTTCGGCATCGAGATCGAGGACCGTCTCGATCTTCTGCCGACCGGCATGGTCGGCGCCGCGATGGTCATTGAGATGGTGGAAGCCGATGAGGATGAGACCGATGAGTACGGCGGTTTCGGCCCGGGCGATTCCGTCGACACGCACATGCTTCTCGCCGCGGAGTATCAAGACCGGGCTGAGCAGATCGAAGAACTGCTTGACGCGATCGTCGATCGTTGGGTTGATGATGATCTGGCCACGCTTGACGAGATCGAGCACGGCGACTCGGTGATCAAAGTCGTCGAGGCGACCGGTGAAGCGCGAGGATTCGATCCGGAGGATCTGACGAGTCTGGATGCGGATGACGTGATCGGAGAGCTTGACGACCTGACGTTCCTGGACTGGCCGATGTTCGAGAAAACGTACTACGCGCGCGTCGGCGACATGATCCTGGCATCGTCGAGCGACGCCATGATGAAGCATGCGATTGATCGGCTGGAGGGATTGGAGGGCGAGTCGCTGGCGAAAAATCCACGGTATCAGCGGGCGATGGGGAAGGTCAAGGCGGGTTCATACTTCACGGGGGCGGTGTTTGTCCAGCCGCTCCTGGAAATGATGTTGGAAGCGGAAGGAATGGGCGATGACGAGATGTCATCGCTCATGCTCGGTCTGTCGAGCATCTCGACCATCGAGAGCGCAGCCATCGGCATGGCGATTGACGATGGTGCGTCGATCATCACGCAGCGCTTCGCGGTTCTCACTGATGGAGAGCGCCAGGGCATGCTGGCGCTTCCCTCGGCGATTGGCTCGTTTGAGCCGCCGGCCTTCGTGGGCGTTGATGCTGTTGCCGTAACCAGCGTCGGCATCGACTTTCCCGCAATTCCGGAACTCATCGAGCAGACGATCGCAGCGCTTCCCGAAGAGATGGCGGAGATGATCGCGCCGGGCTGGGAGATGTTCGGCCCGGCGGTGACGATGGTGTTCACCGGCCTGGGCTCGGAGATTGTGTCCATCACCTACCACCAGCGCCCGTACGGCATCGACAGCGAGATCACGCTCGTCGCGATCGAAACAAAGGACGCGGAACAAGTCGCAGGCTCGCTCATGTCGGCTGGCATGATGCTTGGCTTGGCGGAGCGCGATTTCCTCGGGCATCGCATCTTTGACATAGGGGATGGAGGTTTCTCGCTCGGCTTCGGCATGGGGTACATGTTGATCGGGCCGACCGACGTTGTGGAGCAGGCGTTTCAGTCTTCGGAGCGCGACCGTTCGCTGCTCTCCGATACGGCGACGTTCCGTGCAGCCGCGTCAGAGGTTCGGCCGGGAGGCGTGTGGTACGGCTTCACTGATGTGCTCGCCCAGTGGGACTATGTGCGGTGGACGCTCATCAATCGGGCGGAGATCCTCGCGGCGCAACAGGCGAAGATGCGGCAGGATTTCCTGGACGGTGGCGCGAGCGAAGAACAGGTTGATCGGTGGTATCCCGCAATGGAACCCGACCCGGTTCCCGAGTGGTTCGAACTGTTGCCGACCGCTGAGCAGCTCGCCGACTACATCGGCCCAAGTGTGATGCACACGTGGATCACCGAGGATGGGTTCGAGGGCGAGTGGCGATCGCTCGGTCCGGTGCGAGATTGATGTAAGCGGTTGTTAGTGCGCTGCGGGTTGTCCGCGCTTGCATTCGTACATGGCGGCATCGGACTTGCTGAGCAGTTCTTGAGCGTCCTGCGGTTGATCCGCAAGGAGCGTCGTCACGCCGAGGCTGATCGTCGGCTGCTCGTCACCGAACTCATGGAGGTGAGGATGCTGCGCGAAGAGCTGAGCGATTCTCTGGCCGAGATGCTCGGCGTCGAGCCTGCCGCATCGGGGCAACAGCAGGACGAACTCATCACCGCCCAGCCGAGCTGCGAAATCGCTGTGCCGAGTCACGCCGGCGAGGATCTCGCTGAACGCTTGGAGAACTTGGTCGCCAGCGGCATGTCCGTGTGTGTCGTTGAGCGCCTTGAACTTGTCGAGATCGATGCTGACACACGCGAGGTCCTCGCTCGCTGCCCTGGCGTGGCGGAACATCTCATCCAGAGCTTCGTCGAACGCTCGGCGGTTGGCCAACCCGGTCAGCGAGTCGGTGACGGTCAGCTTCGTGAGCTGGACGGTCGCCTTGGTGGTCTCGCGCGAGACGCGGTCGGACATGTCGCGCCTGATCCGGACGTTCTCGAGCCGATCGCGGTGGGCTCGAGTCAGCGCATCATGGATGTCCCGGCTGAGCTTGCCCAGTTCGTCGTTTGTCCGGATGAGAAGCCGGCTGAACGAATCACGTGACGCGATGTCGCCGTAACAGCGCAACTGTCTGCTGAGGCGGGTGATCTCGTCGCGCCGACGAGCCATGGGACGCAGCACGAGGAAGTCGCCGACGAGCCAGCCTCCGAAGATCGTGACCGGCCAAGCGAGGATGACGGCGAGCTGCCCTTGAACGCCCCAGCGTCCGGCGAACATGATGGCCAACCCGACAAGCGCCGATGACATCGCGCACGCGAGCGCCACGCCGATGTTCGGGCCGGGTTGACGTAGTAATGAGTCTCGACGCACCGAGCCAATCCTCCACAGTCAATCGTCGCCCCGGCGGTGTGGCCCGTACGCTTCGTCCAGTCCGGGATCCCCACCTCCTGATCGGGCATCGGTCGGATCGCGTTGGGACTCAAGCCTGGAATCTGCCTTGACGCGCATGCCCGATCCGTGTCCCGGCGTCACGCCGCCTGCTCGTTGGCGTGCGAATCCGCCTCGGATGCACCCGTGAAGTCACGTACATCAAAGCCGTCAGCCTCGACGATATGCAGGTCCGGCTCGGCGCGCAGGTTGTACGTTGGGCGCCGGTTCGGCTTGCCGCCCATCCGGAGGTCCGCGGGCACGACGATCTGGACTGTCGGTCGAAATGGATCATCCGTGTGGTGTGCGACGACGTACCCCGCTTCGCCGCTGCTCAACCGAACCGGTGAACCTGGGGCGATGGGAACGACCGCCTCGAGCATTGCCTGGTGGATGACCGGGTCGATCCAGTCGCGATAGGGCGGGCGGCGAAGCGCGTCAAGCGCCTCCGCTGTGGAGTGCCGATCACCATGCGTGCCCATGCGGAGTTCGTCAAGCAGATCAGCGGCGGCGACGACTCGCGCGTAGATGGGGATGTGCTCCGCCGCAAGCCCCGATGACTCATCCCCGCCCGCAGACCGTCGTGGAAAGCCCGATCCATCGAAATGCTGATGATGATGAAGGACAACCGCCGAGACGCTCGGGTCAACGTGCGTGCGCACGGCCTGCGCGCCGAGTGTCGTATGCTCCATCCACTTCGCATCGGGATTGTGGTGCGATTCGATGTCCGGACGGGCCGGGCCTCCCGGAATCATGTAAAGCCCGATGTCGTGCACCATCGCGCCCAAGGCGATCTCTTCGATGTGGTGTGATGCGTTCAGGCCGACGTCACGCCGTTGGCGGTCGATGTGGTAGTCCAGCCGCAGCGCGATCAGGATGCTCAGGACCGTCGTGTCTGCCGCGTGTCGAACGAGAGGATCTGTTCCCTCGCTCAGGCACGGGAGAAACACCGCGCGGGCGAGATCCTGTTTCGCCACTGCAGCCAGTTCGCATGCGATGCTTGAGAACTCATCGAGGTTGAGGCAACTGCTTGACTCGGCGAGGAGGTTCTCAAAGACGTAGCAGATGATCTCCGAGAGCCTGCGGCGCGCCGCGATAAGCTCGGGCGTGAGGTATCGCGACAAGCCCGTCAGTTGCGGGCAGCGTATCCACACATCCTTCACGCGGAGCTGCGTCAACCGGGCGATGACCGGTGGACTCAGCACGCAGCCGGCTGCGAGGAGTTGCGAGTTCGATCGGTACGGGTGGTACACCGGCAGCGACAGCTCCATGCCCTCCGTCACCTCTGAAAGCGCGATGCGCAGCATCCACTTCTCCCGACTGAACTCGTGCAGTGATGGCCGTGACCGCACGGTCCTGACAAGTATCGGCGTTCGGCGGCGCGTTCTTCGCCTGACATCGCGCGCAACGACAACGTGGGGCGGCCCGATAAGCCATGGCATGTGAACAACAATCACATCGTGAGCTGCCGGTGGACCACCGCCTCGAACACGGCGATCGGCGCGGGTTTGCCCGTCCACCCTTCGAACTGCGCTGCCGCCTGATGGATGAACATCCGCGCACCCTCGATCGTTCGACAGCCGGCTTGGGCAGCTTCGCGCAGTAGCGGCGTTCGCGCCGGGTTGTACACCGTGTCGAACACCACACATCCGGGCCTGAGACATTCGGCCGGTACGGGTGATGCTGATTCGTCCGGCCCGCCCGTCATCCCGATGCTCGTCGCGTTGATGATGACATCGACGTCGGCTTCGTGAAGCTGGGACGGGTCGGCTACAACCACGCGACCGGGAAGCGAGTCCAGCGCCGCTGCGAGACGCTCCGCGCGATCGCGCGTGCGGTTGTAAATCGTGACAACGGCGCCGCGCCCCGCCAGTGCAGCCGTCACCGCGCGAGCGACGCCTCCCGCCCCGATAACCGCTGCATGCGCGCCGGATATGTCGGCCCGGCCCAATCCCTCGACAACGCACGCAAGCGCCGCATCCGCATCCGTGTTCGACACGCGCCACCCATCGTGCGACTTGGTCAACGTGTTCCCCGCTCCGATCAGCGAGGCGGTGTCATCAACCGCGAACCCCTGCTCATGGCCAAGGCGAATCAAGTGCTCCTTGTGCGGAAGCGTCACGCTCAGCCCTCGCACATTCAGCGGCGTGCAGTCGAGCAATGTGAGAAGCGTCGCCTTGAACGATTCCCACCCCGGCGCGATGGGCAGCGGCAGGTACACGCCGTTGTGGCCGACCTCCTCAAAACCGGCGTTGTGTACAGCCGGTCCCATCGATTGGCTGACGGGATACCCGATGACGCCGTACACCGCGGTAGCCGGTGTGATCGAGTGGAAGCGGTATTGCGTCAGGAGCTCATTGATTGGCGGCTGCCCGGGTGCGGTGACTTGCTGCTCGGTGACGGCTGCGTAAGTCAGCACGCTGCCGAACTTCCCCGCCAGGATGCGTGTTGCGGCGCCGAATTCGCCCATGCAGATGGCGATCATTGGTTTCGGTCGAGTCGCGAGTAGTTCGAAAAGCTCGATGCAATCGCGCAGCGACCTGGCGCGGTAGGCGATCTTGATAACCGTGCATGCGGGCATCTGCGCCATAGCGACAAGTCGCCGATGTAATCCAGCCGGCCGACCGTTGAAGTCGTGGCAGGAGAGGATCAGCCCAGGCTGGTTCGTCTGGTCACGCGCATCCGCTCCGACGAGACGGTCAATCGCCGATCGCAGGCGAGGCGACGTTTCGTAGGACCGCAACTCGACATCGAGATACCGCGGTGGTGAGCGGTGATCGCAGACGCGCTCGAAAAGCCGAATGCGCGCATCGTCGTTACCCTCGTAGTCGCCGCCTTCCCATGTCGGGCGACAGGTCACGATGCATGGGATGTCAATCGCGTCGAGCAGACGTTCGATGATCTCGGGTTGGTCCGCAACGCAGTCGGCGCGCAGCTCGATCAGCTCGGCCCCGCATGCGACAGCCCGCTTGATCTCTTCCGCATCCGACGACCGGCCCTCAACCATGATGGGGATACAGATGTACGCCATCGGCGCAGTGTACCGATCGGCGGGCGCGGCCAACGGGTCGGCCGTGAGTTCTTGCGGACGCCCGGCGAGGCGATGTCTCTCAGGACAGGCTGCGGACGTTGCGGCGAGGGGAGGATATGCCGCTCATCGCACCGGTGTGTTTGTCCATCATCGCCATGGCCTCGAGGCGCGACCGCACGTTGAGCTTGCGGTAGATGTTTGTGACGTGGCGATGGATGGTGTTGAAGCTGCGATGAAGCTCACCAGCGACGGCCTGCTCGCTCAGCGTCGTGCCAACGAGAAAACCGGCGACCTTCACCTCGGCGTCGGTCAGGCCATACTCCGCACCTAAGCTGGTGACATATCGCTCAACCTGCTCGCCGGCGGGCGCGATCGCCGCTGCGACCATGTCGTTGATCGCTGACGAGATCTCCTTGATCGTGGCATGATCTGATCGGTCGAATGGACCGAGCGTGTCGTCACGTGCGAAGGTCAGCAGCATCCAATGGGACGAGCCGACATCCTGGATGACGCAAAGCGCATTCGCCGCCGGCCTGCTACCGCTCGAAGGGGTCTGCTCGGGCGGGCCTTGCAGACTGCCGGGCTGGAATGGGTGGCCGGGCCGTACGATCTCGCGCGCTGATCGGCAAAAGTAAGCCCGACCGGGGTGCCAATCGTCGCCGACGAAGCCTGCCTCGGCCGGCTCAGGCACGGCGACGATGGTCGGATTCGCATCCTCAAGACTGGTGAAGAGCCTGATTTCGGTGATGCTGCTTTTCACCGCTCGCCGGGCGATCAAAACTGCATGATTGAGCGCACGCAGAAGCGGATCATCCAGAGCGGCCTTCCATGAGGAGGCGTGTTCGTTCAGCACAGCCGCAGAACGAGGAAAGGTTGACACGGTCATGGGGTCTCCTTTCACAAATGGGAGCGGGTTGTCGCACCGGGTGAACGCGACTGGAGACGCCAGTCTTGCGGGCCTGGCGCAGGCGGGCCGGTGCATCCCGCCGTCTGTCCTTTCGTCCAAACCGATCCCATTCTAATCACTTAAGGCTAGAAGGGCCAACAAAAAGGTGTGCCCAACCCCCGACTGACGTGTCCAGACCATGGCGGAGGCATGTCGGCATCGGCGGCAGATGCTCAGAGCGCAGCCAATCGTTCCGCGATGTCGTACTCAGCCAGCGCGGTGAGTAAGGCCGTCAGCTCCCCGTTGAGCACGGATTGAAGCGGGAAGTTTCGGCCGGTCAGGCGATGGTCCACGACGATCCCTTCCTTGTACCGATAGGTCCGAATACGTTCACTGCGCTCGCCGCGCCCAATCATCGCGACGCGAGCTTGCTGGCGCTGGGCCTGCTGTTGCCGACACTCACGTTCATACAGCCGAGCGCGGAGGAGTTGCCACGCACGGTCACGATTCTGGCGCTGGCTCTTGCTCTCCTGCATGCGCACCTCGATGCCGGTCGGTACGTGAATCAGATGAACCGCTGTGGCGACCTTGTTGACGTTCTGCCCGCCCGGCCCCTGTGCCGTACCGATATGGACTTGGACATCCGCCTCGTTGAGTTGCACGTCGATTCCGGTCGGTTCCGGGAGTGCCGCCACCGTGGCGGTCGAGGTGTGGATTCGACCTTGCGCTTCGGTGGCGGGGACGCGCTTGACGCAGTGCGTTCCGCCCTCATACCCGAGTTCCGCCCAGACGCCCTTGCCGCGGATATTCACGATTGCCGATTTCAGGCCGCCGACCTCACCGGGCGACAGATCGAGCGTTTCGCAGGTCCAGCCTCGCAGTGCTGCGAACCGCCCGTACATCTCGAGCAGGTCGCCCGCCCATAGCGCCGCCTCGTCGCCGCCGACGCCTGCACGAAGTTCGAGTATCACCGAACCGACTACGCGATCGTCCGCAGTGACAAGTTCCTTCTGGATATCGCTGATGAGTTCGCTCGCCTTCTGTTGAAGCGAACGGATCTCATCCTTGGCAAGTTGCGCCATCTCCGGGTCCACATCATCCGCAAGGATTTCGTGGAGGTCGTCCAACTCGGCGACGGCCGCCTGATACCGCTCGTAACGCTCGACGATGCCGTGCAGCGCAGCGCGGCGGATCGACAGGTCGCGCACCGTGTCCGGCCGGGCAGCCACTTCGGGATCGGAAAGCTCGCGATCAAGCTCGGCCATGTTGCACTGCATCTGGTCGAGCTTGGCGATCAGGTTGGGCGAAACATCCGGGAGCGACATCTCTGCAGCGTACCACGGCGAGTCGCGCACGGCTGCACGATGCGGGCATGAACTCCACGCATTGGGAATGAGAGAGCGCCGTTGTGAGTCGACGCGGTGCCTACAAGGGCTGCTCGGGCTTCTCACGTCTTTCGCCGATCATCTCTTCGATCGTTGCGAGCAATCTCTCGGCGTCGACGGGCTTATCCAGGAACACGTCAACCGGCAGGTAGTTGTCATCCGGAGCGAATCGGTATGGGATGTGCTTTGTCTGATGTATGGATGAGAGGATGATGATCGGCACGTCGCGCAGGTTGAGCTTCTCGCGGATCGTCCGTGCGACCTCGAATCCCTCGTACCCATTCGGCATCATGACATCGAGAACAATGATGTCATGCTCACCCGAAGCGGCTTTCTCGATTCCCTGCTCAGGCGTCAAGGCGGTATCCACTTCAAACCGCGCGTTCTCGAGCGTCAGACGCATCGAATCCAGGAAGTCCTGGTCGTCGTCGATCAAGAGTATCTTCGTCATGGAGGTTCTCCCTGTCTTCGAAGGCGATCAGCCGTGCTGCCGCATCTTCTTGATGGCCATTTCCGCCACGTTCACCAGCGGATAGACGACCGGCGATGGTGTGAGGGCTGGATGCGTGCCGATCTGGAACGTCGCGATTTCTTCAGCGTTCATTCGCTTCTGGACACAGGCGGAGACCGCGTTGATCACTTCCCCCACCGCCGGGCCGCCGCGCACCTGAGCGCCGAGGATGATTCCCGAGTTGGCTTCAAAGACGGCTTTCATCTTCAACTTCGACATGCCGGGCATGCCGCCGGGATGACGATTCGGCCCCTCAACAACGGCGGTGACGATGTTGTAGCCGTGCTGCCTGGCCATGGCCTCGGTTAGCCCGGCCGTACCGAGGGCCAAGTCGCCGACGCACGTCGACCACACGCCGATCGTGCCGCAGTGTTGGCGTGTGATGCCAAACAGGTTCGCAGCGGCGATCCGAGCTTCCGTCTGGGCGATGGAGGCGAGCTTGAGGCCGGAGGGCCGACCTCCGAAGAACGAGACCTTCTCAGCGCAGTCGCCGCATGCGAAGATGTTGGACTCGGAAGTGAGCATCGTCTGATCCACGGCAATCGCCCCGGTGAGGCCGATGCGCAGCCCTGCTTTCTCCGCCAAGTCCACGGTCGGCCTTGCGCCGATGCCGAGGATGACGGCATCCGCCTTGATCTCAGAGCCGTCCGACAACAGCACGGATTCCACGCGGTCCTTGCCTCGAATGCTCTCAACCTTCACCGAGGTCTTGATCTCGATTCCGCGTGAGGCGATCAGATCCTCCATCTCGACGCAGAATTCATCGTCGTAGGCCAGGCTCAAGCAGTGGGGCATCATCTCGACAATGGTGATCCGGGCGTCGCCCATTTTGTTGATCTCGTCGGCGAACTCGACCCCGATGAAGCCACCGCCGATGATGACGACGTTTCGGGCGTGCTCCAATCGCTCGAACAGATCCTGGAGGTAGTCCATTTCTTTCTGAATCGCGAACACGCCGGCGAGATCGAAACCGGGAATCGGCGGCATGATCGGCAGTGAGCCTGTGGCCAGGATCAGCCGGTCGTAGGCGACATCGCCCTTGCTCGTGTGGATGAGTTTCCCCGCCGGGTCGAGCTTGGTCACGTCAGCCTTCAGCAACTCGATGTCGTTGGCCTCGTACGACGCGTCAGGCATGATGTTCTTCTCGACGCTCTTGAGCGTGCCGAAGATGTAAGGAATTCCACACGGGACGAGGACGCGGTCCTCGCGCCGGACGACGAGCGTCCGCTTGTTTGGAAAGTGGCGAGCTGCGGTAATGGCTGCCGTCAAGCCGGCAGCGCTGCCGCCGACCACAACTACATCGCTATCTCTCATTCGTCCATCTCCAAGGGTCTAGCTCCCAACGGAGCCCAAAGTCGATTATAGCATTTGGCCGCGGCGATGCGTTGGCTCCACGACCTCTCCCAGCGGGAACCGTCCTGGAAAATCGAAGGCGCACGAAACCGCAAGCGGCTGCGGCGCGATTGTGAGAGAAAAAGCCCAGGGAAAGCGTTCCCTGGGCTTGGTCAGTGATGTGTTGTGAGCGAGACGGGTAGGTCGTCAGACCATGTCCTTGAGGGCCTTGAGCGGGCGGACCTTGACGATCTTCCGCGCGGGCTTGGCCTTGAACATCATCTCCTCGCCGGTGAAGGGGTTGGTGCCCTTGCGCGCCCTGGTGGCCGGCTTCTTCTTGACGGTGACCTTCATCAAGCCGGGTACGGAGAAGACGCCCGGGCCGGCTCTGCCGATGTCCTTGGCGATCATCGTGGACATGCACTCGAAGACGCTGACGACCTGCTGCTTGGACAGATCGGTCTGCTCGGCGATGGTCTTGAGAATCTCGCTCTTGCTGCGCGGCTTCTTGGCGCCGGTGATCTTGTAGGTCACGGTCTTCTTCACCGTCTTCTTGGCGGCGCGCTTGGCGACCTTCTTGCGGGTGACTTTCTTCTTCTTTGCCATTGTCGGAGCTCCTGGGTTGGCGTTCGAAGTTGGGAAACGCAGCGGCGTGCATCCGTTGCATCCGCGATGCGCACACACTGTGCGCTCTGCATGCGGCGCGTATGTCAGCAGGTTTTGTACTGGAATTCCAGTGTTTCTCGGCTCTTTTACACAAAAACCACTAGAAAACAGGCACTTTGCGGCGATTTACGCCGCTGAATGCGACGTTTTGGGCTTTGTCGCGCTGCGCGCCGACCGAATTCAGCGCAGATCCCGCCAGATCATGTAGACCCAATTGAGAAGGAACGCCGCGCCGATGGCAGCCCACATCGCGCGGCGGCTGGTGATGGTGAGGCTCAGCGAAAGCTGCCGAGCGAACCCGACGCGTAGGATTAACCACGTCAGAGCGACTGTGCCCGCGATGCTCATGAACGGGCTGAAGACGAGCGCCAGCCAGAGCACAGCCACAGCAGCCGGCGCCCACAGTACCAACCCACGACGTGAGGCACGACGGAACCGAATCAGCGGCACGGCAGGATCGGGCTCACATGCCCTGCGCCGTGCCGAGGACAATGCTCGCGATCGCCAGGATGATCCAGAGGACGATGAAGACGAGCTGCACGATCACGCCGATCATGCCGACGATCTTGCCCGCCTTGGTGAGACCCCGCCCGGCGGGGTCCATTGCACCGGCCTGCATCGCGCGCAGATCGCTGTTGCCCATGATCCACGCCAGGATGCTGAAGACCATGCCAACTGGGATGAACGCGATGCAGCAGGCGCACCCGAGGACGGGCGTCGCTAGGCCGATGATGCTGAACGTGAGAATCATGACGCCGCGATGTGGCCGCAGGACGGGCGGGACGCCGGCGTCGGCAGATTCGATGGGCGGTAGTACGGCGGGCGAATCGGGCGGAGGCTGGCTCATGGGGGCAGACCCTCTGGAGGGCACGGCGAACCATCCACAGGGATGTGGGACGCAGGTGTGATCGGTCGGCGGGAGCCTACGGCGGCCTCGATCGAGCGTCAAACGCCACACGGGGCGTGAAGTGTCCCCGCGTCCGATAAGGAGGACATGTCGCCCGTCGGCGCGAAACCTGCCCGCCTTCAACCCGAACAACCGAATGAAGCGACCGGAACTCGGGTCTATCAGTCGGAAAGGTGCATCGCATGTCATTGGGCGTTCTCATCCAGCTCCTCCTTTCCCTGGTCTTGGGGATCGAGCCGCCGACTGAGCCGTCGGTGAGGAACACGCCCGGTACTGCGGTGACGCAGAGCGTGCAAGCGCCGGTGGATGCGCCCGCAGACCCCTCGCTGTCCGAAGCGGATGGCGGCGGTCGGCTGGCGCTCCACCTGGTGCGCATCGCTCACGACGTGGATGGGGCGTGGTGGAGCACGCCGCCAGTCGATGGCTCGATCTGATCGCGCAGCCGGCTCGTGTCGAGCCGGGTCCATACGACAATCAGGTGATGCCTGTCGTGGAGGTTCTACTCCTCGCCGGACCAGGATCGGCGCTGCTTCTTCCGGCCTTGCTGCCGCTTTGCATCGAGCCTGCGTTCCTTGGCGCCTCGCGTGGGCTTGGTGGGCTTGCGTTTCTTCGGCACCGCCTTGGCCGTGAGCACCAGATCGCCGAGGCGCTCAAGGCACCCTCGCCGATTCTGAAGCTGGGAGCGATGCGCCTCGCAGCGCAGAATGATCATGTCATCGGCGGTGAGTCGTCGGCCGGCCAGACGGCGTAGTCGGGCGGTCGCCTCTTCGCTCAACCCCGTCTCTCTCGCAAGATCCCCGGCGCTGACGCGCAGCGTGGCAGCGGTGTTCAGCTTGTTGACATGCTGCCCACCCGGGCCGGAACTTCGCACGAAGGTGAATTCGAGCAGCGACTCCGGGACGGAAACGCCCGGCGCCAGTGCGACGCTGTTCGGCGATTCATGATTGTCCAGCGGCGTCTCCATCGCGATTCCAGTTGCCCGGTGCGTGTCACCGGTCGCGGTCGGTTGACCGTGCGGTCGGGTCCTGTTGGTCTTGTCGTCATCCGGCTACGAGGCTGGTCTGTTTCATTGCGGATTTGCCGGTGATCGCCGGGCTGATCGCCGCACAATCGGACGCCGGTGCCTCCTGACAGGATACGCTGCCGGGCGACGTGGAGGTGATCGTTGACTCACCCATGCCGACATAGGCGAGGCGAACAGCATGTGATGGGTTCAGCGAGGCTCACCGACCTCCTAATCTAGGGCGTGAGCACGGGCGGACCAGCGAGTTGTGGTCTGGTGTCGCTGGCGAAGTGGTGGGGCGGACCGTCGGTCAGTTTGCAGGGCTTGACGAGTCGGGGGCATGGGGGCGAGAATAGAGGGGTGCCGCCGGCTGGTGCCGGTGGAACGAGAAGTAGACGGCTCGTCGGTCAGCTTGGGACGACGCCAGCCGATATCGAGTCGCTCGAACCGGTCACCTGGGCCGAGCGGGCTCCGTGTGCTTTTTGGGGATTCGCCATTGAGCGGATGAGCACGCGATAGATTGAACGCAGCAGCGATGCGGTGTGCGCATCAATCACATCTGGGATTTGGCATGAGTGAACCAGCATTCTGCGGTGGAATCGGCCCACGATCTCGCCATCGCACGGATCCAATCTCAGCGGCCTTCGGGTTCGTTCAATCCGGCTGACAGCACGCGCCTCGTCCGGCGTGAGTGCCCTGTCGTGTCTCGCTGATCGACCTTTCCGATCATTGTGTCGTCCTGCGCCCTGTTGCGCAGCGGGCGGCCGCATCGAGGAAGGATCGAAGTGTGGGTTGTGCATTTCTGACACTGAGCGACGTCAGTAACCCGATGGCAGCCGTGCTCGTCGTCATCGGGTTGGTCGTCGGCGTGTTCATCGGCGTGCTGCTGCTGCGTTCGGTCGTGGGCGTGAGCCTGAAGAACGCGCGCGCGGAGGCCGGCCGAATCGTCGAGGCTGCCCAGACCGAGGCGAGGCACATCGGTGAGAAGGCTGAACTTGAAGCCGAGAAGAAGGTCATCGAGCGCCGCGAGCAAGTTGAGGCGGATCTGCAAGCCGTGCGCGACGAGCTGCGGGAGAGCGAACGCCGGCTCATCAAGCGCGAGGACCGCATTGAGAAAAAGCAGGAGGCCCTCACGCTTAAGGAAGGTGATCTCGCCCGTGTGAGCACCGCATTGGGCCAGCGCGAGGCGGCAGCCAAGGCCCGTGAGCAGGAACTCGACGACCTGATCCGCCTCAAGAAGGATGAGCTGCTGCACATCACGCAGATGAGCGAGGACGAAGCCAAGAAGATGCTCCTTGAGCAGGTGGAGGAGGACTGCAAGATCGAAGCCGCCCAACTCGCGCAGCGCATCACCGAGGAGGCGGAGCAGGAAGCCCACACGCGAGCTACCGAGATCACGATTCAGGCGATCCAACGCTATGCGGGCGAGTGTTCGAGTGAAGCGACCGTTCGCGCGGTTCCGATTCCCAGCGACGATGTAAAGGGGCGGATCATCGGCCGAGAAGGTCGCAACATCCGTGCGTTCGAGCGTGCAGCCGGGGTCGATGTCATTGTGGATGACACGCCGGGCGTCATCGTCGTGTCCTGCTTCGACAAGGTGCGCCAGACGATCGCAGCCGAAGCGCTGCAGAAGCTCGTCGCCGACAGCCGGGTGCATCCGAGTCGAATCGAGGAGATCATCGAACAGGTCCGCGCGGAGGTGAACGAGCGGATCATCAAGCACGGCAAGGATGCGGTCCTGGAAGTCAAGCTGCGCGGCGTGCACCCGAAGATCGTCGAGGCGATGGGCAGGCTCGCCTTCCGCACCAGCTTCGGCCAGAACGTGCTGCGCCACTCGATCGAGGTCGCGTTCATCAGCCAGATCATCGCCGACCAACTCGGTCTGGACGGTAGGCTCGCGCGGCGGTGCGGCTTCCTCCACGACATCGGTAAGGCGATGGACCACGAGATGGAGGGCGGGCATCCCAAGATCGGCATGGACTTCGCCAAGCAGCACGGCGAGAAGGACATCGTCCTCAACGCCATCGGCGGACACCATGCGGACATCGCTGCGACCAGCTTCTACACGCCGATCGTCATGGCAGCCGACGCCGTCTCCGGCGCCCGTCCAGGCGCACGGCGGGAGTCGATGGAGAAGTACATCCAGCGCCTCGAGCAGCTCCAGGACATCGCACTTGGATACGACGGCGTGGACGAAGCGCACGCGGTCCAGGCGGGCCGGGAGGTGCGCGTCATGGTTGACGCCAAGAAGGTCGATGACGCCGTCGCGCACATGATCGCCAAGGACATCGCCACGCGCGTGTCGGACGAGATGACGTTCCCCGGCGAGATCAAAGTGACCGTCCTGCGCGAAACCCGAGCCATCGAACTGGCGCGGTAGTGCACGGCAAATGGGGTTCGTGGTGAAAAAAGAGCTTTCAGGTACATTCGATTCAGCCCGACTTATCGCTGAGGCGGGTGCCCGCGATGTCGGGGGTGGTCTTGAAGTGGCCGACATCGTGGTAACAGACGCTCACATGGAGGGGCTCTCTCACGCCATCAAGTTCTCTGGCACGCACCTGCACGACGTCACGGTCGCTCTCACGCAACACATCACGCTGGAAGATTGCACCCTCGAAAATGTACGCATACGCATCAACGAAGGCACCATCACGATAGCCAGGAGCGCCATCGACGATGTTCGCATTGATATCCATGAGGGCTGCCAGAACTCGAACATTCGACTGAATGCCTGCGAGGGGATCAGGGATATTCAGATTGCTGGCGAGGGAACCGAACTGCATGTGTCAAACTGCACCGGGACGGGGATCGTCCTCACCGGCAGTTTTACGCACATGAGCTTCCAGCACTGCCCAGACATCGAGGTCGACCTCGACGCAGTAATCAAGTTGTGGAGCGCAACGGACAGCACATTTGTGGACGGGCGGTGGTGGCCGACGATCAGCAGGCAGGCGCAGTTTCAGAAAACGGCGTTTCGCGGTACGACCGTCCGCATGTCACCGATCATGAACAGGTGCGACGATCGGCACTCGCTCGATCTGCAGGATGCGGTTGTCGTTGATCAGTGGGCGAAGCTGCGTGACAACTACACGGGACCGCGCCTCTTCATCGTTCTGCTCCTGACACTTGCGTTCTTCGCACCATACGTCACAAAGAGCTTCTTCTACCTTGTCACGGCACGACTCCTTGAGGGCACCAGTGTCCATGATTCGACCGTGCCTCTTGCACAGGTCTTGTTCTTCCGTGGGCATGATCTGGCGAGCGTCTGGAACTGGGCGTACTTCGTCTTCGCTCTGGTCCTTCTCTACTACAACGTCGCCCGCCTCGGAATCACATTCCGCGTCGCGAAGCTGCGCGAGCGTGAGGAGCACCTCCTCTCGTGCGGATTTCAGAAGGCACGCCCGTCAGATGACAAGCTCAGTCGGCTGCTGTTCCTCGACGGGATTCAGCGAGCGCTATTCCCGTTTGTCGCATTCACAGCGTTGGCGCGTGTTGCCGAGATGCTCGTCGTTCCCGTGATCGTCTTCCCGTGACCCGGACCGGCAACAGCCCCCCGTCCCCACGCGGAACGGTGTGTTCCTCGTCATTGGTCGGGCCTCTGCGACTCGCGGTTTTTCTGCATCACAAATGACGGGTCGAGAGCGATCAACCGCGCCCATCAGTGGTCGGCGAGCGTTGCGATGGCGATGGGACCGACGTTCACAGGCTTCTCGCAAGGGTCGTAGCGGGTACATGTACCCGCTAAACCACCTTTTGCGTAGTAGGTGATCCATAAGGCAGGCCCGGCAAGTCGTTGACCTGCCGGGCCTTTCCGCAATCGGGGCGACACGATTTGAACGTGCGACCTCTTGCTCCCAAAGCAAGCGCTCTACCAAGCTGAGCTACGCCCCGCTCAAGGAGAGTGTAGCAGACGGCCCGACGTTGGTTGAGCAGGCGGGCGGGACGGGGTCTTCCGACACGGTCACGGCGCACGCGCAGGCGTGCAAGAAGGACGTTTTCGCTTCGACTGAAGTGATCGCGCTCCCCTTTGGGTCGCGGCTAAGCGGGCGCGGCCGTATTGTGGGGAGATGACCCCGACGACCCCCACGATGCGCGAGACTCGAAGCGGACGGGTCGTGGCCGGTGTGGTCGCGGTCGGCTGTTTGCTGATGATCCTGCTGGCGGCGGGGCTGTCAGCGGCGTCAGCCGGGCACGGGACGCACGAGCAGCTTGGGCTGCCGCCGTGCGGTTGGGTCGTGCTGACGGGCAAGCCGTGCATCACGTGCGGGATGACGACCGCCTTCTCGCTCGCTGCGGATGGAGATTTCGCGGCGGCATTCCACGCCCAGCCGATGGGGTTCGTGATGTCCCTGGCCGTTGCAACCGCCTTCTGGGTCGCGACGTATGTGGCGGTGACGGGTTCGCAAGCGTGGCGGCATTTCGGTGTGTTTACTCGGCCCAGGGTGTTATGGACGACGGCCGGCTTGTTCCTGGCTGCCTGGGTGTACAAGATCATCACTTTCTAGGGACCGCGCAACTGGAGCCGGGTCATGAGACGAAGCAGCGTGTTGAAGATCGCCATCCGAGGCTGTGCTGTGCTGATGCTCGCAGTGATGGGCATCGCATCGCCGGGGTGCCTGGCGGAGTTGGTCGGCGGCATGGCGGCGAGTGCCGAGCGACTTGGCTCGCACGAGGTCGCGTACGAATACGGCGGCTTGCAGGGCAAGACGTTCGCCGTGATGGTCAACGCTGGTCGAGAAGTGCAGTACGAATACCCCGGCGTGCTGGACCTGCTGGCGGAGATCATCGCGACAAGCCTGGCGGAGAACGCCGGTGCGACGGGCTTGGTGCCCGCATCGCGCGTGCGGTGGTACCAGACGAGCAACCCGCACTGGGGCGCGCTCACGTACAGCGAACTGACCGAAGCGCTGGGTATCGAGCGATTGATCTTGGTGGATATCTACGACTACCGATTGCACGAGCCGGGCAACCCGTACCTGTGGGACGGCGTGGCGTCGGCGAAGATCGGCGTCATCGAGGCGGACAGCGCCATCCCCAACGAATTCATGTTCGAGCGGGACATGACCGTATCGTTCCCCGGCAAGCCTGGGTTCGGTCCGATGGACATCTCGCAGCAGGATGTGCTGACCGGACTGAATCTCAAGTTCGCCCAGCGTGTGGTGTGGCTGTTCTACGATCATGAGGAGCCGAACTATGAGGGCTAAGGCTGATGCACGGGTCGGTTTGCGATCGCGGAGATTGTGGTTGGCACTGGCTGTGGTCGTGTGTGTTGGAATGAGTGGCGGCGGCTGCAACATCATCGGGCCGATCGTTGGCGTGGCGCAGGGACGCGGAACGGTGGAGGCGAGGTACAAACTGGTCGAGAAACCGACGCTCATCTACGTGGATGATCGGATGAGCAAGCTGAATCGCGCATCGCTTCGGCATGTGATCTCGCGGACAGCGGGTGACATCCTCCTGAAGCGCGAGCTGGTCGAGGAGGTGATCGACCCGCGCGCGGCAATGGCGCTGGCGAGGCAGGAACAGCCGGACGACCCGCTCACGATCGAGGATCTGGCGATCGCCGTCGGCGCCGAGCAGGTCGTCTACGTCGAGATCGATCAATTCGGCCTGAGCGCAGACGGGACGACGATTCAGCCGACCGCGTATGCGTGGGTCAAGGTGATCGAGGTCGGCGCGACGCCCGCGCGTCGTTGGCCTGAGATGGACGGCGGGTATTCGCTGGTCGTCCAACTCAGGCAGTCAGGCATGGCGTCGGAGATCGACACCGCTCGCCGACGCGACCTGCAAGATACGCTGGCTGAGGAGATCGGCAGAAGGCTTGCGGGGCTGTTCTTCAAGAGCGAACGACCTTACCTGCTGGAGGGGACGTTGTAGGTGGGCCTTCGCGTACTGCACGTGGTTGATCCGGTCTCGCGCAGCGGCGGACCGTGCGCGCTGCGGCTGCTGGCTGACGGACTTGGGCGTGTGGAAGGGGTCGAGCAGGATGTGCTTGTGCTCGGGGGGACCGCCGATGGCGAGTTGGCGCGCGGCGAAGGGATCGACGTGTTCCACCGCATTGCGCCGGCCGGTCGCCAAGCCGTCTTGGCGAGCACGGCGATGCGGCGCTTCGTCCGCCGTCATGGGCCTTACGATGTGGTTCATGCGTGGTCGATTCCCGCGTACACGCTCGTCGCACTGGCTGTGCCGGGGGCGCTGCGGATGCTCACGCTGACCGCCGGCCCCACATCGCGACGAGGCGCGCACTGGTTGCGGATGGCCCTTCGTGAACGGCCGGGCACGGTGCTGTGCGCGAGCAGCGTAATCAGCCGGTCGTTGCGATCGTGCGGCATGTCGGAGGATGTGGTGCACGTGCTGCATCCGGGGCTGGACTTCGGTCGGATCGAGCACGGCGATCGAGCGAGGCTGCGCGAGCAGTGGGGCATCGGTGAATCGACGCGCGTGATCGCGCTGGTGGGTGAACCGGCGAGCGCGTGTGATGGGTGGCGGGCGTCGTGGATCCTCAGCGGGCTGGCGGGAGTGGGGCTTGACGCTGCGGTTGTCGTGCCTGACGGAGTTCGGGAGGTGCATCGCGGGTATGAGCGAGCAGCCCGCATGGACTTGGCGGACCGGTTCATCGTCGATGGGCGAGCAGCCCGGCCATGGTCGATTCTGCCGGCCTGTGATGCAGCGCTCTTCCTCGG
Source organism: Phycisphaerales bacterium (assembly GCA_023135165.1). Classification (GTDB taxonomy): domain Bacteria; phylum Planctomycetota; class Phycisphaerae; order Phycisphaerales; family JAGLTS01; genus JAGLTS01. The sequence goes on along the minus strand of JAGLTS010000004.1, from coordinate 2,850 downwards.
GGATGACACACGTGAGGCGGGGCGGGGCGGTGGTCGCGCGGAGCCCGGTGCGTTTCCCGTCTTGTGGGCGATGGCGGCGGGCGTGATGGTCGTCGCTGAGGCGGGCTACGCGATCGGCGAGGTGCTCGAAGATCATCACTCAGCGCTCCTGGCCAAACCGGGCGATGATTGGGGGTTGGTCCGTGCGCTGATGCGAGGTCTGACCGACGAGCAACTCGCCTGGCGGTTGCGCGATACTGTGAGAAGCGAAGCATTCAGCTACTTCAGTCGGCAACGATACTGCTCGGATCTGGCGGTCGTGTATGAGCAAGTTGCGGAGGGCCTGCCGGTTCGCGTGCCGGACTTGCCCGCCACGGGTGGCTTGCGTTTCTCAGGTCGCACCTGACCGGGGGTGACAACCGGTTCGCTGTGATACTGCGCCACAGCATTCCGCGCCATGTCATGGGTCATCTCACGCAGCTTGGCGGGCTTTGGCACGAAGACCTGGTCGCCGTGTCCTGCCATCCACCACATGATCTCCCCCAGCCTTTTGATGTGGAACTGCATGATGCATCGACTGCCCGCGGTCAGCGTGTGTTGCTGGCTCTTGTGCTAACGACCCACCCAATGGCACAAATCCCGGCATCGCTATCCCCGCTGGCCGCGCGGCAAGGCAGAAGCGGGGACATTGATCACGTCTGCAGGAGATGACTGCGCTGGAAAAAAAGAAACTCCCCGTCTCCAGCACCTCGGACTCATCTGCACGCTATCTCTGTGTCACGTAATCATGGGCACGGCACTCCGTAGACGGACAGGAGCATGCCGAGGTCTGCCTGATCCGTGTCGCCATCGCCATCGATGTCACCGCCGTTATTGATTTCATAGGAGGCGAGCAGGATGCCAAGATCCGACTGATCGCGCTGGCCATCCCCGTTCAGATCGCCCGGGCACCCTCGGAGGCCGAGGCTGTGGTCGTTACCTCCCGAGATGGACACGAAGTCCATGTTCGGGCTGGGTACGTTGCACTGGCCATCGCCGTTGCGCCCCCACGCCACGATTGATCCGTCGGACTTCAGACCGAGACTGTGGCCGTAACCTGCCGCAATGGCGACAAAGTCCGTGTTCGGAGCGGGCACGTCGCATTGGCCGTACAGGTTCCAGCCCCACGCCACAACTGACCCGTCGGACTTCAGGCCGAGACTGTGAATCTCACCTGTGGCGATGGCCACAAAGCCCGTGTTTGGAGCCGGCACGTTGCATTGGCCGTAGTGGTTTTCTCCCCATGCCACGATTGTGCTGTTGGACTTCAGGCCGAGACTGTGATAGGTGGCTGCCGCGACGGCCACGAAGTCGGCGTTGGGGCTGGGCACGTTGCATTGGCCGGAGTCGTTGCGTCCGAACGCTACGATCCAGCCGCCGGACTTCAGACCGAGGCTGTGACTCTTGCCCGCCGCGATGGCAACGAAGTCGACGTTCGGCGCCGGCACATCACATTTGCCGTATCCGGTGTTACCCCACGCTGCAACCGAGGTGTCGGCCCTCAGGCCGAGGTTGTGGAATTCTCCGGCCGCGACCGTCAGGAAACCCGTGTTTGGCGGCGGCACGTTGTGCAGGCCGTAAATGTCGTATCCCCACACCACGATCGAGCCGTCGGATTTCAGACCGAGATTGTGATAGCCGCCCGCCGCGAGCGTCACGAAGTCCGTATTCGGCACCGGTACATTGCATTGGCCCAAATTGTTGGCTCCCCACGCAACAATCGAGCCGACGTTCGCGTTGCCGACCTCCGGCATGCCGGCGACCAACAAGATCATCGCCAGCCCCCGTGTCGAAATTGCGATTCGCAGGTTCATCGATCCACTCCTTTTTGTCTTGCTCCTTCTCGTTCGGAAACTCCGGCGATGACATGGACGACCACCTGTCTCGGGCTCCGCGCTTCCGAGCACTTACGGGCACGCCGCGCAGCGGCCGGACGAAGGCACCCGAACTCTGCTGTCCCTGCCTGAACCGGTATTTCCCAAATGACCTTCGCCCGGCTCCATCGCCGGGCCATTTTACTCCAGTATAGCGCCCGTCTCGTGACATCATAGCGCCCGTCTCGTGACATTGAAGTCCAATCTGCTCGCTTGCGGACGAGATCTGTGTCGAAAAGGGGCGTGACGCAGGCGGAAGGACCGCTCCAGGGGCCCGGGCGGACCGCTTCGACGCGATCTGGACGAAGTGACATCCCACGCCCCGGGTATCGCCATCAACGTTGCGCGATTGTCCGGGTGCATGAGCACTTCGGTCTCGAAGCGGCCGACCTGACTGGTCGAGGCGGCGCTGCGCGCCACGGCTCGGCTGCCGACGACTTGCACATCGCCGGATCGACGCCAAGGCGGTCAGCGTCGTTCACATCCTCGTACCCGGCAAGGCGGCTGTAGACCGACTGACGCAGCAGCGCGGTCATGCTGTGCTGGACGTTGCGGCCGGTGCGGAAGTCGAGAAGCTCGGCCGCGGCCGATTCCGTCACCTGCACCGCATCGTCAAGGTCGCGAAAGGGAAACAGGCCAGCGTCCGAGCTGATCGTCGCCTCGTGGAATTCGAGCTTGGCGGTGTGGTCGCAACCGAAGGTTCACGAAGTGCAACCCACCCGCAAGGCGTCCTTGCCTGCTTTACCCATTGGGTGCTCTTTGATCTCCACCTCGGCGGTCAAGAAAAGCCTGTAATTGCAGGCCCAAACGAGTGGTCAGTATGCCGACACATAAGATCCATCTGGGAAATCCGGGCTGATGTACTTGTCCGCTTTTCTTCCCCGCTCTCACTCCGTGTTCTCCGTGAACTCCGTGGTGAATCACGACCGGAAGCTCACTACGGAGAAACTATGAAAGT
>JAGLTS010000039.1 GCA_023135165.1 Phycisphaerales bacterium | reverse complement strand
CACCGCTCACCAGCGCGCGCTGTTTTCAGCCCGGAGACTCGCCTGATCCGGTGATTGCCTACACGTTGGGATTCGATCCGGCCGGCCGTTTCAAGGTCGCGGATGATGCGGCGCACACTCGATTGGTGGAGTCGGGCAAGGCTCGCCAGTGTGTCGGGGCGGGCAGAACTCCAGCCGGTTTCGCGGTCGGTCGTGTATGCCAAACAGAGCACGACCACGCGGGCCGTGTTGTCGAGATCCCACCACCACTGTGGCAGCTCACCAGCGAACGTCATGATGCCGGAGCGCGTGGAGTCCATTCGCACGCTGTTCGTTGTGCTGGGGGGCTGTGTCCGATATGATCGGGCAGCCCCCCAGTGGGGTGTATGTGTGGCGGCGGTCGCCTGCCAGCGACCCCCGCCCATTCACGTCCGACAGGTGCTTTCACCCCGATAGCGGGGTCTGCCAGCGGCACCTGTCGGGCGTCCTTTTGCGCTCGCCTGGGGCTACTGCATCACCTTCGGTTCGGGGTTCTGATTCGTGTCGGGGCCTGGGGCCCCCGCTGTTTCGGTGGCGTGTGCGGGGGAGACCTTCAGCTCCCTCCGCGCGGCGACAATGGCGTCAATCACACTGTCCATGATCTCGGCGGAGTCATCGAAACGGAAGCTCTGGCCTGGCACGTGCACGAATAGCGCGCCGTCCTGGAGCACCTGGACGCAGTTGATCGAGGATGCCCATATAACGCCAGACATCTCGTCAGGCGTTTCGCTTTTCGCGAACTTGAGCAGGATGTCGCCTGGGGCGTACGCCTCCAGCGTCATCAAAAAGCCCTTGTATTCACTTTCCATTTGCTGTTTCCTTTCGCTAGAAACCCTGATTATTCGTAACGTTCATTATAGGACGTTGCCTACGCCGGCACGGCCTGCACAATCTTATCGGACGGCTTGGTGCAGATGTCGAGCACGTTCCGCCAGTACTGGGCGGTTGTGCCGCAGCGCTCGGAGAGCTGGCCGGCGAACCCGACCAGGTCGCTCGTGTCCAGCGCACACAGAGCCTTGGTGACGATCTGCTCGCGGTCCTTCTGGCGGTGGCCGGCGAGCTTTGCGGCCTGGTCGATGAACCGCGTCAAGGCGGCTCGGTCGTAGGTCATGGGCGCACCTTCCGATCCGTGTCGTCCAGCAGATGCGACACCCTCGCCGTCGTTTCGGCGATGTCGCGCCGCTCCGCTTTGAGGAGCCGACTGAGGATCCACATAGTGAGAAGGAACGGCACGATGATCGCGGCGAACACGCCGACGATGATGAGAGCAACGAGGATGAACTGCATGGTAGGACTCATGTGTGAATCCTCATCATCGAAACAACCACAGGCGCGACCGCCAGCGCGATTGGTTTGCACGCCGACCGGGAGCCAGCGGCCGCGTCTGCGCGTTGTTTCGTTGGGTTCGGGGTGTTCCAGCCAGCGTGCATGGTGCGACGTTATCAGACCGGGAAATCGTCGTCAAGCTCGCCGTCGTCGGAATTCCCAACAAGATTGTCCTCGGGCTGCAGGCGCTCGATCTCGTCGTACTGGAGATCCTCGGCCTCATCGTCGTCGGTCTCGACCCAGCACACGAGCACATCGCGCCGATCGTAGGTCATTCCACCCTGCCGGCGGCTGTTGGCGTACTCTCCTGCCCCGCGCGGCGGGGTCCACGTCCGAAAATGCCGCGTCAGCGTGTCGTACAGCCGGCCTGAGTGGCTCTCGCCGATATAGAGGTACTCTCGGCTCCCGGCGTCGAGGATCGCGTACACACCGCTCACGGACTTCTGACGCAATTCGGCAAGCCGGGGGTGATACCCCCCTCCTCGCGGGTCGGCGGACCCGGGATCGGTGACGGCGGGGATGGCGGACCGCAGATTGAGGCGCGGCATGGATGGCTCCTGAAAAACCGGCCCGGCTGCGTGCTCTGCGGCCGGACCGGCAAGGATGGGTCTGAGTTTTCGGCTGATGCGCGCGTCAGAGCAGGGGGAAACGCGACGGCTACGCCGCCTTCAGCTCGAAACGGAACGGCTGGATGCCGGATGCGGTGAACGCCCAGCCCTCCCACACGAGATCGGTATAGGTGAGCATGACGGCCGTCGTCCAGTCGGTCGCGTGATCGAAGTCGTCGTGCAGTGTGCCGGGTCGAATGATTCCCGGTTCGCCGGCCGGGATATCCTGGTCGGTGCCGAGCACCCCCGCGTAGTGGCGGATGATGTTGCCGATTGTCCTGGGTCGGCCGAAGTCATCGCCGAACACTTTCCCGCCGTCGGCTTTGCGTAGGTCAAACGGGTCGAACCCGAGATCGGCCGGCGTGTCGATCTTGCCGATGATCGTCGCGACGTGCGAATCGGCTTTGACATCAAGCGCGTAGGCACCAGGCCCGATCGGGATGAGTGAGACGAAACCGTTGGTTTGGATGTCTTGCTGCATGATGATCTCCTGTGGTTAAAGCTGGACGACCTCGAAGTCGTCGAATCGTGTGCTGGCGGTCGCCGTGCGTGTGCCGAGTCCCACATAGCCGGTGACGACCTGGTCGGCCGGCGAGTATGTCCCCACTGCGTTTCCGTTGTGAAGCAAGACGATCTCGCGCGCGTAGATGCGCATGCCGATCGTGTCGTTAAGGTTCACGACGCTTGCAGACGTGTGCAGCGTTGTGACGCCTCCAGGTTCGTAGAGGTACAGGGCGAGCGTCGAGCCGACGACGGTTGCGCCCGCCGCGTAGCATCGGACATTTGCGCCGGTGATCTCGATGCGCCCGAGAACGCGAGCGTCATCGAGAAGCTGAGTGATCTTCGCTTGGACTCGGCAGTTCGGCAGCATCCCCACATCGTTGCGATAGATCAGGATGCGTGGTGGCGGATCGAGCGCAAACATGTTCGACGCGCGCAGCGTGCCCAGGTTCTCCGTCCAGCCGGCTCGCTCCTGCGTCCAGTCCGGGTCGATCGCCCCATCGTTGAAGTCATCCGTAGCGAACTTGCTATACCACGCGCCGCCGGGCAAGTGGTACTCGTGCGGAGGCTCCGGGCACTTGATGCCGTCGTCCATGTTCGCCCACGGTGGCAGTGGCGCGAAAGCCGGCGTCGGATTGGGGCCGGGGTCCGGCGGATCATGTGGTTCGATTGGATCGAGCCTGGTCACATCCTCATCCCCATCGCCCGGCGGACCTGGTGCAGCTCGCCGATCGCCGGCTTTGTCGTCTCGAACGACTCGCCCCCTGCCGCGCTTGGTGACCGCTTCGGCGAGCGGGTCGATCGGCATGTAGCGTCGGCGGTCATCCTTCGAACGGCGCATGGCGCGTCAACCCTGCATGGAGCTGAACCAGGACGTGCCCCGCGACCGTGCCGTTGAGTCCGTTGATCTGCGAGGATCGAATCACGAGCGCCGCCTGCAAGTGCATCCCTCGCAACAGCCGGAACTGATGCGGGCCGAAGTTTCTCACCATCGTGCGCGGATACGGGACCGTGTCGTCGTAGCGGCCTGGCGGGAACGGTGAGCTGAACCAGTAGCGACTCCGCGGGTCGGGCGGATCGGTCGCGGTTTCGATGCCGGGCAGTGGGCACGGTGCAGCCGTCCAAGCGTGCAAGTCGCACGGCAACCGTGTACCGATCACGATGGCCGCTGCGTGTCCTTTCGTCGTGCCCCATGCGATCGTCCCGACACCCGGCACGCTGTCCGTGCTGAGCTGGTCGATCGTCAAGCCCATCAGACCGACCTCTTGGCCCCAGCCTTCGTCGTACGGGTCTACGTCGATCAGCCCGTACCACGCCGATGAGCCGGCCGGCACGGTCAGCTCTCCGCCCACGGCGATCGTGATGACATCGAACCCGCCGACGACGGTGCGGATCTCGGGCAGTAGCCCGGACAGGATGGAAGCGGTCTGCGCGAAGCTGCGCGGTGACGGCGCCGCCGGCGGCGGGATGGGATCGGCCGTGAACCGGGGTCCGGCGTTTCGGTGGCCTGGGGTGCGGCGCAATAGGTCCATAGCGTTCTCAACCGAAGACGCGAGCGCCGAGGAACGTCATGTAGACATCGACGGCGTAGGCGCTGTTGTTGATGAGATCAACGTTCACGCTGCTGCGCGCGGCGACGACATGCTTGTGAGGCAGCCAAAACGGCGCGATGCCCGTGCCGGTGAACAGCGTCAAGGGTGTGAAGTCCGTCATCCACGGGTACCCCTTCTCCTCGATCTTCGCCGTGATGAGTGAGAGCGACGGGACATAGTCGTCTCCGGCTGCGCCGTGCGCGGGGAGATCGCCACGGTAGTAATGCGTGCCGGCCACGAAGTTGGTGCCACTGATCGCCGTGTCCGCGTGCAGCACCGCGACCGCCTGGATCTGATCGACCCGGAATGGAAGTGGAACAGCGAATGACTGCGTGACCTGGCCGGCTGCCACGAGGTTGTCCCACGTGAGCGTCTCGGTGAAGATCTTAAACTTGCGTTTGCGGCGTGGCCGGCGAGCGCGTGGCCGGCGTTTCCTGGCCGCACCCATGTCCTCCTCGTCGTCGATGTCGTCGTCGTAGCCGGCGAATGGATCGTAGCCGGGCATGGCAGTCATGGTGTGAACTCCTGATCTTGAAATCCGCTCGCCGCCGTCAAGCAGCGAGTGGATGTGTCTCGGCTGAGCGCCTGAGCCACAGGGGGTACTGCGCGAGCCTACGCGCTCTTGGTAACGAGCGTCCCGTCGAGCAGGAACCCGAGCAGGAACTTACCCGTCACCGTCTGCGCGGCGGGCCATTCGACGTTCAGCGCAATCGCCTGGTTCGGCAGGATCGGGAAGCCCTTGGGCTTCATACGCCAGCCGTTCATATTGATCGCCGCTCCGTTGCCGATCTTCGCGAGCGAGCCGGTGGCGGGACCGCAGCCGCCGGCGATCGTCACACCACCACCGGACGCAAGCTGCGCGAGCGTCGTCGTGTGGAGAACGGTCCAATCCGCGACGGTGAGTTTCACCTCGCAGTTGCATTCCATGAGGCTGCGGACTTCCTCCGCGTTGGTCAGCGCTGTCGTGGCAGCTGCCGATGACTGCACGCCGGCGGCGACGGCTGCGCCGAGGATGTCGGTGCCGGTCTGGAAGATGCACTTCACGCCTTGCAGCGCAAAGACGGTACCGCCGTCGATGCTGCCCGCTTGAGGGAGATTCGTCACGTACTTGGTGCGCGGGACATTGAACCAGGTCAACGATGTGTGGCCGGCTGCGGCGTACTCCAACCAGTGGAAGTACTGCCAATGCCGGCTCATCGGTTTGACGCCGCCAATGGTGGGGATGGGTCCGCAGAGGCGTCTGAGAGTTGCGAAAAGAGTCTTGTCAATCGTGGCCATGAGGGGCCTCCTGATCTTGTCAGTGTGTCCGTGATGTCGAGCCGACCGCCTGGCGTTCGCCTGCGGTGCTAGAAGTCGTCGTCGAAGTCGTCGTCGTCGAAGTCGCCAGTGAGGGCGTACTCATCCTCGGGGTCGGTGTCGCCGACGTACTGGTCGGGAGCCTCGAGCGCCGCCAGCTCGCCGCCCTCGATCGCCGCGAGCGCTTCAAGGTCATCAGCTGACAGGTCGGCGAGTCCGTCCATGCCATCCATGCCGGAGAAGTACTGCGCGCCACCCAGGATGCCGACGGCGTCGATCGCCGCTGCGATGAGGCAGCCGGTTCCGATCGCCTTCGCGGATCCGCCGGGAAGGAAGCGCTTGCCGAAGCGCATCAGCACGATGCCGAGCGCGGCCTGCGTGCCGACCTTGCCCCAGCCGGACTGCAACGTCGGCGGCAAGAATGTGAGCTTGGGCGGGATGAACTTCGCCGCCGCGAAACCCAGCGTCCCGTAGCCGACATCCTTCATCACGCCTGCCGGCATGCCCATGATGCCCCGCTGCCGTGATGTCGAGCGCCGCCGCGTCGGCTTCCGTCGTGTCGGCCGTCGTCTCTTTGCCATCGTGGTCGTTCTCCGTGTCTTGCGACGCGGAGCGCTGCGGGTGCGCGACTTGGCGAACTGACCGCTTGCTGTGCGGCGTCTGCGCGTGGACTTCCGGCGCTTCCGGCGTCTTGGGGGGTTGGTAACGATGAGTTCCATAGTCAATGCTCGATGAAACGGCGGACGCTCATGCGCCCGCCCTGGATGATGAGAGCGTCGCCGTCTTCGGTGGCGTACAGCTTCACGCCTTGCCCGAACTTGTGACGGCTGATATGCCGTGCGCCGGGGCGGATGTACCGGATTTCGGTGACGCGGCCGAGCAGTTCGGCGGAAACCTTGACTTTGCTGACAGGCTTCTTCATCGGCGGCGCGATCTCCCGATGAGTCCGAACGCGAGCGCTCCGACGATCAACAGTCCAACGCCTGCGCCTCCGACCTTCATCACTGTTGACTCAAACGCACCAGGTGCCGGCGGTGTGTAGCCTGGCGAGCTGGGCGGGAGCGGTGGCGGTTCAACGATCGGCGGCTTTACGAACGGGATCTGGCCGGCGAGATAGCGCAGCTCTTTGATGATCTTCGGAAACGTGTAGATCATCACCGCCACCGAAACCATACCGATCGCGATCACGACCAGGACCACGACCAGCGGAAACGCGCCGAGCGCTTGTTCGCCGGTCGATTCGATGAGCTTGCGCGCAGTCTTGGGGTAACTCGCATCCCAGTCCTTCCGTTTGGATGCTTTGTCGATGCCCTTCTGGATGCGCGGATAGATCCCGTACACGATCTTCAGCGCGATCTGCTCTGTATTCTTGAGCACCTGGCGGCTCTGATCCGTGGCCTGGCCAGCCATCTCAAGCTGGAGGCACGCCATGCGGATCTGCTTAATCATCCGGTGGATGACGACAAGCTGATCCCACATCTTCAGGCGTTTCGCCTTGCTCGGCATCAGCCCGAGTCCGTCCAGATCGTCGATGTCATAAAGGTCATTCATGGGATCACAGCAGCATGAGTAGCAGCCCGCCTCCGATCGCCAGCGGTACGACCGCCTGAGCGGTCAACGGTGACGCCTGCGCGGCCTGCGCCTGTTGTTTCTGGTACGCCTTCTTCATCGCCTTCTCGGCCTTCTTGCGATCCGCTCCCTGCAAGTGCTCCGAGATGAAACCGCCGGCGTAGGGGATCATGGGGGCGAGCTTCTTGAACCACGGCACCTTTTTCGAGACCCAGCTGGTCGCCTTCTTCCACGCGCTGCTGAACCACGACCCCAACCCCTGCATCCCCATGACTCGTTCGTAGTGGAGCTGCATCTGCTGCACGGCCACGAGTCCGCCGAGCATGTCCACGAGCGCGCGTGCGGTGGCGGGGTCGAGCGCATCGGGGTTCGGGAACTCCCGTGCAAGCTCGGCGGCGAGATGCCAGTGGTACGCGGTGGCGATCATCGCCGCCTCCGCATCAGCATGACGACGGCGATGCCGGCGATCGCGAGCATCATCATGCTGTTGTCCTTGGCCGGCTGCGCTTGCATGTAGACCGGCTGCGTCTGTCCCCCACCACCCCCACCGCCGGCGGCGTTCTTGAGCTTGATGAGGTTCGGGAAGTTCTTGCTTGCCCAGCTGGCCGCCTTGCCGGCCCACGTCTTGCCCGCACTCACGAGATTCGCCCACCATCCATCCATGTCGCCCAGCCCGCTCATGCCGTCGTGGCGCTCCCACAGCACCATCTCTTGCACGCGGTCGGGACCGATTTCCATGATGATGCGGCCGGCCTCGGCCGGCGTGAGATCCTCGATTGGGAACTGGCGACTGAGGCGCACGGTAACGTTGCGGCGTTGCGTACGGTTCATGGTCACGTCTTCTTTTTTCGTCGCAATGCCCGAGTGGCGATGCGTGCTTTGAGCCGGCGCTTGTTGCGCCGGTTCGCACGGACCGCACGGAGAATGGCGAGACGCTCGCGGTACGATTCGACCGCGCACGCCGCGCAGATTGCACCCTCATCACTGTACATGGCTTGCTCGCTCCTCTGCCTGTTTGACCTTGGTGCGCTGCCGGCGTGTGTCATACACCGCTCCACCGCTGAGCAGCACGGATGCGATCGCCAGCCCGCCGGAGAGCCTGGGGTCGAGTTGCGCGGCTGCATTCAATGCGCCGAGAATCATCGACACCTTGGCCTCTTTCCTCTCGATCTCCTCAGTCGCCAAATCGAACTGACGGGCCATCGACTCCGCCGTGTTGGTGCGCGCGGCAGCCGATGCGTCGAAGTCCGCTGCGGCCTGGTCGATCTGTTGCTGCGCGTCGGTTGAAATGCGAGCGACCGCCAGCTCGTACTGGCGGGCCGATGCGTCCTGTTCGGCGATGAAGTCGGCGACGACGGTCTCGCGGTCCGCAGCCAGTTGCGGGCGCGTCGCTTCCTCGCCGGTGATCGGCGAGCGAGCCGTGTACTCGCACGCGCCGACGATGAGCGTGACGACGGCGAAAAGTAGACCCACGGCCGTAGCACCGTGGGTCTTGAAACCTTCCGCGAAGAAACTGCGGATTGTGTCAGGGGTCGGCATCGCACGCGCGTCCTGCGCGGGGTCTGCCTTGGGCACTATAACCCGAAAACCGCCGCGCGGCGAACCCCAGCCGGGAATTCTCCAGGATTTTCGGCTTCCTGAGCGTCCAGGGGCTTCCAGCGGCCGTCAACCCACGCCGCCGGCAGTACGTGACGGTATGAACCGTGATCTGAATCGGTGACGACGATGTAGCCGGCGGGGATCCCCATCGCCAGCAGCAGCGCCACGCCGAGCGTCGCGCGATCATCGCAATCGCCGACCGCGTGGCGACGTATGAACACATCGCGAATCATGCTGTGAGGTTGCCTGACGTGTTCGATCCCTGATGGATCGGCTTCATAGCGGAACCGACGATGCAGGAACCAGAAGAGTTTGTCCGTCGCCCCTTCTGTGTCCCTCGGTTCACGCCGAAGTAGGGCCGCCCCCGCCGCGCGGATCGTCGGGGATCTCGCGGCGTCATGGCGTGCAAGGGCGGCCATCACGCGAAGCGTGGCCAGCGTGCCGGCATCATGCGGCGGGAGGAGTCGCCGCAAGATCACCGGTCTGCCCCGAAACGTCGTCGGGTGTGGCAGCGTCGTTGTCATCGTCGGCCTTCATATCGAGCAGGTCGGCCAGCGCTTCCCCCACCTGGTTGAGAAACTCTGGCTGGTTGAGTCGATCGGGGTACTGCGCGCCGAGTTCCAGCAGCCACGCACCGGCAGCACCGTTGCGAACGAACGAGAGCAATACGTCGGGATCACTGCCGTCGAGGATGATCTGCGCGTAGGCGTCGGGGTTCGGTTCGTCGGCAGCGCATCCAAGCGCTAACAGTTCGACAAGCGTGCGAAACGCCGCCGGCATCGTCTCGGCGTCCGTCGGCGGAGAAGCGACCGGCAGCGCACCGGGGGGCGCTGCCGGCCTGGCGGATGGGGCTGGTGTGATGCTGCGGTGCTGCGCCCGCCCGCGCAGCTCGGCGATGCGGTTGTGGAGCGCGGCCAGTTCGCGCTCGGCGTCGCTTCGCCGCTGATCCATGATCGCACCGAACGCCTGGATGCCGGCGGTGAGCGTGTCGGTTTCACTGCCGCCGCCGGTGAGCTTCGGGGCAAGCTCGACCAGTTCGCGCATGCCGGCGATCATGTCGGCCGTCGATGCGCCGGAAGGTTGCCCAACGCCCTGGGTCTGTATCAGCGCTTGCAAGAGCGCCTGATTCTGATTCGATGTCGCCTGCATCATCGCGACGAACATGGGCATTGGATCGTTCGCGGCGCGCTGTTCGGTGATACGATTCCGGATGTCATCAAGAACGGGGGAGGGTGTGGAGAGGGGGAACGTTGGCAGCCCCCCCACCCCTCCCCCGCTTCCCGCGATCGCCAGTTGCTTCACCTTCAGGTTGCCGCGCTTGCCACGGTGACGCAGAGTCAGCTTGTAGCGTCCTGGACCGTAGTTGTCAGCGATGAGGCTTTCGCCGTCGGTTTCCCATTGATCCCACGAGACATCGGCGACGAACGCCCACTGCCCACCGTCGAGTCGATGGATTTTCAAGTAAAAGTCATCGGCCGCAAGATCGTCAAGCTCGTCGATCCGTGCGCGGAGTTCCGCATCCACGTCGTCGGCGAACGAGCCGGCCAGTGCGTCCTCGGGCTTCGGTGCCGTTGTCATTGTCCGCGCATCCTGCGCGGGGTCTGCCACGTTCATTCTACGGCCTCCTCTCCCGGTTTGTCATCCGGGGGGTTTTCGGGTTGGTCTTCGGTGATTAGCCGGCTAATCAGGATGCCGAGCGCCATCTTGCGGAGTAGGCCCGGCTGCACGATCGCATTGGCGTCGATCGACCGACCGCGACGCCGCGCCCAGTCACGGCCGAAGTCGCCGGCATCGGTCGCCACGGCCTCGGCCAGATCGGCCAGATCGGCCTCGCTCAGCGCTGCCAGCGCGGTCTTCGCTCTTGCCGTCATCTCGGCGCTGGCGGCTTGCTCCTCGGCCTGGCGATCGGCGTCCGCCTGAGCGTCCGCTCGCCGCTTCGCATCGGCCTCGCGGCGCACCGCCCGCCGCTGCTTGGTGACGGTGCCGGCAAGGTCGCCGCCCTCCGCCGCAAAGTCGCGCTCAATCGCGCGAATCAGGAGCCCGGCGGAGGATCGGCGACCCGTGCGAATGGCTCGGTCAGCGATCAGCTTGGCGTTGCGGATGACGCGCTCGGCTCCCAGGGCGATCAGCTCCCCCGCTCGCTTCGCCTCGATCCCTTCCGCCCTCAATAGGTCAGCAGCAGCAGCAGCAGCAGCGTCAGAAACACCGCTCACCAGCGCGCGCTGTTGGTCCCTGCTGCTGCAATTACTGAATTTGGGGAATAGGATAGAATCCGAACACCGCTCACCAGCGCGCGCT
>JAGLTS010000038.1 GCA_023135165.1 Phycisphaerales bacterium | reverse complement strand
GTCCGATAACACGTTTTCCGCGATTCCGTGCGCACCGATCTGTCATGAACCACCATAACCGGGGGGGAAGTGGGGGGTTATGCGATGAATGCACACGCGCTGCGGCGCGCATTGGCGCGGCGGTGACGACGTGGCGATTGACCCGTCGCTGACCCGCTCAGTCGGCTTCAATGACCTCAGCCACAGTGGAAGGTGTGCCGGCAGTCGTGGGGGTGGTGGGGGTGTGGACCTCGACGAGTTCGACGTCGAAGTAGACCGTCTTGTCAGGCGGGATCAGTCCGGCGAATGCGTCATTACCGCTAAATGCAAGCGCAGCAGGAAGTTGCACGCTGCGGATACCGCCCGCCCGCATGCCCGCAAGGTGCCTGCCCCACGCCCGCGCTTCGGTGCCGGTGAACGTCATGCTGACGGGTCGGCCGTCGCTGAGCGTATCAGCGATGACGGTGCCATCCTCGAAGCTGGCGACGTAGTTGACGACGAAGACATCGCCGAAGTGGGCGGTGCGACCCGTTCCAACGCGGAAGTCGTCGATCTTCGGCGGGGCGTACGTGACATGCGGGAACTGCTGATCGGGCAAGTCGTTACGCGCCGCGCTGTTCAACGAACCGAAGCGACCGGCCCGCGCCGCGTCCGCAACGGCAGCGGCTGGGGCGACCGCATCATCCGTCGCCTGGGCCTGGCTGTGTGTGAGCCGAGGTGATGATGTCGTAGCGTCGGGCGCTCCACATCCGACCAGACCGAGTGATGCGACGACGAGCAATGCAGCAGATGACCTGTCCACGCTGAACTCCTTTCGCAGCGGATGACCGTCCGGATAACCCGCACGGATCGCCCGGCTCCGCCAGCCTGCATCGGCGGCGGGGCGCAAGGTCGTGAGCGTGATGTCGCAGAAACAGCGCCCGGCAAGTGTGCAGGAACCCCCAAGTCCAGCAACCGGATCTGATCGCGCGATTGCTACAACCCGGGCACTGCGAGCAGCCCCCACTCAGCCCCCACTCAGCGGACAAAGAGCATCTCTCGATACGTCGGCAACGGCCAAAGATCATCAGCGATGTGCGTCTCAATCGCGTCGGAGGCACGGCGCAACACGCCCATCCGGTCGATGACATGCCTGGCGATGTGGCGGGCATGCTTGAGGCCCGACAGGTCGCCGTTCTGAACAGCCTTGTCGAGGTTCTCAATCGCTTCACACAGATCCGCAACGCGCTGAATGTGTTCCTTAAGCACGACCTCGCTGTCGGCGCAGTCGAAGCCGGCCGACTGCGTGGCGACAACGGTCTCGGCGAGATTCGTCTGGTGGTGCAGCGCCGCGGGGAGAACCATCGTGCGCGCTACATGCAGCATCGTCGCCGCTTCGATCAGAACCGTCGTGTTGTAGTTCTCGATGTAGACGTTGAACCGGCTTTCGGTTTCCGCCTTGTTCAGGATCTCGTACTTCTTGAAGAGGCTGATGCTCTTGCGGTCGAGGATGCGAGGCAGCGCATCGACAGCGGTCCTGAGGTTGGGCAGGCCGCGGCGCTGCGCCTCTTCGAGCCACTCGCCGGAGTACCCATCGCCGTTGAAGATGATGCGTTTGTGCTGCGAGATAAGCTTGCGGAGCAGGGCCTTGGCGGCGCTTTCGACCCTGGCCGGGGTCGGACGTTTGCCTGCCGCCTTCTCGATCGACGACGCGATATCGTCCAGCGATTCCGCGACGATCGTGTTCAGGACGGTGATGGGCCAGGCGATCGAGCTTGACGCACCGACGGAGCGGAACTCGAACTTGTTGCCGGTGAATGCGATGGGGCTGGTGCGGTTTCGGTCCCCGCTGTCGCGCGGCAGGCGTGGGAGTGTGCGTGCGCCCAGGTCAAGCTTGTCCTTGCGCTTGGTGTTGGTCGGCGTGCCCTGCTCGATCTGTTCGAAGATGTCGGTCAGCATCGTGCCGAGAAAGACGGAGATGATCGCGGGCGGCGCTTCCTGGCCGCCGAGACGGTGGTCGTTGCCCGCGCGGGCGACGGTTGCGCGAAGCAGGTCGCCGTGCAGGTCGATCGCTCGGAGCGCCGCCATGCAAAAGACGAGGAACTGCAGGTTCGTGTGCGTTTCATCCTGCGGATCGAGGAGGTTCACACCCGTGTCTGTCGAGAGCGACCAGTTGGTGTGCTTGCCCGACCCGTTCATCCCGGCGAAGGGTTTTTCGTGCAGAATCGCCTGCAGGCCGTGACGTGCGGCGACGCGCTTGAGCGTTTCCATCAGCAGCATCTGGTGATCGGTGCTGACGTTGGCGTTCTCGAAAAGCGGTGCGATCTCGAACTGGCCGGGCGAAACTTCGTTATGGCGCGTCGCGACGGGCACGCCCAGCTCGTACAGCTCCCGGTCGACATCCTCCATGAATGCGAGCACCCGCTGTGGAATCGAGCCGAAGTAGTGATCCTCGAGTTGTTGTCCCTTGGGCGGCGCGGCTCCGAAGAGCGTGCGGTCACACGTCAGAAGGTCCGGCCGGGCGAAGAAGAAGTTCTGATCGACGAGGAAGTACTCCTGCTCAGCGCCGACGGTCGCCATGACGCGGCTGACGCCGGCATCCGTGCCGAAGAGTTGCAGGATGCGCAAGGCTTGCGTCGAGAGGGCCTGCATGGAGCGGAGCAACGGCGTCTTCTTGTCGAGCGCTTCACCGCTCCACGAGACGAAGACGGTGGGGATGCAGAGCGTGTAGCCTGTCGCGCCTGGGTAGAGGAAGGGCGGGCTTGTGGCGTCCCATGCGGTGTAGCCACGCGCCTCGAACGTGGCGCGCAGTCCGCCTGACGGGAAGCTCGATGCGTCGGATTCGCCGCGGATGAGCTTCTCGCCGGAGAACTCGGTGATCGCGCCGCCCTGGCCGTCGGGGATGATGAACGAGTCGTGCTTCTCAGCGGTGAGTCCGGTGAGCGGCTGGAACCAATGCGTGTAGTGCGTCGCACCTCGCTCGATGGCCCAGTCCTTCATGGCAGCGGCGACGGTGTCAGCGATCGCCGCATCGAGCGGCTCAAAACGGCGCAGTGTCTGGAGGAGACGATTGTGGACCTCCTTCGGGAGACGCTGTTGCATGACGCGCTCGGAGAAGACGAGTCGGCCGAATACATCGGCGGCGGGCTTGTCGCGGTCGATTCGTGTATGGGTCGTGCGGGCGCCGGCTGCGGCTTGCAGTGCGGCGAAACGTGGCGTGGCGTGCGACATGGCTCTGCTCCGGGGCGTGAGGAAGGGAACGTGCATTGTCGATGCTGTGGCTGCAAGTGCAAGACCGGCCGAGGCGCGCGGTCGATGTGGAACATCAGGGCGGCTGGCCTGTCATCACGTGCGTGTGGACAGCCCTTGCGCCAACTCCGCGATGAAGTCGCCGGCAGCGGTTGCCGGATCGTCACCGGCAGCGGCGAGCTTGCGAACCAGCGCGCTGCCGACGATCGCCGCGTCGGCGTGCTCCGTCACAGCTCGGACGTGCTCAGCGGTGCAGATGCCGAACCCGCAGGCGACGGGAAGATCGGTCGCGGCGCGGATGCGCTCAACGCCTTGTGCTACCTCCGGGGCGTCACGCCGCTCACCCGTGATGCCGGTCCGGGCGACCATATAGACGAAACCGGTGCAGCCCCGGGCGATCGCGGCGGCTCGCTGATCCGGTGTGGTGGGAGCGACGAGTAGCGTGATCGTCAGCCCCGTCCGCGCAGCAAGCGACCGGATGGCGTCCGCCTCCTCGATCGGGATGTCCGGCACGATCACGCCGTCGAACCCAGCCCTCCTCGCGTCGTCCATGAACCGTTGCGGTCCCATACGATTCACGATTGACACGGAGACCATCGCGACCAGGCCGAGTTGCGTCCGGGGGCGGATGCCGCGGATCGTCTCGAAGATCGCATCGGGCGTGGCGCCGAGTTGCAGCGCTTCGTGCATCGCGGCGGCGATGACCGGTCCGTCAGCAATCGGGTCGGAGAAGGGGAAACCGATCTCGACAGCGCTCGCCCCAGCCTGCTCCGCCGCCAGGAGTACATCGCCGAGGCAGCCCAGGCTTGGGTGCCCCGCGCACAGGAACGGCATCAGCGCCGTTCGGCCGGTGCGTCGCAGTTCACGGAAGATATCGTCGATTCGGCTGATCATCTGTTCGATCTCGTCGGGCTGTGGATGACCCGCATGATACCGATGGATCTGCCGCGCAGCCGGACCGCAAGGCAGCCCTGTGGGGCTCGCCCGTGCGGTCATGCCGAGGTACGCTGCTCCGATGACTTGGGATCCGAAGTACGTGGACCCGAATGCAGCGAGGCTGCTGCTGGATGCACTGAACCGTCTTGAAACCGACGATGGGCTTCTGGATGGGGCGATCGCCGTGGCGATGCAGCGTCGCGGCTCGGCGGTTCATCGCGGGCAGGTTCACACGGAGCTGCGCACGTTGCAGCGCGAGGTTGAAGATCGACTCGCATCACGTAGCGCCACCGCGATCCAGGCGCACCTTCACGACATCCTGTTTGAGCAGCGAGGCCTGCGCGGTGATGTGCAACACTACGATCATCCGGACAACGCCGATGTGGAGCGCGTGCTCTTCACCGGCAAGGGGCTGCCGATCCTGCTCTGCCTTGTCTATGTTCAACTGGCCCACCGGCTTGGTCTGGAGGCGTGGGGCGTCGGGATGCCCGGCCACTTCCTGGCGGGAGTCCGCATCGAAGGCGATGACCAACTCATCGACCCGTTCGACGGTGGGCGAGTGCTGACGTCGGACGATGCGCGCCGGATCTACCACCGCATCGCCGGCCCGCAGGCATCCTGGGAAGCCTCGCACCTCACACCCGTCGATCACATCGTTTGGCTGAGTCGAATCCTCAACAACCTTCGCCTCCGCGCCCGCATGACCGGTGAGAGCGAACAACTCATCGCATACACCGAGATGTTGGCGCTCTTGCATCCTGCGGACCCGGACCTTGCCGCCGAACTTGCAGGCCTACCGCTCGATCAACCGTGAGCGAGACGCGTTCGGAGCGAGCGGCTACGTCTCGTCTGAGGTCTCTGCACAACTCCGCAGCAAGACTCGGAAGTCACCCTTTTTCGGTTTCTCGCCACTCGCGTCTTGCCTCGTTCCGAAGTGAAGCGCTCCGTGGGCGCAGGTCCGCCGCCAAGTCGAACATCAGGCGAACCCACAGGAAGATCACGATCGGGGCAAGTATGCCCAGCGTTCCGTGAAGGATTGCTGCCGGACGACTGATCCCGAATACAGAATCCTGCACATTATCTCGCCCGATCCAACCCCACACGACAGCGATCGCGAGACCAGCCGCAAAGGCCATGCCGTATGCGCCCACTCGCCGCACCGCTTTGTCGAGGCGATGTTCACAGCAGCGCCCCGATACGCGCAGCACCGCGCGCAAAACGAGCACGATGGCAGCGATGACTGATATCAGGAACAGACCGAGTACCGCGTAAGCGACGATCGCGCGACCCGTCCCTCCGTTTGGGCTGCCGGTCACCGCTACGAGAACGATCAGCGCGAGCGTGGTCGTACTGCCAGCAACACTGATGCGGAACAGCAAGCGGCCGCGTGATGAGAAGGCGATACGGCTCGCATCGCCGCGCAACCAGCCGCCAAACAGCACGCACGCACAGACGACCGCAACAACAACCGTCACCACAGGCGTCAGAAGCTTCCCAAGCGAGATGCCCAGCGCGCCATGAGCAAGCGCATGTAGGCGTACGTTCTCGCATACCCAAGGTAAGCAAAGGCCGCCCGACCCACGAAGCGGCGGGACGTGGTCCCGTGCCTCGCGCGGTCGGGCGGCTGGTCTCACACGGGCAACGCATGCCCTTCAAGGCCGGTCCGAGTCAATCATGCCACGGTCGTGGCGCGCAACCGTAGTCCGCGAGCAGGATGCCGAGATCTGCCTGATCCACACACCCGCTTGCGTTGAGGTCGGCGTCGCTGTTCCAGTTCGGATCGCCGACGCACGCACCGTATGCCGCGAGCAGGAGGCCCAGATCCCCTTGGTCGGTATCCTCGTCACCGTCGATATCGCCCCGGCACGATTTGATGAGGAGAACCGTGCCGGGTTCGCCGTCACAGCCTGGCTGGCCGTCTTCCGCTTGGTTCGGCCCACACTGTGTTCCGATATCGGACTCACCGCCGTTGCCAGCCCAGCCACACGGTCCACCGCCGGGTTGTCCGGGTCCGCCGTGCTCCCAGTTCTGGCTGAGCTTGCCGCTGTGCTCAAGGTTGGCGCAGAAGCTCGCCCCAGCATCTCCGCCAAGCCCCCTAAGTCCGGCGGAGGCGTGGATATCGCCTTCGTTGATGAGTTCGACACAGTGGATTTCGATGATGCCGCCGTCGCCGCCGTCGCCGCCACCACCACCGCCTCCGCCTCCGCTCGCCGCGTCCCGCCACGCGAGGAACTTGAACCAGTCTCCATAGCTGCCGTCTCCGCCGTTCTGGCCGGGGTCGCCGTTGTCACCGTCAGCCTTGATCACGTTCTGGTTGTCGAAGCTGAAGGCATACAGTCGGACGTGCCCGCCGCCGTCCCCACCGTTCCCGCCATCACCCCCATCGCCGCCGTCCACGGTGCCTTCGATGGGGGCGGATGTATCCCAAGCGCCGCCGCCGCCCCCACCGCCGCCGCCACCTGCACCCCCACGGCCTTGGCCGATGCTGCCCTCCGTTGCGCAGCACGGCGGGTAGTGCGGGAAGCCGCCGTAGCCGCCGTAGCCGCCGTTGCCGCCTGAACCGCCGAAGCCTCCTCCGCCGTGGTACTGGCTGTAGAAGTCGGTGATCCGTCCGTGGTTCGTCAGCGGACCCTCCACATACAGCGTGTATCCCCGCGTGTTCAGCTCTCCCGTCGACGTGACGATCACGCCCACAACGGTCGTGTCACGCCACAGTTCCTGGTAGTCGTCGATCACCCAGAAGTCAGGAGGGTAGGAGTCGATAGGTGGGCTGTGGTCGCTGTCGTGACGGTCGTCTGTCACGGGATCCGCGTTCAGCCCTGCACACAACAGCAGTCCAACCACCGCTGCCGCCGCCGTTCGCGTCGCCGCAAAGCTCCGTCCTTTTCGTGTACAAGTGCGCATTGTCTTTTTCCTTTGCTGTTACTGCATTTTGTCCTGCACACGCAGCCAATCGCATGTGTTGATGAATGAACTCTGACGCCGTCGTCGACTCGGAAGGCTGCGCCGTCACGAGCACGGCTGGCCGTAAGCCTCCAGCAGCACGGCTAGGTCATCCCGATCGACATCGCCGTCGTTGTCGAAGTCGGCATCTGGATTGAACTCCGGATCGCCGGGCGAGAAACCGAATGAACTGAGCAGAGCGCCGAGATCGCTCTGACCCACCGTGCCATCCCCATCGACATCGCCTCGGCATCCGACGGTGATCTGCCGGCTTGCCTGGTTGTTCGTTTCGTCGATCTCAGTGAGCTTCCCGTGTGGGTCGACGACGATATGGATGTCGTATGTCTTCGCCTCTTCTGGAATCCAGTTCATACGCACCGCAGCCTTGTCGCCGTTCGCTATGTAGTGTGCCTCAAGCGTGTTGCCGGGGAAGAGGTGCTGGCTGTCGATCACTGTGTTGATATCGCCGACGAACGTTTCGATGAGCAGCGTTCCCCCGTTCAGGGGATCGCCCTCCCAGATCTGGACCGTCAGCTCAGTGGACTTGGTCGGTAAACCCACACCGGCGGGGTAGATACCCAATCCGCGTAGATCAGGATCCGGATCGTTTCCGCCCATTCGGTCGTAGGTTTCCGCCTCAATACGAAGCTGTCCGACCTCAACCCAATCAATGCAATAGTCCGGGCGCCAATCCATCTGATACGTGCCCAGGAACAACGTATGAGGCCCGGCCGTGATCGGAACATCATGCAGCGTTACGATCTTCCAGCTCTCCTCGTTCTCCGAAGCCGGGACGGACACATCCGCGAGGTGGACCCCGTCGAGTTCCACGCGCCAATCGACGACTGAATCCCTGTCCCAGCACCGATACCGGATGTCAACGACCTTCCCCGTTGCGTAGTCGAAGTCCCACTCGGCCCAGCATGATCGTCCGGTCGATGAATACCATCCCCACGCGCCAGCCGCCCGGCATAGCCCGAAGTTGTGTACGTCGACGGTGACCAAAACAATATCGCCGACATCCGGATGAGCATCGCTGAACGCGATATCCTGTATCCCCACGCCGTAGTCATAGTCGGTCCGTTGCGGATATGAGTAGTCATCCTCAATGGTCACCTCAATTGCCGTTGCCGCTGTGACCGCGATACCGAACGATGTCAAGCCAGCCAATGCGCAACGCCCGATCAACGCAGGTGATGTCTGTCTTGCGGCGGTGGCGATCTGATCACATGGTTGAGTGGGCATTGCTGTTCTCCTGTGCTGCGCTGTCGTTGTCGTTCCCGCGCGGGAGCCACGGTGGTGGCTGCCGTCCTGTGGGATGAGTTACCTCCATCCGCAGGCCGAAGTCAGTCGTGGACAGCGCGCTTCGATGGTGCGACCGAGTCACCGGTTCGCCGCTGTGCGGTCTGTGCCGGGCGATCCGCAGCGAGAGGAATGTCAATGGGTCTCGTCGCGGCGCGCAAGTGCAGTGCGCAACCCACGTTATCGTTGAATCCCCCGCCACACGATCATATGTGGCGGGGAGGAGGAGGAGAGGGAATGAGCAGTCAGGTGTGCATTGAGGTAAACGCCTCTCTACTTAAACATCAGAAATGTCAGCTTTGGCGGGAGAAAACCGGGAAACTATGCGTAGATTCCTGTGTGACGGCGCCGAGTTGTGGAAGCAGAGCACTCGCACAACTATGGCGCAAAGTCATGAGTTGAGTCTTGACTGATGTGAATACCAAGGTATTAATGTAAGAGAGCGAGCATGGTCGCGTGAGCATGACGGGGCTGCGGCGCTTGCGAAATGGAGAGCACATCATGAGCTGGATTGTTGTGATACTTCGGATCTTCGGCATCTGGCACGGTGATTTCCCTTCCAGTCTCGGCGGGACCGACTGCGACGTGGATGTCATATGATCGTTGCGCCGATGCACAGGTGTTTCTGGCTTGCACCGAATAGGGAGTAACTACTGGGACTCCCGACGAGGCGGGCGTGGACGAACGAAAGGGAGCGGTGACGCGCATCGCAGCGCGACGAGGTGGAGGGACGTGCGATGGCACCCACAGCGGAGTGGCTGGAGAGTATCTACCGACAGCATTCGGCGTCGGACACGCAACGCATGAGCACAGTGCTGGCGTTTATCCGGCGCAACGGGCGACGCTTCGAGTTCTGGCTGGAAGGGGTGGATCGCGAAGCCGTGAATCCCGATGCGCTCATCCGGCTCCTGGACGAATGCTACGACGATCCAAGCACATTCTTCTTCAGGGAGTTCCCGGAGCACGCTCGCCTCTCCGACCAGCTCTCAGCAAGTGACATCATCGACACGAAGAGAGATGTAGCTCCGCAGATGGGTGCGCCTCGGAGGAGGCGATGTGTGGAGGCCCTTGAGTCTCCTCCGCTGCGCGGCCGCGCGCAGCGCGATGTTTGTCGGGGTCTGGGCATGCTCCTCTTCAGCAACCGGGTTGAGGAGTTCGTGGATGAGATCCTCCGACCAGACGGCGAACTGAACATCTCGTCGCTGCGAAGAGCACTTCGGGCGTTCGACATTGAAGTAAGCCGGGGTACGATACAGGGGGCGATTAGGAACCTCCGGCGCTGCCGCGCGATGTTCCCGGCGGCAGAGAACGGTGTGGCGGATGGAGTCTCGACAGCCATGAAGCGAATCGAAGACCGGCTCCAACACGAAATCGAAGCGCTCATAGCTGCAGCGGAGCGTCTTGGTGAGTCGCCCCAGAACTCTGGTGCGCGCGATGAGGCCGGCCACTGCGCCCTCTCCGTGGCACGCACGACAAACTGGGTTCTTCTGGAAGGGCGGTACCTCGGAGAGCACATTGCCGACACGCCCGATTTCGCCGCCGCTGAGAAGGCGACGCTGAACCTCTTGCGTGCTTCGTGCACCGGCGATCCAGCATGGGACCCAGTCGGTGAACTCGCCGTGGCGCTCAGCCAGCATGAGAAGGGCCATCCCTTTGCCACTGCCGTCGCGGCGGCGCGCGGGGCGCTGGCGCTGCTCGGACGCGGGCGGCTCGGTGGTGAACTGGCACTCCTTCAACTCCTGGTGCTCGCGCGATACCTGCTCACGTTCGATGAGTTCGTGGAACTCAACGAGGAGCTTTGTGATCGCCTCGATGCGCTGGATCAAGAACAGGCGGCGGAGGATGCCCGCCGATGGCGCATTCCCACGGCGATGAGTGTGAAGGCGGGCATCATCGCCAACATCGTCAGCCACGGATGCACATCCATCGCCACGGACAACTGCGATGATGCGCAGGATATGTATGCGAAGACAACCGTCGCGCTGAACAGACTCCGGGAGTTGCGCGAAGAGACCAAGGACTACCTCGTCTTTCACGAAGCGCAACACGCGGGCATCGCGGCGCACCTTGGTGATGCTGAGACGAGCACCGGCTTCTGGCGACGCTTCGACTGTGAAGGGGCCTCGCGCGTCGTCGCGAGTGTTCTCGAACTCGAGGATTCGCCCGAGCTTGCCGACCTCGTCGTGCGGTCGGCGCAGGCTGTTCACCCCCGCGTTATGGAGCTCGTCAAGCCGGACGAGTAGCCCGTCGTCGGACACGGCCGGCCCGCCTGATCGGGCGGGGATTGTGCTGTCCGTTGTCGTGGTTGTCGCGGCGGAACGGGCGCAAGATTGATACCATGACGACCATTCCGGATTGCAGCGGGTTGCCGGTGTGTGCCGAGGCGAGACACGTGCGTGGAGCCGAGGTCGGTCGGCAGCCGAGCGTCTGTGAAGCGGGTTGTCCGGCTGGGTCGAGGGTGGATTGTAACCTTTGACAGCAGCGGGACATACGGTTGAATGAGGGGGTCGGCTCAGGTTCCGCGATGTGATCCGGGCGAGCCGTTCATGTTGTTGATCTCCCCGGGTTCCACACGGCACGTACGCGCTGGATTCCCGATTGTTCTGGACTTCTTTGTCTGTGAGGCAGGCCATGACCGTCAAGCAACTCAACCAGGTAGGAAAAGCCAAGAGCACCGGTGCCGTCCCCTTCCCCGGCATCCCCATCACGACCAACGGCAACCAGCTCGTCGCCTACTACACGGAGGCGCGCGTCGCCGACGCAGGCATCTTCTATCCCATCACGCCCAGCACCGAGATGGGTGAGAACTTCCAACTCTCCTTCGCACGCGGCGAGTTGAACGTCTTCGGTGCCCCCAAGGTCGCCATCGAACTCGAAGGCGAGCACGCAGCGCAAGGCGGCGCCATCGCGTACTCCGTCACCGGAAAGCGAGTCGTCAACTTCACATCCGGGCAGGGTGTGCTCTACGGCTTGGAGCAGTACTACCACGCGCCTGGCAAGCTCTCGACGATGGTCGTCGAGATCGCCGCTCGCGCGCTGACCAAGGCCTCGCTCAACGTCCACTGCGGACACGATGACATCTACGCTGCGTTCGACACCGGCTGGAACATCACGTTCGGCATCGACGCCCAACAGGCGGCGGACCAGGCGCTCATCCTGCGCCGCGTCAACGAGCTGTCGCTCAACCCGGGCATGAACGCGCAGGACGGTTTCCTCACAAGCCATCTCGAGCGCACCTTCAAGATGCACGAGCCGGGGTTGATTCGCCGATTCCTCGGCCGGGCTGATGACATCATCGAATGCCCGACCGATGCGCAGCGGACGCTGTTCGGTCCGAAGCGCCGGCGTGTGCCCGAGATGTTCGACCTGAAGAACCCCATGCTGCTCGGTTCCGTGCAGAACCAGGAGCACTACATGACGGGTGTAACGGCCCGACGCCAGCACTTCTCCGAGCACATCCTCGGTTTCTTTGAGCAGGCGTACGAGGAGTTCGGCAAGCTTACCGGACGGTACTACGGCCTGATCAGCGAGTACAACAACGACGGTGTTGAGACGACGATCGTCGCGCTCGGTTCAGGTGCGGAAAACGCGCATGCCGCTGTGGACTACATTCAGACGACGCGGGGCGAGAAGGTCGGCGTCGTGCACGTTAACGTGCTTCGGCCTTGCCCGGAAGCGGCGCTCATCGACGCGCTGCGAGGCAAGAAGAATGTCATTGTCCTGGAACGCACCGACGATCAGCTCGCAGGCGACGGTCCGCTCGCACGTGATATCAGGACTGCTTTCTCCAAGGCCGTCGAGAACAAGCGGGACAACGCACATCCGGGCCTACCCGCGATCGACCAGAATGAAGTTCCGCGCATCCTGTCCGGCGTCTACGGCCTGGGTTCGCGCGACTTCCGGCCCGAGGGCATCCTCGGTGCGTATGAGTTCGCCACAGGCAAGATCGCACGGCAGGATGGCAAGAAGGTCAGCGACGGCGCAAGCTTCTTTTACGTCGGCGTCAATCACCCCTATGCCGTGATCTCCGACGACACGCCAAGCTGCCTCCCCGACGGCGCGATCACGATCCGCTTCCACTCGATCGGCGGCTGGGGCATGATTACGACCGGCAAGAACCTCTCCGAGATGTTCGGCGAACTCGGCGGCTATATCGTCGAGCGAGACCATGCAGACGACCCTGATTTCGAGTTGCTCCACATCTCCGCGAACCCCAAGTACGGTTCAGAAAAGAAAGGCGCGCCGACCAACTACTTCCTCGTCGTCGCGCCCGAGCGCGTTCGCGTCAACTGCGACCTGCAACACGTCAACGTCGTCCTCTGCTGCGATCCGAAGATCTTCACGCACACCAATCCGCTCGTCGGTCTTGAGCCGGGCGGGGCGTTTGTGTGGGAATCAGGTGAGAAAGACGACGCCAACGTCTGGCAGCGCATCCCGAAGAAGTACCGGCAGGAGATCATCGACAAGGACATCAAGCTCTACGTCCTGCCCGGGTTTGAGATCGCTTGTGCTGCCACCGACCGCGAAGACTTGCAGTACCGCATGCAGGGCAACAGTTTCCTGGGTGCGTTCTTCATGGTGTCGACCTTCCTGCACGACAACGCGGTTCCCGATGAGAAGTTCCTCGAAGTCGTCCGCAACCAGTACGTCAAGAAGTTCGGCAAGCTCGGCGATGCGGTCGTCGACTCGAACATGACGGTGATGCAGGCGGGCTTCGAGCAGGTGCGCGAAGTGCCGCACGGCGACATCGACGCGCCGGACACCTCATCCATGCGCGGTGAGAAGATCATCCCGCTCACCCGCGAAAGCGGCGTAACGGCCAACGGTCAGCCAGATCGGCCGCCGGTCATGTCGCGCGAGGGCTACGACGCTGAGTTCCGTGCGGACTACGGCTACTTCACACCCGCCAGCCCGCTCGCCTCGACCGGCGCGATCGCCGCGGCGACGGGTGAGACGGTCAGCAAGTACGTCGCACGGCGCAAGGTGCCGATGTGGAAGCCCGAAAACTGCACACAGTGCATGGCGTGCATTGTCATATGTCCCGACACGGCGTTGCCCAACACTGCGCAGGACATCGACACCGTGCTCACGACGGCGATCGACTGCTATGTCGAAGATGTTCAGGTGCGCACACACCTCAAGACACACGTGCAGGCCGTTGAGAAGGCCGCCCGCGCCGTGATGCTTGAGCAGGCCGGGCCGAAGAACGATTCGCCGACACCGTTCCACGAGATTGTCGCAGCCGAGCTTGACAAGGCGATTGCGGGCGATGCGTGGTTCAAGAGCAATGAGAAGACCGCTGCCGTCGGCATCGGCCAACTCAAGGACATCCTGTCGCACGTGCCGTTCGCGTATGCCAAGACACCGATGATCTTCAAGGGGCTTGAGACGAAGCAGTCGGGCTCGGGCG
Source organism: Phycisphaerales bacterium (assembly GCA_023135165.1). Lineage (GTDB taxonomy): Bacteria > Planctomycetota > Phycisphaerae > Phycisphaerales > JAGLTS01 > JAGLTS01. The sequence goes on along the minus strand of JAGLTS010000038.1, from coordinate 71,093 downwards.
GTGTGTTCGGCATCTACGTCACGGATAAGTGCAAGGGCTGCGGCGAATGCGTCGAGGCGTGCGGTGACCACAACGCGCTCGTCATGGTCGAAGAGACGGAGATCATCGAAGGCGTCCACCAGACGGGCGTCAACTTCCTGGACTGCTTGCCCGAAACCGATACCAAGTACCTCGGCAAGTTCGACCCCGAGCACATCGCCGAAGCCAAGGCAGCGACGCTGCAGAACCACCTCATGATTCGCAGCGACTACGATGCGATGCGTTCCGGCGACGGTGCGTGTGCCGGTTGCGGCGAAAAGACCATCCTGCGGGCGGTCGCATCGCTGACCGAGGCGTACCTTCGCCCGATCTACCACGCCAAGGCAGATCGCATGGACGCCTTGGCGGATCAGCTTGAAAAGGAAGGCCTGGCCAAGCTCGAAGCGCTGAAATCAAGCAATCCGGATTGCTACACATACCTTCGCAAGACCGCCCTGCACACCGTCATGGGCTTCGGAGGCGAAAACGAGAAGGACACCGACGCCCGCATCGAAGCGGAGTTCACAGGCAGCGATGCCGACATCGTCGATTCGCTCAAGATCGTTCTGCGACAGGATGCGTTCAACCACCGCGATCTTCAGGCGATCGACGGCGGCCGATCCAACGGCATGAGCGTCATGGCGATGGGCGCGTGCACCGGATGCAATTCGGTCTACGGTTCGACCGTCCCCGCCAACCCGCACCCGTATCCGTGGATGAACTCGCTCTTCCAGGATGGCGCGACGATCAGTTGGCTCTTCGCCGAGTCGTTCATCGACAGCCACGGCAAGCGATCGGTCATCCCCGAGCGAATCAGCCGGGCGCTGCTCGACGGCAAGGGCGTTAACAAGGATGAGTATTGGCGGTTGACGCACTTCTGCGAGGTCTACATGACCGATGCTGAGGTGAACGAGCTGCCTCGCGTCTGGGCGGTCGGTGGCGACGGCGCGTTCGGCGACATCGGCTACCAGAACGTGTCCAAGGCCGTCATGCAGAATCGGCCGAACCTGCAGATCCTCATGCTCGATACGCAGGTCTACTCCAACACCGGCGGGCAGAACAGCGAAAGCTCACCCATGACCGGCGGGTTCGATATGAACCAGTTCGGGCCGGCCACCGAAGGCAAGCTCAGCGAGATGAAGGGTGTCGCCGAGTCGCTCACGTCAGGCCACGCCAGCCCGTTCGTCGCGCAGACATCCGTTGCGAACACGGCGAATCTGTACCAGGCGATCATCGACGCACTGGCGTACCGCGGCGTCGGGTATCTTCAGACCTACACAGCCTGCCAGCCCGAGCACGGTATCCCCGATGACATGTCCGCCGTGCAGGCCGGTCGCGCGCGTGACAGCCGAGGCTTGCCCGAATTCACGTTCAACTCCGCCAACGGCGAGGCGTTCGACGAGTGCATCAGCCTCAAGGGCAATCCCACGGTGGATCGTGACTGGTGGATCAAGAAGACCAAGAAGGGCGAGGCGTTCAACTACACCGTCGCCAACTGGGCGCACACCGAAGCTCGCTTCCGCAGGCACATCCGTAACGCCAAACCCGATGACGTCGCCGGCATGATCCGTCTCGATGAGATCATCTGGAAGTTCAATCAGCAGGACATCATCCACCGCAACTTCCGTGATCCGAACCATCGCGCGTTCGTGCCGAAGGATGGCGTCTACACGATGGTCGAGCAGGGCGACGGGCTGAGGCCCGCCATCCTGAGTCGGCAGATGGTGCTCTTCACCGTCGAGCGTCGCAAAGCATGGCGCATGCTGCAAAGCAAGGCAGGCATCGTGAACTACGACCGCCTCGCGCACGAGCGCGTACTGCGTGAGTTCGACGCCGGCCGAATCCCCGCCGACTACTTCCACAGCCACATCGTTGAGCTGATCGACAAGGCTCGCAGCGTCATCAAGGAGATCGGCCCAGGCACAAAGGACAAGAAGACGCTCATGGACCACTTGGGCGTCACCGCCTGAGCTACGCACCCTGCGAATCCGCAGCCGGTCACGGTCCACTCGATGCAATGTGGCGGCAACGGCTGAAGAAGAACAACGAAACGCGGGCATCCAGGCGACCAGCTTGGATGCCCGCGATGTCGTTTAGCGATCAATGTCGCATCATTTCTTCTTGCCGGCTGCGCCGTTCTTCGCGGCCGCTCTCTGTGCCCGGCTCGCGAAGCTGTCCTTGCCGACCTTGCCGCCGCTCTGCTGGGAAGCCGCTCGCTGGATGCGACTTGCATCCTTGCCGGTCATCGGGGTTTTCTTGGACATCGGATTTCTCCTTATCGAGAAGTTGCGGGTTGATCTCTGTCAGACCGTCTGACGGAGGCCAAGCCGGTTTCCTACTTGGTCGATGATTGCGTTCGCCAATCCGTGCGGGTGGGGATTGCGCCAATAGCGCACGAGAAGCTTTCCATGCGCCTCGCACAACCTCGGAACATCCCGTGCGTGCTGATGACGTATCAGGCCACAGAGCAATACGACAAGATCCGTGTTGGGGTGCTCAATGGCGGTCCTGATACGTCGAAGTGATGCATCGGTCTTCCGCGTCTGGGCCCAGTGAACCTCAGCGAGTCCGAAGGCGCTGCGGATGCGCTGGATGTGATGCTCCCTGCGGTCGCCGCCGACGATGACGAGGCGCCCGTCGTGAAGCGCACCGCGGACAACCTCAACGGCCGCCGAACCGTCGAGCGAACCACGCCAGGGAACGCGGTCATGTCTTCGGTAGGTCATGACCTGCTCCTTCGGCTTGGGGATGTGCTCCAGTCGTAACTGCCGCCTCGCCGGTCGAACTTGTCTGGGTCGAACTTGATTTGGCTGAATGCTCTTTCCACGCCGACTTCCAGGATCGGTTCGGAATAGGAATGGACCCCACCCGCGTCGCTGAAGAAGCGGCCGATGGGATCGACCATCGCGTAAGCGGCAGTCATCGCATCGTTGTTCTCCGTGACAACCTGAATGCCGTAGGCTTCCAAGTGCTGGTGCCGATCGACAAAGGCTGCGAATTGATCACCAGAGACGAGCAACGGCTCGACGCGACCATCGTTCTGTCCGCGGATCGCAAGCACCTGGAAGATCTTCCAGCGCCGGGGGCGCGCCGCGAGCACGAAGTCCGCCATGTCTTCCTGGTGGTTCAGCGACGTGACGACAGTGTTCAGTTTCGAGCTGATGTTCAGTTGATGGAGCCGCTCGAACAGATCCAGTGATCGACCGACGTGGTCGCCAATGCCCCGGCCGAGTTCACGTTGCACCGCCTCATCGGCGGAGTCGACGGACAGGCCGACCCAGTCGAGGTAGTCCGCGTGCGTGTTGAGCAGCCTTGGGAGTAGCGACCCGTTCGTCACGAGGCTCGTGACGAAGCCGAGCCGGTGCGCGTGCGCAAGCACGTCGCCGATGTGCGGGCAGAGCGTTGGTTCGCCACCCGCGAGTGTGATCTTCTGAACGCCGGCGCTCCGCAGCGCGTCCAGCACTCGGCGACAATCGTCGAGCGGCAAGCCGCGAGCATTCCTGAGACGGGCATCATCGTTGAACGTGGCGAAGCAGAATCGGCAGTCGTTGTTGCACGGCTTCCAGAAGTGGAAGTTAACAGCGTCCGGAAGCGTCCGAGTCTGATTGGGAAACTGATCGTTCGTACAGGTCATAAGGCATCTCCATAGGATCTTGGATCACCACTGTGGTGACCTCCCTGGAGCCGCGGTGCCGATTCGGCGATGGGCGCAAAGTGCGTCCGGACAGCGGCCATGATTATGTTGTCAGCGACGTCGTTCAGACGTCTTCCGATTCGGTCGTGCGACGCGCCTCCTCTTCTCGTGTCCGCTGCGCGCCATCGGGATCAACTTCGATTCCGAGCGCGAGCAGGTGTGCTTGCGACAACCACCAAAACGCATTGAGGAGCGTGCGCCGCGGCGAAAGGCCTTTCGGAAGGCTCGGCCCGTGCCGGAGGTCCGCATAGACTTTCTTCGCAATCGAGGACACACCCTCGTCAGGGTCATTCCCGCTCAACCAGTGAAGAACATGATGTCCCTTGCCGCTGGGGTTGATGTGCAACTCTCGAAGCGCGCGAATGAAGCACCCCCGCCAGATGGGGTTGGGTTCGACAAACGAAGGCGAGGCATCATCTTCGACGCCCTCTTTGTTCATGGGCCGCTTTCGAGTTCTGAGCCGGTCGAGACAGAACCGAGCGAACTCAGTCCGCACGCCGACGAGGTCTGGATCGCCTTCCTGTTCGCGTTTCGCATACGTGTGCAGCATGCTCACGAGACTCGTGGGGATGTAGTCCCACGGCGTTGGCGGGGAAGAGGACTCGGTGTTCCAGTAGCTGAGATCCGGCGCAAGACAAGGCGTACTCATCGCGCGAAACGCCATGAGGAGCGGTTTCATTCCATTCCAGAGCCCACCGAGGATGTACAACACGTGGATGCACGTCTGCAAGTGTGGTTGAATGTGCTGGAAGTCCTCCTCGGTGCCTGGCTCGTGAGCCCGCCTGAAGAGTGGACGAAGGCGGCCGATTTCGTTCGTAGCGGCGGCAAGTACTCGGCCCCGCGTGGCGTCATCGGCCGAGGTCGGGTCATACTCGAAAGCCATCCAGGCATAGCGCAGCCAAGCCTGGGTGACGCCATCGTGATTCGGATTGACTTGCACGCGCCGGTCCAGCTCATCAAACACCGGGCGGACGGTGATCGCGAATTCCGGGCCGGCTTCCTCAAACCAGGTCGGATGCCTGTGGAGCAAGTGCTGCCATGATGAGATGGCATAACCGATCCCTCTCGCCAGAATCGCGCATTGATCGTCATTGGCGCGACGCAAGTCATCAACGAGGCTGGTGATGACAGATGCGCCGGAATGCTGGAGCAGGAAGACCAATCTGGTCGGGTCGTCGCAGTCTGCCCGGCTCTCGTCGTCGGTGCTCGACCGACTGCCTTGGCGCGACCAGCACCCTCGCTCGCCAAGTTCGCGGATCTGGCCCCGGTCAAGTAAGTGACCCGGTTCGATCAACCCGAGTTCGTGGAGAATATGGACTGATTTGTGCAGCGAGAGTAGCAATTCCCTTCCGTCAATCAGGCTTCGCTCGAAGTCGACGCCGGTGTTCTTAAGTCGTGTGGCGAGTTGGCGCATGCCTTCCCATGAGTCGCTTGCCATGTACCGGTGTAGCTTGCGGTATGATCGCTTGAACTTGCGCAGGTCACGCGACGGATACCATTTTGAGCCATGCACGAAGTACTCTGGCTGCTGCAATCTGTCGTTCGCGAGGCGGTCAAGCATGAGCATGCATGTGACGTCGCGATTCTGCTCCGATTTCTGGTAGTCCTGGGCGATCTTCCGAGGCTCAGTGCAGAGAAGATCCTGCTCACGCAACTCCGACGCGACGCCGCTCTCGAAGAGCGCCTGAGCGAGAAGCGAGATGTCCGTCGGTGGGATTCCACCCGTGCGCAGGTCAGCCTCGAACCGCTCTCGGGGCGTTCGCTCAACAGGCTCAATCAGTTGTGGTTTCATCATGGGCATCCTTCTGGCCGTAGGGCAGAATGACGTTTTCCAAATAACCGACGACATGGCTGCCGTCGTGATTCGCTTTGGTGAGAGCCGTCGACGCGGTCTCTCCGGGGCGGGCCATATCAGCCCAAGCGCAGCGAATCACGGGCACGCTAGCACCACCTCGCCCAGCGGTCAACTGAAAACTTTGGGAAAACCCATCGTGACCACTTGTCGCGGCTTTACACGCGAGCGGCGAGCAGCCGTGCTGCTTCTTGCACGTCTTTGTCGCCTCGGCCGGAGAGGTTGATGACGAGGTTCTGCTTGCGTGACATCGTCTTTGCGTGCTTGACTGCGGCGGCGACGGCGTGGGCGGTTTCCAGTGCGGGGATCAAGCCCTCCAACTCGCTGAGCAAACAAAACGCGTCGAGCGCCTCATCGTCGCTGATGTGCATGTAGCCGACGCGACCGGTGTCCTTCCAGTAGGAATGCTCAGGCCCGACGCCGGGGTAGTCCAGACCAGCTGAGCAGGAGTGGACCGCAGCGGTTTGGCCGAACTTGTCTTGCAGGACGTAGCTGAGCGAGCCGTGCAGCACGCCGGGCGAGCCGAGCGCGAGCGGGGCTGCGTGGTCGCCGAGCTGTGTCGATCGTCCGCCCGCCTCGACGCCGATCATCTCAACATCGTCATTGATGAACGGGTAGAAGATTCCCGCAGCGTTCGACCCGCCGCCGACGCATGCGATGATGCAGTCGGGGATGCCGGCGAACGCCTGCTCGCATTGGGTGCGACATTCCCTGCCGATCACCGCCTGGAAGTCGCGGATGATCATCGGGAACGGGTGCGGCCCGACGACCGACCCGAGGATGTAGTGCGTGTGTTCGACGGACCCCATCCAGTCGCGCATCGCCTCGTTGGTGGAATCCTTGAGCGTGCATGACCCGGAGTCCACCTCGTGCACGGTCGCGCCCATGAGCCGCATGCGAAAGACGTTGAGGTTCTGGCGCCGGACATCTTCGGTGCCCATATAGACCTCGCAGCGCAGGCCGAAGTGAGCGCATGCGGTGGCGGTGGCGACGCCGTGCTGCCCCGCGCCGGTTTCGGCGATGACGCGCTTCTTGCCCATGCGGCGCGTGAGGAGTGCCTGGCCGATCGTGTTGTTGATCTTGTGAGCGCCGGTGTGCGCGAGGTCTTCGCGCTTGAGCCAGATCTTCGCCCCGCCGGCGTGCTGCGTCAGGCGCGCAGCGAACGTGAGCGGCGTGGGCCGACCGACGTACCGTGCCAGCAGTCCATCCAGTTCATCTTGAAACGCGGCATCCTGCTTGGCCTCGGCGTACGCGGCATCGAGCTGGTCGAGCGCGGCGATGAGTGTCTCCGGGACGTACCGTCCGCCGAACTCGCCGAATCGGCCAGCCTGATCGGGCAGTTGTGAAGGTGCAGTGCTCATGGCGGGCAGTATAGGACCGCGACCCCCACAACTTTGAGCGCAGCGAAATCCGTCTATGGCGGACCCGCATCGCACTCGCCGTGCGCACCATCGCTGGCATCTCGCTTCGCTGCCGCACATCCTTGCCAATGCGCGCGCGGCCTCGGTCGGGTCTGCTTTTTGTGCTCAAAACCGACCCAAAACGCACCAAAACTGATCGAAAACGCGCCGAAACGAGCCCAAACCGGCCGAAACTCGCCCAAAACTCTAGTCCGATAACACGTTTTCTGTGAATCCATGCGCGCGCCCAGCGCATGGGGAGTACCTCACGGCCCAGGGTGCCACTCCGAATCGGGTGCCAGAGAAACTTTCCAGAAATCGCCAAATAGTCATCACATCAGGTGCGAATGTCGGTAATACTGGTGCAGCAAGCTGTGGAGCGAACCATCCCGGTGCTCGGCAAACGCGTCGCAGGCCGCTGGGCACAACGGGCTTGGAGCGACTTGGCGCTTGCTTGATGGAGCAGGAGGCGAAGATACGCGTGTTGAATGGTCGTCTCGGCAACTCACGGCCCGCTGAGCCGGTACGAGGGCGAACGAGGCGAATTTCCAGCTACGAGCCTGAATCCAAACTAGGGAGAAACACTATGAGAATGGCTCTTCTGGCGGCTGCCACGTTCGGCGTCGCCACCATGGCAAGTGCGGATGTGCAGTTTGTTCTGACCGGCGCGGAGTCGGACGGCGGCGAGTTCACCGCCTACACGCTCTTGACCTTCGATGTCGCGGACGAGCCCGCCGTCATTGACGGTTGCGCTTTCGATCTTGACTACACGACGAACCCAGACGGCATGTCCTACGGGTCCGAAGCGAACATCGGGATCACCTCACCTGAGGGCACCTACGTCGTCTACGACATGGGCGACCTGATGGGCTGGGGCACCGGCGGCAACTGGACCGGATACGCTGACGTCACTGACTTCGACGGCGAGAATCCCAACGGTCACTGGGTTGTCAAGTTCTTCGAGGACTACGATGACACCCCCACCCCGGATGGCACGTACAACGAGTCGTACTTCAACGTCTTCACCGTCCCGGCTCCCGGCACGCTGGCCCTTCTGGGTTTGGCTGGTTTCGTCAGCCGGCGTCGCCGCTAATACGTCCTCCTGAGAATCCGTTTCTAACGAAGAATCGCGGATGATCTCACTCTTGGCCCGTGCAACCGCACGGGCCTTTTTCATTGGAGACGAGCCGCAGTACCGAACAAGCCGGGCACGGCGAGATCCCGGACATCACGCGGCACGACCGAATCGTGACAGGGACGAATCCGCGACGCCCCGCCGACCGTATGCTGTGATGATGAACTCCGTCGTGCAAACCACGCGACGCCCGGCACGCTGGGGACTGCTCGCCCTGTGTGCGACCGCGGCTGCCTGGGCCGGTCCCAAGGAAACGATCGAGCGGAGGTCCGCGGACACAGCGCGGGCCGTCGAGCCGGTCAGCGCGACGTACTTCGGCGGCAGCGGCATCGAACAGGTCGCGGGAGCCGGCTTTGGCGAGGATCGCACGATCATCCTCTTCCTCAACGCATGGGGTCCTGATATCCCCCAGGCGGATGACGAGGACGCGATGAACACCGTGCTCGGCTGGCGCTTCAGCACATGGAACCCCGACTGTCCCATCCGTCTCAAGCCCGAGCCGGGTACGCAGCGCTGGCGTCTGAACCACGAAAACCCCAACATCACGGGCGTCATCGTGCGCTACAGCCCGATGATGGACGAGATCCTCAGCGTCTCACGCTTCGGCTTCGGCGTTGCGCGATTCGGCCCGGCGGGAAGCTGCAAAGTCGGCCCGGACGGTGGGCTATACATCTCCGGGCGAGGCCGGGTGCCTTTCGTTGAGATCGCTCCCCAAGCTCGCGGCCGAACACTCAAGGATGAACGCGCCGACCGCATCACCCACTACGATCGGCTGTGCACCGAGCGCGACGAACTGCGCCGGTCAGGTATCGCGTTGCCGCCGCTTCCGACCGGGCGAGAGCGCGTGGCGCGCGAAATCGAAGAAGCGCAGGGTCGTGTCGTCTACCTCGCGCGCCTGAATCCGCAGGCGACGAAGGTCCAGTGGGCACTGATGTGGGATGACATCTCGCGTGCACACAACCCGGCGATCGACTTCCATTTCGATCACGAGGGCTTCATCGTCCTGCGCGAGCGGAACAGACTTCTGCGAGTCAGTCCGGACGGCCGACATGTGACAACGCTCCCTGAGTTGCTCCCTGACAAGCTCGACGCGTGGACGGTCGACCCGCACGACGGTTCACGCTACGCAGCTGGTCGAACGGAAACCGAGACGGGTCGTGAACGGTTCGACACGCCGTTTCTTGACCGCACAACATTGACCGGCTCGCTCGCCTGGCGTGCCTGGGGATGGAGCGGGCTATTGGTTGGCCTGGACCGGTACCGCTTGGTTGCGCCGTCGTGGATCGAGCACATCGCGCCGGTGACGCTTGGCGCCACGGTCATCGTCTGCCGCCACGAAGGTTCGCGCACGCTCTTCTCACGCGATGTATTCGACCTCGACAAGCCCGCTCAGCGGGATGCCGACCCGCTGATCGCATCCGTCGCCCAGCGCCGCCGTGGACCTGCTTCGACGCTTCTTGTTGAACTTGACGCTGCGACGAAAGCAATTCGGCGAATGACGTACTGGGCATCCTTCGTGCCCGATCAGCGCAGGCCGTGGGGCCATCGCGCCGGGCAGGCGACCGATCTCTCGATCACGTCGATTACCGCGCTCCCAGATGGCAGCACGCTCCTCGCCGGCCGATCCGAGACCGGCTTGCCAGAGACGCCGTCCGCCTACGTGCGGATCCCCAATGATGAATTCTACGCCGGCGCGTACATCGCCATCCTCGATCCGCGGTGGCGCGCACTGCGCTTGGGCAGCTATCTCCCCGCGTGCGAGAACGCGCACATCGTCGAGCACGGCGGTCGTGTCCTCGTCTTCGGCAACGCATTGGAGCGCGACTCGCTGGGCAACGCGCCGGTCCTGCACCATGCACTCCAGCGAGACTTCGCCGGTGAGACTGACGCTTGGATCATGCTGCTTGATCTGTCGGACACCGCGAACGCCGTGCAAGGAGATGCGCCGTGACGCATGCTCGCCGTCTCGGGATCACGCTCCTCGTCAGTATCTCGGCCGCTGTGCTCGCCGCCGGCCTCTCCGCGTCTCGCCCGCCTGCACGAATCACGTTCGACCTGAATCCCGAGAAGCTGACCTATCCGCTTGCGATGCTCAAGCTCGACAGTCCGGACTGCCCCGCGCCCACGTTCTTCGTCGGCCGGGGCGAATGGGGCTCGATCAAGATCGACCTGAATCAGCCGTCGCGGAGCAGAGCACGCGGTCTGGTCGCTCTGCCGCACATCGAGTTGAGCGACCCCGCCCTCGCGATTCGCATGATCGGGTCTTCCTGGACCAATCGCGCCGGCCGATCGACCGTCGAGATCAAGATCAACCGGATCGAGCGCATCACACTCGACCGCGACACAGGCAGGCTCCAGGGCGAGATCACGCTCGACCTGGACATCCTCGGCCTGCCGCGCGACTTGACCATCCTTGCGCACGGCACATATCTCATTGAGGAGAACGGCGTCGCGACGCGCACGAATGTTGAACTGCTCGGCGACCTGCTGACGATCGAGGTCACCGCTGAGGCGCCAGCCGCTGCGTTCGACCCGTCCCGCGCGCCGACCGATGATGAGCCTGATCCCCGCGCACCGATCACGCTGACGCTGTGGTTCCAAGCCGCCGACGTGGCACCGTGACGCTGTGAGATGGCTCGCGCGCGGCGACATGCGGTTACGGCTTCACAGGGGGCGCTGCCGTCACTTCACCGTTGGGAGCCATGCTGCGAGCAGGTCGCGCATCGCCTCGATGTCCTTTTTCGCTGACATCTCCGTGACGGTGTGGATGTATCGGACGCCGACCGCCAGTGCTCCAGCCCGCGCGCCGTGCTGCGCGCGCTGCGCCGCCCCGCCGTCCTGACCGCCGCGCGAGAGAATCGACCGCTGACATGGGATGTTGCTCTTCTGCGCCGTCGCCTCCAACTCATCAACGAGCCGATGATCCGCGATCATCGACGAATCCATCACGCCCAGCGCCACGCCTTCACCCTGCACTGTCACCGTTTCTTCCTTCGGAACGCCCGGCGTGTCGCAGGACAACGTCGTGTCAACCCCCAGCACGATGTCCGGGCAAATACGATTCGCGGATGTCATCGCACCTCGCAGCCCGACCTCTTCCTGCACCGTGAAGACGACGTGGATCTCGCAACGGTGTGGCTTGCCAGACTTGTTCAGTTGCCGGATGGATTCGATTCCAACCCAACACGCGATACGGTTGTCGAGCGCCTTGCTCACGACCTTGTCGCCGACCTCAACGAACGGCTCATCCATCACAACCATGTCGCCGACACGCACGCGCTTCCGAACCTCCTTGCCGCCCATGCCGATGTCAATCAGGAACTCCTTGACCTCCGGCACCTTCTTGCGGTCCTCCGGTGATGCGATGTGGATCGGCCGCCCGCCCGGATTCATCACGCCCGGCAGGTCGCCGTGCTTTTTCGTGCATACGCGAATGCGACGCGAGAAGAGGTTGCGCGTGTCGAACCCGCCCGCGGCGTTCACGCGAATGAACCCGTTGTCGTCGATGTGCGACACGTAGAAGCCGATCTCATCCATGTGGCAGGCGAGCATCACGCGCGTCGCGCCGGCGACCGGCTTGCCGCCCGTCAGTTTCGCCTTGCCCTTCGACTTGGCTGCGGACCGCTTGCGCGGATAACGCACGCAGTGGAGTGACCCCATGCGATCGACGAACACATCGTCGAACAGGTCGCCCGTCGCCTCGATCTCCTCGTGGATCAGGTCACGGACTCGCTCCTCTCGGCCGGAGATCCCCGGCATCTCACACAGTCGGCACAGCAGGTCGGTATTCACAGTTGCCTCCGTTCCCGGATCATCGTTGCGGCAAACTCACCATCCGCCGAAACCGATCATCGCGTGATCGGTCGCTCCCCGCAACACCCGCCCAGGAACGCGGGTCGGTGCGGTTCCATGCCTGCATTTGAGACTTTACCCGCCCAGACGTACTGTACTGCGATGAGAGGCTGTCTCCGGATCATTGTGGTCGCCGCTGTGGGTCTGCTTGCGGGCGCGCCCGGGTTTGCCGATGACTTCCGCATCGACGAGTCGGGCGAGGTCATCCGCATCGCCGCACCCGAGCCCGGCACGCCGGCGGCGCAGATCGCTGACATCCGACGACTCCTCGCGGAAGGCAAGGGCGCTGCCGCGGAGCATCGCGCGACGAAGTTCATCGACGAGTACAAGGAGACCGATCAGCCGCTCCTTGCCGAGGCAGTGCTCTTGCGTGGTGACGCCAAGGTCGCACGCATGCACTACTACCAGGCGCTGTACGACTACGAGTTCCTCTGTCGTGAGTTTTCCGCCTCGGAGCATTTCGTCACGGCGCAGCAGCGTGAATTGGACATCGCGGTGAAGTTCGTCGACGGGATGAACCGCCGCTGGCTCGGCCTTCGTCTCTTCTCAGCCGAGGATGAGGGAGTCGAGTTGCTCGTGCGAATCCAGGAGAGGCTGCCCGGATCACGCCTCGCCGAGCGAGCGGGCATCATCCTTGCCGACTATTTCTACCGGAAGCGAATGATGTCGCTTGCGGTGGAAGCGTATGAGTTGTTCCTCCGCAACTATCCCGATTCGGCGTGGCAACAGAAGGCGATGCGACGCAAGATCCTTGCCCACATCGCCATGTTCAAAGGACCCGCCTACGACAGCTCGGGACTCGAGAACGCCCGGCTCGGCATCCTCGACTTCCAGACCGCCTATCCGCAGGCTGCTCAGGAGAGCGGCATCGACGACTCGCTGCTCGGCTGGGTCGACAGCAGCGCCGCACGGAAGTTGCTTGAAACCGCACGGTGGTACCTCAAGCAGGACGACGTCGTGTCAGGCCGATATGTCCTTGGACGCCTCATTCGGAAATACCCCAAGACCGCGCCGGCACGTGACGCGCTGAACATCATGGTCAGGCGAGGCTGGATCGACGCTGAGCCGACGCCGACTGATGACGAAGCGGCTCCCGGAGCGCTCCCCAGCGAGGCCGATGTCCCCGTGGATGCGGATGCTTGACGGGGAATGCAGCGTTCGCGCGACAGCCAAGTGATGCGCATCACGGATGTCAACAGGGTGGCCGAACGCTGTGGGGGGACGTGGGGCTACGAAGATCGCTTTTCTTCTGAGGCGCGCTGGAGCAATCGCTTCTCGGATTCGGTCAATGACTGCAAGCCCTGTGTAGCGACCTTGCTGAGTATGCGGTCGATCGCGTCGTCATCCACCTTCTTCTTTTTCTTGGCGTCGGACGGCCTGGAGCGGCGCTGCTTCTTGGGGCCGCCTCGGAAGTCGAGGAAGTCGTGCAGCAGTGCGGGCCTGCGAATGAAGAAGTAGCCTGCGACCGCGCCGCCGATGTGGGCTGCCTGTCCGCCCGCGTTGTCGCCTTGCGTGAACAACGTGAAGAGCGCGATGCCGAGCAAGATGTACGCGAGCGTCTTGAGGCGCAGCGGGATCGGCGGGAAGATCAGTTGCACGACCGTGTTCGGCGCAATGAATGCACCTGCCATGAGCACGCCGTACACCCCTGCGGAGGCGCCGACGAGCGGGGTCCATGGGTCGTTGATGAGCACAGGCACAAAGGGCAGCGCGAGCCCGACGATGGATCCGAGGAAGTTGAGTATCAGGTAGAGGATCGCGCCTGCGATGCCGCAGATGAGGTAGTAGGCGAGGTATCGCCTGGAGCCAAGGTGCTGCTCGACCATTGGACCGAAGAAGTAAAGCCCGAGCATGTTGAGGAAGATGTGGCCGATGCCCGCGTGCAGGAACTGGAACGTGACGAGCCGCCAGACCTCCAGGCGAAGGAACCCCGCTGCGGTCGAGAAGTGGAACACGATGTTGAGCAGCCCGGCCTGGTAGGGTCTCACCTCCTGCAAAGCGACGGTCTGGCCCGTTTGCACATCCTTGATCGGCCAGGCAAGCGCCTCGCGGATGACTGTCTGATTCGTCTGGGGATTCTGCTCAACGAAGCGAGCAACCTCAGCTTCCTTGATGATCTTCGCGGTGTCCGGAATCTCGGTGACGCCTGCTGCGAGTCTCGGCCCGCCGACGGGGAAGTAAGTTTGGGACGGGATCAGGGAATCGACGACGAAGACGAGGGCGCAGATGACGATGATCCATGTGTTGACGGACCATCCGGACATGGCTCGCCAGCCCATACGGGGCATCGGCGCGCCGTAGCCGCGTCCGGGAGGCGGGTTTCTGATGTAGTCTCGATCGGAGACGCCCATGCGGTCACCTGACGATTCGTGGGGTTCAGTCCCTGCGGTTTTCGCCTGTCGCCCATGCATCGGACGACACCCGTGGGATCTTATCCATCTTGTCGGCGTTTCGTCGCTCGTTTCAGCAGCCGACGCTCCGATGTGGTGAGGCTGTCCAGCCCGCCCGTCGAGACCTTGGCCAGAATCTGGTCAATGGCCTCAGCTTCCTGCTGTTCGCGCCCGGCGCGTCTCTGTTCACGTGTGGATGGACACCGCTCCGTGTCGTCCTGCTCATGCTCAGCGTTGAGGCTCGTGTAGCCTTGTGAGAAGTCGTAGCCGGCGAAGCCCATCTCTTGATCGGCGAACTGGAGCCTGCGTTTTTCAAGCCAGCAGACGACGCCTCCGAAGAGCGCGATGGCGAAGACGAGGATGTTGTTGACGACCAGCGCCGCGATGCCCAGGACGATCGCCGCTGCGAAACCGGTCGTCACCGCGATCCGCATCGAACGTGCGTAGCCGATGCGCTTCCACAGTGCTGTCTGCACAATCCGCCCGCCGTCGAGCGGGAACATCGGTAGCAGGTTGAAAAGCAGCAGGATCAGGCTCACCGCGTTGAGCCACCACAGCAAGATCACCCACCACGCGGGTTCCGTCTTGTGCAGCGCCCAGAGCGAATCGCCGAGGCTGAGCGGGTTGGCGATCGAGAGCGACCACGAGTGTGTGAGCACCAGGAGAATCGGCGTGAGCAGCAGGCAGATGACGACGTTCACCGCAGGCCCGCCGACCGCCGTGATCAGGTGCGCCATGGCCCGGTTCGGCGGCGCACACCACGCCAGCCCGCCCAACGGCCACATCAGGATTTCATCCGCCTCGCCGCCTGTTGCTCGACATGCGTGACAGTGGCCCAGTTCGTGGAGCAGCACCACAACAAAGAGCGCCCCGGCGCCCATCGCCGCTGAGCCGATCCCCATCGACGATGACTGCGCTACGGATGCGATCAGCCGTGCCACGATGAAGACGATGAAGATCACATGGATGCGAACGAGGATCCCCGTGATGCGAAAGAGGGGCAGCGACCATCGCATCGGATCATCCGCGCCGCCGAAGATGCGCCGCAGCCGACTCGCCAACCCGCCGTTCCGGTCATCGTCGAACATCCGTTTCCGGTCCATCGCCATCCATCCTTCAGCCCGCATCGGCTGGTGCCCGATGCCCTTGTATCGGCTGCGATCGTACCACCCGATTGCTCATCAATGATAGGGGAGTGTGCGTGATCGGCTGCGATCGTCTTGCCGGTCCGGGCGATAACCCGACGTGTCTTCCGTGTTGCTGCGAAGCACACCGCGGCCCCCCGTCGCTGTGCTTGAGACCCCGCAGCCCTGGGAACGCACGCCAGGACAGCGTACGCTGGCGCCAATGCCGCCAGACTCGCCGAAGCCGCCTCCCGATGATCAGCCGCGAGAGCTTCAGCTCACGCCTCAGCTGCTGCTGCACGCATACCGGCTGGGCGTGTTCCCGATGGCTGATCCCGAGGCGGGCGAGACTGCTTTCTTCAGTCCCGACCCCCGCGCGATTCTGCCGTTGGACGGCTTCCGCATTCGCCGATCGCTCCGCAAGGTCGTTCAGCAGGGACGATTCGTCATCCGCACGGACACGGCATTCGAGCAGGTCATCCACGCCTGTGCCGAGCCTCGGCCGGGCGGTGAGCAGCAAACGTGGATCAGCGAGGAGCTTGTCGCCCTGTACACCGAGCTGCATCGGCTTGGGTTCGCACACAGCATCGAGGCGTATCGCGCTGCCGATGCCGGGCCGATCCTCGTCGGTGGGCTATACGGCGTCCACATCGGGGCTGCGTTCTTCGGCGAGTCGATGTTCCACCGCTCCGATCTCGGCGGCACGGATGCGTCGAAGATCTGCCTCGTCCACCTGGTCGCGCACATCAAAGCCCGCGGCTTCACGCTGCTGGATGTGCAGTTCCGAAACGCCCATCTGGACCAGTTCGGCTGCATCGAGATTCCAAAGCACGCCTACCTGGAACGCCTCACACAGGCAGTGACCCGCCCGGTTGCATGGCTCCCGTTCGATGATGCGCCGCTTCGCGCGACATGACCGGCAACCACGCGATATGATCGCGCCGGGTGCAGACGTACGTGAAGGGAGTGACAGATCATGGAAGCGGGCATCGTCGGCCTGTCCAACGTCGGGAAAACAAGTCTCTTCAACGCCCTCACGAGCGCCGAGGCCGAGGTCGCGGAGTATCCATTCACGACCACCAAGCCGCACGTCGGCGAGGTCATCATCCCCGACCCTCGACTGGATCGTATCAGCGAGTTCATCACGTCGGAGAAGACCGTCCACGCACACTTTAAGCTCGTTGATCTGCCCGCGCTGGCGGAGGGCGGCGAAGGGATGGGACGCAGCTTTCTCGCGGATGTGCAAATGGTGGACGCCATCGTGTGCGTTGCACGCTGCTTCGATGATGAGGCGGTGATGCATCCAGCCGGCTCGATCAACCCCGTGCGCGATGTCGAGACGGTTCAGGTCGAGCTGATCCTCACGGACATGGCTGTGCTCGAGGGCGTCGTCGATCGAGCTACGCGCGCCGCGCGCGCCCACGATGAACGAGCCGTCTTCCGTCTCGCGCTGTGTGAGAAGGCGCAGCCGATCCTTGCTGACGAGAAACCGCTTCGCGCGGGTGACTGGGATGAACGCGAGCTGGCGGAACTGATCCAGCTCGGCATGCTCAGCCTCAAGCCGATGCTCATCGTGGCGAACATCGCGGAAGACAACATGCCCAACGGCGGTGAGCGTACCGAGGAGCTGCGGGCATGGGCTGAGCGGGCGGGCGGGATGAGCATCGTTCCACTGAGCATCAAGGTCGAATCGGAGCTTGCCCAACTCGAAGGGGAAGAACACGACGAGTTGCTCGAAGCGATGGGCTTGGCCGAGCCCGCCACATCCGTCGTTGCTCACGCGATCTTCAAACTGCTTGGATATCAGTACTTCTACACGGCGGGGAAGAAGCAGAACCGCGCCTGGCCCGTGCGGATCGGCTCAACCGCGCCACAGGCGGCGGGCGTGATCCACACCGATTTCGAGCGGGGTTTCATCCGCGTCGAAGTCTACAACATCGCGGACCTCTTCGAGTTCGGCTCGGAGAAAGCGATCCGCGAAGCACGCAAGATGCGCGTTGAGGGCAAGCACTACGTTCTTCAGGACGGCGACCTATGCCACTTCCTGTTCAATGTGTGACACAATGGCGCAGTGATTTCTACCTTCCGCGCATGGGATTACACACCGCCCCGTCAGACGAGCACGGCATGTCAACGGGCAAGTCGATTCCCAGTGCTTCCCACTGGATATCGACGCACGTAACGCCCACATCGCGATCACGATTCCTCGCCGAGCGCCGCGCGCAGCAGGCCGTGCGCATCTGCAAGCCGGCGCGCCGCCTCTTCGTGCGTGACATCCAACCTGTGCATCACGACCGCGCTCTTCACTTCGCCCCCGGCGCGATCGAGCAGGTCAAGCGATGCATCTCGATCCAGTCCTGTCAGTTCGCCGACGATCCGGGCGGCCCGATCGCGCAGCTTGTCGTTGGTGGCGCGCAGGTCCACCATGAGATTGCCGTGAACCTTGCCGAGTTGCACCATGATCGTGGTCGAGATCGTGTTGAGCACCATCTTCGTGGCCGTCCCCGCCTTCATGCGTGTTGAGCCTGTGACAACTTCAGCGCCGGTGTTCACGATGATGAGGTGATCGACCCAACTCGGCCGATCAACTCGGCTGCAACACAAGAGGCCCGTCGATGCGCCGCGCGCCTTGGCGAGTCGCAGCCCGCCCAGCACGTAGGGCGTCGTGCTGCCCGCGGCGATGCCCAAGACCGTGTCACCCGCTCGCACGTCGATCGCCTCGAAGTTTGGCTTTGCGCCGTTGGGATCATCCTCCATCGACTCGGATGATCGACGCAGCGCCGCGTCACCGCCTGCGATCATGCCGATCACCTGACCGGAGTCCGTCTGAAAGGTCGGTGGACACTCCGACGCATCGAGCACGCCGAGCCTGCCCGATGTGCCCGCGCCGAGGTAGACAAGTCGCCCGTCGCAGCGCATGTTCGCTGCTGCCGTCTCGACGAAAGCTGCGATCTCCGCTACTGCCTGGCGCACCGCGAGGGCGACCGTCTGGTCCTCATCGTTGATGAGTCCGACGCAAGCCCGAACGGAGAGCGCATCCAGATCGGCTGAGCGAGGATTGCAGTGCTCCGTCTCCAAATGCCCGCGATCAGGTGGCAGGCAATCATCGGGTTGTCTCACTGAATCATCCGACATCACCATCCCATATCACGTGCATCCACCAGCAGACCAACGCCCGATAGCATACCGGAGGCGCTGAATTCCGGACGCGACGCGGACCCGCCCACCCATTGACGAGCGTCCATATATCCCGGACCTGGAGATTCGTCTTGACGCGGAGGGCTGGCGCTCGGAAGATTCACGTGTGGAACTTCACCATTGCGGTGCAAGGTCATCGTCGCCGCAGGTGTGGTTTTATCGAATCGTCATTCGCGACGACCCGAAAGTCGGGAGAGAAACAGGTCGATCACGTCGGCATAGCTCCGCGCTCATCGCACGTCGCTGCTGGACATCGATGCACCGTCAAGAGATGCATCGCCCGGCAGGCGGGATCGACACAGATCGGATTTGGAGAAACCCATGCGTCAGTTCGCACTCCGTCATACAACGTGGCTCGCTGCATCGGCAGCGGCCCTCGCCCTCACCACAGGAGCCTCGGCTGCTGAGACGTGGCATTCAACCGATGCGTCGCTGGCTCCCTCGCCGCCGAGCGTGGTCGTGTCGCATTCCGATGAGCAAGGAATCGACCTGACCGTCACGGCGGCCGGCGTCGAGACCGTGCCTTTCAAGACCAAGGCCGGTGTGTTCACACACGCGACCTGGCCCGGCGCGGCGTACACCGGCGAGGCCGGTGAGCCGGCGCTTCCGATCGTGCGTGAACTGCTGCGCGTTCCGCGCGGCGCGCACGTCAATCTGACGGTGAATGCGGGGCAGGCAACAGTCATCGACCTGCGCGATGCGATCGTGCCGATGCAACCGCTTGTCGAGATGCGCCCCGGCGCGCTCGACGCGGCGCCCTTTGTGCAGCATCACGCCGCCTACGCGGTGAATGCGATGCAGCCGACGGTTCGCGCAACGATCATCAAGGCGGGCATCGCGCGCGGGCAGCAGTTGTACCAGTTGGAGGTGTATCCGATCGCGTACAACCCGGCGCGTGGTGAACTGACGGTGTGGCGCGACATCGACGTTCACCTGACGTTCGACGGTGCGACGGATTGGGATGACTCGCTTCGACCAGCCGCATCGCTCAACGCGGTGCTCCTCAACCCCGATCCGGATGTTCGGTTCAGCAAGGGATCGGGTAACTACCTGATCGTCGTCGCGGAGAACCTTGAGAGCGACATCGCTTCCTTTGCGAGCGCGAAGACGGCGAAGGGCTACACTGTGATGACCTACGTGGTTCCGGGCGGTTCAAGCGCTTCAAGCATCAAGAGCTACATCGAGGGTCTGTGGGGCACGGCCGACGCGCCGGAGTACCTGCTGCTTGTCGGCGATACGAATACGATCCCCGCATGGTCCGGCGGGGGCAACGCACATGCGGCGACCGACCTGCCCTACGCATGTATGGACGGGACGAGCGACTGGTACCCGGACATGGTGTACGGCCGATTCTCGTTGCGTACATCCGCGGAACTCGCCGCGATCACCGCCAAGTCGCTGCACCTCGAAGGCGGCGTGTATGACGATCCGGACTTCGTCAAGCGAGCCGCCTTCATGGCGGGCACGGACGGCGGCAGTGGTGATGAAGGTGCGCACAACGAGGTCATCGCCGACCACCTCGACCCGAACGACTACACGTGCTTCAAGATATATGAGCGTACCTATAACGGCACGACGCAGGACATGCGCAACGCCTTCAACGGCGGAGTCAAGTACGGTGTGTTCTACGGCCACAGTTGGAGTGACGAGTGGCAGAGCGGGCCTCACTTCTCACACAATGACATCCGCAACCTTACGAACGAGGGGATGTACCCCGTCGTTTTGAGCTTCACATGCACTGTGGGCAACTACGCCAGCGGGAGTTATGAACCGTGCTTCTCGGAAGAATGGATCCGCGTCGCGGGCAAGGGCGCAGCCGGCATCGTGGCGACAACAACGTATATCTACTACTCGGGCAACCCCGGTTGGCCGGAGACGGCTGCGCTGGAGAACTACTTCTTCGACACCGTCTACGTTGATGGGATCACGGAGTTCGCACACGCCTGGTGGGGCGGGCTGTGGTATCTCCTCGATCAGTACGGCGCGAGCGATCCGGTGTGTCGAGACTACTTCGAGATGTTCGGCCTACTGGGCGATCCGGCGATGGACATCCCGATGGAGTCCGGCCCGGCGTTCGCGCTCTCGCTTGATCCTGACTATCAGAACATCTGCGCGCCGGATGACGCGACGTATCTCGTGACGGTGCATCCGATCATGGGCTACAGTGAGACCGTGACGCTGACGGTGTCCGGCGAGCCTTCGGGAACGACCACGAGCTTCAGCGTGAACCCGGTGACGCCCGGCGGATCGAGCGTGCTGACGATCGGCAACACCGCCGCCGCGACCCCCGGAACATATCAGCTCTTGATCACCGGCACGTCGATCGACATGGAGAAGAGCGAACCTGCGGCGCTGCAAGTGTCCAATGCGGTCCCCAGCATCCCCGTACAGGTAAGCCCAGCTGACGGCGCGATGGGCCTGTCGATCATCCCGACCTTCACATGGGAGGCTGCATCACAGGCATTGGAGTACGAGCTCAAACTCGGCAAGGAAGGCGAGCCGACCGAGTACTACTACGGCCTCATCACCGGCACCGAGCACACGCTGTACTTCTACACGCTGGACCCGCTGACAACGTACTGGTGGCGCGTCCAGGCGAACAACGGGTGCGGCGCGTCCGGCTGGTCGGACATCTTTACGTTCACGACAATCGACCAGATGATGTACTTCACGCAGGTGTTCACCAGCGGTTTCGATCTGGATGACTTCTCACTGACGTTCACGCCGAACGGCTCGGGGCACTTCTACTCGATGTGCGGTGAGGCGATCGGCGCGCTTCCGACCGATCCGGTAGGCGGGACGACGCTTGGGATGGCCGACGACGGCAGCGTGAGCGTGACGCCAAGTGAGGGTGTGTCGTTGTACGGAACGGTGTATGGCAACTTCTCGGTCAACGCGAACGGCAACATCACGTTCGGCGGCAGTGACAGTACATGGCAGGAGACGCGCGCCCAACACTTCAGCATGCCGCGCATCTCAGCGATGTTCGATGACTTCAATCCAGCAGCAGGCGGGACGATAAGTTGGAAGGAGACGGCTGAGCTCGTTGCCGTGACGTGGCAGAACGTGCCGGAGTTCAACACGTCGAACTCGAACACGTTCCAGATCGAGATGTTCCTTGACGGCACAATCCGCCTGAGTTGGCTGGATGTGGCTGCGAACGACGGGATTGTTGGTCTCTCACGTGGCACCGGCGACCCGGTGGATTACCAGGAGATGGATCTGTCCAGCGCCAATCCGTGCGATGACCCGTGTGCGGGCGATCTCGACGGCGACAACGATGTCGATCAGGCGGATCTCGGCATCCTACTCGGAGCGTATGGCGTGAGTGATGTAGGCGATCTCGACGGCGATGGAGAGACCGGTCAGGCGGATCTGGGCATCCTGCTCTCGACGTACGGTGCGGACTGCAACTGACGACCTATCAGCCGATGAGCTGAACAAACACACGAGACCCAGGGATGGCTTTCCCTGGGTCTTTTTCTTGGTGTGCCGGGCGCTCGTCGTCTCGTTACGATGCATACATGCCCGGCACGCCGCTACTGCTTGCCGCATTCAGCTCAATCGACTGGTTGGTGCTGCTCGCGTACCTCGCTGCGGTTGTCATCATCGGTTGGGTCGTGTCGCGCCGACAGAAGAGTGAGGAGGACTACTTCCTCGCCGGCCGACGCATGCCCGCATGGGCGGTGGCGCTGTCGATCCTCGCCACATCGCTCAGCGCCGCCACGTTCGTCGGCGTGCCTCAGCTCTCCTACAACGGCGACTTGTCGTATTTGATCCTGACTCCAGGCGGTCTCATCGCCGTCGTCGTCATCGCTTTTCTCTTCATACCGGCCTTCTATCGTGCCGGAACGATCACGATCTATGGGTACCTCGACCAGCGCTTCGGCGGAACGTCGCGCATCGCGGTGAGCATCATGTTCCTCGTCGGCAGGCTCCTCGCCTCGGGCGCCCGGCTCTTTGTCGCGGCGATCCCTGTCACGCTCATTCTCTTCGGCACGGAGGGCTTCGATCGAACGCATCTTGCCGCGGCGGTCGTCTTGCTCGGCGTCGTCGGCACGTTCTACACCGCGATCGGCGGCATCCGGGCGGTCATCTGGACGGACGTTGTGCAGATCATCGTTGTGGTCGGCGTGGCGGTGCTCTCGATTGTCCTGCTCTTGCGAGCGATTCACATGCCCGTCAGTGAGATCATCGACATGCTTCGGCACGCCGGTCCTGACGACGCGAGCAAGCTGCGCATCGTCGATGCGTCGCCGGCATTGAGCAAATCCTTTACCGTGTGGACGGGCGTTTTTGCGATCGTGTTCATGAACATGGGGAGCTACGGCGTCGATCACGACCTCGCGCAGCGCATGCTCACCTGCAAATCCGCGTGGCGAGGCGGGCTGTCGCTTGTCGCCTCGAATCTCGTCGCCATTCCCGTCGTGTTGCTCTTTCTCGTGATTGGGCTGCTGTTGTTTGTGTACTACAACACAACGGGCGATGGAGGGGGAGAACTTAGCGAGTCGTTCAAGGTCTATCCGCAGTACCTGCTCGATCATCTGCCGATCGGGCTTGCCGGACTGGCGATGGCGGGGCTGTTCGCCGCGGCGATGAGCAGTTTCGACTCAGCAGTGGGGGCGATGGCTGCGAGCTGGATGACGGACCTGTACCAGCCGATTTGCCGCCGGTTTGCTGAGGCGTCTGAGGATGGATCTTCGCTCGCCGCACCTCGCCTGACGGTTGTCGTGATGGGCGCGCTGCTCACGCTCTTCGCTGTTTGCGCCGCGGCGATGTACGACCCCAAGCAAACCTCCCTGATCGACTTCGTGCTCGGTATCATGGCTTACGCGTATGCGGGAATGCTCGGCGTGTTCCTCACCGCGCTGCTCACCAAGCGCGGCAACACGTGCAGCGTGCTGGCAGCGCTTGTCGCGGGAGCGGGTGTGGTCGTCATGTTACAGCCCGGTATTTGCAGTCGATGGATGACGTGGATGCTCGGCAGCGAGTCGATCCAGAGTTGGCCGGGCTCGGTCCTGCTCGGCGATGCGCGCACGATCGCCTGGCCATGGTGGATGGTCATCGGCACGGCTGTGAGTTTCGTCGTCTGCGTAGCCGGCCGACCGAATCGCACGACGTTCAAGGAGCGAACTGCATGAACCGCGCTCTGGCACCGCTCATGATCCTGGTCATTTTGCTCGCAGGTCTCAGTTGCGATGTGGGCTACGCGCACAGGGCCGAGGCAGTCGCCCATCTGACGCCGTTGCCCAGTCGATCGCTTACCGACATGCGCGGGCTATGGGTCACACGCTGGGACTACCGCACGCAGCGCGATGTGCTCACGATCATCGAGAACGCGCACGCGCTCGGCATCACGGATCTTTTTTTCCAAGTGCGAGGACAAGCGGATGCCTTCTACCGCAGCGACCTTGAGCCGTGGGGTGAGGAGCTGCTCAGAGACCTCCCCGCCGGGGTGACCGAGCCTGACTTCGATCCGCTCGCGCTCGCATGCACCGCTGCGCACCGGCGCGGCATACGCCTGCACGCATGGTTCAACGTCATGCCCCTGTGGAGAGGAACCGTGCCACCCAAGGATCGTCAGCATCCGTACCACACGCACCCGGCTTGGCGGTTGCTCGATGCCCGCGGCGACCCCCAACCGCTCAGCGACCACTACGTCACAGTGAACCCGCTCCGCCGAGATGTGCAAAGCCACATCCGCAGCGTGGCGCGCGACATCGCACGGCGATATCCGATCGACGGCTTGCACCTTGACTATGTCCGGTTCATTCCAGACGACGCCTCGGACGCCCAATACCCCGCCGATGCGCTCTCGCACAGGGTCTTTCGCCGAGCGACCGGGCTGAACGCGTCAGGTCACGCCGTTGCTTATCGCCTGTTCATCCGCACACGAATCACCGAGCTTGTCCGTTCGATGCGCGCTGCTGTGAAAGCGGAACGGCCGCGGATCATCTTCTCCGCAGCGGTGTGGCGCGATCCGCTTGTTGGAAAATCACGATACCTGCAAAACTACCCAGCATGGATCGACGAGGGGCTGCTCGACCTCGCGCTGCCGATGCTCTACACGGATGACCCTGCGCTTTTCGCGCGTGAGCTGGAGGGCGTGTTGGCTGTGCGAGGCTCAGTCGCGATGGCGCCAGGTATCGGCGTGTATAAGCACGATTCGCCCGAGGCGCTCGTGGCGCAAATGCGCATCGCGCGCGAGGCCGGCGCGACGGGTATCGCGCTTTTCGGCTACGAATCGCTGTTCAGTAGTGTGAATCCCGAGCAAGAGAAGACACTTGAGGCGGCACACCTGCGAAAACGGCGACTGGATGCGGTTCGCAGGTACTTCCAAACACTGGATGCGCGGTGATGGCCGGACGCACTGTATCGCTGGGTATCGACATCGGCGGGACAGCAGTCAAGGCGGCGCTGCTCGTTGAGGATGGCCCGGCGGTGATGCGCACGAGCAGTCCGTACGATCGGCCAGCGCTCGATGCGCTGCAAGGAGCGATCACGCGCACGGTTCATGTCGTGCTGGCCGAAGCAGGGATTGCCGCACGCGACCTGACCGGCGTGTGCATCAGTGTGCCCGGACCGATTGATGAGACCGGCATCGTCACAGCCGCAGCCAATCTGCCTGCGATTGTTGGGATCGACCTCGCGGACCGAATCGCTGCGCAGCTCGCGTTGTCCGACAAGCCGGCCGTGATGACCGATGCGCTCGCAGCAGCGCTCGGCGAGCACGCGCAGCATCCCGAGCCCAGCCGATCTCTCTACCTCTCCATCGGCACCGGCGTCGGTGGGGTCGTCCTTGACGATGGTCGACCGCTTCTCATCACGCGCGGCACATCCGGCCACATCGGCCACATCGACGTCTCCGGCGGCGAACCCGATGCGCCGATCGGGTCGGGGACCGGTCGCGGTTCGCTCGAAGCCTACATCGGCTATCGCGCCCTGCGAGAGGCAGGCGTCCCAACGGAATCGCCCGATTGGCCGAACCACCCCGCCGCGCAGTCGGCAATCAACGCCCTTGCTCGCGGCATCCGAACCATGCTCGTCATCTACCGGCCCGACCGCGTCATCCTGCTCGGCGGCGTCGGGATCGAACTCGCACCCGCTCTTGACCGCCTCAGCGCTCTGGTGCGCGATCGCCTCTCTGCCGCCGCGCCGGACGTTTGGCTCATCCGCTGCGGCACTTGCGATCAGTACGCAGCAGCGCTCGGCGCCGCGCGATCGGTACACTTGCGACATGGCTGACGCGAAACGCATCCGTGAACTCCGCACACGCTTGGATGAAGCGAACCGGGCGTACTACGTCGATGCCAACCCGATCATGTCCGATGCGCAGTTCGATGAGCTGTTGCGCGAGCTTGTCGACCTTGAAGCGAAGCATCCCGAGCTTGACGATGCGAACTCGCCGACCAAGCGTGTCGGCGGTGAACCGATCGACGGGTTCAAGACCGTTCCGCATGCCGTCTCCATGCTCTCGATCGACAACACGTACAGCCACACCGAGCTGCGCGCCTGGCATGATCGCGTCGCGAAACAACTCGGTGCAGGTGCATCCGAAGACGCCGGCCTCTTCGGCGAGGGGTTCACATACATCGTCGATCCCAAGGTGGACGGTGTGGCGATCAGCCTGTGCTATGAGCACGGTCGGCTGGTACAAGCCTTGACGCGCGGCGACGGCATGGAGGGAGATGATGTCACAGTCAATGCCCGGACCATCCGCGCGATCCCGCTCTCACTGCGCGAAACGAAGTCCGGCACGATGCCGGACATCCTGGAAGTGCGCGGCGAAGTCTTCATGCCGACCGTTGAGTTCCAGCGAATCAACGCGGCACGTGACGAAGCGGGCGAGTCCGCCCCAGGCGGATTCATGAATCCGCGCAACGCGACGGCAGGCACGCTCAAGCAGCTTGATCCAAAGATCGTCGCGCAGCGCCGCCTGTCATTTGTCGCACATGGCCGGGGCGTTATGCCGGATGGCTTTGCCGACACGCACGGTGCGTACCTCGACCGCATTCGCAGCCTCGGCGTCCCCGTCAGTCCGGAAGTGAAGCAATGCAGCACCATCGACGACGTGCTTGACGCCATTGAGGCATTTGATGGTAGACGCCGTGGCCTCGGCTATGAAACGGATGGCATGGTCGTGCGCGTCGATCGGTTCGATCAGCAGCAAGCCCTCGGCGTCACGAGCAAAAGCCCTCGATGGTGCATCGCGTTCAAGTACCCCGCTGAGCAGGCGAGAACGACGTTGCTTCGTGTTGATTGGCAGGTCGGCAAGGGCGGCAAGCTCACACCGCGCGCTACGATGGAACCCGTGCTCCTCTCCGGTACGACCGTTTCGCACGCGACGCTGCACAACGCTGATGAGATCGCCCGCAAGGATATCCGCATCGGCGACACCGTCGTCGTCGAAAAGGCGGGTGAGATCATTCCGCAGGTCGTCGAAGTCGTCGCCGACGTCCGGACCGGAAAAGAGAAGAAAATCAAACCACCGGCGAAGTGCCCATCCTGCGGCGAAACGATCGTCCGCCTGGAAGATGAGGTCGCCCACCGCTGCGTCAATCCCGAGTGCCCCGCCCAGTTCCGCGAACGCCTCATCTGGTTCGCCGGCCGAGGACAGATGGACATCGACGGCCTGGGCGTGAAGTCCGTTGATCAGTTTCTTGACGCCGGCCTGCTCGAACACTTCGCCGACATCTTCACGCTAAAGAGGCGGCGCGACGAGCTGCTCAAGCTCGAACGCATGGGCGAGAAGAAGATTGACAACCTCCTGGCGGGCATCGAGGCGGCGAAAGGGCGAGGGCTGGCGCGAGTGCTGGCGGGGTTGGGTATTCGCCACATCGGCACCACCGCTGCCAAGGTTCTTGCCAGGAGCTACACGACCATCGACGACCTGCTTGCCGCCTCCGTCGATGACATCGCCAACCTCCGCGACTTCGGCGAGATCACCGCACGCACGCTCCACAATTGGCTGCACAGCGACGTCGGCCGACACACGATCGAGGCGCTGCGTGATGTCGGCGTATCGTTCGATTCGAGCGACTACCAACTTCCGGGATCAGAAGAAGCGGAGACCATCTTCACCGGAAAGACAATCATCCTCACCGGCACATTGAGAACCTATGGACGTGCGGAACTGAAGGAGATCATTGAGTCGCTCGGCGGCACGGTCACGACGAGTGTGTCATCCAAGACCGACCTCGTCATCGCAGGTGAAAAGGCGGGCAGCAAGCTCACCAGGGCGCAGGAGATCGGCATCGATATCTGGGATGAGAAGCGTCTGCTCGATGAACTCAAAGCAGCGGGCGTCGAGAGTGGCAGCTCATAGATCAAGCGCGCGACGGACGATATCAATCTGAGATTCCGGCTTCGTCGCACTCTGTACTTCGATCCATGACGTTGGCGTGTCTTGGCTGCTGAGGATGATATCATCAACATCCGGTGGATCGTGGTCCTCGTAGAGAGGCAAGATACGATTCGGCTGATTGCACTCCTCGGAGAGATGCAGGAGGATGACCTTGCCACGCGGTTGGATGGCTCGAACCAGCTCGCGCGTCTGGTCATTCGATAGATGGCCGCAGCCTCCCATGATGCGCTTCTTGAGGAACCAGGGACGAGCAGATGTCAGTTCCATGGCGCGGTCGTAGTTTGATTCTATGGCGAGCACCGACACGTCGCGCAGATGTTCGATGAGGGCTCCAGTCGCTTGGCCACAGTCTGTGACGTATCCTAAATCACCGTGAGGATGACAGAATCGGTAGGCCACCGTTCCCTGTAGATCATGCTGCAGAAGCAGAGGCCTGACGCGCATTCCGTGCAGCACGAACTCCTCAGCGAATAGTACGCTCTGCTCCTTCGCAGCACCAGCGCGCTTGGCGCGGTCAAGTTGGGCTCTGTGAAACCGGAGTGTGACGGATGACGGCAGTTGTCCGAAGCACCCGGAGTCGTAGTGATCGCCGTCGAAATGCGTCAGAAGAACATCTGTGACGTCGCGCGGCCCCAAGCCGACTGCCTGAAGCGGCTCTGCCGCGAGCTCGGGAGAGAGGCCAATATCAATGAGAATGGCGGAACTGTGCCCGCCTGTCCGGACGGCGAGAATCGAGCAGTTGCCACCGGAGCCGCTACCAACCACGCACAAGGACATCCCATCTTGCATCACATCATTCTTACGAGGAGGGACGGATGCCGCAAGAACAAGGCCAAGCTGCGGGCAAGCATCCCCCCTCACTGAGGGGTATCTTCGAGAATCCCGAGAGTATCCCGTGACAGAGGGTCGATATAGCCGCGCACCGGTGGCCAATGGTCGAGTCAGAGCCAACCGGATCTGATAACATGCTTGGTGGTTCGCGGGAGTGGTGATTCTGGGAGGTGCAGCATGGCAACTGAAGTAAGTGCAGTGACTCAGGAAGCGATCAGCGAGACTCCGCTGGCCGTCTTTGACTGTGAAACGACCGGGTTGAGTGCCGGCGCCGACCGGATCATCGAGGTATCCGTGGTACGGATCGATCCCGGTGAAGAACCCCGACTGGTCTTCGACACGTTGATCAATCCTTGCCGGCGCGTCGCGGCAACGGAGATTCACGGAATCACCGACAGCGATGTGAGAGACGCACCACGTTTCGATGAGATTGCGGGTGACCTGGCGCGGACTCTCTCGGGCTGTGTCGTGGCTGCGTACAACGTGTACTTCGACATGCGATTCCTGGAGTACGAGCTTTCGCTCGCCGGTGCATCGTGCACGCCCCCACATCTTTGTCTGATGTACCTGCGTCCGATGCTGGGCCTCGGGAGTCGTTGTTCACTCGCCGATGCCTGTCGCGAGCATGGTGTGGAGTACTCTGGGGCGCATCAGGCTGGTACCGATGCGTCAGCCGCCGCTGCCTTGTGGCCCATCTACCTTCAGACGATCGACGAGCGAGGCGTCCGCACGTTTGGCGATCTCGGTCGTCTCAAGAAGTACAAGTTCATCCAGAGCTTCAACAACGCACCGCTTCCGGCGAGTGTTGTGCAGGGGCTGAAGTGCGGAGCGCGTCCGAAATCGCGCATTGGAATGCCGCGTGAGACTGCCCCTTCTACGACCACAGCGGCGGACCGAGTTGCCGAACACGTAAGTCCGGCCGAGAGGGCAGGTCTTGCGGAGTATTGGGAGTCGCTCAAGTCGGTGCTAGCCGATCTCAAGATCACGAGGGAGGAGATGGAGTATATGGCCCGGAAACAACGGGAGCTCAATCTCCATCCTGAGCAGATCCGCAGCTTGCACGGCAGGGCCTTCGCAGCCGTCATCTCTCAGTGCATCGACGACCGGCGGCTCGACAAGAACGAGGTGGAGACGCTGTGTTCGCTGCATCAGTGCTTGTCCAAGCTGGGGTGGGCACCGGGGGAACGAATCTGACCAACGCCCAGGGCTTCAGCATGGAGGCGGCGCGATTGGCAGGACAAGCCGCAGCAGCGGGATGGGCAAGCCCATCGGCGAAACGGATTGCGGAACGGGAGACCCACGTCAACACGCCCGGCCCACCTGCCGATAAGCTGTCAAGGACGCGCGCTGTTTCAAGCCCTCCCAGCCGGCCGACCCCATGCAGAACATCGAACTCAAAGCCGAGATCCGGGACTTGGACATTGCCAGGGCGCAGTGCCGACGCCTCGGCGCCAAGCGCATTCGCCTGCTCCGCCAGCGCGACACGTACTTCCGCCTGACCAGCGGCAGGCTCAAACGCCGCGAGACCGAGGGTGAGCCGACCGAGTGGATCTTCTACCATCGTCCGGACCGCGCTGAACCTCGCATGAGCCACTTCAAGATCTACGATGAGCAGCAGGCGCTCACGCGCTTCGGCACGCAGCCGTTGCCCACGTATGTCGTCGTCGAGAAGAACCGTGAGCTTTGGATGCTCGATAATGTGCGAATCCATCTCGACGAGGTGGACCGCCTGGGCAGGTTCATCGAGTTTGAAGCGCTCGTGG
Source organism: Phycisphaerales bacterium (assembly GCA_023135165.1). Classification (GTDB taxonomy): domain Bacteria; phylum Planctomycetota; class Phycisphaerae; order Phycisphaerales; family JAGLTS01; genus JAGLTS01. The sequence continues at coordinate 40,472 of JAGLTS010000038.1, read as the reverse complement.
ATGATGACAACGACGTGCAGACGTGCCATCGGCGCATCGCCGACCTGCGTGACGCCTTCGGCCCGATCATGGGTGAGCTGATCAGTTGCAGCTACGCCGACCTTGTCGCCGCGGAGGCAGCCGATCAGGGTGGCGCGTCGGAGTAGGCGCAAGCGCTCCCCTTCGGGTCGCAGCCAAACGCACCGAACACGTTTTTCGCGTTTTCATATTTGCACGATCACGAGTACATGTGTGGTTCCAGCAGCGAGCCGTCGCGTTTCGCCGCAGCGGGGTCCAGATGCACCCAGCGCGCCGGTTCACGCTGATTGCTGAGGACGAGCCGACCCACCAGGCCGTCGTCTTGATACAGCGGTTCGACGTAAGCCGGGTGGTTGCACTGCCGTGACAGGTGCAGTAGCACGACCTCGCGCGTCGGGGCGATGCGCCTGACCGCATCGCGCGCCTGCTCGTTGGAGAGATGCCCCGAGCCGCCGGTGATGCGCTGGATCAGGAACGCTGGCCTGCCGGACTGGGCCTCCATTTGCGCATCGTAGTTCGACTCGATCGCCAAGATGTCAATGCTACGAAAGTGATCGATCATTGCATCACTGACGTTGCCGCAGTCGGTGATGAAGCCGAGCGTTCCGTCCTTGGCCTGGAAACGAAAGGCGACAGCCCCGAGCCGGTCGTGTGAGACGACAAATGGCGACACGGCGCAGCCGTGCAGATCGAAGTCATCGTCAAAGGGAAGCGTTTCGTGATACAGGCAGCCGTCGCGCTCCGCCCGGCGCATGTGTCTGTGATGGATGTGCAGCGTGACGTTGCTCGGCAACAGGTTCCGCCAAGTCGGGCAGAAGTGGTCCGTGTCCAGGTGTGTGAGCAGGGCATCGGTCACATCGCTGAGATCGAGACCGACACGCGCGAGGCGCAGCCTTGTCTGGCGCGGCGTGAGGCCGATGTCGATGAGCACAACGCGGCGTGTGGCGGAGCCGTGCAGAACGAGTGCCGAGCAGTTCCCGCCGGACCCGCTTCCAAGAACGCACAATGACAGCGATGTGGTCATTGACACATCGTAGGGCGATCACCGGTTGTGGTGGGGCGGCGGCGCTAGAAAGGCGCGCTGATGGATGTGAAGAGCATCGCGCCTGCGTTGTACAGGCCGTGGATCAGCACCGCGGTGATGAGCAGCGGGCTTGCGAGCGAGACGGTCGGCGTATGGAGCGTGCGCGTCGTGACGATCCACATCCGCCGCACACCAAGCCCCGCGATGAGCGAGCAGCCGACGTGTAGGGCAGTGCACATGGACCATCGCCACGCGATGACTGCCTGTGATGGATGGTCGAGATACACCGACAGGTACAGCCAGTTCTCGATCACCGCGAAGACCGCTCCGCTGCACGCCGCGACGACGGGGATCGCCCATGCTGCAGGTACGAGCCAGGGTCGACGTTCCGCGAGATACAGAACGCCGGCGACCTTGAGCATCTCCTCCACGAGCGGTGCGAACGCGCAGATGACGATGATGTGCGCCAGTCCGCCCTGTCCCCCGAACCCATCCCAGAGCGCCCCGAGGATGGCAAACGGGCCTGATGCGATCGCCGCGACGAGCATGACCGACCATTGCCGGCGTATCGGCGTACACAACCGCCTGGTGAGGTAGACATCGCCGAATGTCGTCAGCTTCGTATGGTCGATCGGCATGCCGCGCAGTGCCGGCTCATCACCCACCGCCGCGAGCGCATCGGCCGATTCGTGATGGACCGTCGAAGAACGGGCAGGCTCCATGCCCAACTCATCCGCACCGACTGCGCGGCGGGCACGGTCCTCCTCCGTGTTGTGATACACCGGTTCGTGTTCGATCCCCGGTCTGTGATCGACCGGATCGGGCATCACATCACCTCGCCGCCGCGGCTGGGCACGATTGCCGTGCCATAGCAAAGCACCTCAGCCATCGGGTTGCCGCCTCGCCGTGTCGCCTGTCCGATGCGCGACGTTTCGATGCGCATGTTGACGACCGCCGTCGCGCCCATCCGTTGCGCCTGGTCGATCATGCGCAGGCGAGCCTCGCGCCGGGCGCGCGTCAGCATCAGTTCGAACGACCGCATCTCGCCGCCGAAGATGTTGCGGAAGCGCGAGAGGAACGTCTTGAGGTAGTCCGAGCCGATTACGACCTGACCGATCACCAGCGAGCCGCCCGCGGGTACGATCCCGGCCGGCAGCGCCTTGATGTCGGTCACGGAAAATTGCGCCGTCGCGGCTTCCCGCTGATCGAGTTCTCGCAGATGGGCCCGCTCGCGCGGGATGCCGAAGATCACGCCGAGCAACAGGCCCAGGATCGTCATGATGAACTGCGCTGCGACGCGAATGATGGCATCCATGGCAGTTCCTCCTCTGGTTCGTCAGATGCTGGGTGTACTCGGCTCGCTCGCCGGTGCGCCGTCCGCCCGCGCGATGACCGCCGTGCCGTATGCGTACAGTTCCGCAGCGCCGCCTGCAATCGATGAGGTCGTGAATCGCACGTTGACGACAGCATTAGCGCCGAGCTGTTCAGCCTGGCTGAGCATGCGCTCCAGCGCCTCTCGCCGTGCTTCGGTCAGCAGCTCGGTGTACCCTTTGAGTTCGCCGCCGACAAGGTTCTTCAGGCTCGCGCCGATGTCTCGGCCGACGTGTTTGGCGCGGATCGTGTTGCCCTGGACGAGGCCTTTGACCTCGACGACCTCGTATCCGGGAATGTACTCAGTATTGACGACAAGCATTGGCATAACCCTCCGGGCGGACTGTCAGACATCAACGCAGCATCAATCATGACGACAGTGGACACGTCTGTCATGTCTTGTGCATTGGCGAGCAAGACGTATCGCCACGGCTGGCGCTGCTATTCCGCTCGCCTGCTGCGAAAACCCAGTGTCAGCACGCCGCGCGGGCAGTCGTCGATGCACTCGCCGCAGCGTGTGCAGTTCGGATGATCGATGCTGCGCTTAGACTCGGCGATGTACTGATCGGTGATCGGGACCGCCATCGGACATCGGCGAACGCACTGGCCGCAGAGCTTCGGCGCTTCAAGATCCGCGTTGATGCGCACGCGCAGCAGACTGAATCGGCCGACTAGACTGTACAGCGCGCCGAGCGGGCAGAGCGTTCTGCACCAGATGCGAGGCCGAACCAATTCCACCACGATAATGATCGCCACGATGACCAACCCCACATCGGCGGGGAAGATCACGCCGCTCGCCAGAATGTTGATCGGGGAGAGAATCTGAAAGAGCGGTAGCCTGCCGAAAAGCGCGAACCCGAGTACAAGCCCAAGAATCGCGAACTTGACCTCGATGCGGGCAGGCTTGGGTATCGGGGGCAGTCGCCGCCCGCCAAGTCGGCGCCATGTGAACGCGCGGAGTGAGGCGATCACATCCAGCATCAGGCCGAGCGGACAGACCCACCCGCAGAAGATCGGGCCGAGCAGCGCTGCGGCAACCAGGAGAATGCCCGCGCCGATCATCGCCTGGATGTGGAGTTGGCGTGATGCGATCGTCGCTTCAAGCATCGCCAGCGGATCGGTGAACGGGATGACGTTCAGCAGTGTCGTTCCCGATGCGGAACCGCGGAACCATGTGACCGAGTCGAGGCTGCCCAGAATCAGCAGCGCAAGAAACGCAAGCGCAGTGAGCCGGTGCGCCCATGTCCAACGGCGGATGCGCTTGGTCCACTTCATCATGCGCCGGCACCCGCAGTTGTGTTCGTGTCCGTGCGAACAGGTAGCCGCTTCACAACGATCGAGCTTTCCCTCGTCGGACAGACAGCTTCGCAGATCCCGCAGCCCAGGCAACCGGCTTCGTTCACGAACGGGCGTCCCCACTCATCGTGGTGGATCGCTTCATCCCTCACCGGACATGCTTGCCAGCATGTGTGACAACGCCTCCCCAGGTATGGCAGACACGTCTGCGTGTCGATGACCGCGACACCCATCCGGATGTCCTTCCACCCCGCCACGGGCATGAGCGAGTTGGTCGGACACGCAGCGATGCACAGCGGCTCGTCATCATTGCGGCACAACCGGCACGGCCGATGACGCAGATCATCGGCGTACGGCGCGCCGCTCGATGCGCCGTCGAGCAGACCCGCCAGCGTCAGTGTGTCGTAGGGGCACGCTTGCACACACTGCCCACATCGAATGCACGCAGCGAGGAAATCAGCCTCCGACCCCGCTCCGGGTGGAAGGATCGCATCAGCGAGGCCGACCCCTGCGCCCGTGATTCGGCAGACACCGCCGAGTACGCCACCCAGCGCCAACCCGCCGAGCATCGAACAGACCTGACGACGCGAGTAACCGGCCATCACATGAACTTCCTGCTATCCAGACCGGAGGTCGAAGTACGGCAGCGGCGGACGATTCGGCAACAAGCGGAGCCGGGCCGTCCTCGGCCCGATGTGCATCATCCGTACGTCAAGTGCTGACTACACGACCGCTTCACCCGCCCGTTTCGTCGGTGTCTTCGCCTTCCGCGTGTTCGTCCTCCTCGCCTTCCTCATGATCGTCTTCTTCCCCGTCCGGCCCGCGGTGCTTGTGGTCAGGGTCCATCTCATCGCCGGGCTTGTACAGTTCGTCGAGATCATCGCCTTCGATGTAGACCGAGTCCGCCATGAACATCACCGTACGGCGTTCCTCAGTGATCGCGGCGATCTCCTCTTCAGTCCTGCCCGCATTCCGGGCTTGCTCCTGCAACTGCTCGACGGTTGTGATGACCTCCTCGGCGGAACCTCTCATCACCATGCGATGGTCTTGTGCATTGCGGGGCACGAAGAAGCCGTAGTCCTGGAACCGGACAAACAGTTCCGCATCACCGTCGGTGACGGTGATCCAGCAGCCCTTCCCAGAACAGACCTCAGCGATCTTCCCCTCGACGATGACGTTCTTCTCATCGCCGGAGATAGAGGCCAAGGCGACGGGTTCGCCGATGGTCCTGGTCTCGAGTCCGTAGTGATTCCAGCCGGCTTGCTTGGCGGTCTGGAGTTGGTTGGCCTCCTCGCAGCCGGTCAGCAGCGCACAGGCGGCAAGCACGATCGAGCATGATGCGAAACGTAGCGACATTGATAGTTTCCTTGCAGTCTGGATTCCCCCCAGAGTCCCAGCCAGCCCTGTGCCGACCGTCCAATCCCGCAGGATACCATGTCCGGCGACGACTGGCGTTGCTGCGAGTGGGTTTCCGGGGGTCCGCTGGGCTCTGTTGCCGATTCGCCGAGCACGGGTGATACTGCTGGCATGGCCCACATCATCCGGGAACTTGAGATACCGGAGTTCATCCGAAAGGAGTACCACCCAGAAGACGCTGCGGGAGCCCCGTGGCTTGTCAATCTATCCACGCTCAACGTGTTCATCGGCGTGAACAACTCCGGCAAGAGCCGGCTTCTCCGCGCGCTGTTCGCAGCCCCGGAGCTTGCCTACTGGTCCTGCACCGTGCCCGACCGGCAGAAGGACGCCGTCCGTGTCTTGCAGAGTGATCTCAACTCGCGGTTGCTGCGGGGCCACGCCACCCAAGAGGGACAGATCGGTCGCTCCATTCGGCAGTTCCAGGCACTCATGCGGCGATCTGATCGAGAGACCAAATACGGGGCCTTGCTGTGGAGCGCCACTGAGATCGCTAATCTGGTTGAGGCGTCTGAGAGGGCTGGTGGTCGTCAGCCCGGCGGGCTTTCAGAGTGGGCGCGGAACGTGCGTCGTGTGATGCAGGGCACTGCCGGGCCCATCAGTGGATCTCAGCCTGAAGTCGAACTCAAGAAGATCTACATCCCGACGCTGCGTGGCCTTCGTCCGCTGCCCGGCACAGCACATCAGTACCACAACCGGACGGTTGCAGACTACTTCGATGGAAAGCAACAAGGATGCCCGAAGCACGGCACACGCTCTGGAAGCAAGGACTCGCTGGAGACCGGTTCGATCCTCACCGGGGAGGAACTCCGCGATGAGGTTCGCAGCTACCTGCTCGGGGCTTACGAGCGTCGCGAGATCATCCGCAGCTACGAGCAGTACCTGAGCAGGACGTTCTTTGAGGGTGCGAAAATTACGTTGATCCCCAAGGAAGATGGTGACGTCCTCTGCGTACGGATCGGTGCCGAAGAGCGGCCAATCTATGATCTCGGAGATGGCATCGCACAGGTCATCATCATGACGCTGCCGCTGTTCCTGCATCGCGACAAACACCTTGTGATGTTCATCGAGGAGCCGGAGTTGTGTCTGCATCCAGGATTTCAGCGAATCCTGATCGACACGATCTTCGACGAATCGGAGGTGACCGGTAGCAGGCAGGTGTTTGTCGCGACACATTCCAACCACTTCCTCGATATCACGCTTGACCAGGATCGCGTTTCGGTCTTCCGATTCAGCCAACACGTGGCTGGAAACGAGGATAAGGACGAGCGAGAGAACGGCGATAACGCGCCGCGCTTCAGCATCCGGAACACGAGCAACGAGGATTTCAGCCTGCTTGCGGAACTGGGTGTGCGGAACTCCTCGGTGATGCTCAGCAACTGCACGATCTGGGTCGAAGGCATCACCGACCGGATGTATCTCCGTCGGTATCTGAAGCTGCACCAAGACTCGCCGTCGCAGAGCCGACCGCGTTTCACTGAGGACATCCACTACTCCTTCGTGGAATACGGCGGCGCGAACATCGTGCATTGGTCCTTTCTTGACCCAGAGGAAGGCGTGGATCCCCAGCGCGTGTGCGGCAAGCTGTTCCTGATCGCGGACAAGGATCAAGACAAGGAAGATCGGCATGAGCGGCTCGGCGAAGTCCTCGGCGACCGCTACCACGTCTTGAAGTGCCGAGAGATCGAGAATCTACTGACTCCCGCCGTGATCAAGGCGGTCCTGCACTCGTACGGCGAGGAGGATGCCGCTCTCAACAACTTCGGCCAGGAGGACTACGCCAACGAACCGCTTGGCGAGTTCATCGAGAGCCAGGTGCTGAAGGCACAGAAGAAGCGCCGGGGCTCATATGCGGCTCCGCCAGGGACGCTCAACGACAAACAGAGCTTCGCGAGGAAAGCCCTCGCTCACTTGAATGACATCAGTGACATGTCGGAAGTCGCCAAGAACCTCACGGAGCAAGTGTACGGGTTCATCTGTAAGCAAAACCCATGATGAGCCGCGATCTTGCGTGGCGTCTGCAGTGGTTCGTCCTATTCTGCGTCGAGCGTCGGGTCCCAGAGGTAGTAGAACCCGCTTGTCATGCCGGGCAGTTCGCTGAGGTTCACCTGAATGAGATTGACCTGGTGCGAGGCTGCCGTGGGCTGCGCGCTGCCGGTCACGGCATAGGGTGTGGCGATGTGCTCGCTCGGCCGATGGTATTTCACGAGTTTCGCGCTGGTGAGTCCTGCCCGGTGCTTGGCTGCGTCGAATGCGTCGCGGAGCGTGCCCGTGCGGTCAATCAGGCCGATCTGTGCAGCCTGTGTGCCGGTCATGACACGACCGTCGGTCGCGCCGGCGAGCAACTCGGGCTGGATGTTCGGCCGGCGCTCGACGACAAGTGCGCAAAAGCTCGCGTAGAACTCATCCACGATCCGCTGGAAGATCGCGCGATGTTCCGACTCTTCAGGTTCAAAGGGTGAACCCATCGCCTTGTTCGGGCCGCTCGTCACGGCTCGCGCTCTGATGCCGAGCATTCGCATGGTGTCGCTGATGTTCACAAGTTGGATGAGCACGCCGATCGAGCCGGTGACGGTCGTCGGTTGTGCGATCAGCTCGTCACCCGCCAGCGCGACGTAGTACCCACCGCTTGCCGCGACCTCGCCCATGAGAATGACGATCGGCTTGCCGGACCGCTCGCGAAATGCGCACAACTCCTGGTAGAGCGTTTCGCTTGCAGCGACGGTCCCGCCCGGCGAATTGATCCGCACGATGATCGCGCGCACCGCGTCATCCTCCTCCGCCTCGCGCAGGCGTTCGACGAACTCGCTCACCGGGTTTCGAGGTGGCGTGAGTACGGAGGACGACTGCCGGTCGGCGAAGGTGCCGTTCAGATCGATCATCGCGATCTTCGCCTGCCCCCACCGGCTGGCGCCTCGATCGCGCAGGATGACCGACTCGGTGAGCTCTTCCGTCGGACTGGTCACGTCGATCACGAATCGGTAGGGCATGCACCCGACGGCGGTGAACAGGGCGCACAATAGTGCGACAGCGGTGATGTGGTTTCGCATGGTGCGCTCAGTGTATCGCGTCGGCGCATGGAAAAACCCCCGGCCTGACGGGACCGGGGATTGAAGAAAGGTACGCGATGTTGTGACCGAGCTACAGGCTCACGGGCACGGAATGTCGTAGACGGCCAGGAAGATGCCCAAGTCTTGCTGATCGACATCGCCGTCGTTATCGAGGTCCGCGCCTTCACATTCGGGCGTGACAGGGAGCAAGTCGTAGCAGGCCAAGAGGATGCCGAGGTCGTTCTGGTTGCGATAGCCGTCCCCGTTGATGTCGCCGACGCAGGGCTCTGCCTGGTCGCACCACGGGTTGTCGACTTCGGGCAAGCTGGTCAGGCTCATGACGACCATGCGATCGCCGAGCGAAGTATGCGCATCGCCGATGAACCAGATCTCGCGGTCGTTCACTGCGATGTCGGTATGGAAGCCGACGAGGTATGCACCATAGTCGCCCTCGTTGACCTGGCCGTCGCCGTTCTGGTCGATGAGATCGTTGGTCGCCAGGACGAGTTCACCGTTGTAGACGAGGATCTGGAGCAGCTCTTCATCAGGTCCGCCCGGATCGTAGGTGACAACCCATGTGTAGGCGATGTGGCAGTCGTCGTCCGTGGAGATCAGTCCTGGAGCGACATTGCCGGCAGCAACTCCGAACACCGAGTTGGGAATAGCGTCGAAGGGATCACCCTCGTGGGCGATGATCGTCCCGCCGTAGCTGACGACGTCGTTGTTCACCGTGGTGATGCCGGCGCCGGAGATCGTGCCGATCCACAGCGGGGTTTCCTTGAAGCTGATTGCGACGTCGGTGATGCCGGCGATGGTGACGGTGGTTTTGTCCGGAAGCGTGACGGAGTCGCTCTCGCTGAGGATCGCCTCGCCGTTGAGAATGACCTTGACGTTTTCGGTGGACGGCACCTGGAGCACGTTGTTAACGCAGTAGTACTTGAGCGTCGATGGGACGACGTACAGCTCGGAGGCGAACTTGCCGAACTGGCCAACGGTCCCCTCGAGTTCGTCGCCGTAGCAGGTGATGGCCGTGGGCGCGGCGCAGTTCCCGACGGCGACGTTGCTGTGCGCATTCAGGCCGGTTGTCTTGAGCCGGCCGAACGCACGACCGAGGTCATCGAGGCAGGCGTCCTTGGGCGTGTTGTGTGAGCCGAGGTCGCAGATGTAGTCCTCGGGGGCGTCCGCGCCGCCGAAGGCGTACTCGTCACCGATGAAGAAGGCGTTTCGGCCGTCATAATCGCACGCTGGGTCGTCGGGTTCCTCACAGGTGACCCTGAGTTGGCCTCGATAGGCGATCTCGCCGGAGGAGTTGATGTTGACGCCGCTGACGATAATCTGGCCCACCTTGACCGTGAAGTCATTTCCTTGGATTGGGTGGCAGAGGACCGTCACGAACCCCTCGCGGTAGGCGACGGATCCGCTTACGCCGTCGAAGTGCCAGATCAGCGTGTCATAGTCCGCGCTGCCGTTGATCCCCGCAGCAACAGCAACGTGGTCGGTCTCGCTCATGGCGAGCGCTCCGAAGTACTGCCATTCGGAGCCCCCCGTCGCCGTGTCGAACTGACGCAGCACGATCGAGCCAACTGGATCTGCCATCACGCTGCTCCCCGCAAGCAGAAGGACGGGGAGGACGGCCAGCTTCAACCGATTCACTGTGATCATCTCTATCTATCCTCTATGTCTCAGGTTATCGTTCGACCGGAGGCCGAGAAGCGGGGCCAACGGTCGTTGGTCGGATCGGGTATTCACTCCACCATCCCACAAGCTATCTCCCCCCATCCTGTTCGAGCACCACCACCCCGGCGGTTTCACGAATTTCTGGCCATACGGCTTGTTCTCACCAAATACCTTGGCTGTGCTCAGGCCTGCCCCGCAGCGAGCCAGTGCCTGCACGCAGCCTCTAACACGCCTTCGGCATCGCCACGCGGCGATGCACGCCAAGTCCAACGTTAGCATCGGCCAAATGCGCCCATGCGCCAAGCCTTCTCAGCCAGCCAATCGCAACATCCAAGGAGTATGCCGCGACCAGTCCTGCTGGGCCTGTACTCCGCAATCAGGCGCGGACCGAAATGTACAAGGGCCGATGAATGCCCACCGACAGAGTACTCGATCCCAAGCCGGTAAGCCAATGCCATTCGGGGAGTTATCTGCTGAAATACGGCCTCACCGATGCCCGTTGCGGCATGGCTGTGACGACCTGCTCGCCGGTGTCGCGCAGATTGGCGACATACCGCCTCTGCGGCACCATCGCCCGCGTTGTTATCGGGCGCAAGCCGATAACGTGCACCCAAGCCGACACCACGCCCGCTCATGTGCCGTAGCCGTAGAAGCTCAGCAGGATGCCCAGATCGGCCTGATCCGTCGCGCCGTCGCCGTTGATGTCCCCGCTGTCATTCGCCTCGTACGCAGCGAGCAGGATTCCCAGGTCCGACTGGTCCACATAACCATCGCAGTTCAGATCAGCAGGGATGCAGTCGCTGCGAATGCCGTGGTCCAGGATCGCCGACTGAATGTCATCCGTGAGGTAGTACGTCAGGGCGGAAATCACCGCATCGTTGCCCAGCCCGATGTCATCCCCACCCGTGAACAGCTCGATCGGCCACCCGTAGCCCACGACCAGCAGGTCCGACGAGTTGAACTCAAGCAAGTTCAGCGTAGGTGAGTCGGGATCAAGGCTGAAGATCACCCGGTCGCCCGGCCCGAACATGTGCCCAGTGGGGCCTTTGGCCAGCCCCCGGAGTACGAGCGAACTGGTGATCTCGTCCATCGGGACCAGACCAAGCTCGTACGAGTTCGCGAAGATCAACGTGTTGCCAGCCGTGTCCGGGCCGTTCGTGTAGATGTCCGCGCCGCTGTTGGACCCACCGACACCGACCAACAAGGGCAGGGACGGGCTGCTTCTCGTCAGGCTGAAGTACAGATTCTCACCGCCTCGCAAGGCCGATCCGCTGCTGCCACCCAGCCCGTTCACGTTGTCCTCCGACCCAGCGTTTGGGTCATCAATCGTCATCGGCGGCCCGGGCAGCAGCGCGAAATCCGTTCCGCCCGCATCGCCGCCGTCGCGCACCGTCACGTTGTTCGACACCGCGCGCCCACGCAGTCCGGGCACGATCCCGTCGTTTGTGTACAGGTCCGTTGACATGTTCATGTCGCCCGCTGCCTGCCCAAGCCCCGCCTGCTGATACGCGTTGTAGTAGTACCCAAGCAGCCACAGGTCGGCGTCAGGCGGATGTCCGGTGAACACGCCTCGATCCACCGAGAACAGCAGGGCATACGTGTCGCCATCCACCGGACCTGGCCCTACGGCGATGGAGTCCAGATCGTCCTGCTCCTGCAGCCCCAGTGCAAGGTACGGTATCTCCACCGTCAGAGGCGGTGTCGCCAGCACATCCGCTGACGAGACCACGCCCTGCGCAACCGTGGGCGAAACCGCGTCAATTGTGATCAGCGGCGGGTCAATCGGAACCAACGCGGTTGATCCCAGCCCCACCGATGTTGCCAGCAACGTTGTCGCCAGACCGAGCAAGCCCAGTTTCTCGGATGCTCTTCGATCAAACATAGTCTCTCTCCCTCTTCTGCCACCTTGTGAGTGTATCCCCATTCCGCTGACCGCCAAGCAGTGGATGCAGGATTCCGTGCAGGAATGCGGCTTCCCGATGCCGGAGCGAAGCTCAGCCGCATCGGGAACATCGCGTTGTTCCGAGAGTGTGCGGGAGAGCGGGATCGCTTTCCGACAAACAGGTCAGGAGTATGCAGCAACGCGAATTCTCGCCGTTTCCGTCCGGATGCCGCCCCGCCGGCTGCAAACGGGTCAAGTGCGCGGTCATGGTTGCCACAACCGCCTGAAATCGCACATGTTAGCCGGGTTGCCGGGTTGGGGCTCTGGACGCCCTGGACGCCCTGTGGGGGTTGTGCCGGCCAAAATCGGCCTCCGAATCTGGATTCAGGCTCGACCAGGGGCCATTGCTGCTGTATCCTGTAGGTGACGTGTTTCTTCCCTCCTACCCACCAAGCTTCCCCAAAGGGTTTGGTGGGTTTCTTTCTGCGCAGTGACTGACGGCGGTGATCGTTCACCGATCCTCTGCTGAGGAGGGGTGTCTTAGGCACATAACGGCGGTGGAGCGGGTCGCTGCTGCGGTCAGTCCGTCGCGCCTACTCGCCCTCGACACGTGGCGGAATCACGAGCAGGCCGACCAGTTCTCCATCCGTCAGTTCGATTTGTGCCGTCACGAGCCGATCCGGGTCGTAGCCGGCGAAGAAACCGCCGCCGCGGAACGCTTCGCCCGCATCATCACGGAAGTCGAACAGATCAAGCGTCAACTGCGCCCCGGCTGGGAGCGCCGTGATGTGCTGCATATACCGCTGATTCAGCCAGAGTGAAACATCCTGAAACGACTCGCCCGTCGCGCTGACGAGCGTGATCGTCGGCCCGTCGCGGAACACCTGCACATCCGCCACCCTGCTCTGCCGAGTATCTTCAGGGTACGGGCGCGTCGGCTGGTCATACAGCACGTGCCCGCATCCTGCGGAAGCCGCGATGATCGCGACGAGAATCAGCCGAATGGGTCGACACATGGCGCAACTCCCGATCGAGCGGTGAAGGCTCAAGACCTGACGGTCGTGCCGCGAGCGTATACTCTCGCGCCCATGTCGGCCAGTGCCAGCCAAGACGAGCGACCCCACTCAACCACATCGTACGATGCCGCGTCAGCCGCTCGGCAATACGAACTCGATCAGCGAATACCGCAGGCGGTGCCGGGTTTCGATGCGCCTTTCTTCCAGGCGGGACTTGCGGGGTACTCGGATGCGGCGATGCGCATCGTCGCTCGTCGGCAGGGTTGCCCGTTCTGCGTGACAGAGGCGCTGCTCGATCGGCTTCTTCTTGCGGGGGGACGCGGATTCGCCAAGGCGGACCTCGCGGACCTGCGAGAGAGCATCCCCGGCGGCGAGGAAGACCACCCACTCGCAGGCCAGATCATCGGCAGCCAGCCCGGTGAGATGGCGAGAGCCGCGGTGCTGCTCGCCGACCAAGGCTTCGAGGTCATCGACGTCAACCTCGCCTGTCCGGTCAAGAAGATCGCTCGCAAGTACCGCGGCGGTCACTTCCTCGCCCATCCCGAGCAAGCGTCGGCTGTGCTCCGGGTTGTGCGCGAGGCCGTGCCGAGTGCGATTCCCTGCACGGTCAAGCTCCGCCTCGCGTGGGATGATTCGCCACAGGCTGCGCTGGACTTCGAGCGCATCTTCAACTCGGCTTACGACCTCGGCTACGCATGGGCCACCGTGCATGCCCGCACTGTGAAGCAGAAGTACATCGGCCCGAGCGACTGGCGATTCCTCGCGGAACTGACCGCACGCTACGACGATCGCGTCATCTTCGGCTCCGGCGACATCTGGCAGCCTGAGGACATCTTCCGCATGCTGAGCGAAACCGGCGTTAAGGCCGTCGCCGTGGCGCGCGGCTGCATCGGCAACCCGTGGATCTTCCGCCAAGCCCGCCAACTCATGGCTGGTCAGGCGCCGTCGCCCCCGACGATCGCCGAGCAACGCGATGTTCTCCTCCAGCACTTTCACATCAGTGTCGCGATCAACGGTGAGCGCCTCGCCGGCCGAATGATGCGGAAGTTCGGCATCATGTTTTCCCGACATCATCCCAGCGCCGGTGCGGTGAAAGAAGCGTTCGTCAAGGTCAAGAGCCGAGCCGACTGGGAATCGGTCGTTTCGGAGCACTACGATGTGCTATGAGGGTGGCCCGGTGTCCGATGAATGTGGTAGGATGCCGTGGTCGTAGACGGGCCTGTAGCTCAGTTGGCTAGAGCGCACCCCTGATAAGGGTGAAGTCGGTGGTTCGAGTCCACTCAGGCCCATTGCTCCCGAGAAAGTCCGCGTGCTCGCCGGCAGGCGGCTTTTTTCTTGCGCCGGTGCCGGCCCTCGCTTGATAGTGCTCTGTAGTGGGCATCGCAAGAAAGCTGAGAGAATCACCTGATTGGAGTGGAGCAGACCGCACAACCGGTCGATGCAGCAGTGCGTGTCACACTCGTCGTTGCGACCCGTGGTGGGCCGGGGACATGGGAGACACGGAGAAAGAGAGATCTGGGGATGATTATGCGCAGACAGAGAACTCGGGGTGGGCGGGCTGTACCTTCGCTGAATGCTGCCCTGGTGCGAGCCTTGCGGGAAGCGATGGCGGACCGGCGATGTGAGGCGGATCGTGTGCTCGACAAGGTCGTCGACCGACTCGCGCAGGAGGTGATTCAGCCGATGCCGCATGGCTACGATCCGGGCAGGGGGGAGACGAGCGAGCCGGCACAGGCGCCCCACGCGCCGGAGTTGTCAACGATGCCGCAGGTCGTGATCGTCACAGCCACACCACACCGCGCCGCGTACGAACATCACAGCCTGTTGAGCAGCGCGACGTTCTGACCTGCCCCGGCGGTTGCGTTCACACCGCCCTTCGCTACAGTGATTCTCCAACTGTATGACCCGCTCGGGCGCCTGTGCGTCGCGCTGCGGGTCATCTCATCACTGAAGGTTGAGCGACGGATATGAGCGAGCAGCGCGCTACCAACATCACTTGGCACGACGGCGAAGTTTCACGGGAAGAACGATTTGGCGCCCTCGGGCAGAAAGGCCTTGTCCTCTGGATGACGGGGCTCTCAGCCTCGGGCAAATCGACGATCGCCTGTGCACTCGAATCAGCACTCGTCAACATGGGCAAACACTGCTACCGCCTCGATGGCGACAACGTGCGGCACGGGCTGAACAAGAACCTCGGCTTCTCCGCGGAAGATCGCAACGAGAACATCCGACGCATCGGCGAGGTGAGCAAGCTCTTCGCCGACGCCGGCATCATCACGCTCACCAGCTTCATCAGCCCGTACATCGCGGACCGCCAGCAAGCGCGTGAAGTCTGTGAGAAGGAAGGCCTGCCGTTCATCGAGGTCTACGTCGATATCACGCTTGCAGAGGCTGAAAAACGCGATCCCAAGGGTCTGTACAAGAAGGCTCGGGCGGGCGAGATCAAGGGTTTCACAGGCATCGACGATCCATACGAAGCCCCGGAGAAGCCCGAGATCCTGCTGACATCGCACGAGATGTCGCTTGACGATGAGGTCAAAGCGATCGTCGCCTACCTCGACGAGAACGACCTGCTCGGAAGCTGAAGCCGACCACAGCCTGCTCAGCAAGGCAGCGTGAATGCGCACAGGTATGGCTGCGCGGTGATGTGGGGGGTAAGTGGGGGCGCGTGGGGGTGCGCACCAGTGTGGACATGCATGCGCTTCGCGACCGATTCGTGCGCACGGATTCACGGAAAACGTGTTATCGGACCAGAGTTTTGGGCGAGTTTCGCCCGGTTTTGGCGAGTTTCGGCGCGTTTTCGATCAGTTTTGGTGCGTTTCGGGTCGGTTTTGAGCGACATTTCGAGGCTCGATCGGCATCGCGCGCGCACCGGCGAGGATCTGCGGCGACGAGGCGAGATGCCAGCGATGATGCGCACGAAGCGCGCGATACGGGTTTCATCGAACACGCGCGCGGCGCATCGCCTGGTCATCGCGCGAGCCCGGCTCGACGCGAGCCGGCCGGCTGCTCGGCAGAACGAAGATCCCTGACAGTTATGTCCCCTTCATCGTCGCCGCCAAAGGCGCGATGATTCAGACGTGTTGTCACGGGCACGGGATGTCGTAGACGGCGAGCAGGACGCCCAGGTCCGCCTGGTCCGTGTCGCCGTCGCCGTCGATGTCGCCGCCTGCGTCGATGTTGTACGACGCGAGCAGGATGCCAAGGTCCGACTGATCGCGCTGTCCGTCCCCGTTCAGATCGCCGGGGCAGAGACCCTCGCATTCATCAGGGATGCCATTGTCGTTGACATCCTGGCTCGTTCCGTCAGCAATGTCGCACTCGTCCAGGATGCCGTTCTCATTGCAGTCATCGCACCAGACCTCATCCGGTGGACAGTTGGCCATGTCATAGGCGTCGTCGATGTCGTTGTTGTTGCAATCCCAAATGCACCCGACATCGAACGCACCGATAGGACCATCACAGCCCGATTGTTGCCCCGGAGCACACGGCGACGGCTCGCGCAAGTGGAAGTCACCGTACGTCGTGTCGCAGAATAGCGGATCCGCCGAGATGTTGCCGTTGACGCCGAGTTGGTCGGCGATGTCGCCGATCCAGTCGCCGTCAGCGTTGCCATAGATGTCGCAGCAGGTTATCTCGATGCCCGAGCCTAGAGACGTCGTCAGAGCGTAGCCGTCATTGAATGCAATGATTGTCTTGTCGAGATCGAAATACCCATTGCCCCAGATCTGAGGCCCATCGCCATTGTTTACGATCGTGGCGTTATCCAGATACAGCACGCCACCTTCGTTCTTGATGCTCAGGACAGCATTCCCCGTAAACACACATCGATCCAATAAGGTGTAGCCGCCGACCACAACCACTCCTGTTGTTAATGATGGACTATTATGAGAGGTAAACAGGCAGTCTTCATAGTTCATCCATGCGTGAGGAGTTCCGGTACGGATGGCATGTCCCCAGCCTGCAGCATTATCAGAAAACACACATCTCTTAACCCATAAATCATATGGGGTGCCGTTCATGGATAAGTAAAGCGCGCCACCAGCCAATGATGCCATGTTGCCAGAGAACGCACAATCAGCGACGAGAAGTCCACTCCTGGTAGTATCAGCGTAGATGGCCAGCGCGCCGCCATACAAGCTGGCATAACAGTTGGTTATCATGCACGACTGGAGGGTGAGAGTGGCATTCTCACAGAATATGCCGCCACCGTATCCAGTATGTCCGGTCGTTCCGGCAGCGTATCCATTCGTGATCGTAATCCCCTGCAAGATGGAGTCGGCCCCTTCATCGTTGTGGAAATAGAACCCGCGATGCGGCTCCGCTTCGCTCCCTTGGCAGTCGATGATGCACGCCATCGGGTTGCCGCTAACCGAACGGACCGTGATAGCTTTGCCGTCGAAGTCGAGGTCGCGGTTGCCGTCGCCCGTGTACGTTCCGTCGGCGAGCCACACGATCTCGCCGTCGTCGGCTGCGTTGATCGCTGCCTGGATCGTAGCGTAGTCACCGGTGCCGTCGGACTTTACCAGAATGGGTCCGTCAATCACGAAGATGTCGGCACCACCGACCACCAACTCGAGTTCTCCGTCATTGTCGGGATCGCCCACCGCGATCGGCGATCGGCCCAGGTAGCCCTCGTCATCGCCAGAGAAGTCCATCGACCACTTCAGTGAACCGTCTGTCCCATCAAGGCAGTAGAGGTAGTACCAAGAGCCACAGATTACCTCGTGGTGCCCATCGCCGTCGATATCCGCGATGACGGGCGGGGACACTTGTGCACCCCAATCGCGGGGATATGACCATTGCTCCACGCCAAGTGAACCGCCATCATAGCAGTGAACGTATGATTGGCCGACAACAACGATCTCAAGGAACGGATCGTCGTCGAGGTTGGCGATCGCCGGCGTTGAGCCGTCTCCGCCAACGCCGTCGCCCGTATTGACGTCCCACTCGGGGAGCTCGCCCTGCAGGCAGTGCAGATTGCCGCCCTCATCGAGGGCCAGGGTCTCTGTGACGCCGTCATTGTCGACATCAGCCAGAGCGATGCTGCAGACATAATACGAGGTCGGATAGCTCCAGTAGAGCGTTGGGGAGCCTCCGACCGCTCCAAGACAACGAACCCCACACGACGAGCCGGTATCACCCACATAGATCTGCTGATTCCAACTGGCAATCGCTGGAGTGGTTTTCCATATGCTGGCATCAGGATCGATCACATCTCTGTACGACCACTCTTGCGCCCCAGTCTGGGCATTCAGGCATACCAGATCCCCGTTGGCGACAAGCACCTCCATCGTATCGTCGAAATCCACATCGGAGACCGCGGGACATGCATGGATGAGCTGTGCTGATGGCCAATGCCAATGCTGAGTCCCCGTGGTCCCATCCCATTCGAGGCAGTAAAGGCCATCGCCGGCGGCAAAGATCTCCAACTGCGGATCACCATCGACGTTCTCGACGCAGACCCTTTCCACGTAGCACTCGTAGTACCACTCAACCTCACCGGTCAGTCCGTCGAGGACGTAGAGGCGATGGTCCGGCCCGTGCGGGTTTTCCGTGCCGACTACGATTTCTGCGTACCCATCAGCATCAACGTCGGCGACAACGTAGTTGCTACGGAAGGCTGACCACGGTTCCAGGTCCATCCGCCATCGCTCCCTCGGCTCGGTTATGCGTCCCGTTCCAGTACTCATATCGATGTGGCTCGTTCGGTGGAGATTGGCTGCGAAGGTGGGCCAGGGGACGATCTCGCCCGGCGCGACACCGACGACGAACGTGCGGCCGTCCGGCGTGGGATCCTCGTTGAGGTCTGTGTCGCGGGCCTTCACCCGGAAGGTGTATTCCCCGTAGGGGAGGTCGGTGTAGTCTTTAGTGGTGGATGGTGCCCACGATGACCAGGGATCGCCGTGGCCCTCCAGGATGTAGGAGTAGTTGAGATCCTCCGTCGGTGTTACGTCATCGTACCCGGTCCAGGTGAAGGTCACGTCGTCGTAGCCAATAGCCCCACTTGGGCCGCTGGTGATTTCCGTATCAGGCTCGGAGCCGGCCAGTGACGGCCCGTCGTAAGGCCCCCACGTCCCGACGTGTCCTTCATGGTCATCGTAGCTGAAGCGATATTGACCGCTCAAGCCGGCGTCGTCGCTCTCGAATGGGGTCCGGTCGCTCCATGTGGCGGTTCCAGTGCCGCTCACCGTCCGCGTGTCTTGGTTCTCCCATGTGCCGGAGGACGGATCGCGTGTCTCCAAGACCACATCCACCGAGTCGCCGTCCGGGTCATCGACATAAATCGAGTAGTCGAACGGCGTGGTCCAAGGACCGCTGTCGGGTGATACCTGCCAAGCTGCACCAAACGGAGACTGATTCGGCGGCGGCACGTCGGAGATGATGATGTCCACAGGTGCGGTCCAGTCAGAGAACGTCTGGTCAAGGTCCTCTGCCTGCATGCTTACGGGGTATGTGCCGGCTGATGCATACTCGTGCCCGCCGATGATCCAGTCGCCCACTGTGGCACCTGAGCAGGTCAGCGGGCTGCCATCACCCCAGTCGAACCAGCATTGCACCTCATCTCCGTTTGGATCTTCAACCTTCGCAAAACACACAATACGCCTGCCGACCGTACCAGTCTCCGGCACATCTGAGTCCACAATGGACGGCGCGGCTATTCCGTCTATGAATATCTGTGTGACTTGGCCCGCGCGCGCAGCGTGCGCCGTGCCAACGATGCAGGCGGAGGCAGTGGACCTCAACCCAACCCGCACACGGTGCCAGCCCGGCTCGGCGACGAACGAACCGCTGATTGTGTGAGTATCGACGTTGTCCATGTTCAGTAGGGCATCCGCAAGGCCGTAGTAGCTGTTCACCAGGTTCAGTGCTTGGATTGCATCGTCGAGCGTGCTGCCAGGTACGTATCCCCCGACGGCCATTTGAGCGAAGTAGAAGATGACATTCCCGAACCACTCCCAACTGAACGCCGGATCGATGTCATTTCGGAAGTAGAGATCATCATCCTGCAACTGCGGATCGATGAAGCAAGTGATCTCAGTACCCGCGACGGCAGATGGATACACGATGATCATGCCGCCAAACGAATCAACAGTGCCTTCGATTGTGATCGCCTTGGTCGAACCGACGTAGAAATAGAGACCAACAACTCCTTCGCAGGTCGCCCCACTGATGCCACCAGCGCCCGTTCGTGCCGCAGTACTGCCTGATAGTGCGTTTGCGGCATGCGTTGCGTAATACGGCCATCCAACTCCATCATGCCATTGGTACTGATAATCGTAGCTCGTGAAGACTGTCCCAGTGCCACCGCCGGTTGTTGTGCACTGTGATCCTCCAGAACCAGGATCGTTGGGCGGAGGAACATCCGCAGCAACTGGTGGTAGGATCTCCCGAGCTTCCATGTAATGTTCAAGGGCCGTATCGGATGCGGCGACTTGGCTCAGCGCCGGCGATTGGCCAATGGCTGTGAGTGCCAGAAGGAGTGCGGTTGTGCGTGCGAGGGGGTGCATGATGTGTTCCTTTCGCCTGTCCGTCGCGTTGGTCGGCGGGCCGTTGCCGGGCGCGGGCGCGGCTGAACGTGTGTGTCTTCCCCACTAGTCGCTGCAGCGGGCCGTGCGCAACGCGCCTTTTGACCAAAACGTCAGTTTTTTTATCACAACAGAGGAGAATATCCGAAAAACACGGCTGCGGCACGTGTTACAGCATGTCCGCATGGGTGCAGGCAGCCACCAGCACCGCCAGTGCTGCGCAGGCTGTTGTTCCCCGTGGGTGCGTCATGTGTGTGTCCCTTCCTCAGGATGTCGGCATGCGCTCGCCACGCCCCGAGCCGGCGAGCAGGTGCCCAGAGTCCTCCCAGTCACTTATGAGAGGATCGCGCGCATCCGGTCCTGCGTCAAGCAAATATGCCGGGCTTCGTGCGGCATTGTCAGAAGCTGTGGACGGGACCCGGAGGATGTGCGTCGTGCGGGTGTGGGGGTGGTGGGGTGGTGGGTTCCCGCAGGAACGAGTTCCCGCGGCTTTGGGGAAGCGGGCGCGTGTTGCGGTGGGGTCCGCTGTTGGTCCGCCACGGGCGGACTGCGCTCAAGGTGGGGGTCGTGGGAGTCGGGGCGTGGCGCTGGTTTCCTCGAACCGAAGACATCGCGATTCCGACTGGCGATTGACAAGGGCGCTCGCCACAACGAAGCCGCCGTCATGAAGAGTGGGGTTTCTGGACCGAAACGTGCAGCCGACGCTTGCATCCGGTCATCGCGACCCCATAATAAATACCGTGCGGTCGCTGGGGAGTCGGCTCCACCCGGGGTGGGTGAGGATCGGCTGCCGCGCTTGCTTCATCGGCGGCGACAACTTCTCCCGTCAACGTCTCGTCGCGTTCGCTGACGATCACCGCCGACCACACGTGCGACGCGAAGGCAGCGAACCGCCATGCTTCGCAGCCACACGATACACCGAACGTCAATGCATATCGGCGCGCCTGTCCACCGCGAGTTGGGTGTGCGTGCGCTCACCACTCCAGCACTCAGTAGCTCCATGGAAGAAGGAGATTGATGATGACACGGCTTCGTTTCGCGCTCGCAGCCGCCTCGGTCGCGGCGCTTACGGCACATGCCAGCGCCACTCGGTACTACGTCGATGACGATTCCTTGGGAGGCACCGGCCTCTCATGGAGCCAGGCATTCACCACGCTGCAACAGGCCCTCCTGGCGGTGGACTCGGCTGACGATGAGATCTGGGTTGCTAAGGGGACGTACATCCCCACAGACATGACCAACCCGCCCGACGCACGCAGCGCCACCTTCCAGATCGAGGAGAATGGCGTGGAGATCTACGGCGGCTTCCCGTACGGCGGGGTCTGGGAGGATCGCGACCCCATCGAGTATCCGACCATTCTCTCGGGAGACCTGCTCCGGGATGATGACACGCTGGGGAAGGCCGAGAACGCCTATCACGTGGTGCAGTTCGAGGTCGACCTGGATGACACCACCATCTTCGACGGCTTCCATGTCACGGATGGCTACGGGTACCACACCATCGAGGGCCAGCCTGGTCAGGACGGGGCCGGCATCTACATGACCGGCCCGACATATCCCCGGATCGCGAAATGCATGATCTACGACAACCACACGGCCGTCGGTTTTGCGAAGGGCGGCGGCGTGTTCATTGGCAACAACGCGACGCCCGTCTTCACCGACTGCACAATCACCGCCAACTCGGCCGAGCGCGGCGGCGGCGTGCTGTGTGACCGGTCGTACACCGATTTCATCAACTGCGACATCAGCGGCAACACGGGTTCTTCATACGCCGGCGGCATTGCTGGATCCACCGCCACTCCGACCGACTCGGGCAGGATCACGCTCACCAACTGCACCGTCACAGGCAATGTTGGAACAGGCGTCTTCGCTGATGCCCACTTCACACTCAACATCACCGGCGGAGAGATCAGCGGCAACACCATCGACGTCGGCTGGTCTGGAGGGGGGGCGGGCGTTTCGTGCGACGGAAGCGGCGGCACGATCGACGACGTCTTGATTACCGGCAACACATCCGACAGCACCTGGGTCGGCGGCGGCGTGTACCTCAACGGCGCGGATTGCGATGTGACCATCAAGAACTGCGAGATCTCCGGCAACACCGCCATCAACGGCGGGGGCATCTCGTGCTCCGGCAGTGCCCATCCGATGATCCGAAACTGCGACATCATGTACAACGCGGCTTCTTTGTCCGGCGTGGGCGGAGGCATCGACTGCGGGTCCGGGACAAGCCCCACCATCAGAGACTGCCTCTTTGAAGGAAACGAGGCTGATTACGGCGGCGGGATCCACAACTACGGCGAGCCGACGATCACCGGCTGCACGTTCCGCGAGAACAAAGCCTTCTTCGGGGCCGGCCTGTACAACTACGGCAGTCCTTCGCCGCTCAGCGATTGCATCTTCATCGGTAATACGAAGCGCGACGACATGATCGACTATGGATGGGGCGGCGCCATCTACAACGGCGCGCCGCTTGAGATCACGCGATGCATCTTCCTCAGCAACGACGCGGCCCGAGGCGGCGGCATCTACAACAGAGATAGCAGCGGCAACACCGCAGCCATCAACTGCGTGTTCGTCGCCAACACCGCCTATCTCTCCGGTGGCATGTCCGATGGATGGGGCGGCGGCGTCTACAACGGTGTTGTTGACAGCGTGATGACGATGATCAACTGCACGCTTCACGCCAATCACGCCGAAGACATGGGTGGTGGCCTCTACGTCATGTCCGGCCACGTCGATGTCATCAATTGCATCTTCTGGGACAACAGCGATGTCTTCGGCGGCCCGATGGGCGAAATCGCCACAGACGTCAGCGGAACCGTCGACGTGAATTACTGCAACGTCGAGGGCGGCTGGGGGACCGGCATGGGCAACATCGCTACCGACCCGGTCTACCGAGACGCGGATGGCGACGACGACATCCTCGGTACCGAGGATGACAACCTGCGCCTCTGGCTCGGCGGGCCGTGCAGCGATGCAGGGGACAACGACGCAGTGGTTGACGTCACGACCGATCTGGACAGCGCGCCTCGCGTGCTCGACGACCCGCAAGCGGCTGAGACCGGCCACGGTGATCCACCCATCGTTGACATGGGCGCCTACGAACTCGCTGACTGCCAGCCGAATGGGTTCGAGGATGACATCGACATCGCCACCGGCACCAGCTATGACGAGAATGGCAATGGCGTCCCCGATGAGTGCGAGCCCTGCGTCGGCGACATCGACGGTGACGGCGACACCGACCAGTCCGACCTCGGCATCCTGCTCGCGCACTACGGCACTATCTGCGAGTAGACCAACACGCGCAACGCCGCTTGCGGCTTCGCGCGATCGGCAAGCAAAACGTGTGCCGCGCTGAATAACCCGCGATTGCGATGTCAATCACCGTGCGCAATAACCAAAAACTGGACGCTCCAAAACCGGCCAAAACCGCGTCAAAACTGACCGAAACTGATCCAAAACCGCGCGAAACCGCTCCAAAACACGCCAAAACCGACCGGTTTTGACACCCCATACCACGACCTGCGCGCATGAACCCGACACGTGGCGAGTGCGAACCGGCCTGCTGTACAGCAATCAGGGATCACCCCAGAAACAACCTCCCCCAAAGACGTGTGCGCACGCCGCGTTTTTTTCTTCGCCGATCCGTGATTTCGTCGATAAACGTTGAATGAAGCCGTGCGTCTCGATCCTCATTCCGAACTTCAACAACGGCAAGCCATCGTCCAAGACCGGCGAGATGGACTTCATCACGACGCTGTTGCGATCGCTGCGCCACACGCTGAGCGATGAGCTCGCGCCATTCGAGATCATCGCCTACGACGACGGATCGACGGATGACAGCCTGGACACGCTGCGAGCCTGGGCGGAGAAGCGATGGACGTCGGGTGTGATGACTGGTCAGCCGCTGCTTCGCCTGATCGAAGCGGCGCACCACGGCTGCCTGGCGAAGACGACCAATATCCTTGTTTCCGAAGCGGTGGGCGACATTCTCGTTCGGCTCGACGGCGACATCGAGATCCTCACGCCGAGCTGGGTGTCGATCCTGCGCGAGACGTTCGACGCGGGGCCGCCGGACTTGGGCGTGGTCGGCCCGAAGCAACTCGCTAGCAACGGACGCATCCACAGCATGGGCGACTGGATACTCGACCCACGCGGATACATCCATGAGGGCGAGCATGAGCCTCGCGATGCCTACAGACACACGATCGAGGTCGATCACGTGATGGGCTGCTTCTACTGCTTCAAGCGCGACGTGTTCGATGCGGTCGGCGGGTTCGACGAGACGTTCCTGCGGGGTCAGACGATCGACTTCGGCATGATGTCGCGGCTCAAGGGGTATCGCTGCTGGGCGACGCCTGCGATCGAGTTCTTCCACCACCTGACGATGCGGCGGGACCGGGCCAATACGGCGGACACGACACGCGGGCTGGGGCTGGCGCTGGGACGATTCCGCGACAAGTGGGGATTCTGCCGTCTTCAGCCGGATCTCGATGAAGTGCGCAGGCAGTATCGTTCGACGCCGCTTCTGTGGAACGCGCGCGTCTTCGGGCCGAGTCGGCGACAGGTACAGGGTGGCGAGATCGACATTGCGCAGACGCCTTGGGCACGATTCAGCGAGGATTCGACACTGCGCGCGATCTGCAAGCGGCGGGCAGACTGCATCGCGGCATGCCTGAGCCGATCGCCGGAGCCTCGACGGTTCGCAGAGGTCGGTTGCGGCGCTGGGCTGTTCGTTCATCTACTCGCCCAGCAGGGCGTATCGTGCATAGGTTTGGATGCTGATGGCCCGTTCATCACGCTGGCGAGCTGCGTCACTGGCGAGCATGAATACGCCGGGCCGAAGCCTGAGTTCCGGCACATCACGGATGATCGGCATCTGCCGCTGGATGATGATGCGGTCGATGTGCTGCTTTTGACGGATGTGCTTGAGCGTCACGCAAATCCGGTGCGTTTGCTTGCCGAGGCTCGGCGGTGCATCGCACCGGGGGGTTCACTGGTTGTCGTATCGCAGCGCCCCGACGACCGCGCTGCTGCCCGAATCAGCGACGATCATCGGTACAAACAACACCAACTGCGGTCACAGTTGCAGTTGCTCGTGAGCGCATCGTCGATCGAACCGTTCGATGCGAAGCCTGATCTGGAGATGATCTTCACAGGTGTTCCCGAGCCGACCTGCCCGCTCGATGTGCTGGCTGGGGAAGTTCAGGCGGATCACTGCCTGATCGCATGACGGAACACGCGCTCTCGCGAGTCAAAGGCAAGATGCCTGCGATGGATGAGCCACCACATCCGCATGGCGTCGCTGTGTAGACGTGTCGCGCGCGGCGAGCCGGCGGTTGGGTTGGGAGGTATGTCAAGCACGGGGTCCATGAATCGCGTCAGCATCGGCCAGAGACCGTCTGGCGTTCGCGGGCGAATCGCCTCATCCCATGCCAGCGCCGGTTCATCGAGCGACCGTCTCGGCCGAAGCGGGTCGAAGAGCCAGTCAAGCCCCTCGGTTCGGCCGGCGGCAAGCAGCGCGAAGAGCGCATCGTCAACCGGCACCATCCCCGCTGACCCCATCGACACGACCGCCTGCGTCAGACGAGTCGCCTCATCCGCATCGTCCTGCTCAATCATCAGGCGCGCCAGCCGGGCGTACCGGCGATTGAGCGGATCATCATCCGCCGCTTCGATCAGGGCGATCTCCTCACTCGCCACGCTGAGCAAGCCGCACGCGAGGAGCCCCGCCCGTCGAACGTGATCGTCGTACTCGCCGAGCAGTTCCAGTGCGGCATCGCGCGCCTCGCCGGGCCCGAGCGACTCCACGCGCAGCGCGATCCGCCAGCGAGGGCCGGGCCAGTACGCCTGCTCCAGGATGGGGTCGGTGGGCGCCTCAGGTGGAGTTACTCCGACCGATCGACCCACACGCAAGGATGTGAGCAGCGGCGCGAGTTCAGGGTCAGCCTCCACCACAGCATCGGGCGCACCGCCGGCCCGGGAAACGGCGAAACGCACCGCATCGGCGACCGACTGGGGAAGGCCCTCGCGAACCACATCGCTGTTCGGGTCACTCAAGCCCAGCAGCCCGCAGAGGAGCCACGCATCTCTCGCGGTTGCCGGGTCATCTAGATCGGAGGCGAATGCAACGATGCTCTGCGCGGTCCCCGGGCTTGCAGAGCCTGCGAAGGTGACGAAGGCAAGCAGCGCCGCGTGGGCGACGCCGGCATCCCGGCCTCGCAGCAGATCCAGCGCCAGCGCCGCCACTTCACGTTCGGTGTCGTCCGCTGAGTCGTCAGGCATGTCGGTCGGAAGCTCTGCAATCGCCGCAGCAGCAGCCAGACAAGCGGCGCGCGACCAGCCCGCACGATCAAGCTCCACCTTCAAGTAGCGCACATACGCCGTCGAGCCCATCGTCTCCGGGTCGAGCCGGCCGATGGACCGCAGGGCGTCAGCCACATCCGCAAGTGCGTTCGGGTTGACGCCGGCCCGTGAGCCTTTTTCTCGCAGCCGTACGAGCGCCCGCGGTGTTTCCAGCAGTGTGTGACCGGGTCGATCGGGGTCTTCAGCGAGCAGCGCCTCGATCCCCGCTGCCCGTGCGTCCGCGTTGCCACTGAAGGCACGCTCGACAAGCCGCTTCGTGCTCGGGGGTATGAGCAGAAGCGCGAGGATCACGCCAACGAAGAGCATGACGAATAGGCTGAGGTAGAGCGATCTGGTTTTCACTGGCAGACCCGTCAACAGCGGGAACCCCTGAACCCCGCCTTGCCAGGCGGGGCTGCGAAGGGCGTTGCGTGTGGAATCGTACGATGGAGAGGTGATGTACCCAGAGTCGAAGTCGACATTTTCTGGACTGCCCAGTCTGTGTCGGTTGATGAATCACTGGTAGCGCTCATCGCACTCGCTCGGCTTTGAGCACGCGGGGCAATGCTTCGAAGTCTCGCAGCGTTTCCACACGGCTAAGCCGTGCGTCGTCCCGGGCGAGCGAGCGGACCTGATCCGCGTGTGATGCGGCGTGTTCGATGAGGAGCAGCCCGCCGGGTCGGAGCAGATCGGGGGCATCGCGCAGCAGCGGTTTGATGATGTCCAGGCCATCCGGGCCGGCGCGGAGCGCGAGGGCAGGCTCGTGGTCCTTCACGTTGGGCGCGACGGCTGCCCACTCGTCATCGGAGATGTACGGCGGGTTGGCGGTGAAGAGATCCAGACCCTCTGCACCCACGCGCGTGCGGATCGGTTCGAGGAGATCGCCTTGGAGCAGTTCGACGCGGTCCGTCACGCCGTGCCTCGCCGCGTTGTCCCTCGCCACAGCCAGGGCGTCGGCTGACACATCCGTGGCGAGCACATGAAGGGCGGGGTTGTTCTTGGCGAGCGCGATGGCGATCGCGCCGCTGCCCGTCCCGATGTCGGCAGCGAGGATCGGGCTGCGCTCGCTCGTCTCTGGTCCGGCGGATTCGCTCCGGAGCCAGTGCAGGGCGTGCTCGACGAGCGATTCGGTGGCCGGCCTGGGAATGAGCGTCACGCGCGTGACGGTGAGCGGAAGGCTGAAGAACCACGCCTCCCGCACAAGGTACTGGATCGGTTCATTCCCAAGCGCCCGGGCAACGAGCGAGCGGAGCTTTGATCGCTCAGCGGGGCTGGCCGGCCTGTCCGGATCGGTGTAGAGGCTCAGCCGATCGCATTCGGTGACATGCGAGAGGAGCATCTCGGCGGAGAGGCGTGGGCTGTCGATGCTTCGCGCGGTGAAGCTGTCCGCCATCCACGCCAGCAGCCTGCGAGTGGTCCATGTGTCATCCGGGTCGGGAACATGCGATGCACGCCTGTCGCCTTGCTCGGAATGGAGCGGTGACTTCATCGGGGGAGTGTACGGCGGAGGTGGACCGCTCGCTTTTTTGGCGCGTCGGGCGACACAAGTCCGCAAGACAAGTTATCATGACTTGCGGTGGATTTGGGTGGGGATTAAACCAAGCGCGGTGGGACGGCGCATGGTCCGCGCCTGCGCCAGGAGTTGAGCCATGCGAGTACTCATGCTCGGCTGGGAGTTTCCCCCGTACATCTCCGGTGGGTTGGGAACGGCATGCTACGGGCTGACCCGCGCGCTCGATGCGCTCGGTCACGCGGTCACCTTCGTCCTTCCCAAAGGCGTCGATCAGTCGCACGCATCCCACATCAAGCTGCTCACGCCCGACGACGGCGCTGCGAAGGCTGGCGACCTGCGCAATGCCGAGGCTGCCTTCCCGCAGGACCCGGTAGTGACAGGCGGCGGGCCGTTCGGCGATCCGATCAGCTACACGAGCGAAGAGTTCGAGAACGTGGTCTTCAAGGCGATCCCCACGTCGCTGCGAAGCCCTTACCCCGGCTTCAACGCGCCGCCGCCCCTCACCGAGGAACAGCGCGAGTTGCTTCGCCGGCACATGACGGAACGACGGGCCCTGCTCGACGCGGGTGTCCCTATCCCACCTGACACCGCGACCGGCGAAGGCGACTATGTCGACATGCTCGACGGCTCCCGGTCAGGCGATGACTACGGCGGGGACATCATCAACGACTCGCGCCGCTACGCACGCCTCTGCGTCCACCTCACGCGAGGCGAGCAGTACGACGTGATCCACGCCCATGACTGGATGACCTACCCCGCAGGCTTGGCCGTCGCACGCGCGACCGGTACGCCTCTGGTCGTCCACCTTCACTCCACCGAGTTCGACCGCTCCGGTGAGAACGTCAACCAAAGCGTCTACGACATCGAGCGGCGGGGCATGCACGGGGCCGACCGCGTCATCACCGTCTCACGCCTCACCAAGTCCATCGCTGAGCGCCGTTACGGCGTTGATCCTCGCAAAATCACCGTCGTCTACAACGGCCTGCACAAGGATGAGACGAACGACCTCCCCGATCCGCAGCCGATCATGAGCACCGACCGCATTGTGCTTTTCCTCGGCAGGCTCACGTTCCAGAAGGGGCCGGAGTACTTCATCGCCGCCGCCAAGCGTGTGCTCGAAAAGATGGACAACGTCAAGTTCGTCGTCGCGGGGTCAGGCGATATGGCCCGCGCGATGATCGAACAGGCGGCGCAGCTCGGCATCGGACAACGGTTCTTGTTCGCCGGCTTCCTCCGCGGGCGCGATGTCGATCGTGTCTTCAAGATGGCGGAGTGCTACGTCATGCCTTCGGTGAGCGAACCTTTTGGCATCGCGCCGCTCGAAGCGATGAGCCACGACGTGCCGACGATCATCTCCAAGCAGTCGGGCGTGTCGGAAGTGCTTGAACACGTGCTGAAGGTTGATTTCTGGGATGTGGATGACATCGCCAACAAGGTGCTCGCCGTGCTGCGTCATCCGCCGCTCAGTCAGACGCTGCGCGAGCACGGCAGCTTCGAGGTGCGGCGCCTAACGTGGGACATCGCCGCCCGCCACTGCGCCGACGTGTACCGCGAGGCAATGGGGACTGCCGCGGTCGTTACCGGTGTGGGATGACGTCTGCTACCCTGCTCCGCGCAACTGCACGGAGCGAGCGATGGCCGGCCGACTCATCCAGATGATCACATCAGGCGACTCGCTTGTGCGCAACGGCTGCCTCGACGCCGCGTGCGAACGTCTGACAACGGCGGAATTGCTGAGCGAATGCGAGGCGCTCGATCGGTTCTGGAGCGATGCGGACAATCTGTATGAGCGCGTCCGGGCGCTCTTGTTTCTCCATGCCATCCACCGCTTTCACCTGCCGGATCGTCTGAGCCGTGAGAGGAGCACCTCACCCGGACTGATCCCATTCGAGGGCTTCTCGCACCTGCTCGATCGGCGATTCGCTGAGGCGATCGACGTGTTCCGTGCCGCACAGGCGCGGCGCGGCGTGAGCGACGGCCTGTGCAGCGCGCTGGCTCAGGCATACCGGCAACTCGCATTCCAGACGCTCGCCGATCAGGTGCGCCGCAGCGTCCGATCGTTCCACGGCAATCAGTGGATGTTCCAAATCGCCCGCCCGGCCGATCATCCGCTGCGCATTCGACCGGAGCTGATGCAGCGCCGAGGCGCGTCATTCCCAACGCTGGCCGAACGCACACCCGTGCGGATGGACCTTTCGCACAGCGCGTGGAGCGACATCTTCTTCCTGGCGATGGACTACCCCGAGGGGGCGCGGGTGCTCAACGTGTCGATCGACCTGGCGGTGCGCGGTCGTGATAATGCGCCTCGCCCGCCGATCGAGACATCCTTGCGGGTGATCGACGAGCCGATCCTGCGACTTATCAGCGTGGATCTGGGCGCGCAGGCGGACATCACGACTGTGGCGGAGGTGTTCGACTTCAACCGCGACTACCTAGGGCTTCTCAAAGCTGCGGTGATTGCCGCGGGCATCATCCCTCCGAGCTTGGAGGATTCGCCGTGCGCCATCGCCGACGTTCTCACACCACTGCTTGCCGGTACCGATGGCGACTCCGGGGCATTCGGGATCGAAATCGTCAGCAAGGTGAATGACATTCCCAAGGGATCGCGTCTCGCCGTTTCGACGAACCTGCTGGCATCACTGATCGCGCTGTGCATGCGCGCGACGGGGCAGACACGGGCGGTGACGGGACCGCTTGAGGAGCAGGAACGCCGCCTCGTCGCTGCTCGGTCGATCCTTGGGGAATGGCTGGCAGGCTCGGGCGGCGGGTGGCAGGACTCCGGCGGACTCTGGCCCGGCATGAAACGCATCACCGGCGCACTCGCAGGCGACGGCGATCCGGAGTTCGGCATCAGCCGTGGGCGACTCCTTCCCAACTACCACATGCTCACCAACGACGATTGCCCGGATCATGCCCGTGCTCAACTCTGTGACAGCCTCGTCCTCGTCCACGGCGGGATGGCGCAGGATGTCGGCCCGGTCCTCGAGATGGTCACAGAGAAGTACCTGCTGCGCTGCGCGGATGAATGGCAAGCCCGCCGTGATGCGCGCGATATCTTCGACCGGATCGTCGGCACGCTACGCCTTGCCGACATCCGCGACATCGGCGCTGCGACAACGCACAACTTCCTCGAACCGATCCGCACCATCATCCCATGGGCGAGCAACCTCTACGCTGAGACGCTGATTCAACAGACGCGGGACGCCTTCGGCGATGACTTCTGGGGATTCTGGATGCTCGGCGGCATGGCTGGTGGCGGCATGGGATTCATCTTCGACCCAAAGCGGAAGGCCTACGCTCAAGATGTGCTCCACACGATGATGTGCGAGACCAAACAGCGCCTCGAGCACGCTTTGCCGTTCGCCATGGAGCCGGTCGTCTACGACTTCGCCGTCAACAACATCGGTACATGCGCGGAACTGAACATCGACCGTGAAGCGCCGGCGCGCGGCGCAGCACGTACGACCTTCTCGACAGAGACAGGTCCGCGTGCCGGGCGAGATGACCTGATCGCCGCGCTCGACGAGCTTGGATTCGACCGCGAATACCACGAGCAGATCCGCGCCGACCTACAAGCCGGGCGCATCGGCTTGGCTCAGAACAGACTGCCTGCGGAGACCGCGATCGAGGATGTGCGGGAAGGGGATGTCGTCGAAGCTCGCTCCGGGCTGGATGCCTGCTGTACGCGTCTCGGTGATGAACTGCTCGCAGCCGGGACGGTCGCTGTCGTGACGCTCGCAGCGGGTGTGGGCAGTCGATGGACGGAAGGCGCGGGCGTCGTCAAGGCGTTGCACCCGTTCTGCAAGCTCGGCGGGCACTACCGCAGCTTCCTGGATGTGCATTTCGCCAAGACCCGGCGTGCCTCGACCGCGCATCGAACACGAATCCCTCACGTTGTCACGACAAGTTATCTCACACATGATCCGATTGCCGCTGCGCTCCGTGGGAAGCATCAACACCACATGGGGCCGCTCGTCCTCTCGCCCGGTCGAACGGTCGGCCTGCGCCTGGTCCCGACGGTGCGAGATCTGCGATTCGCATGGGAGCAGATGCCGCAACAAGTGCTCGATCAGCAGCAACAGAAAGTACGGGACAGTCTGCGAGCTGCGCTCATGGAATGGGCTCGCGCAACGGGCGAAGGCGCCGACTACACGGACAACGTCCCGCTTCAGTGCCTGCACCCCGTCGGCCATTGGTATGAAATCCCCAACATGCTTCGCAACGGCGTGCTCGCCCGTCTGCTCGATGAGCAGCCAAATCTGAAGCATCTGATGCTCCACAACATCGACACGCTCGGCGCAGATGTCCGGCCTGA
Source organism: Phycisphaerales bacterium (assembly GCA_023135165.1). Taxonomy (GTDB): domain Bacteria; phylum Planctomycetota; class Phycisphaerae; order Phycisphaerales; family JAGLTS01; genus JAGLTS01. The sequence goes on along the minus strand of JAGLTS010000038.1, from coordinate 8,020 downwards.
TCTGCTCGGCCTGCATGCGATGCGAGGCGACTGCCTGACCTTCGAGGTGATCGGCCGACGAATCGACGATCGTGGCGGCGGGCTTGCCCGCATGGAAGGTCGCGTTCGCCTCATCGAAGGGCTTGCAATGCCGCGCGAGGAGGATGAGTTCTCGCTTTCGTATTACAACACCGCGACGACATGGATCAACATCGACAAGCTGCTGGGCGAGTTTCACCTGTCGCGCGCCGACCTGACGGATGACCGAAAGACGGCGGAGGCGGTTCGCCGCATGGCCGGCTGTGTGCCGACGTACATCACGCTCAAGGATGTGAAGAAGCGCTGGGGACACGGCCAGGAAGACATCTATCCCGTGGCGCAGTTCGAGAAGTTGTGGACCGACATGACTGCTCTGCCTGAGATCGAGTGCGGCCACATCGTCGTGTCGCGTGAGCGAGGACAACAACTTAAGGAGCAGGCGCAGCTCGACGGCTGGGTGCGCGACGGATCGGCAGCGTACGTCGAGTCACTCTGCGATTGGGTCTAGCCGGTGAGCTGTGCGTGGTCGGTGACGGGCTGCGTCGATCGTGTAGATGACCAGAGCGATCCAGATGAAGAGGAAGCTGACGAGCTGGTCGATCCGGAATGCTTCGCGGTAGACGAAGACGGCGAGGATGAAGTTCCCCGTCGGAGCGACATACTGGAGGAAACCGAGCGTCGTGAGCCGGACGCGCCGCACAGCGCCGGTGAACCAGAGCAGCGGCACGGCTGTCACGACTCCAGCCAGGATGAGCAACACATCGGTCGAGAGCGAGCCGGCCACAAAGGAGGATTCGCCTCGACACGCCAAGAACACGACATAAGCGATCGCTGCGGGGATAAGCAGCAACGTCTCAATGGTCAGTCCGACGAGCGAATCGACGGGCGCGGTCTTGCGCAATAGGCCGTAAAGCCCGAACGTCCCAGCAAGCGTGAGCGAGATGATGGGAAGTTCACCGAGCGAGACGGTGCGTGCGATGACGCCGATCGTCGCAAGAACCAAGCCGACCATCTGCCACGCTCGCAGACGTTCCTTGAGGAAAAGGAAGCCGAGAAGGATGCTGACGAGGGGGTTGATGAAGTAGCCCAGACTGGCCTCGAGCACGCGATCGTGTGCGATGGCCCAGATGAAGACGAACCAGTTGACTGCGATCAGGGCCGTGGTCGCTGCGAGCGTGAGGCAGAGGCGTGGTGAGCGGAGTGCGGTACGCACTGCGTGTCCTTGCCTCCGGACGAGGATGAGCAGCGTGAGCAGCACGACGGACCAGATGATGCGATGGGCAAGCACCTCCATCGCGGGCACGTGGGCCACCGCCTTGAAGTAGATCGGGACGAGACCCCACGCAGCGTAGGCGAACAACCCATACGTGACACCCACGCGGGCGCGGCGTGCTGAAGAAGCATGGTGGTGATCGAAGATGACCGATCCGGAAGGTTGTGGCATGAGTCGGCTGCGCCTTTGCATGACGGGAAAACGGACCGGGCACAGATGACCTCACTCGCCGTGGCGAATCATGGCGCTCGTTTCACTGCGGAGAACACCGAGGACACAGAGGAAGGCAAGGGGGTTTTCTATTCTTCTACTCTACACGCTCTCACTCCGTGATTTCCGTGTCCACCGCAGTGAATCGGAATGAAGAACTCACCACGGAACACCCAGAGGGCACACAGAGTGAGTGGTCGAAACGAACAGGCCCGCACATGGACCCGGCCATCGGTCGTTACGGGTACGATGACGCCTCCGTGATGTGGTCCATCGCTGACATCGCCGACGCGCTTGAAGCCGGTCTCGTCGAACGCACCAAGCGGCTTGATGAAGAGCAGGCTGTGCTCGGCATCGATGCGCTCGACGAGATCTCGCTCCACCCCATCCTGCACCACGCGCTCCGCGCTGCGGGATATGGTATCCATCCCGAAGAGCGCTATCCGCGCGACCGCATCAGACGAAACCGGAGCGAAGGTGAGCGATGCGACATCGTGCTGACGCCTGACGAGCGCATTCTGGAAGTCCCGGAGGCGGAAGCAACGCTGTTCGCGCCGCCCCAACCGGTCGCACTTGATGATGCGTTTTGGCTGGAAGTCAAGGTCGTGGCGCAATTCACAGATGAGGGGGCCAACGCGCGGTACGCGGCTGAACTGCTCGAACCAGTCAGGCGTGATGTGAGGAAGCTCGCCGCGGACACCGGGATTCGTCACGCCGGGGTTCTGCTTGTGCTCCACACCATTGATCGCACGGTGGCCGATCATGATCTGGAGCTTTGGCAGGATCGGTGCCTGGAGCGCTCACTGCCGATCGGGCCTCCATCGCTACGGCGCATCCCGATCACGGATCGCGTCGGCAATTCGCTCTGTACGCTCGCTCTGTACCCGGTTCACCGCGCTTGATCGCCCGGCCGAGGCTGCGGGGTGTCCGGGTTCTCCAGATCGTATGGATGGTGGGGGTCATGGGGGTCATGGGGGTTGTAGGGGTCGTGGGGGTTGCCGTAGCGAGCGAGCAACTCGACGGGTGAACCGATGTCGCAGACGCAGACATCCCCGAGAAACGGTTGCGCCTCCAGCCCACAGAACCCGAGTTTGAGCCCGACGAATGTGACTGTGACATCCGCGATCACCGTGTCGCCGAGCGGCTTTCCGGTATCGCAGTCCAGGCCTGTCGGAATGTCCGCCGCAAGAACCGTCAGCCGACCGTCATCGCCGTGCATCTCGCGCTGCTGGTTAATCCACACCACAACATCGGCGATTCGCCCCTTGATCGGCCGATCCAGGCCCGTGCCGAGCAGCGCATCGACGATCAGGTCCGCAACCGGCATCTGCCCCAGCGTCGCGTGAGGATCATCCTCATCCAGGATCGTCATCGACAGCGCCATCGCCTCCGCAATACGAAGGTTGGTCAGTGCATCACCGGTGTAGCGCTGGACCGGGTGCGTGAGCAGGATGTGAACAGCGATATCTTGGTTATGGAGTTGCCGCGCCAGCGCGAAGCCGTCGCCGCCGTTGTTCCCCGGACCGCAGCAGATCAGCACGGTCGGGTGTTCGATGTGCTCGAGCAGGTCGAGCGCCTCTTCGCCCATGCAGCGTGATGCGTTCTCCATCAGGACGATACCTGGGATGCCGTACTTGTGGATCGCATCGTGATCGACGCTGCGGATCGCCTCTCGGCTGAAGACCAGAAGCAGCTCGGCTTGGACGACGCGCGCGTCGGTCGGGCCGTGCCTCGCTGTGTCATCACGGGCATCATGCGTCTTATCGTGAGGGTTAGGCATGCTGCGATTGTATCGCGCTGCGGACCGTGCGCCGCTACCTCACACCGGCGACAAGCCAGACCCGCCCCGATACACTCAGCCACCTGCCATGACGCTTACCCAGCAACTCATCACCGCTGTGTCGTACCTGCTCTTCGCCGGCGTGCTCTCCTCATGCGGTGTGCTGATCTTCCGCGTCATTATCGAGTCGCGCAGCGTCAGGCCCATCCGTGCCGGCCTAGCCATGCCCCTCAACGATGACGCCCTCCGCCCCGTCACGATCATCGTTCCCGCTCACAACGAAGAACGTGACATCAGCCGGTGCCTGACGAGCCTGCAAGCCTTGCGCTACCCGAAGCTGCGGTTTATCTTCGCGCTTGACCGCTGCACCGATCGGACTGAGGAGATCGTCCGCGCGAGTGCTGCGGAGGATCACCGAATCACGATCATCACAATCGACGACTGCCCGGATGATTGGACTGGAAAGGTCCATGCCGCCTACCGCGGCGTCACCGACTCGGACGCTCTGGACGATGCGGGTGACGAAGATTGGCTCCTCTTCACCGATGCGGACACCATCTTTCATCCCGATCTGATCCGGGCTGCGGTCCAGTACTGCGTCGGACGAGACCTGGGTTTCGTCAGCCTGCTCTCAACGCTGACGACCGACCGATGGTTCGAAAGGCTGGTCCAGCCCGTCGCCTGCGCGCAACTTCTTCAGATTTACCCGCTGCGCCTGGCCAATCGGCACGAAGGACGCCGACCGCTCGCCAACGGGCAGTTCATGCTCTTTCGTAAGGATGCGTACATCGCGTGCGGCACACACGAGGGCGTTCAGAAGTTCCTCCTCGAAGACCTGCACTTCGCCCGCAGGCTCAACCGAGCAGGCGTTCGCATGGCGCTCGCACCCGCAGCAGGGATGCTGCGTTGCGCCATGTACGACAGCTACGCAGCGTTCCGCACGGGATGGAAACGGATCTACATCGATTGTTTCAACCGCAGGGTCCGGCGCATGCGCAAGGCGGTGTTTCGGTTGCGCGCGGTCAGCTTCGGCTTCCTCGCCACCTACGCCGTCACGATCGCCGCCATTCCGCTGGGAGACGGCCTGGGCGCGGTGATCCGCTTGGGCATCCTCTTTGCCGCCTGCCTCGCAGCGTTCGGTCCCCTCTATCGCATCCAGCATGTGCGCATCTGGACAGTTCTGACGTTCCCCGTCACCACGTTGATGGTCGCCGGCATCCTCGCTGAGGCTGCGGATGATCTTCAGCAAGGCAAGACGATCACCTGGGGCGGCAGAAGCTACACGCTCACCGCGCGCTGATCCCGCCCGCTGCCGAACGGATACACTTGACGCCATGCATGTGCTTCTCACCAACGACGACGGCATCCGAGCGCCCGGCCTGCGTGCGCTGCACGCTGAGCTTCGGTCCATTGCTGCGAACCTCCTGGTCGTCGCCCCGCTCACCGTTCAGTCCGCAACAAGCCACAGCATCACCTGCGATTCGCCGCTGATGACCGAGGCGGTACGGGTCGATGATGATGACGCGGACAGCATGGGGATCGCTGTGGACGGCCGTCCCGCCGATTGCACGAAACTCGCGATCACAAGGCTCTGGCCCGACCGATTCGGCGAAGGAACCCAACCGGACTTGGTCGTATCGGGCATGAACAGCGGCGCCAACGCGGGCATCAACACGCTCTACAGCGGTACGGTCGCAGCGGCGCTCGAAGCTGCGTTCTTCGGCGTCCCCGCCATCTCCGTCTCAATGACGATCGCCGACCGAACGCGCACACGCTTCGACATCGCCGCCCAACACGCCCGGCGGGCCATCGAGATCCTCATCGCGGATGGACTACCCGCGCCGCACACCGTGCTGAACGTGAACATTCCCAAAACCGAATCGCAGACGCCCTTCCCCGAGCTGCGCATCGTGCCCGTGAATCTCCACGCCCATGTCGACCGCTATGAGCTGCGCATCGGGCCGGCGGGGCAGCAGTACTACTGGGCGATGGGCGATGGCATGTCGTTCCAACACACATCGGACGGCAGCGATGTCGAAGCGCTCGCGGCGGGGCACATCACCGTCACGCCGATGCACTACGATTTGACCAACCACAGCCTGATCGAGCGATACCGCACACTCATCCACGCGGGCACTTCGGATCGCAATGGCATACACTGACAGCGCTATGTCACAGGCTGTGCATCCTGCTGCACTCGACGACGAAACGCTTCTCAAGTCCTGTCGTGTGGAGCGAGGTCGGACGAGCGGGCCGGGCGGACAGCATCGCAACAAGGTGGAAACCGCGGTGTTCATCACGCATCTGCCGACCGGCATACAAGGACAGGCGAGCGAGCGCCGCAGGCAGGATGAGAATCGGCGCAAGGCTGTTCGACGGCTGCGCCACGCGCTCGCTGTGCACGTGCGCTGCGCTGTACCGGTCGGCGATGCTCGTAGCGATCTGTGGAAGTCACGTTGTCGAAAGGGACAGCTTGCGATCAACCCGAAGCACCGCGATTACCCGGCGCTTCTTGCTGAGGCGCTGGATGTGCTTGCCTCCATCGGCTGGGATCCGAAGAAGGCGGCTGTGCGCCTCGACGTGACGCCTTCGCAACTCATCAAGCTCGTCAAGCTCCACGCGCCGGCATTCGAGTTGTGGAACAAGATGCGCCTGTCTTCTCACCAGCACGGCCTGCACTGACCCTTCTAAGGGCGCCATTCACGAAACGACATGACCATGCACGAAACACAACCCCCACAACCCCCACGGCCCCCGATTACCGACCTGATTGAGCAGCACCTCTCTCACACGATCGAGTTGCGACATCACCTGCACCAGCACCCTGAACTGGCCTTTCAGGAGAAGCACACCAGCGAGCTGATCCAACGCGAACTGAACGACATCGGCATCGACTTCGTCGCCGGCATGGCGAACGGGACAGGTATCCTTGCTCACGTGCCTGCGACGACGGATGACGGCGAAGCACCGGGTGAGACCATCTCGCTGCGAGCTGACATGGATGCGCTCCCCATCCAGGAGCAGTCCGGCCTGGAATACGCATCAGAGAACCCCGGCGTCATGCACGCTTGCGGACACGACGGCCACACGGCGATTCTCCTGGGTACGGCCCGCATCCTATCGCAACTACCCCACCGTCCTCATCCGGTCACGCTGCTCTTCCAACCGGCGGAGGAAGGCGGGGCTGGCGGCAAGCTCATGGTCGAGGACGGCGCACTTGACGGTTCACGCATCGGCCTACCCGTCGCGCGCATCTACGCGCTGCACGGCTGGCCCAACGTCCCGCTCGGCACCGTCGCCACGAAAGTCGGTCCGCTCCTCGCAGCCACCGATGACTTCACCATCCACATCAACGGCACCGGCTGCCACGCCGCCTTCCCACACCTCGGCAGGGACCCGATCATCGCTTCCGCGCATGTCATCACCGCGCTCCAGACGCTCGTCTCACGCGCCGACCCCGCCGACTCCGTCGTTGTCAGCGTTACAGCCGTTGCCGGCGGGGATGCGTACAACATCCTCCCCAGCACCGTCACGCTCAAAGGCACGGTGCGGACGCTGCTTGATGAGACCAGGGCATCGACGAAGGATCGCCTCTACAAGATCGTCGAACACGTAAGCAGCGGCATGGGATGCACCACGTCGATTGATTGGACGGCGGGCTATCCGGTGACCAACAACCATCCCGATGCCGTGGGGCGATTCTTCGTCGTCGCCAAGGCAACCATCGGCGAGACGCGCGTGGGCGTCGTCGAGAAACCGGTGATGGGCGGCGAGGATTTCGCGTACTACTGTGACCAGATCCCCGCGTGTTTCTTCCTGCTCGGGCTGCTCGACGAAGAAAAGGACCCCGCTCGCGTCCCGCAACTCCATCAGCCGGCCTTCAACTTCAACGACAAGGCCATCCCTGTCGGTCTCGAAATGATGGTTCGCCTCGCGCTGGAAGGCTGATGATCGTCTGCACATCAGGCAACGCGGTTTTCTGACACTCATTGCTCTCACCCAGTTCACCATCGGACGAATACGCGCCGCGCCGGGTTCTGCGTAAAAGGCAGTCCTCACGGCGATCGCGCTGCCCTGATGTTGTGTGGTCGGAGCATGACGGCGGGCAGGAATGAATCACACCGTGGAACCGCTTGCGTCGATCCGTTTGTTCATGTGGATGTTCACGGCAGAGAAACCGAGCCTGCGGTAGAACGCCGTCGCCCCGGTGTTGTGGCCGAACACGTGCAGTCGGAGTTGCTTGCAGTGGGCCTGCCTGGCTTTGTCCTCGATGAGTGCGATCACCTCGCCGCCGTATCCGCGCCGCCGATACGCCGCATCGATGACCAGATCGCAGACGAACAGCGTCCGGCTCGGCTCGTCGATCAGGAACCAGACGATGCCGACCCGCTCCTCGGCGCCCGCCTCCTCAATCGTGAAGAAGAAATGGCCTTTGGTGTCCAGCCCGCTGGCCAGCATCTGCTCGATCTGCTCTCGGGCAAGCCTCTCAGCCTCCTCCGGTTCGAGCAATTCCGCACGTGTCCGATCGCGCGCGTAGGCTGCAATCGTCGGCTCAAGGTACGCATCGAACTGCGCAGGCGTCATCGGAACAAGCTTCACCATCATCGCACCTCGTCGTTACGTGGAAGCAGCCCCGATGCCTGAGACCGCGTGAACCCGGCCCAGCGCCGGGGACGGGCCTCGCCCATCATATCGGGAACCATGGCATGCCTGCACCCCTGGAGAAGGTGGGTCCGAGT
>JAGLTS010000037.1 GCA_023135165.1 Phycisphaerales bacterium | reverse complement strand
ATAACACAAAGGCGCAATTCCTTGGTCTTACCGAGGGGGTTCCCGTGGATTATCCATGTGATGAACGTATGCAGCTGATCAGAATGGCGAATCGCCGTCGTCCTCACCATCCTCGAAATCAGAGTCATCGAAGTCATCGTACGGTGCATTCATGCTTTGCATGACGGTCTGAACGGTCTCATAGACGGCCTGAATGATCTGCATCGGAACAAACGCGGTTCCGACTGTTCCGCCGTCCTCGAACTTCATGCCGAACCCAGCAGGCGGCAGATCCTCTGGGATCTCGATCTGGGTGCCGCCAAGGAACATCGCAGCCATGGGGAGGGCCATCTCCAGGAGTTCGCCGACGCCCATGTACGCCTCGACGCATCGTTCCTTGGGCAGCTTGGCCCTGATCTGGTTGATCGCTGTGTCCTGGCCGAGCGTCCGGCCACCATCGCCTGTGAGCTGCGCCAATGCGGCTTCAGCAAGGTCTTTGTGCTGACCCATCGTCTGCACAACGCCGTGCTCCCCAGCGACGACAAAGCCGTTGGGCCCCGGGCCGCCATAGAGTCCCATCATCATCTGCCCCGCCTGAGCCATCTCCGGCGGGAAGATCATCCTGACGCTGTACTTGGCCGTCTCCCCGCCGCCGATGGTATCACTGGAGGGCACGAAGCTGGTCTTGATTTTCACACCATCCTGTTCGGTCCCGTCAATGGCGTGCATGGCCTCACCGATGGCCTCGAACAGGTCATCCGGATCTTCACTGTGCATGATGCTGACGCCACGGCTGAGGATGCCGCCCATCAGACCCATGGGGGATGGATAGAACGCCGACTCCATTGTCGTGACCTTGCCTTGGACCTGCTTGAACAGCTCGGTCCCGAAGTTCGGCCCTTGTGCGGCACTTATCTCCTGCAATAATCCCTGCACCGACATGTCCATCGCCATTGCGAAGAGGAATGGCTCATCCGGGAGTGAGCGGAAGAGCGCGGACCCGCCATGCACGTCGCCAGCCAGCTTGCGCAACTCGCTGCCTTCCTTAAACGTAGCCGCCATGTGGATCGACACGCCAAGCTGATCCGTATTCAGGCCGATCACCGCTGAGGTTGTGGCCTCGGCCAATGCATCGAGCGCTGGATTCTCCTCGCCCATGCCCGGCCCCATCGGCATCATCCCCATCATCTGCTGCTGAAGCCCCTGCTGTATCTCCTGGACTGCTGCGACATCAAGGACAAGCACCGACACAACGCTCTGCTGAGCAGCGCTGACGCCTGCTGACCCGAGCTTCTTCAGGTGTATCGCCGTTACTTCCTGGCTGGGTGTGAACGATTCAATCGCATCGCGCACAGGACCGATGGCTGCGAAGCCCGAGCCGAGCAGCTTGGCGTATCCTTCCTCACCATCGGGCATCTGCAGTACGTCGATGTCGCCCGACGGCTCAGCACCGAAGGCTCCGACGAAATCGGCGTAATTCGTGACCGACGCAACGAATACGACCGGCGGATCGTCCGCGCCAATCCAGTCCGTCCCCGTTAGAACGATCGCCAGCGGCCCATCACCGTCAAAGCCCTGATCCAACCCAAAGCTCACGCGCATATCGCGGACGCTCATGGGCATGAGGACACCCAACTGCTCGGCAAAGGCATCCACCTTCCGCTCAAGCTGCGCCAAACTGGGCGTGTAAATCACCAGTGCCGCATCCTCGGGCACGGCTCGGAGGATCGACAGATCATCCGCCCCCGTCTGAGTTGCCATCGCGACGCCCATGGAGAGCGCAGCGGTGCAGGTGAGCCAACGACTGATGCCAATCTTCATGTTCTGTACCTCTCGCAGGTGAAAAACTCAATCCAACGTGACCGGAACGGGGGCTTCGCCCCAGCTTGCCGCATGATAGCTGGAACCAGCCGGCCCGTTCTCGCCGCATCCCCCATCGGTGTTGTGACACGAAAGGATGAGTCGGGATTCCATGCACCCGCTTTCAGCTTGACCCCAGCTGGGCGCCCCGTACCATGCACGCGCCTTTTGACCGGCCAGACCGAGTCCGATCGGGTGAAAGCCTGATTCAGGAGCATTACCCGTGATACCGAAGCAGCCTCCCCGTGAGGGCCAATTGGGGTTCTTGTACGTCCCGCCTTTCCGCATCCAGGGCTTTTCCGTGGCTGGGGAATGGACGGCGATCCAGATTCCAGAACTGGATGTGTGTTTTGACATCGGCGCCTGCCCGCGAGCCTTGCTCAGCAGCAAGTACATCGCGCTCTCGCACGGTCACATGGATCACGTCGGCGGGCTGCCTTACTACTTCAGCCAGCGCCAGTTTCAGGGCATGGGAATGGGTGAAGTCGTGTGTCACCCTGCCCTTGCACCCGCGTTGCAAGAGATGATGGCCTCATGGGTTGACGTGGAACAGCAGCATACGCCGCACCGCATCACCCCCCTGGAACCGGGTAGCGAGATTGAGATCAAGAACAACATCTTCCTCCGCGGCTTCGAAGTAGACCACACCGCATCGTCCCTGGGCTACTCGATCATCGAACGCCGAACCAAGCTCAGGCCTGAATTCGTCGATCTGCCGCAGGAGAAGCTCATCGACCTCAAGAAACAGGGTGTTGAGATCACGCGGGAGCTCCGCATCCCGATGGTCACGTACACGGGCGATACGTACGCTGGCGAGCATCTGCTCCGTGATGAGTTGCTCACAGCCAAGATCGCCATCATCGAGTGCACGTTCTTCGAGCAGGACCACAAATCGCGCGCCAAGGTCGGCAAACATCTACATGTAGATGACATTGCCGAGCTTATCCCAATCCTTGCAGCAGACGTTGTGGTGCTCGTCCATCTCTCCAGGCGCACGAACCTCACGTTCGCGCGCTCGCGCCTCGCGGAACTCCTGCCGCCCGAACAGGCGGCGCGGGTGTTGTTCTTGATGGACTTCAGGCAGAACCGGCGACGCTATGAACGCCAGCAGGCGGAGGCTGAAGCACTGACCGCGACATCACCAGAGGCAGCAAAAAGCACCTGATTTGCAGTGTTTTCTTGTTTTCGCAAGCTCCAAGTTGACAGCCCCCGGCGCGCGTCGTAGGTTGAACCCGTGCGGTGTCTCGGTGGGCGCCTGGGACACTCCCAAAGGGCGGCGAGACACCTGATGCGACTGGACTGGATGGCGCGCTGCGCGCTGTACGTGTGAAAGAACTTATGACTCAACCGGATCGGCGAATCTGGTCCAGTGTGTTGTCGTATCTGCACAGACAGCACCCGGCCATGTGTCGGCAGTGGTTCAGCGAGCTTGAACCGCTCGGCATCAGCAACGGCGCAATGCGCGTGCGCGTCGGATCGCCTGTCCAGGAGGGCTATCTCCAGCGGCAGTGCGCAGCTCAGTTCAACGAGGCGCTCCAGGCGGCAACCGGCCGGCTCATTCCTGTCCTGTTCGTGCGGAACGGCGAACACGCTGCTGCGACTTCCACGCGCACGCATCCCGCACTCGGCACCATCTGTGACGATGTCGTCATCAGTCCGGATCACTCGTTCGAGAACTTCGTCGTCGGCCCGGACAATCGGCTCGCCCATGCGGCTGCCCTCGCCGTCGCCAACGCACCAGGCCAGGCATACAACCCGCTGTTCATCCACGGCGGCGTCGGGCTTGGCAAGACGCATCTGCTCCAGGCCGTCTGCCAGCAGGTGCTCAACGAATCTCCTGACGTCACCATCCTCTACGTCAGTTGCGAGCGATTCACCAGCCTCTTCATCGACTCCGTGCAGAACGGCCAGTGCGGCGCGTTTCGGCACCGCTTCCGCGACCTTGATGTGCTCGTGATCGACGACATCCACTTCCTAGCCAACCGCGATCGAACCCAAGAGGAGTTCTTCCACACCTTCAACACGCTGCACCAAGCCCGAAAACAGATTATTCTGTCCTCAGATGCCAAACCCGACGAGATCCCAGATCTCGAAGAGCGATTGGTCAGCCGATTCAACTGGGGGCTTGTGGCTGAAATCACCGCTCCGTGCTATGAGACGCGTTTGGCGATCGTCGCGAAGAAGACCAAGATGCGAGGCCTGCACCTCGACGACGAGATTATCGAGTACATCGCAGCCACAGTGGACCGCAACATCCGCGAGCTTGAAGGCGCCATCACCCGAATTCAGGGCCACGCCATGCTTGGCGACGGCACAATCGACCTCGCGCTGGCCCAGCGCGCGCTCGGCGTCACGCAACGTGACGCTCCCAGAGCGCTGACGATCCCCACCATCGCCGATGCCGTCATCACCCACTATGACGTCAAACTCACCGACCTTCAGTCCAAGAGACGACAGCGCTCCATCACCCTGCCCCGCCAAGTCTGCATGTACCTCGCACGCAAGCACACACGCCACAGCCTCGTTGAGATCGGCGGCTACTTCGGCGGACGCGACCACACGACCGTCATGCACGCGGTTCAGGCAATGGAAGATCGTCAACGCCTGTACGAACAAATCCGCCGTGATGTCAGCGCAATCGAAGCCGCGCTAGCGATCCATACGCGCCCGGAGCAGCGCCAGGCCCACGCTCCCAGCCTCGACGACTCCGCCGAGCACGACACACAGCACCAGCGCTAATCCCAACCAGCAGCCCCAGCCTCCGCACCATCCGCCTGTCGGCACGCGCCGTGCATCACCTGCGCACACCTGTCAACTCCTGTTAGCCGGCAACCATTGCGACCCGCTGCACGACCATCGCGTGCCTCGTGTCATAGATCGTCCCCCGAGACACGGACTGCTCCGCCATGGCGGATCACAGCCCGCCGACAGGTCATCCCGATGAACCGGGTTTGCGCAACTCCCGCTGCTGCAAACGCTTTCGCCTGCTCAGACAATACAGTCCTCATTTCGCCAGCACATACAACGATGATGAAGAGAGTTCAATTCTCTTCATCACCGGAACAACACATGCGCAGATCGCAGGTCACACCGTCACGTCTGGCCGGGTAGGATTCACTTAGATCAACACGAACAAGCGACAGGGACGCCATGACGAATGACACAGATACCGAACTGACGGCATTTGGTGGTTCAAGAGCCGCCGGAGAGGTGCAGCAGGCGTGTCACCAGCTCAGGACGCAGATCAGCAAAGTCATCGTTGGACAGGAGAAGGTAGTCGACCAGATTCTGGTAAGCATGTTCTGTCGCGGCCACGCACTGGTGATCGGTGTACCGGGCCTGGCCAAGACGCTGATGATCTCGACGATCGCGCAGGCGCTGAGCTTGCGGTTCAGCCGCATTCAGTTCACGCCTGACCTCATGCCCAGCGACATCACCGGGACGGAACTTATCCAGGAGGATAAGCACTCTGGTACGCGCGAGTTGCGATTCGTTAAGGGACCGTTGTTCGCCAATGTGATCCTCGCCGATGAGATCAACCGCACACCGCCGAAGACGCAATCCGCCTTGCTTGAGGCGATGCAGGAGCGGCATGTCACAGCAGGTGGGGTGCAGCACGAGCTGCCAAAGCCGTTCTTTGTTCTCGCGACCCAGAACCCGATTGAGCAGGAGGGCACGTACCCACTGCCCGAAGCCCAGCTTGATCGGTTTATGTTCAGCATCCTGATCGGCTACCCGGATGAGGATGATGAAGTGCGGATCATCCAACGGACGACTGCCGGGCACGAAGCAACGGCTGAGGCTGTCCTGGGAAGGAAGGAGATTCAGCGCGTCGCGGAGGTTGTTCGGGAGGTGCCGGTTGCCGAGCACGTGATTCGATACGCGCTTCGATTGGTTCGCGCGACGCGTGTTGGCGAGGACGGAGTCAGGCCGAGCATTGTCGATCAGTACGTGCGATGGGGTGCCGGACCCAGGGCTGGTCAGTTCCTGATTCTCGCTGCGAAGGCGACGTCGATTCTTGCAGGTTCGGCGCATGTCACACCCGAGCACATTCGCGCGGCGGCCCGACCGGTACTCCGTCACCGCATCATCACGAACTTCAATGCTGAGGCAGATGGTGTGTCGTCTGAGGATGTGATCACCGCTCTGCTTGATGAGATCCCTATCGAGGGAACGGATCGCACCACCCAGAAACAGATGGATACGGTGCTGAAGCGATAATAAGGTAAGCAGTCGTGTGGTGATCGCCATGGCAAAGACCATAGATCTTGATGATGTCAGGCGCTACCTGCACCCGCGTATGCTTGCTCGGTTGCGCACGCTTGAACTGCGCGCCAGACAAATCGTCGAAGGCGTCACCGTGGGAATGCACCGATCGCCGTATCACGGTTTCAGCATCGAGTTCGCGCAGCACCGCCCGTATGCTGCGGGTGATGATGTGCGACACCTTGATTGGAAAGTGTTTGGCCGATCGGACAAGCTCTATCTCAAACAGTATGAGCAAGAAACGAATCTCGACCTGCTTATCTTTGTCGATTCATCAGGCTCGATGGCGTACGGCTCAACCTTGGATCAACAGCGAGGTGACGCTCTGTGGCGCAAGTTCGACCACGCGACCGCGCTCGCCGCTGCGCTGAGTTACATCGCGCTTCGTCAAGGTGATCGCGTCAGCGTTGTGATCTTCGCCGACTCGGTGCGCGACGTCGTACCTTCGAGCAGCGCCATGCAACACTGGCGACGGATTGTCAGCGCCCTGTCAACCCATACGGTTGATCAGCCGACGGATATCGAGCGAAGTGTCGAGCAAGTACTGGCTACAACATCGAAACGCAAACTCATCGCAATCATCAGTGATGCGTTTGATGATCCGCCGCGAATTCGCGCAGCACTCGGTCGTGTGAAACATGGTCGGCACGATCTCATGCTGTTCCAAGTGCTCGATCGACAGGAGCGCATGTTTCTGTTCGATCAACCGACGGCGTTTGAGGGTCTTGAAGGCGAAGGGCGACTACGGATTGATCCCCGCGCGCTGCGAGATGGGTACCTCGATGCACTCAGAATGCACATCGAGCGGATTCGTACGATGACGCGTTCCTTTGGTTTCGAGTATCAACTCATTGATACACATGAATGGCTTGGACCACCGCTGTCCACGTTCTTGGCGAGGCGCAGCATGCGATTTAGCCGGGCGGGTGCGCGATGAGCTTCGCCCATCAATCACTGGTGATCGCAGGACTGGCGTGCATCGCCGTCCCGATCGTGATTCACTTGCTCAGTAGGCACAGACGTCGGCCGATCGCTTGGGGCGCCATGAGATTCCTTCTTGCGGCGCTTCATAAACACCGTCGCAGGTTACGCCTGGAAACGCTACTGCTTCTTGCGCTTCGCTGTCTCATTGTCGTTGTGCTCGGTGCTGCATTGGCGCACCCATTTCTGCAGGCAGCGGGATTATTTGTGTCGGACGGGAGGCGGGTCGTCTACGTGCTCATTGACAACGGCGCGGCGGGATCAGTGATCCAGAATGGCACGAGCGCGCTTGATCGGCACCGCGATGTTGCTGTGAACATTCTCAGTGCGCTCTCGGTGGAGGATCGCGCCGCGGTCATCTCGCTTGCCCAGCCAGCCGAGATCATTGTCTCGCCCGCATCGCGAGATCATGACGCCATCGCCGAGTTGATTCGCGACATCCCCGCCGGCGATGCGCCGACTGACATCCCTGGTGCGCTGATTGAGCTTGAGCGCGTTCTATCGCTGCGGCGCGCTGAAGGCGAACAGGTGCTGGTGTACCTGCTCAGCGACTTCCTCGCTGGATCGGTCAATCCATCGCAGCGTATTGAGGCTGTGCTGACCGACTCCGCTCGATTGGTGCAGCTTCTGGCGCTTGAGCCGGCCGCGACCGCCCCGGGCAATGTGCAGATCACATCGATCAGCGCGTTGCGTCGAGTGTTGATCCCGCGCAGCGCGGATGGCAGCGGACAGATCACGATCGAGCTTGCGCGAACCGGCCCCATCATCAATAAAGAGGCGCTGAGCACCATACAACTTCGGTTCATCACTAAGGATGGGCAACGACAGGTTGCTGCTGAGCCGATCATCGCGCGCTGGTCCGCAGGTCGACGAACGATGACGATCAGCACCACGGTCGATCCTGCAACGCTTCCATTAGGATGTGGTGCGATTGAAGCTGTGATCGACGACGACTCGCTCGCATCGGATAACCACAGGCTTGATCCGGTTGTCGTGTGCGATACGCTCCGCGTTGCTGTGATCGGTCAGCCGACGTATGCAATCGGCCGAGGAATCGCTGAGCTGAGCGCTGCGGATTGGCTTGAGATCGCGCTTCATCCTGATGACACATCCCCGACCGTCGTCGAGCGCCTGACCCAGACCTGGTTGGGATCGCTTGATGGATTCAGCGCGGTATTCATCACACGACCGGATCTGCTCGACACAGCAACGTGGGAGCGTCTCAGCGCGTACATCGCAACAGGTGGCGTTACGTGCGTCTTTCCGCCCGATGATCCTGTGGACAACGATTGGCCGATGCGTTTCACAGGTGGGCTGCATGTGCCCTTCACGCTCGCATCGGAAGCGGTCATGCTTGAATCACCGGCGCGCCTGGCGCAGAAGCAGCCTGCATCGAGCTTGCTCAAAATGCTCCGTTCCGAAGTGCAGCAGCTCGCCGCACCAATCCACATCGCGCGAATGTGGCCGATTGAAACTGAAGGCGCGAGCGCGCAGCAGGTTCTTATCACGGACAGCGGGTCCGCCCTGATCGTCGTCAGTTCGCCTGTATCCGACACACCTTCTGCATCGACTGGCCTGGTGGTCTACTTCGCGGTCGCACCGATTCCTGAATGGACGGATCTGCCGACCAAGCCGTTCATGGTGCCGCTGATGCACGAGATCGTTCGTGCGAGCGTGAGCGAGGTCATCGCTGGCCGGGCTGCTACCGCTGGCGCCAAGCCGATCGTTAGCTTTGATCGGACAAGCGCGCTTGTCGCGCCGGGTGGTGAACGTATTGCGGTTCTCACTGAACATGACCAGCCTTGGCGGCGTCCCGTAACGCCGTTGCGATCAGCCGGCGCATATCGAATGCTCGATGCACAGGATCAGTCCGACGGCATCCTTGTTATCAACGTCGATCCGAAATCATGCGATACGGAACCGAGCAATCCGAATATGATCGCGCGTTGGCTCGGCGAGGCTGGCCCGTGGTCGTTCATTCCGGCGCAGGGTCTTCCTGCCACGCTCACATCAGAGCAGGCGCGCAGTTCGATCAGTCTTCCGCTCTTGATCTTGTTGCTTGTTCTTGTGATATGTGAGACAGCCGCGGCGCGATGGTTCAGTCACGCAAGGCGCAGCCGGAGCGGCCTGGTTTCCGCTGGCACTGGTCGAAGCGGATCACACGAACTCAGCGGGGCGGCGCCATGAAAAACGCGCTGACATGGCTTCTGGATCTCGATCAACTTTCATCCGGCGGTGGCGCATCGTTTGGCTGGGAACGACCGATCGCGCTCTGGCTTGTGCTGCTCATTGCCGCTGTCGCCGGCACGCTTGCCGTGTGGAGTTACCGTGGATTGCTCGGCCGACGAAGTTGGCGCATCACACTCGCAACCGTTCGCACATTGTTGCTGCTCCTACTCGTTTCATTCATCGCAGGCCCGCAACTCATCCTCCGCGAACAGTCCGTCGATGAAGATGTCGTCCTTGTCCTGCTCGACCGATCCGCATCACTCCAGGTGCGCGACGGCATGGGCCCAACCGCTCCCAATCGTGTGTCGCGTGATGACGAGTTGCACAGGATGCTCTATGAGCAGACGGACATCTGGTACCGCATTCAACGATACCATCACATCACGTGGCTCGGCTTCCATGACGGTGCATTCGAGCTTGCCGGCCCATCCGATGTGCCCGCATTGCAGCCGGCTGACGGCTTGCGGACAGATCTTGCCAGCGCGCTGACCCACGCGCTTCGGCGCGCCACAGCGCAGCCTGTGTCAGGCATCATCGTTGTCAGCGATGGAAAGATGCGAACACCCCTGCCACGCCATATCATCCGACAACTCCAGACCGAGGCTATACAAGTCCACACGATCGCGCTGGGAAGCGACACGCCCATCGGTGAGTTTACTATTGACCGCATTGAAGCGCCGAAACGTGCGTTTATAAACGATCTCGTTCCCGTTAGGGTCGTGCTTGATTGCACCGGAGACCCGCATACAAACGGAACAGTTCGAATCGTCGGTGCCATAACGGGAGAAAAGCTCGCCGAACAACGTTTCGATGCGACGCGGCAAGGCTCGATGGAAGTCACATTAACTGTGAAACCAACCACGCCCGGCATAGCACGATGGACGATTCAGGTCGCGCTCGACGCCGATACGTCGCCCGACGAGAACAACGTCAGAGAGATCGCGATCGAGATGATCGACCGCCCGCTTCGCGTGCTCTATATTGAAGACTCCCCTCGTTGGGAATATCGTTATCTAAAGAACCTGTTGATTCGAGAAGCGAGCATTGAAGCGTCGGTGATGCTTCTTTCAGCCGACCGCGACTTCACCCAGGAAGGCAATACGCCGATCACATGTCTACCTAATACGGCGAAGGAAATGGAGGCGTACGATGTGGTCATCATCGGCGATATCCCAGGCGGCGCGCTGTCAGAACATCGGCAGCAGATGATTCGCGACAGCGTGTCACAGCGCGGCACGGGGCTTATCTGGTTGGCGGGGCCTGACGCGATGCCCGCGAGCTGGCGCGGCGCGCCGCTTGCAGCGCTCCTGCCGATACAGCCGCCGTTTCATCTGCTGGGCATTGGTCGAGCAATCACGATGCAGCCGACCGACGTTGCGCGCAGGCTTGGTGTGCTTGAACTTCGGATAGGTGACGATGATGCATGGGATGTGGCGCTGTCCGATCCATCGCTTGGTTGGACGAAGCTGTGGTATGCGCAGCGCATTGATCCCTCGGCTGTGAAGCCCGCGGTCGAAGTTCTTGCAAAGGCCGGGCCGGATGATGGGCATCCGATCGTGTTACTGATGCGCTACGGGGCGGGGCAGACTCTCTACATAGCGACGGATGAAATATGGCGCTGGCGCTATGGCCGTGGCGAGATGCTCTTTGAGCAGTTCTGGCTTCAACTGATTCGGATGCTCGGCCGCAGCAGGGCGGAGCGAGGTGGTGCGCCGGCCATACTCACGGTTGATCCCACGCCTGCGGTTTCAGGTGAACCGATCCGCATTGAATTGGAACTAATCGACGAAGCACTCATCGAGTCGGGCGTGACCGGGTTGACCGCTGTGATTCATTCAACAAACAATGGCAGCCTGCTGCGTGAAGTGCCGCTCGAATCGCTTCCGGCGCGGTCAGTTGATCTTCCCGCGTCACGGTTTGCCGCAACGATCGTGCTGAACAGGACCGGCCAGATCCACATCACTGTGCCCGGCCTCGCTACGGATGGGCCCGACCTGGAGGTGCGGATTGACGTGAAATCGAACGATGAAGAAGTTCGCAACTCACAGACCGACCATGAACTCCTGCGCATGCTCAGTCATGAGACGGGCGGATCGTTCTTTCACGTTGGTGATACATCGATCGCCGAGTTGCCGACACTTCTTCCCAATCGCGATCGGCGCACTGTCCACGAGATGACCGAGGCGCTCTGGGATACGCCGCTTGCGTTCATTCTCGTCATGTTGTTGCTTTCGTTTGAATGGATCGCACGCAGGGCGATCAGGTTGACATGAGGCGCGTTTAATGGACGAAGTGGTAGCGAAACTGGATCGCATTCGAGTGCGCAGCCGAGCGATGTTCATTGCGCATCGGCTCTGCGTCTCTGGTGCGGTGCTCATCACGTGCCTGTTCATTGCGGTTCTGGCGGATTACTGGTTGCGTCTTCCGCCCGCCGTGCGCGTCGTACAGCTTCTTGTCGGTGTTGTGGGCCTCGTACATACTGCTCGCGTGTATATGCAGCCGGCTGTGATGTTTCGCCCGACGTTGATTGATATCGCGCTTCGGTTGGAACGGTTGGCGCCGAGCTTATCCGGTGAGTTGGCGAGCGGCGTCGAACTGGCAGCGGAGAAGGCGACAAGTGATTCAGGTCCGCTGCGCGGGGCGCTGATCGGCCGGGCTGTGGCGGAAGCGGCGCATCGTGCGCGATGTGAGGATCTTGGTGCGTGTTTCAATCACAAGCCGGTCGTACGCAGCGCCGTTGCATTTTTATTCAGTACAATTGCGGCGGTCGCCATGAGCCTGCTCGCACCCGAGATGACAGCGATCGGTTGCACGCGAATCCTGTTGCCGCTTGCTGATACGTATTGGCCGAAGCGCACCGGCATCATCAGTGTGATGGAACGGGACACACATCCACTTGGCACAGCCTTGTCGCTGCGCGCCGCCGTCACGAAGCCGACGCCCGTGCCGTCGGACATGGAAGTCACCGCTCACTATCGCCTCATCATCGACGGCATCACTGGTCCGCGCAAACACGTTCTTCTCACCGATCAAGAACGCAACATGACAGGCGCTTATGGCCAAACGACGGGACAACTCTTTGAACGCCTGATCGACCCTGATGCCAATCGCATTGAACTGTGGTTTGAGACGACAGACGATCGGACACATGTGCAGCACATCACGCTTGTCGAGCGCCCCGGCGTCGAAAGCGCGACAGTGCGCATCGAGCCGCCCGTATACGTTGCGGATTTGGTGGATGCGATTGAGCTTGACCTCGGGAATGGGACCGACGAGGGTGCGTTCGGCCCGACGGTTCTCGCGGGTTCGAGCGTAACACTTGACCTTGCGCTGAGCACTTCGCTGCTCGTGCCCAAAGCCGGTGCTGAGCGCGACGCTTGGCTTGCGCACACATTTGCGTGGGATTCGCTGACTTCATCTCGTTTCACCGCACGGGATGATGTATGGACACTGCAATGGTCGCTCATACAATCAACCCACGTGGCGCTGCATCTCGAAGATGAGCACGGATTCACAGCCGCTGATGGCATCGCATATCGTATCGGTGTCGTGGAGGATGGTGCGCCGCGTGTGATACTCAGCGCACCTGCGACGGATATGACGGTCCTTTCAACATCGTTGATTGATGTGGAGGCGCGCGCCGAGGATGATGTGGCGCTGTGGATGGTTGGCATCCGTTCACACATCGGCGAATCGGAAGAAACAATAGCAGAGATACGCACAAGTGCGCGGGAGACGTCAGTAGCGGCGGTAGTCGATCTTGGGGTCAGGAGCGTACAAGTCGGCGACGTGGTTGAACTGGTTGCGTGGGCTGTCGATGCGTATGCGGATGCTGACCTTGGGCGAGACGCAGTAATGTCGCCGCCGAGGCGGTTGATTATCATCTCAAGAAGCGATCTGCTCAGTGAGTTGCGCAACGAGCTGACATCATTGCGAGAGCAACTCATTCGGATCGACGGCAGACAAGAGCGATTGATAAGTACATCCGAGCAATCCGCTGAAAAAGCCGAGCGGCGAGGCCAATCGGAGATCGGTCGGTCAATCACATGGCAAGCGGAAGCTGTGGAACGGCTGCAGGATCGCGCTGCCATGAATCGTCTCCATGATGCCGCGATGGATGATCTGCTCGGCGAGGCGGCGGACAAGCTCAGTCAGGCAACGGCGTTGAGTAGCGCCGCGGGCGAAGCGCTTGCGAGGCGTCAGCAAGCACAACATCATCAACGGGCGGTCCGCACCACACTCGCGGAGTTGATCGAGCTGCTCGACCTGGGCGAAGACACATGGGTCATGCGCCGCCGACTCGAAGAGATCCTGCGCACGCAAGAGTCGCTGCGCGCATCGCTCAGTGATCTGGCAAGCGCTGATGCGGGTCGGTCGATCGACGAAGTCAGCCCAGAGCGGCGTGCGGAATTGCAACGGCTCGCCGACGCGCAGCAGCGGCTTGCTGAACAGCTTGTGGCAGCGGTAGATGAGATGCACCGGCGCGCGGAACAGTTGGATGAGGTAGATCCGGCAGGGGCGGCTGGCCTCACGCGTGCTGCGGACACCGCATCCGTCGATCACACTTCAGACACAATGCAGCGCGCTGCGCAGCACGCTCGACGAAATCAAGTGAGCAGCGGGTTGACTGGGCAGCACGACGCGGTCGAGTCGCTCGAACGAATGCTCGATGAACTGGAGCAAGGCGAGCGAGGGCGCGCGGAAGCGCTTCAGCGCCGGTTGATAAGCATTATTGAATCGCTTCGGCTTCTTGTGCGCGATCAGCAGGCACAGATCGTCGCCGCTCGATCAGTTGTGCGCGCCCATGTCAATCCCACATCCGGTGAACTCGAATCACTCAGTGCGGGCATGATTGCGCTGAATCGAAACACACTCGGCGCGCTTGCGCAGATTACAGAAATCGGCCGCGACGTAGCGCCGATCGCTCAGGCGGTGGATGATGCAGCGGGCAGTCAGGACACCGCGATCGTGTCACTACGCGCGATGCCGACCGATGTTGCGTCAGCGATCGAGTCGGAGCAGGAGAGCCTGCAACTACTTGAGCACGCGCTGCGACTTGCTGAAGAGAAAGAGCAAGAGCTTGCGGGCAAGCAGGCAACTGCAAAGCGCCGTGAGATCGTTGTGGCATACCGCGAAGCGCTGGAATCGCAGATGGCCATCCGTGCGGAGGCTGAGCCGTTTGCCGACCGAGTCGAGTTGAATCGTCGTGAGCGCCAAACATTGCGGATGCTCGGCAAGAGACAGGATTCGCTGCGTGCGGAGGTGGCTGAGATCGCCAGCAGCACTGCGGATTTGGCCGATGCGATCGTCTTCGATTTCAGCCATCGAGAAATCGACATTCTGGCGGAGCGTTCAGCAACGTCGTTGCGAGAGGCGTCGGTGGATGTGTTCGTCATCTCGGATCAGAAGCGAGTTGAATCGCTGATCGTCGGGATGATTCGCGCGTTGGATGAGCCGAGCAACAGGCCTGAGTTCGATGAGCAAGCAACCGCGAGCGGCGGCGGGAGTGGGGCGGGCAGCGGTGGTGGTGGTGGCCAGCCGAGCGTTGTCCCGGATACAGCACAGATCAGGCTTCTGCTCGGGATTCAAGATGCGATCTATCATGCCACCTTACGCCTCGACGAGCTGCGCGAGCAAGGCAGAGCGATCCCCGATGAGCGAATCGAGCAGCTTGGCGCAAGCCAACTGGAACTGTATGAGATGGCTGAGCGCATCCTTGAAGCCATGCACCCCGCGTCGCCAAAGAGCGAACAGGAGGTCGTGCCATGATGTCGCAAAGGAATATGTGCGGAGTCGCCATGGCAGCCACGCTTCTATTGTTAGTCGCCAGCCCGCTTTACGCCGACGAAGCGCAACCGGCCACCACTCCCGAACCCGGTGAGCCAACGCTCGACGAGTTGCTCGGAATCGAAGATGAGGAGCCACAGGTCGACGATGATGCGATTGATCGCCCCGCGGAAGCGGATGTGTCGCTTGATGAGCCTGATGTTGATCCGTTCATCGACGCGCTCGACAAGATGCGCCAGGCAGCCGAGCGTCTTGGCCCGCTGCGCGATACTGGGCTTGCCACACAGCGTCTGCAGGCGGATGTCATGGCTCGTCTCGAGGTTCTTCTAGCCAACGCGGCTCAAAGCTCGCAATCTCAGCCGTCGCCATCGGATGGTTCGCGTGACAACGAAGTTGGGTCGCAAGACACGATGAATCAACCGTCAGGTGAGCAAGAGGCAGCGGGAAACACAGCGGGTCGTCGGATCGGTCCACCGGAGCAACGTGAAGGCCGGGCGGATGGCACCATTGACGAAACTGGCTTGCAGTGGGGCAATCTTCCACCGCGCCTGCGAGATTCGCTGCTGCAAGGGTCCGTTGATGTGTTCAGTTCGATGTATCGCACGATGACCGAAGCATACTACGAACGGCTCGCTGAGGAGAACAAGCAGTGAACTCCCAGCTCGCGATCACGATTGCGGTGCTTCTGCTCCTGGTCGTGCCGACAAGCTCGGCTCAACCGGCCGACACAGGCAGCCTTCCACCGAGCGCGCAGAATCAGATCACTGCGGGAGAGATGACGCCCGCGCTGGATGAGGCGCTCGCGGATGGTATCGCGTATCTCGTCGCCGCCCAGGATGAAGACGGTTCATTCACTTCAGCACGATATCCCAAACACGTCGGCGTCACGTCGCTCTGCTGTCTCGCGCTCATGGCGGATGGCCAACTCCCCGGACGCGGGCCGTACGGAGATGTCGTGCGACGTGGCCTCGAGTTCGTCCTCGATCACTCCACCGAGACCGGATTGCTCGCCTCCGATGCAGCGTACGGCTCGATGTACAGTCACGGGTTCGCCACACTCTTCCTCGGTGAGGTTTATGGCATGACCGGCACCGGACCTGCCGGCGCCGAGGGAAGCAACCTTGCGGAACGCACGCACGATGCGCTGACACGAGCTGTCGACCTGATCGTTCGCAGTCAGAATCATGAAGGCGGATGGCGTTACAACCCGATCCCTCACGATGCGGATGTGTCCGTGACCATTTGCCAGATCATGGCTTTGCGATCCGCACGCAACGCGGGGATCACCGTCCCCAGGGCGACGATTGACAAGGCGGAAGCGTATATCCGCGCGTGCCAGAACCCGGATGGCGGGTTTCGATACATGAAAAGCGGCGGCGCCAGCGCCTGGCCTCGCTCGGCAGCCGGCGTCGCGAGCCTCTACTACGCGGGCGTCTACGACGATCAAGCACTTGAGCGAGGATTGGAATACCTGCTCTCCACCGCGTCTCCGGGCGAGAACCGGCAGAGCTACGTGCATTATTACTACTACGGTCACTACTATGCGGTGCAGGCCATGTACCTGGCTGGCGGCGATTACTGGATGCGGTGGTGGCCGGCCATCCGTGATGAACTGATCCGCAGACAGATCAGTAGCGGTGCGTGGGTGGATGAGCAAGGTGATGAAACCTACGCGACCGCCATGGCGTTGATCATTCTGCAGATGCCCAAACGATATCTGCCCATCTTTCAGCGTTGACAGAGAAAAAAGACGATAATGCGTTGCATGACTATTGGTGTCTGGATCGGACTTGTGCTGACACTCACATGCGCAGTCGCAGCATCGCCGACGCACCGAATCGTTCGTGGCGATCTGTCTATCGTGCGGGGTCGGATCGTGGCGCTCGATGGTCAGCGAATCATCCTGGATGTGGGTGATGGTGCTCAACACGTGACGATACCCATGAGCGATGTGCCAGCCGTGCTTCCAGCAAAAGCAACCGCAGCCCAGCCTGGCCCATCGCTCCATCTCGTCGATGGTCAAGTCCTGCCCGGCTCGCCCGCACTGATCGCGTCATCGCAGGATGACATGATCGCCTGGATACATCCCGCGTTTGGTCAGATCACGATTCCACTCGATCAGGTGCGTGCTGTCATGCTGGATGCGGGCTTGCCGGGCGAGGTCGGCGATGAAGATCGCGTCACGCTCATCAACGGCGATGAACTGACCGGTTTCGTCGTCTCCATCAGCGACAATGTTCATATCGAATATAATGGACACAAGACACAGATCCCAATGGACCGTGTCGTCGCCATCGTACTGGCGAACCCTAGTGCCCAGTTGATCGGATCTGTCGCGTATCTTGCGGATGACACGATCGTTCGCATCGCTTCGATTCGTATCGAGGATGATCGTGTGTCGCTCATGTACGATGATACTCACGACATCACGTATGCGCTGCATGATCTGATCGCATGTGTGACCGATGCTGAAGCATGGTTGCCTCTTGCGCAGTTTGAACCGGATGGCGCGTCGACGCCCAAGGATCGGCCGTTCTCGCCGTTGCCTACTGCAATTGATCCAGATGCTCCGCTTGGGCTGAGCGATATACTCATCTCAGGCCCGATTGATGTGCGGTATAAACTTCCCGCAGGCGTTCAGCGCTTTGCCGCCCAACTTGTCCTGCCTGCGGAATGCTCCGCATGGGGGAGTTTTGACGCGGTCCTTCTTGTAAATGACGCCGAAGTGTTCAGGCAACGTCTCGATCGTGATCACCGTACCGCAGCCGTCAACCTGCCTCTCACCGCTGACGCACTCACGATTCGCATTGAAGGCGGCGAGTTCGGCCCAATCCAGGACCGCCTGCTCATCCGCGACGCCATGTTTCTCCTCGCGCCGTAAAAGCCGCTTGCGGCTTCGCGTTCCCCTACATGAACGCAATAATCATCACCATGACGAGCGTCCCGTTATGCAGGGCGTGGGCGACCATCGGCGCGATGAGCGAACCGCGCCACTCGCGCAGGATCGCAAACCCAAACGCCAGCGATGCAAGCGCGGGCACGGCGACGATGCCTTGTGGGTGAATGGCCGCAAAGATAAGCGCCATCAATAGTGCTGCGGGAATGAAGCTCATACGCCGTCGAAGGTCTGCAAAGAGCGCTCCTCGGAACATAATCTCCTCGAAGAACGGCGCGAAGCATGCCGCAAGTAATAGGACGCCGAGCCGTACGCCGAATCCGCCTTGACTGATCCAGACAAGCACAGGGTGCGAGATGATCTGTGGCGGGGCGTTGGGGTCAACCTGCCCCGTCGCTTGCAGCACGTACTGCATGATGAATCCAAGGATGAGCGTTGCGATCACACCCATGCCGAAGATCGGCAGGATGGAGAAGTACCCGATGATGCCGCACCCGATCTCGGTCAGAATGCCGCGTCCTCGGTGCAGGCCGAGATCCGAGCGAGCCATCGCGCCAGGCACGCCGCGCAGGATCGGCCAGACGACCGCCACAACCGACGCGATCACAAGCCCGGTCATGCCCACCGTCTCAATACTCAGGCCGATCCGATCGAGCAGCCCCGTTGCGCCCAGGAGCATGAGAACTCCCTGTGTGACGATCAGGTACAGGCCGAGGTAGACCGCGAACGCTTGCAGGTAGACGCCGCCGCGCGCCTGGACGGGTCCGCGATGCAGGACAAGCGACCCGGAGTAACGGTTGACAAGCCCGATGATGAGGAGAACAAGCCCTGCAAGCCCAGCCAGCCCGCCCACGATGAGCAAGACGACGATGGCTCCCATGAACATCATCGCCTTTCCCTCAATAGCGCGGCGATCAGGCGATGTGGGAGGCAAATCACGGGTCGTCAGAACCTGCCCGAACCACCCCAACTCACGGTCGAGCATCTCAACCTGAGCAGTGTCAAGCGGCGTCTCGCCGAGGATCGCCTGGTGGACCAGGGCGTCCAGCTCCGTCGGCTCCTCCTCCTCATTCGTGTTCCCAGCCAGCAGGCCCAGTGCTTGTTCGATGTTCCGTTGCCGGGCCTCACTCTCCGGTGTGGTGGGCAGACTGGCGTTCAGCGCAGCGAGTCGCCGGGTCAAACCGGGGGTGATCGCATACTGGTTGATATCGGCCAGTTGCATGGTCCCAGCACCAGGCGAGAGCAGCTCCGCCGCGAAGACGACCTTACACTGGAGTTCGAGCATCGCTGCCGTCGCCGCCTCATCATCCGGGCTGATTTGACCACCGGTTGACGCGATGGTGAGCAGGACCTGGCCGATGATGACCGAAGCGACGGCGAGGAGAATGACAGCCCAGGAAAGCCAACCGCTGCACCTCGGCCCGACCAACGCCGGCTCGGCAGGCTGCGGCGCTTTCCACAGCGGGGGCGTGCGTGCCGGGTCATGGGGGTGCTGGGGGTGCTGGGGGTCGTGAGGGTCTGGCGGGGGCGTCTGGTTCAACTGCGATCTCCCGTGGCCGATCCGGCTGCCGGCGATTGTAGGTGGATCCCACCACATCGGCCGATTCTAACCCTCGACTCACGCCCAGCTCATCCCCAACTCACCCACAACCAGCCCACACCAATCGATCGGTCCGCGCCGTGCCGCCCAACCATGTGTCATGCCGCACCAACGCCACTCCACACAGCCGGTCAGCTTGACAGTTCGCGGCCTGACGGTATCCTCCCCGGTTCGCCTTCGGTGGGAGAGAAGGCCGAGCTTTCCGAGCGCCCGCAGGGGGCTCCACGCATCCATTGAGGTGGTCCGATGCAACGGCAAACGTACTTCGCACGCAAGGATGACATTGAGCGGCAGTGGCATCACGTCGACGCCGATGGCCAAGTGCTGGGCAGAATGGCCAGCCGAATCGCCACCGTCCTGATGGGCAAGCACCGCCCGGAGTACACGCCGCATGTGGACTGCGGCGACTTCGTCGTCGTCACCAACGCGGAAAAGATCGTCATGACCGGCAACAAGCTGACGCAGCGGGTCAAGACGCGATACTCGGGCTACCCAGGCGGGCTGCGGACCCGAACCTACCAGTACATCCTCGAAAAGCACCCGGAACGATTGGTCGAAGATGCCGTCCGACGCATGCTGCCCAAGAACAGGCTCGGCCGGAAGATGTACAAGAAACTCAAGGTCTACGCAGGCCCGGAGCATCCCCACACGGCCCAGAACCCCGCACCGATGAACGCATGATCCGATTCGACAGCGAGCAGAGATGACGATGATTGACAACAGCGATCAGACTCCGACCACACCGCCCGAAGAGACCGCACCGGCAACACCGGCGACTCCGGCAACGCCCGAAGTGCCCGAAGTACCCGAAGTAGCGCCTGAAGCACCTGCTGAGACGCCCCTCGCGGAGCCTGTGATGCCCGCTCCTGCGCCCGACGAATCAACCGAACCCGTTGCGGTGACAAGCATTGTTGAGCCGGTCGAGCAGCCGACGCCGACGCCGATCAAGCTCTCCGCATCGCGCCCCTGGGCCTGGGGTACGGGCAGACGCAAGACAGCCGTCGCCCGCGTCCGCATCAAGCCGGGCCAAGGCACCTTCAAGATCAACAAGCGTGAGATCAACGACTACTTCACGGAAGACCGTGATCGCATCGATGTCATGACCGTGCTGCGCATCACGCACACCGAAACGAACTTCGAGATCCACGTCAACGTCAAAGGCGGCGGCCCAACCGGCCAGTCGGGTGCGATCCTGCTCGGCCTGGCGCGTGCTTTGAAGACGTATGACCCGAGCACCGAGCCGATCCTTCGCGAGCACAACCTGCTCAGCCGGGACCCGCGTAAGGTCGAGCGGAAGAAGTATGGCCAGCGCGGCGCCCGCCGACGCTTCCAGTTCTCCAAGCGATAAGAAGTCGTCCCCACAGATCCTATAAGTCCGCAGGCAATCCCCGGATTGAGGGGCCAGCCATTCCATCAGCGAGCGCACGGATCGCCCGGTTTTGTGTTATCGGACTAGAGTTTTGGGCGAGTTTGAGCCGGTTTTGGCGAGTTTCGGCGCGTTTTGGATCAGTTTCAGTTCGTTTTGGTTCGGTTTTGAGCGACATTTTGAGGTCCGCTCAGCACCGCGCGCGCATCGGCCAGGATGTGCGGCGAGGGGGTGAGACACCCGCGATACCCGCAGTGATGCGCATGCCGTCGGTCCGCCACGGGCGGACTGCGCTCAAGGTTTGTGGTCGGCCCATACATCTTTCCACGCAAAGCCGTGACCGCTGATCATCGGCAGCAGCCGGGCTGCTACGCAGCCCTGGACCTGCGTCGCGTAGCGACGCGGCTACTTATGACATCGACGATTTGTGTACAAAGGTCGGACCCTTGGTCGCGCTCCGCATCGCCCGCCGCCGACCGACCCGCCGAACCCACGAGCAGTTGGTGCAACATCTGGCCCCCATGAGCTTACGCGTACAATGGCGGTGAGCCGAGAGTGGTCCTCGGCCGGTCACCCGATCAAGACAGTGCGTCATGAAGTGGCCTGACCTGCTCTGTAAAGAATCCTGACTGTTCGGCGGGTGTGAGGTTGTGCAGGTCGCGCTCGATGTCGCCACATGCTCTTCACGCAGTTCTCAACGACGCGCGAGATACCTTCCATCACAGCCCCATGTGGCAACATGGGGTTCGTCCCACCCGCGCGGAGCGAGCCCGCAGGCGGTGCTGCCACGCACATCCAGGGCCGCTGGCGAGGACGCCGCGGCTCGCTTCCATGAACCCACACCATCATGATTACTCATTGGGCTGTGAGGGTTTCTACAGAGCAAGCCCGATCCATTTCTTCCCCATGTGTGCCATGTCTAGTCAGGGTCGCCGTAAATGCGACCAAGGTGCTTGCCGATTGCCGAGTCCGGATCGATCCGCACCTTTTGATCATCCGCCTGGGGGATGAGGTACATTTGGCGTAACGCGTCGGACAGCCCGACGTATGTCGCAACAAGATTCGGTTTGCGCCGTGTCCAAACAGGGTACGTCGTTACTCGCTCGATCGGCGGCGCTGGTTGTCGCGGCCTGAAATACCATCCCCCCGATGTCAATGCGAGCATGAACTCTCTCGCTGGAGATTCCTCCGATGGATAATGTACCCGCTCCAATGAGTCCTTCAGGCCTTTCAGCCTCAGCAGTGGGCCTGCGGCATCCACGCGCGAACGGAATGGAACCTGTGCGTCGATGAATATCGCGAGAGGTAGAGCTTGCGCCCTCTTTTGACAAGCGCGCTGATACAGCTTGCGAATATCAGCCTCGAGCGCTTGTAGTGCATGTGGAGCCATGTCAACACCGAACACGATGCCCCGGTGACGACTCTTGGCTTCAACGGCTATGCTTTCGTCGGTAGACGACAAAGTTGCGATGAACTCAACCGTCTTTTCCTCGGTGAGCCACTGAACCTTGAATCCAGCTCTTGCGAAGCCGGCTGCAACAGCGACCTCGTAGCGGGCTCCTTGGTACTTCCGCGATTGGAGGCGCTTGAGAATCGCACTTGGCAGGGCGTTGATGAGGTCAAGAGCAACAAGATCGTTCGACAGAGTGTACAGTTCCCTCGCTGCACAGCAGAAAATCCTACGCGACGAACCAATCTGCTTCATATGTTCGTGTGCTATCCGCCCTTGTACCGTTGCTTCGTACATAAGTCGCACGAGCGGCATTGTGCTCGCGTTACATTTGGATCTTCTTCTTTGCAGCCATTCCTTACCGACCGTGTCGTGGAGGTAGTGGCGAAGAAACCGAAAGAAGTCCGCAGTTGGGCCAAGATCCCATGTACGATCTCCCAAAGCGTATCGCGTCATCTCTCCACTACGTTCGATTACTACCGAGGGGCCCGAGTACGGTCGTTCTTCGGCGGCATCGCGAGCCGCCACGATGGCCTGAAGGTTCTGCTTGACCGCCCCCGAATCTTCCTCGCACGATTGGAGCTCTGCCGACGCAGGGACGTCCATGAGGTCCGACTCACGCATCCACGATTGCCATTCGGTCAGCGGTGCCACTCCTTCCACATCCTGCCGGCCCGGTCGCCGCCACGCCACGATGGCTGGTTCCGCAGCGCTGACTGCCACGACCTCACGTTCCTCACCGTTCGCATGGCGCCACGTCTGTCCTTGTTCGATCACCCACCTAGCCATGTCATCAACCTCTTCGGATGGGGAGATCGATCGCCGCTCCTCCCGTCTGCCCACCAGAGGATACCACATGCTCGGACGACGTCCACGGCCCGCGCTGCGACGGCCGTGTCAACGCTCGCCCATGAACATTGGTCTCTGTAAGCTTCCGCACCGTTGTTGCGCTTCGGAATTGAATCCGCCAGGCTTGCTGCATAGACCCCTTGTTTGTTGCGAAGCCCGGCGCGCGGCGACAGGAGCG
Source organism: Phycisphaerales bacterium (assembly GCA_023135165.1). Taxonomy (GTDB): domain Bacteria; phylum Planctomycetota; class Phycisphaerae; order Phycisphaerales; family JAGLTS01; genus JAGLTS01. The sequence goes on along the minus strand of JAGLTS010000037.1, from coordinate 58,832 downwards.
GTCAGCGCTCCCCTTCGGGTCGCGGCTCAACGAAATGCGATGCGCTTTGTGCCTTCTGCCTTTGTGCCTTTGCCCCTTCCGTCTTCTGCCCCTTCCGCCTTCGCACGTCCGTGCAATCCCGGCTAAACTGCTTGGATGAAGCACTTTCTTTCGATACTTGAGACGCCGACGGATGAGGTGGTGCGGATCTTGGCGCGCGGGCGCGAGCTGCGCGGGAAGCAGACCGATGTGCTCAAAGATCAGACGCTGGCGATCCTGTTTGAGAAGCCGTCGCTGCGGACGCGGGTGAGCTTTGAGGAGGCGATGTACCGCCTCGGCGGCAGGTCGATCGTGCTGGGCCAGAGCGAGGTCGGCCTGGGCAAACGCGAGAGCGTCGAGGATGTCTCGCGCGTCCTTGCGGGCATGGCGCACGGGATGTGCCTGCGCGTGTTCGATCATACGAACCTCGTCAAGATGGCCAAGGTGTCGAGCGTGCCGATCGTGAACGCGCTCAGCGACCTGGCGCACCCGGCGCAGGCCCTTGCCGATGCGATGACGCTTGCCGATGAGTTCTCCGCCGGCGACGCGACCAGGCTGAAGGGTAGAACGGTCGTCTTCATCGGTGATGGCAACAACGTCGCGCGCAGCCTAGCGGTGATCTGCGGCAAGCTCGGCATGAAGTTCCGCATCTCTGTGCCAGATCAGTTCGCATTGTCGAACACATGGGTCGAAAAGATTCGCGCAGCGGTGCCCGGCTTCGACTTCGCATCGTCGAGCGATCCGATGGAGTTTCTTGCTGAAGCTGATGCTGTCTACGCGGATACATTCGTGTCGATGGGTGAGGAGACGGGCAAGGAGTCGAAACTTGGCGCGTTTGACGGGTTCCAGCTCAATGATGAACTCTTGTCGCATTGTCCGGATCACACGATCGTGATGCACTGTCTGCCTGCGTATCGCGGGACTGAGATCACGGACTCGGTGATGGATGGCAAGCGGTCGCGCGTTTTCGCACAGGCGCACAATCGTCTGCACGCGCAGATCGGCCTGCTCGCTGAACTCATGGGCGGATGAGAGAACGAGGACACGATGGGTAAGCCATCACTTGAACTTGTCGGCGAAACGCTCGACCTGGACCGTGTCGTGCTGCTGGTCGTCGGCGCGCACCTGCGCGCTGAGGTCGCGGATCGGCCAATTGCGTATCGTTTGCGTGATGCGATTCTTGCGTGGATGGAAGAGGCGTGCGAGCTTGATGATGAGACGTTGCCGCCGGTGGATGTTGTTGTTTGCACGGATGTGTGGTGGCTGAATAACAACGAGTTGCGCGAGTGTCCGACGATCAGCGTCGGCGGGCCCGGCATCAACGCATTGTCCGCGTACCTCGGCGACAAGGTTCCCAGCGCATTTGTTGTTGATGACTCGCTCATCGTGCAGATGGATGTGGAGTTGACCGATCTGCTTGCATGTGTTTGGGGTATGAATCACGAGCAGACGATCGCTGCTGCGGATGTGTTCACGGAACGTTACCTCGATTCGTTCATGCGCGGCGTGCTCGATCGTCTGGGGGATGCGGATGTGAGTGGGTAGCGCGGAGGAGAGCCGGCCCACGGCGAGGGATGAATGCCATGTCGGAAGCGCAATACGATCTGATCGTCATCGGGGGCGGACCCGGCGGGTATGTCGGTGCGATCCGCGCAGCGCAGCTCGGCTTGAAGACCGCGATCATCGAGCGGTCTAAGCTCGGCGGCGTGTGCCTGAACTGGGGGTGCATCCCGACCAAGGCGCTCCTCGCCAATGCGGAGGTCTACGAGCATGTCGCCCGCAATGCTGACACTTGGGGTCTGCGCGTGTCCGACGTTGGGTACGACTGGCCGGCGATCATCGAGCGCTCGCGCAAGGTGGCGACCGTGCTGAGCAAGGGCGTTGCGTTCCTGATGCGTAAAAATACGATCGACCACCACATAGCCCACGCCAAGATCATCAAGGGCGCGACGGATGGGTCGCCGTGTGAGGTCGAGTTATATGATGCGGCAGTTACTGACAATGACTCGACCGTTCCCGTTGAGTTGGCGGATCGGCCTGGCGCGGTGCTGACCAGCAGGTTCATCCTCATCGCGACGGGCGCTGCGGCACGTGAGCTGCCCTTTGCGCCGTTCGACGGCGAGCGGATCATCGGCGCGCGCGAAGCGATGACATTGCCTAAGCGACCCGATTCGCTCATCGTCATCGGAGCCGGCGCCATCGGTATGGAGTTCGCCTACCTTTACCATACATACGGCACGAAGATCACCATCGTCGAGATGCTCGACTCGATCCTGCCCGTGGAGGATGATGATATCTCAGCGGCGCTCGCGAAGATATACAAACGCGCCAAGATGAACATTCATGTCGGCACACCCGTCACAGCGATCGACAAGACCAAGTCAGGCGTCGCGGTTGCCATCCGGAAAGGCGATTTGATCGAGACGATCGAGGCGGACAAGGCGCTCGTGGCTGTCGGCGTGAAGGGGTGCTACGAAGGCTTGTTTGACGAATCGCTCGGACTCGAAACGTACAAGGACCATATCAAGGTTCAGTACATGGATGTTGAGGCGCCGGACTATGCAACGTCGGTGCCGGGCATTCATGCTGTCGGCGACGTGATCGGCCCACCTTGGCTCGCGCATGTAGCGTCGGAGGAGGCGATTGTTGCCGTCGAGCGCATGGCGGGGTGCGAGGCCGTCCCCATTGACTACACCTGCATCCCGGGTTGCACGTACTGCCACCCACAAGTCGCCTCCGTGGGATTCACCGAGCGAGCCTTGCGGGACAAAGGCATGACGCGCGGCGAGGATTACGAGGTCGGCTCGTACAACCTTCAAGGGCACGGCAAGGCGGTCGCAGCGGGCGGGAACAAGGGGCTGGTGAAGATCATCAAGGCTTTGCCCGGCGGCGGGATCCTCGGCGCCCACATCCTCGGTGACCAAGCGACCGAGCTGATCGGCGAGATGGGGCTGGCCCGGCATCTGGGGGCGACGACCGGGGATCTGATTCACACGATGCACGCCCACCCGACGATGCACGAGGCCCTGCACGAAGCAGCCCTCGCAGCCGAAGGCAGACTGATCCACGGTTGAGTGCCGATATCACAGCATTCCAAGCCCACAACCCTCATGTTGCGCCGATGCGCGTGCCTCAGCATCAAGCGTAGAATGTTAGTCCGCAGTATGAGAATCCGAGATGAGATGCCACTGTGCAGCGTGAGATCGACCAACTTGTCCGGCGCATCGACGGCTGCATGCCGTGCGACCGGGCGTCGTTGCGCCATCGTGTGAAGCAGCTTCGTCAGCGGGCCGAGCAAGGCAAACCGTTTGATCTTTCGCTCGTCGCACTGACGACCGATATTGAGCAGTCACGCGCCCGATGCGCAGCACGGCGAGCGAATGTGCCGACGCCGACGTATCCCGATGACCTGCCCGTCGCGCAGCGGCGCAGCGACATCGCTGCAGCGATCCGGGAGAACCAGGTCATCGTCGTGTGCGGAGAGACCGGCTCGGGCAAGACGACGCAGCTTCCGAAGATCTGCCTGGAACTCGGTCGCGGCATCGACGGGATCATCGGCCACACACAACCGAGGCGCATCGCGGCGCGCAGCCTTGCTGCACGCATCGCGCGAGAACTGCGCACACCGCTCGGCCAAGCGGTCGGCTATAAGATCCGGTTCGGCGACCGTACAAGCCCCGACACATACATCAAGATCATGACCGACGGCATCCTCCTCGCGGAAACGCAAGGCGACCACCGACTCACACAATACGACACGATCATCATCGACGAAGCGCACGAGCGCAGCCTGAACGTTGACTTTCTCCTGGGCTACCTCAAACAACTCTTGCCGCGCCGGCCGGACCTGAAGGTCATCATCACATCCGCCACGATTGACCCGCAGCGGTTCAGCAAGCACTTCGACGATGCGCCTGTGATTGAAGTGTCGGGACGAACATATCCCGTCGAGACGCGCTATCGACCGGTGCGAAGCGAAGATATCAATGACAGCGAGCGCGATGTGCAGCTCGCCATCCTCGATGCGGTCGATGAGCTTGCGACGATCAGCCAAGGCGATGTGCTCATCTTTCTGAGTGGCGAGCGCGACATCCGTGAGACCGCGGAGGCGTTGCGCAAACACCACCCGCCGGGCACGGAGATCTTGCCGCTGTATGCAAGGCTCTCCGCCGCTGAGCAAGACAAGGTGTTTCGTTCACATCCCGGTCGGCGGATCATCCTGGCGACGAACGTCGCGGAAACGTCGCTGACCGTGCCGGGCATTCGGTATGTCGTCGATCCTGGTTTTGCGCGTATCAGCAGGTACAGCCATCGCAGTCGTGTGCAACGCCTGCCGATCGAGTCGGTTTCGCAGGCGTCGGCCGACCAGCGCAAGGGGCGATGCGGCAGGGTCGCTGAGGGTGTATGCATTCGCCTATACGATGAGGAGGACTACGAAGGGCGCGATCGCTACACAGCTCCGGAGATCGTCCGGACGAATCTTGCGAGCGTCATCCTGCAGATGAAAGCGCTACGCCTCGGCGCGGTCGAGGAGTTCCCGTTCATCGACCCGCCCGATCGTCGGCTGATTCGCGACGGCTACCAGACGCTGCACGAACTTGGCGCGATTGACGATGTTGACCAACTCACGTCGATTGGAAGGCAGCTTTCCAGGCTTCCGATCGATCCGAAGCTCGGCAGGATGCTTCTTGCTGCGGATTCGTTGGGCAGCATGGCGGAAGTGCTCATCATCGCCTCCGCGCTGTCGGTGCAGGACCCGCGCGAGCGCCCGATGGACCAGCGGGACGCTGCCGATGCGGCGCATGAGCGGTTCCGAGATGAGAAGTCCGACTTCCTCAGCTTCCTGAAGCTGTGGGAGTTCTACCACGATCAGGCCCGCCGACTGTCGCAGAACAAGATGCGCAAGCTGTGCAGGACATCCTTCCTGTCATATATGCGGATGCGCGAATGGCATGACATACATCAGCAGCTTCGCGTGCTCCTGACGGGCATGGGTTTTCATCCCAACACCGAGCCTGCAGAGTACGAACAGATCCACCGCGCGATTCTGACCGGGCTGATCGGTAACGTCGGCCTGCTCACCGACGCGTATGAGTACACCGGCGTGCAGGGCGGGGTGTTCTATATCTTTCCCGGCTCATCGCTTTTCAAGCATACTCCGCGATGGATCGTTGCGGGCGAGATCGTTCGGACGACCAAGCTTTACGCGCGCTCCGTTGCTACGATCGAGCCGAAGTGGATCGAATCCCAGGCGCCGCACCTTGTGAAGCGCGCGCATAGCAACCCGGCGTGGAACGGGCGATTGGCGCAGGTCAATGCACAGGAGCGCGTCACGCTGTACGGCCTGCCAATCGTGCAGGGGCGGTCCGTTCACTACGGTCCGATCAATCCGCAGGCGTCGCGCGAGCTGTTCATTCACCACGCGCTCGTGCTCGGCGAGCATCAGACTCGTGCTCGTTTCGCCCGTCACAATGACAAGTTGATGGATAAGGTTCGCGCGCTCGAAGACAAATGCAGGAAGCATGACATTCTCGCCGATGCGGAGCAGATGTACCCGTTCTTTGATCGTGTCATACCCGATGATGTTTACTCCGGAGCGACGTTCGAGCGATGGCGCAAGAAAGCGGAACGCGATGAGCCGAATCTCCTGTGCATGGAGCTGGGCGATGTGATGCACAGGCGGGCGGACGAGGTCACACCCGCGCGGTATCCGGATGACATGAAGATCGGCGATGTGTTGTGCGGCGTGTCGTATCGGCTCGCTCCCGGTGAATCGGATGATGGCACGACGTTGCGGGTTCCGCTTGCGGGGCTTGGTCAGGTCACGCCTGGGCGTTGTGAATGGCTGGTGCCGGGCATGTTGCGTGAGAAGGTCATTGCGCTGATTCGCAGTCTTCCGAAGGAGATTCGCACGAACTTCATCCCCGTTCCGGACTGGGCGGATGCGTGCTTAGCTGCGCTTGCGCCGGGCGATATGTCGCTTGTTGATGCCGTTGCTGCGCAGCTCAGCAGGCTGTCCGGCGTCACCATCCCCCGCGATGCGTGGAACGTGGATGCCCTGCCGGATCATCTGTCCATGACGATTGCGGTGGTCGATGATGAGGGAAAGGAGTTGGCGCGCGACAAGGATCTGCGTGCGATCAGCAAGGCGGTCGACGCGGAGATCAGCGAGCGGTTGGCGTCAGCACCCGATTCGGCGCTGAACCGTGATGACATCACGGCATGGGACTTCGGCGACCTGCCCGAATGCGCGCAGGTGAAACAGGCAGGTGGGTCGATCGTCGGGTATCCCGCACTTGTGGATCGCGGTGAATCGGTGTCGCTTCGGTTGTTCAGTTCGCGCGAGCAAGCGAGCTGCGAGATGCCAGCCGGGCTGGGCAGGCTGTTTGCGCTTCAGGTGCGGCGTGAACTCGACTTCCAAATCAAGCATCTACCAAGCTACGAGCAGATGGTGTTGCACCACATGACGCTCGGCAGCGTCGCGGTGCTGCGCCGCGACCTACTGGATGTGATCGTGCAGCGGACGTTTGTTGCGGATCGGCCGACGGTGCGAAGCGAAGCAGCGTTCCAAGCTCGACTCGATCAGGAGTGGGATCAGATGGGGCCGATTGCGATTGAGATGGGCAAGCTCGCCAGCGACATCCTGGCGTTGCATCACGCGTTGGCGGTTCGTCTGGACGAACGCGCGCCGGAGCCATGGTGTCGGTCGCTGGCTGACATTCGCGCGCAGTTGGGCGGCCTGCTCTGCGATCGGTTTCTTGTCCGCACGCCGTATGAGTGGTTGCAACAGTACCCGCGTTACCTGCGCGCGATTGTGATGCGCCACGAGAAGATCGCAAACGGTGGAATCGATCGTGACGATCAGCGCATGAAAGAGCTTGCGCCGCTGCTGCATCGCTTCACGCAGCTTGAGAAGACGTGTGATACGGATGTGGCAGCGCACGCTGTGGCGATCGAGCTGCGCTGGTTGCTTGAAGAACTGCGCGTGTCGCTTTTTGCGCAACAACTCGGGACTGTAGCCCCGGTGTCGATCAAGCGCCTGGAGAAACGGCTGGATGCGCTGGGCGCGTGACGCCGTTCGCCCGTCGTGTGTGTACTGGGGGCTATGTATCTTCGCGCGCGTGCCAGGCGGTGAGGACTTCCGTTTCGCGCTCCTGTGTGAAGACGCCTTTCACGCGCTGTTGTGTCTCGGGTGGCAGACCGTAGAACCAGTCGAGCGTGTCTTGTGCGGTGACGGCGACAGATCGGAAGGAGAGCCCCGCGGCGACGGCCCTGGCGATCGATGTGGTGTGGAATCCTTCGTATCCGTCGACGGGCGGGATCCAGACGGGCATGTGCGACCAAGGCGCGACGCCGTGCTCGTTGAGGAACTCGGTATCGACCCATGTCAGTTTCGCATCGCTGGTTGTGACGCCCTGGATGCCATAGAGCAGCTCCGCCATTGTGAGCGGATGCTTCGGGCCGACCGCGTTGAAGATACCCGTCGTGCCGTCCTCGATGACCTTGATGATCCACTCAGCGAGATCACGGACGTCGATGTACTGCACGGGGTCGCTGCCGTCGCCTGGCGCGAGGACTTCGCCGCCGCGGTCGATCCGCACGGGCCAGTACGTGTAGCGTCCACTGGTATCGCGCGGCCCAACGATCAGGCCCGGCCTGATATTCGTCGCCCTGCCGGGCATCGCCGCCTCCGCCGCTTGTTCGCAGAGTGCTTTCATTCCGCCGTAGTAAGCGAACGACTCGCGCATCGTCTTGACCTGTTCGACGATGTGCTCATCAAGCTCGATGACCGGCGCCGTCTCATCCATGCCGATCTTGCTCGTATCCGCGTAGACCGAGCATGACGAGATGAAGACGTACTGCTTCACGGAATCGGCGAGCAGCGACGCGGTCGCTTCGACGTGGCGGGGGACGTATCCAGATGTGTCGATGACAGCATCCCAGGAGCGTCCCTCAAGCGCCTTGAGATCGTCGTGCCGGTCGCCGCGCAGTTTCTCAAGATCGGGGAAGAGGTGGGTGTTGGATTTGCCCCGGTTAAAGAGGGTCATCTCGTGCCCGCGCGCGATGGCACGGTTGACGGTATGCGGGCCGAGGAAGCCGGTGCCGCCGAGGATCAGGAGCTTGAGCGGTTTGTCAGCCTTTGGGATGTCGCTGTCGATCGGCTCGTCGCGCGGTGCAGCGGCAGCGGAGGCAACGGAGAGGCCGGCTGCGCAACCCGCAGCGGCTGACAGCATGAAGTCCCGGCGAGTCGTACCCATGTGTGCATCCTTTCTGTGATTGATCCGCCAGAGCATACCGTCCGCTCGGGCGTCGGTTGCCAGCCCGTGTGCGGCTCGATCGATCATTGACGGTATTCTTGTCTGCCGCCGCACCGCAACCAGGGTGCGTGATCACCGGTTGGATTAGCGACACGATGCAGAGCGGGAGCCGCATGGATCGACAGGCTGACGACAAGAGAGAGCGCCCGGGAAGGGCAAACGCGGCAGATCACCCCCTGCGAGCGCTGTTCAACGTGCGCGAGGGCGAGATTGGCCCGACCCTCTGGTCCGCAGCCTACTTCTTCTGCCTGTTGGCGAGCTACTACATCCTCCGTCCGCTGCGCGATGAGATCAGTTCCGCCGACCGCGGCAACTTGCAGATCCTGTGGACGTACGTCTTTGTCATCATGCTCATCGCGTCGATCGGCTATGCAGCGATCGTCGCACGACTCCCTCGCAGGCGATTCATCCCGCTCGTCTACCGCTTCTTCGCCGTCAACATCCTCGTCTTCTTCGCGCTGATCCACCTGTTGCCCGATGCGGGTCTCGTCTGGCTGGACCGGGTGTTCTATGTCTGGCTGAGCGTCTTTAACCTCTTCGTCGTCTCCGTCTTCTGGCAGTTCATGGCGGAACGCCATACAAGCGAGCAGGCGAAACGGCTGTTCGCGCCGATCGCGGTGGGTGGCACGCTCGGCGGAATCGTCGGCGCGGGCATCACCACGCTGCTGCTCGATCCACCGCAGTTCATCGCGTTCATCAAGGTCGAACACGCAACGCTGCTGCTCATCTCCGCTGTGCTGCTTGAAGCGGCCTGCCTTTGTGCAGCGAGGCTGAATCGACTCGATCGACGCGGTGCGCAGGCGCGCACAGGCGATCAACCTTCGCTCGCCGATCAGCCCGTCACCGGCACGGTCCTTGAAGGGCTTGTCGTTGTGTTCAAGTCGCCCTATCTCCTTGCGATCTGTGCGTACCTGGTCTGCTACACACTCACCGCGACGTTCCTGTACTTCCAGCAAGCGGATATCCTTCGAGACGCTTTCGACAACCGCGATGTCCGCCGGGCGTTCTATGCGCGGATCGACCTGATCGTCAACACGCTCACCATCATTCTCCAGTGTTTCGTGACGGGTCGGCTCATGTCGAAGCTGGGTGTGGGGCTGACGCTTGTGCTGCTGCCGATCATTACCGCTGTGGGGTTCTTGTGTCTTGGGACGGCACACGTGATTCCTGGTTTCGCAGGGATCTTGTGGGTGCTGGTCGCGTTCCAGGTGTTTCGCCGTGCGGGGAACTACGCGCTCGCCAAGCCCGCGCGCGAGGTGCTGTTCACCGTTGTGTCGCGCCAGGAGAAGTATAAGTCCAAGGCGTTCATCGACACAGCGGTCTATCGAGGAAGCGACATGACCGGTGGGTGGATCGACACCGGACTGCGCGCCGTCGGCCTGGGACTTGGCGCGGTCGCGTTCGCAGCAGCGCCGATCGCCGTGGTGTGGATGATGCTGGCGCTCTTCCTCGGCCGACGACAGGCGCAACTGGCGGAATCGGGCACGGTCCGAGAGGAAACGGGGTCGTAGTTGCTCTGTAGAAACCCTCACAGCCCAATGAGGAATCATGATGGAAGCGAGCCGCGGCGTCCTCGCCAGCGGTCCCCCCGGATGTGCGTGGCGGCACCGTCCGCAGGCTCACTCCGCACTGGGGATGAACCCCATGTTGCCACATGGGGCTGTGATGGAAGATGGAAGGTATCTCACGCGTCGTTGAGAACCGCATGAAGAGCGTGTGGCGACATCGAGCGCGACCTGCACAACCGCACGCCCGACGAGCAGTCAGGGTTTTCTACAAAGCAGGTCGTAGTTCACTTGTGACGATAAGCGCAGTTGACACACGGGTCGTGCCGCAGGTGATGCCGCGTCGAGGGCGATCCTGAGCGATTGGCCGCTGCGCCGCACGCAGCCAGCCGCTCAGCTACACTGGATGGCGGAGACGCGTTGCGCGGGAGCTTGTCCTCGGGGTGGAAACGGTATCCGACACTGTTCCACTCCACTTATCGACACGCCGAATGAAGTATTCATCATGAACAGAATTCGGCCGATATGTTCGGCGAGAGCCGCAACTCGCGCCGGTGCGGGTTTCGGTTCCGATAAGGGCTGCAATGTCGTTGCGACGTCGAATCTCATTCCGAATGCGCTGTCGGATGCTCAGAGCTTGGCTGAGCATACCGGCGCTCCTGTCGTCGATGAACGAACGGAAGGTGATCTCCATTATCGCGGCATTGAACGGTGCCGCTGCGCTCTTCGTGATCTCTCTTGCAGCGTGGATGAGCGGAATGCCGCTGTTGTTCCCAGCATTGGGGCCGAGCGCGTTCATCATGTTCACGCGACCATTCTCGCCGGCGGCAGCACCTCGATCGGTCATTCTGAGCCACACGACCGCACTGGGCTGTGGGTGGTGCGCATTGTTTCTTACATCCCAAGCGACCGGCGCCACAATTACAATGATGCAGCCAAACTTGGCGCTTTGCGCCAGCGCAAACCTCGGTTTCGCCGCGACCTGCTCCCTGCTTGTCGCCCAGCGATGTTCACACCCCCCGGCGTGCGCGACCGCACTGATAGCCGCAACGGGTGGAGTGGTTGGCTGGGCTGGAGCACTGGCGATGTTAATCGCGGTAGTCGTCCTTGCCTTCCAGGGCGTGCTGCTGCATCGAGCCTTCGGTGTTCGTGTGCCGGTGTGGAAGGCTGACCAGCGAAACGACCCTACCCTGGAGTCTCATCGCAAGGCAGCCTAAACATAACCTCGCGTCGATGGCGGATGAACCGGGGGAGAAAACGGTATCCGACACTGTTTTTCGTCTCACAAACGCGCTACGACCCTGTTTCCTCCCCGTCGTGCGATGTGCCCGTGCCGCGCCAGACATGCTTGCCGCATTCCGGGCAGCGGTCGTGCTCTGTGCCGCGCAGGTCGTAGCCGCATGCGAGGCAATAGCGATCTCGGCGGTGTATTCGGCGCTTCGCCAGGATGAGCTGGTAGAGACACACACCCAGCAGGAACAGTGTCGGTATCTGTTGCATTCCCAAACTCAAATACCCGTAGCGATCGTGCCAGCCCGGCGCTCGAAAAATGTGTATGTTGGCCGGGGATCTCCAGATCCGACGAAGGTCGGCGCCGACGGTCGCCTCCCAGTAGATCTCGCAGGCGATCCAGGATGCAGCGGTCAGTGTCGCAAAGAGAACGATCGCCAGCGATCGTCGCCGCGATATGAGTAGATGGCCGAGTTCGCGATTCAGCGTGAGGAGAAACACTGCGCCGAACGGCAGGCCGAGGATCACTACCGCGATGCCGAGCAGCTCGAAGTTGCGTCCCTGTACCCATGGCTCAAGCAGGTAGTCGCCGCTCACGTCAGAAGCGATGATATTGGCAGAACTGAACAGGCACCAGGCGAGCCACATGCCGGCCCAGACAAGCAGCGCCATTCGAGTTCGCTTGAAGGCGATCGATTGAGTCGCCAGCACTGCGTGCCATATGGCGGCGAAGACGATGAAGCCTGCGATCGCGGTGACTAGATTCCAGGTGCCCACCCCATTTACCGCCAGGAGGTACGCCACGCGCCTCAGCCAATTCCCGGTCGGATCGGCAAGCGTCCAAGGCAGCCAGTACAGGACGATGTGAACGAGCGGCAGGATGAGGGCGATCTGCAGCCAACGCATCGCACGCAGCAGGCACTCGAGATCGACGTCAGACTGAGGCGCGACAGGTTCTGCAGTGGCCAGCGGTGTGTTCGTCATGTTCCCCCTCTTGTCGCCATTCGGCGGCGATATCAACTCGGGGCGAGGGTGCGGTCTTCATCCGGGATGTACGCTTCGCCGCGCGTGAAGTTGACCTGCTTCCCGACCGGCATGACGTCGGGGAACATGCCCTTCTTCGGGGCGCGGCGACGGCCGAGGATGGCGGCGCCGGCCACTGCGCAGAACCACGCGAAGATCGCGATGCCTGCCAGGGCGAGAATGCACTGCACAGCAAGCTGCAGTATCGGTGTGTCGCCGATCAGATGTGCGACATACACGGGTCCGTCAACACCGCCCGCGACGGTCGCTTGCGGAACGACTGTGATCCACAGCGCCGTGCCGACGAGCATGACGAGGCTGAGCGGAAGGAGCACTTTGACGCACGTGTGCATGACCTGGTCGATTCGGATGCGAGGCAGCGTCCACCGCAGCCACATGTGCGTCCAGAGCAGAAGAACACCCTTGAGGATGACCCAGAACGCGCAGTACGCGTTGAGGATGACCGCAGCGATGAACGGCGACATGGAGATGGCGCCGCCGCCCAGCCCCATTTGTGTCGCGGTGTCGCCCCATGACTGTGACGCCATGGCTGTTCGCAGGTTGCCGGTCATGTATTCGCCGCCGACCTCGGTGGGACTGAAGCCGATGAGCATGAAGACCGGGTCCACCGGCCCGAGCGGGCTGTACCACCCGCCGAGGAAGAGGATGGCGAGCACCACGCCGACGACGAACATCGCGGAGTACTCGCCGAAGAAGAAGTAGCTCCATCGCAAGCCTGAGTATTCCGTCAGGTAGCCGGCGACGAGTTCCGACTCAGCCTCGGGCAGGTCGAATGGGGCGCGTTTGCACGAGGCGAGTGATGCGATGAAGAAGATGAAGAACGCACAGAAGATGAACGGGTTGTGGAACATGAGCCAGTCGTGCAACCCGCCGCCCTGGAGGTAGGAAAGCTCGACGAAGTTCAGTGAGCCGGCGACAAGGATGGCGCAGATGACCGCGATGCCGAGCGGGATTTCGTAGCTGACCATCTGACATGCTTCGCGCATGGCGCCGTAGATCGCCCACTTCGAGTTGCTCGCCCATCCCGCCATAATGACGCTGAGCACTTCGAGCGACAGGACGGCCAGGACGAAGAGGATGCCGATGTTGATGCCTGCTTCGAAGACCCACTGCGGGCCGAAGGGCAGGACGAGGAAGGCGATAAAGACGGGGACGAAGGCGACATAGGGTGCGAGCCGGAACATCAGCCCGTCAGCACTGGCGGGGATGAGGTCTTCTTTGAAGAGGAGTTTGATGCCATCCGCTGGGGATTGGAACAGGCCGAACGGTCCGACGTGCTTGGGTCCGAAGCGGCCCTGCATGTGTCCCGCGACCTTCCGTTCCGCCCAGATCGCCAGGACCGCCAACAGGCCGATGGCGGGGAGGAAGACGGTGAGGACGACCGTGATCTTGAGCGTGATGTAGATCAGCGTTTCGTTCAGGCCGATCGACTCGGACAGTTGAGCGGCGAGGTGGTGGAACATGGAGCACAGGCCCTTTGGGGGGAGCGGTTCGCCCACGCAAGAGATGGAGGGTGATCGTACCGGGGAAGCGGTTTCCAGGCGAGCCGAGCCATGTGGCGAGTGCTTGCCCGCCCTGTGGAGGCTCTTGGGTGTTTGGGTGGTGTAGGGTTGTCCTTTTGATGACTGTGGTGGAGAGTCCGCTGGCGAGGACGCCGCGGCTCACTTTGTTCGTGTGGACGCACTTGCTCGACGACACCGAGAGAGATCAGCTTGCTGCGCGGCTTGCTTGCCGGTATCAGCAGTGCGTGTTCACACCCGCACCACCGGAGGAATGAGATGATGTTCGCTCGCAGGATGGCCATCACAGCACTGCTTGGAATGATCGCAGCGGCTGGCAGCCCGGCCCGTGGCGCGGATGCGCCCTTCGACGACTCGTATGCCGTCGTGGTGTCGCAGGCGACCGCGGCAGCGGATGGCTGGCGCGATGTCGTGGTTGCGCTCCGCGACAAGTACGACGCCACGGTCATCGAGTACGACGGTGATGTGCGATCGGCTCGTGATGCGCTGGCCGAGCTGTTTCCGCGTTATGCGTGCTTCGTGGCGACACCCGAGGAGACGGGGCGGTCGTTCGTGACGGCGGTGCATCGGATGACACGCTCGCTCGATGACGACCCGTACACGGATGTTCGCTGGGGGATCATCACCGGATACTCATCTGCTGATGCGCTTCGTATCGCGACGGCTGAGGGACCGCTCATCATTCGCAAGGGCGCCGCGGGTGTAGCGATACCGCTGGAGCACTTCGACGAAGGCGTCTGGTTCGATGAGTGTCAGGCGGGCCGATACCACGAGAAGATCGCAGCCGGCACGATCGAATCGAAGACATGCGATGCGGACACAACCGCGCGCCTCGTCGATGCGTTCAACCAGTTCCACACGGACTTCTTCATGACATCCGGCCACGCCACCGAGCGTGATTGGCAGATCGGTTACACGTATCCGAACGGGCAGTTCCGTTGCGAACACGGCGTGCTGTTTGGTCTGGATCTGAAGGGGAACCGCTACGACATCAACTCACCCAATCCAAAGGTGTACCTCGCGGCGGGCAACTGCCTGATGGGCCATGTCAAAGATCGTGAGTCGATGGCTTTGGCCTTCATGGGTAGCGGCGGCGTGAACCAACTCGTCGGCTACACGGTCGCGACATGGTTTGGTTCCGCCGGTTGGGGCACGAGGGATTACTTTTTTTCACCTCCCGGCCAATATACATTCCATGATACGTGGTTTTACGCGCAACAACTCCTGCTCGACGAACTGCATCGCAAGCATCCAAAGACAGCGGACCTGGCAATCAGCGCATTCGATCAGAACGGCATGGACGCCTTTTTCGACGCTGTCGCCTCGGCAGGAGGATACGAAGACAGAGACGAGGTTTTCTACGAGCACGCCGGGCTGTTGTGGGACCGTGACGCTGTGGCGTTTTATGGCGACCCGGCATGGGAAGCACGCCTCGCCGACCATGGTCAAGGTTGGACCGAGTCGATCACGGTCAATAGCGACGGCATCACGATTCGGCTGCACGCTGCGTCCAACGCACAGCTCAAGAAGCCCCCCGCACTGGCCCTGCCGATACGGATGACTCGCCCGCGCATCAACACCGGCGAGGAGTACTGGCCGCTCGTAACGGACGACTTCGTGATCCTCCGCGCGATCACGACGATGCGCAAGGGCGAAACGTACGAACTCATCCTGGTCGAAGATGCGCCGGAGCAGCAAGAGGCCGCTCCCTCGCCGAAAGAGGATGCGATCGAGTGGCCGGCGGTGATGGAAGCAATCACACTGCTGCCCGATGTGTATCTGCCGGATGTAATCAAGGCGATAGGGGCGGCGGAGGCGAACGCGGGTGAGCTTGTCGAGGCGATCCACGCTGTCGCACCGGAGCATCGCGAGGGCTTGGCGTTTCTTCTTGCGAACATGCCGCAGCGCGACTTGACGACATTGACCGGTGAGTTCCTGGCGAAGAACGTCGAGTTGGCGTACCAGGCGCGCAGTGAGGCGCCGTGGGGCGCCGACGTTCCGGATGACATCTTCCTGAACGATGTGCTGCCCTATGTCAATCTCAACGAGCGCCGCGACGATTGGCGTCAAGATTTCCATGACCGGTTCATCGACGCTGCGAAGGCGTGCGGCACGATCGAGGCGACCGTCGCCGACCTCAACAAGCGCGTCTACGAAACGTTTGACGTGACGTACCACCCGACGAAACGACACAAGCCGGATCAAAGCCCCTACGAAACGATCGTACTGCACTATGCGTCCTGCACCGGGTTGTCGATTATTCTCACGGATGCGCTTCGGAGTGTCTGCATCCCCGCCCGGGTCGCGGGTACACCCTTGTGGGTCAATCGCAGCGGCAACCATTCCTGGGTCGAAGTGTGGGATGGCGAATGGTATTTCATCGGAGCCGCTGAACCCGCCCCGTACAACACGACGTGGTTCAACGGCGTTGCAGCCGAGGCTGACCCGACAAAGCCCGAGCATTGCATTTATGCTGCGAGCTTCAAGCGGACCGGCCTGCCGTTCCCCCTTGTCTGGGCGCCACAGATCGACTACGTGTACGCCATCGACGTGACCGAGCGATATGCTGCGCCGTCTAAGGAAGAGGAGCCGGCGGAGGAGTGAACATCGACGCACGTTGGAACGGGCATGATGTGATTCACGCGCGGCGGCGGACTGATCCTGGGTAGACTGGCCTCATGCCTGATGCACGCACCATTGTCGATACGCTCCAGGGGCTGGACCCGTTGTTGGAGCTTCGCCGAACCGGATACGTCATTCGCGGCGTGTGTGAAGCCGAGACGATCGCTGCACATTCATTCGGCGTCGCAGTCGCCGCGATGCTCATGGTCGACTGTCTGCGAGAGGAAGGCAAAGCGGTGGATGGCGAGCGTGTGCTTCGCATGGCGCTGTTGCATGACGCGCCCGAGGCGATGACCGGCGACGTGCCGATGCCGTTCAAGACCGATGCGCATGATGAGGCGGAGCAGCGAGCTGCTGAAGCTTTACTTCCGGATGCGTGGCTGAAGCTCTGGGCGGAGACTGAGGCGGGCGAGACGCTCGAAGCGAGGATCGTCCGGGCAGCGGACAAGGTGCAGATGATGGCCAAGGTACTGACGTACGAACAGCAGCGGCGGGGCGACATGGGCGACTTCTGGGCCAATCCGAAGAACTTCCGCGATGCTGGACTCCCCATCGCACGGGCTGTCTACGAAGAGATCTACCGCAGGGCCGGCCGACCGATCCCTGGGTAGGTCGCCGGTGCATCGTGTGGGCCAACTCGGGCGAGGAACCGACGGGCTTGCCAATGCGGCGCGATGTCACGACACTGCCCCGCGTGAATGCATGGATGCACAAACTCGGCGGCACGTTCATCGTCTTCGACGGGCCGGACGGCTCGGGAAAATCGACGCAGTTCGACCGCTTCGCCGACCTCTGCCGATCGCACGGACTGACCGTCTGCGAGGTGCGCGAGCCGGGCGGGACGGGCATCGGCGAGCAAATCCGTGAGGTTCTGCTCGACCCGAAGAACACCGAGATGGACCTGCGCTGCGAGATGATGCTGTACATGGCCTCGCGCGCGCAACTCGCGGCGGAGCGTATTCGGCCAGCCCTGGCGCGCGGCGAACTGGTCCTCGCGGACCGCTTCATCAGCTCGACGCTCGCCTATCAGGGCACGGCGGGCGGGCTGGAGCGCGACGACATCCTCGCGGTCGGTCACGTCGCGCTCGTCGGGGCTGAGCCTGATGTCACGGTCATCTTTGATGTGGATGGCAAGACAGCGGGGGCGAGGCTCAATCCGCTACTGGACCGCATGGAGGCCAAGGGCGAGATGTTCCACGCCCAGGTGCGCGAGGGGTATCTCGAGCAGGCCCGGCTCGACCCGGATCGGCACATCGTGATTGACGCCTGCCGTGATGTCGAGGATGTCTGGCGCGATCTGACGGGCCGGCTGGGCACGTACTTCGCGTCACGGTGATCGTGCTGTGGGTGTTCCGCCGCACCGATCACGCAGCTTCATCTTGGCCTTCGGACTCACAGTCGCTCTCGTCCGGCTCGGCGAGGCGAAGCCGGCTGCAGACCGACAACAGGCTGCGGATCTCGTTGGCTGACTTCACCACCGATTGGGATGAATCAAGCGCGTGAACGACTGCGTCGGCTGCTTCCGTCAACACCGGGTAGCCGCAACTGGAACCGCTTGCCTTCACATCCAGGCACAATCCCCGAAGCGCGTCGAGTGCGTCATCGGCCATGGCCTGCTCGATCTGCTGCGCCTTCTTCTTGGCCTCTTCGATGTGTGCCGTGAGAAGCTCACCCATATCGCCTTCCGCGGGGATCGAGCTGTAGATCGGCTCATCCGTGGCACCGGCGCTGACGGACTTGAGTAACGAGGAGAGCATCCCAATCAAGCTCGCGGGGTCGTATGGCTTGCTGAGGATGTTGGTCGCCCCAGCCTGCTTGACGTGATCCAGCCGTGTGGGGTTGGTCTCCGACGTGATCGCGATGATCGGGCCCTTGAAGTCCTCCGCGCGGAGGCGCTCGATGACATCCTCACCCTTCACATCACCCATGTTCAAGTCGCAGACGATCAGGTCGAAGGCCTGGGCCTTGATGAGATGAGACACCTCATCCGGATTCTGAATCGAGGTGAGTTTGATGCCCGTCGCCTTGAGGTGATGCTTCAAGAGAAGCGCTTCAAGCTTCTGATCGTCAATCTGAAGCACTCGGCCGGTGAGTTCGGGCATCTCCATAGGCTCGGCGTTGATCGCGGCATGCTCGATACCAACCTCCATGAATCGACGTGGGTCGATTGGGGCGTCGAACGCGATGCCGATCTCATGGATGCTGGACTTGATGTGTCGGCATCGAACGACCTTGCTGCGGATCAACTCCATCTCGCCGGCGAGCGTGAGGAGTTCCAGTTCGCAGGCGGTGCCAGCGTGAAGGAACCCGCGATGGTAGAACGCCATGCCGGTTGATGAGAGATCGCGCGATACGACAAGGAGCTTGGCGGTCGTTCCGCCGGGGTGCTGGACCATGACGATGATCCTGGGCACCTGATACGCGAGACGGCCATGGGTGCGCCTGTTGTTCCCTTGCTTGGCCGGCGGGGTAGCGAGGTTCGCTGATTTGGAGGAATCGGAACTCACGTATGCACTCCCTGATGGACAACGGTTTCGCTCAGGGAGCTGTGGGGCGTTCCTATGCCTGACGCACGCTCGGCACGGCAGGCGCTGCCAGATACGCGCCGGTTCCCGGGCAGGGCCGCTGTATGTCAGCCCACGTTGTTGCGGAGATCAAGCCGCAATAAGGGATCGGCTGAACACGGGAGCGATTCAAGCTGTCTGCCAAGATCAGCAAGCAGCGATCGTTGCAGACGGACCTTCACCGCGGCGCGACCTCAGCGGCATCTCGACTCAGATCGACCGTCTCGTGGACCCGAAGGGAGACCTTTGGACGATGGATGCCGATGTCGAAGAGCGCCTCGGTGAATCGGCCGGGCGCGATGTACGTCAGCTCGCCTGACAGCGCGAGCTGGTGCATCCCGATGGGGCGGTCGGCTGCGTCCGAGAATGTGATGACGATCGGCACATCAAGCCGGTACGTCCCGCCCGCGGTCAGCGTCTGCCGGACCGCTCGCCTACCCGTGTAGACGGTTCGCCCATCCATCTCAGCGTGGTAGTACAGCTCGACAAGCGGAAGCAGAACGTCGTTGGGGTTCACCGCGTCGATGCTGCATGTCACGACAATCGCATCATCGGATTCGGTCGTGTGTGTGATGCCTGCCGGGCGAAGCACGGGCGGTTGCACGCCCGCGCAGCCGGTGAGCAGGAGGGCAAGACACATCGCGATCAGAAGGGTGTGCGTCTTCACAGCCATCAGGGTAGCGGCGAAGGCGTCATCCGTCCCGCTCACATGCGCGACACCCAGATCCAAAGGATGATTCGTCTCAGTCCACGACGACGATCCAGTTGTAGTCGGACATCTCCGGCAGCGCGTGGGCAACGGGTGTCAGTTGATGCAATGAAGCCCCGTAGTGCATCCAGTGGGCGGTCAACGCGCCGAGGATGATCACAGCGAGCCACGCGGCGCGTTCAGCTTGGCGCTTGTGCCGAATGGCGTAGATGATCGTCGCCGCCATGAGCACCGAGCCGAGCTTCCAGGCGACCAGGGCGCTCGTCGAACCCTCGCGCAGGATCCACGCGGCGATCGGGTTGACCTCCGCCATGCCGATGGACCGCACGTAGGTGAGCGTGAGGATGAGGTCGAAAAGGCTCAGGCTGATCGTGATGAGGAGCAGAACGACGACGCGGCGTGCCCTTCGAGCGACTGCCGGGTCGATCACCAACTCGCTGCACACAGCGTGTGATCTTGTGTGCCTGTTCATGGCAGCCTCGCATCCTCCGCTGACGGATCGGCCGGCCCGCCCGGGGAGTTGAACCACTCGCCCCGTGGATACCCTTCCAGGTGAGCACGCACCGGGTGATGCGCTTTGTCCCGATCAAGCAGAGGCGCCGACCGTCCGATAGACCTACGCGACGACGTGGCGCCCGGTTGCGATCACTCCGTACAACGGGCGGCGAAGTCACTGTCTTGCAGGATGTTGCGAGCAGTTTGGCGCCGGGTGAACGGGATGAACCCCATGTTCCCACATGGGGCTGGGATGGAAGATGTCCCATACGTCGCAACAGGATCGGAAGGCGCGCCCGACACCCGCTGAGCATTCAAGGGTTTCTACAGAGCGCGTCCGATCTCCTGTTCGCGCCCACATCACAGCCCCGCGTGGCAACGCGGGGTTCACTTGACCCACCCCACCAACCGTCACTTATGTGCCTTGACATATGCACCTTGTGTGCCTATATTCGCACATAGGAACTAATCAGAGGGTACGGCTGTGGATCATCGAGCGAAGAGACGTTACGAGAAGCAGGCGCGGATCATCGCGGCGCTGGCGCATCCGACCCGTGTTGCGATCGCCGACCTGCTGCGCGATGAGGAACTGTGCGTACAGGACATCGCCGACCGCGTCGGGGCGCAGCGGCCGAACGTCTCACAGCACCTCTCCGTCATGCTGCGCGGTGGGCTGGTTCAGACTCGCAAGGACGGCCTGTTGGTCTTCTACTCGCTGCGCACGCCGTGCATCCTGGGCTTTCTCGACTGCGCCTGCCGGGTCCTGGAGGACGGCGTCAGGGAGGATGCGGAACTGCTTGAGGATGCCCGGCCGCGGGGAGCGACCCGGTGAACTGGAAGGGCGAGTGGAAGAAACTGCTCTGGCTCGCAGGTGCGTTTCTCATGTGCTATCACCTGCCGATCGGCAGCGCGCGATTCGACAGCGCGATCGTCGAGGGCTTGCAGCTTGTCCGCTGGTACGCGCGGGAGCACGTGGTTTTATGCCTTGTGCCTGCGTTCTTCATCGCCGGCGCGATCTCCGTCTTCATCAGCCAGGCGTCGGTCATGAAGTACCTCGGCCCGGATGCCCGCAAGCCGCTCGCGTACGGCGTCGCATCCGTCTCCGGCTCGATCCTCGCTGTCTGCTCATGCACGGTGCTGCCGCTTTTCGCGGGGATCTACCGCATGGGTGCGGGCCTGGGGCCGGCCACGGCGTTTCTGTACTCGGGCCCGGCGATCAACGTGCTCGCCATCATCCTCACCGCGCGCGTGCTCGGCCTGGAGCTTGGCATCGCTCGCGCGGTCGGCGCGATCGTCTTCAGCATCGTGATCGGCCTGGTCATGCATCTGATCTATCGGCGTGAAGAGCAGGCGCGAGCGGGGAACCTTGCTGACCTGCCCGCACCGACGGTTGACCATCCGCTGTGGCAGAACGCTGTGTACTTCTCCGCGATGGTCGCGATCCTCATCTTCGCTAACTGGGGAGAGCCGCAGGCGGCGAGCGGGATCTGGTCGGCGGTGTATGCGGCGAAGTGGGTTCTGACGGGGATCTTCGCAGCCGTGCTCGCTGTGGTGCTGATGTTGTGGTTCCGCATGCCGTGGTGGAAGATGCTCGCTGCAAGCCTGCCCGCAGCCATATTGGCTGCGCTTCTGCCCGACCGGCCGATCATCGCCTTCGCCGCCGGCGTCGCGGGGTTGTCGATCCTGATGGGTACGCAGCGAGGAGAGGGGGGTGAGTGGCTCGGCGCATCGTGGACGTTCGCCAAGCAGATCATGCCATTGCTGCTGGCGGGCGTGCTCATCGCAGGCATCTTGCTCGGCCGACCGGGTCACGAGGGGCTGATCCCGTCACAGTGGGTGGCGGGGTTGGTGGGCGGCAACTCGATTGAGTCAAACCTGTTCGCCTCGGTGGTGGGCGCGTTCATGTATTTCGCGACGCTGACAGAGGTGCCGATCCTGGAGGGGCTGATCGGGGCGGGGATGGGCAAAGGCCCCGCGCTGGCACTGCTTCTCGCCGGGCCGGCTCTCTCGCTTCCCAACATGCTTGTGATTCGCAGCATCATCGGAACACAGAAAACGATCGTCTTCGTCACGCTCGTTGTCGTGATGGCCACCATGAGCGGCATGATCTACGGAGCACTGTTTTGACCAATCGCGCCCACCGGCACACCAACAGACCCCGTCGAAAGAAGGAATCGCAATGGCTAAGTGCACATGCAGTTGTCAAAACACGGAAACACCCACGTGCGGCTGCTCCGGCGAGAAGAACACGGGTCACATCGCGGAGTCAAAGCGACTTCTTAAGCATGGATGTCATACAGACACACCACCATCGACAGGAGCTATGGCGATGAAAGACATCAAGATCCTGGGGACCGGCTGTCCGAAGTGTCGGCAACTGGCGGAGAACGCGGCAGCCGCTGCCGATCAACTCGGTCTATCTTGCGAGATTGAGAAGGTCACGGACATCAACCGTATCATGCAATACGGGGTGATGATGACGCCGGGCCTGGTCGTCGACGGCACTGTGAAGTCATCCGGCAAAGTACCAGGCGTCGAAGAACTCAAGCGCATGTTCGAGCAAGCATAGCCGCGACTGCCTGTCGGTAGCGGAACCGCTCACGAGGAACCTACGCCATGAAACCACATCATCCTGTCAAAGGCAGTATCATCGCACTCGTCGTGGCGGCAGTGATTCTAGTGCTGCACGCGAAGTACTCACACACCGCGCCGCCGCTGGAATCGAGCGATGTAGCGGCCCACGCTGAATCCGCCGATCCCGAGGATCTGACTTCGAGTTCGCCCGACTCGCCCGCCGCAGAGCAGATCAGCCTCCCAAAGCTCGTGGACCTCGGCTCGACCACATGTATACCGTGCAAGAAGATGGCTCCAATCCTGGATATACTGCGCGAGGAGTTCGCGGGTCAGTTTGATGTTCTGTTCATTGACACCCGCCAAGACCAGCAGGCTGCAGCCCCATATCGAATCCGCGTCATTCCGACACAGGTGTTCTTCGATGAGAAGGGGAACGAGCTCTTTCGGCACGAGGGGTTCTATTCTCGTCAGGACATTCTCGGTGCATGGGCTGAGTTTGGATATGCGTTCTCCTTGGCGGATGAGGATGCCGACGCGGGTTGAGCGGGTACGTGCGAGCACGTTGCAATCGCCAGTCGCTGCAATCGACGTACCGTGTGCGAGAGTGCAGGCGACGCGATGATGCCTGGGGCTACACCGAGAGACGACAATGGAACAACTGTTTTCCGAGCTGACTCATGCCGTCGAGGGATCCGTGATGATCGCCGTTGCGGCGTCCTTTCTATGGGGCGTACTCAGCATCATCCTAAGCCCCTGTCATCTGTCCAGCATCCCGTTGATCATCGGCTTCATCAGCGGCCAAGGGGTCGAGACCACGGTCAGGCGAGCCTTCACCCTGTCGATGCTCTTTTCCATCGGGATACTGATCACCATCGGCGCCATTGGCGCGATCACCGCCATGGCCGGCCGGATGATGGGCGATATCGGTGTCTATGGTAACTACATCGTGGCGGCGGTGTTTCTTGTCGTCGGATTGCATCTGTTGGGCGTCATACCAATGCCATGGTCCGGTCCAGGGCGGGTCGGCGTGAAGCGGAAGGGCGCGCTGGCTGCCTTTATCCTCGGACTTGTGTTTGGCATTGCGCTGGGGCCGTGCACGTTCGCATACATGGCGCCGATGCTTGCCGTCACGTTTCGTGTGGCGAGTGACAATCCTGGATACGGCGTACTGCTGCTCGCCGCGTTCGGCCTGGGACACTGCGGCGTCATCGCGCTCGCGGGAACGTGCACCGAACTTGTCCAGAGATATCTGAACTGGACGGATCAATCGCGCGGAACGAGGGTATTGCGGGGCGTGTGCGGTGTGTTCGTGCTGCTTGCCGGCTTGTACCTGATCTATATTGCGTGATGGAAGGCTCGGCCATCAAGACGCCGGGTCATCGTTCACTGCTTCCCGCCGCGTGATGTGTGTGCCGTCGAGCTTGAGCGTATCACCGAGGGTGAGTGTGTCGTAGGCGAGGTTGATGCCAGGGGGGAGCGTCGGATCGACATCAGCGTGCTTGATCGAGTGTGCCATGTGGATGAAGTACGTCTGACGCGCTGCGATGCGCTGCGCTTCGTCGATCGCATCATCAAGCGTCAGATGCGTTGGATGCGGGTGCGGACGAAGCGCATCAAGAATCAACACGTCAAGATCGGCAAGGAGCGGAGACGACTTCGGCGGGATGTGCGATACATCAGTGCAGTAGGCGATGGGCCCGGCGTACGAGTCTGGGTTGGTATCTTCGATGCGGAAGCCGAAGATCGGCAGCTTGCCGTGCATCAGCGGGATCGGCGTGATGCGGATGCCGAAGAGATCGAGCGAATCAGTTTCCGTGATGACATGCGGGACCAGCGACGCGACGAAGGAATGGTTGACCGACAAGTGCGGCTCGAAGATGTGCTGAAAGATGCGCTTGACGGAATCGATCGTGTGCTGATCGGCGTACACGTCGATCGGCGCGCCCTGGGCCACGTTGAATCGGCGCGTCTCATCCAGGCCGAAGATGTGATCGACGTGGTTGTGCGTGAGCAGGATCGCATCGCATCGCCAGAGGTGGTGGCGGATGGCCTGGAAGTGCAGGTCGGGGCCGGCGTCGATGAGGATCGCGCGATGCTGCCCGTCACGGTCGATCGTCTCGATCAGCGCGCTGCAGCGTGTGCGATTGTCGCGCGGGTCGTCGGATGTGCACGTCGGACAATCGCATGCGATCATCGGCACGCCGGATGACGTTCCAGTCCCGAGCAGCGTGACCTTCATGGCTCGCCCACGTCGCGCCCGCCGACGCCGAGGATGCGGATCAGGTGAGGCATGGTTGTTCCCTGCACGACAAGGCTGAACAGCACCACGACGAAGATGACCGGCAAGAAGAATTTGCGCACCGGCCCGTCGGGCATGCCGAGCACGAGCGCCAGCGGGATCGAGCCTTTCAACCCAGCCCAGAAGATGACGTGGTTCCAGCCGCGTTCCCACTTGCGCCGGCAGAAAAGACCGGTCGAATAAACCAGTATCGCTCGGCTGACAAGCAGCACGCCCAATGTCACCGCCGCGGGCACGATGACGTGATCCACGTCGAGCAGCGTGCCCGTGCCGATCTCCTGCAGCTCCGTTCCGATGAGAAGGAAAACAAGTGAGTTGATAACAAAATCGACCGCATCCCAGAAGCCCTCGACGGTGATACGCGTCTCCTCGCTCATCGACAGGAACCTGCCGTAGTTCCCGGTCACAAGCCCGATGATGACGACGGTGAAGACGCCGGATGCATGGATGTTCTCAGCAAGGAGGAACCCGCCCCAGACAAGAACGATTGTGATGGCGGTTTCGAGCGTGTGGTCGTTGATGAATCGGAGCAGGACCATGCCGCCGACGCCCAGCAGCAGGCCGAGCAGCGTGCCCAGCCCGACCACGCGGACAAAGTCAAACACTGCGCCGGCGACGATGCGCGGTGTGCTCGCAGTGGGTTGCGTCGGCTGCGCGTGATCGTGAGCAAGCTCGTGCGCCGGGTCGGCTTGCTGCACGACCGATGCAGCGACTTCCGGTGTCAGCTCGGCGTCATCGGTGTGGCTCAGCACACCTTGTGGAAAGACAAGCGCGATCAGGAGGATGAACAGCACGATGCCCGTACCGTCGTTGAACAGGGATTCACCTTCGACGAGCGTCTTGAGCCGCTCAGGCGCGCCTGCGGACTTGAAAACCGCGAGCACGGAGATGGGGTCGGTCGTGGCGAGAATCGCACCGAAAAGCAGCGCGATCGGAATGAGCGTGTGCCCGTTCCTGAGGTGGTCGGGAAGGAAGAAGTACGCACCAGCACCGACCATGCCCATCGTCACCAGCACGCCAGGCAACGCCATGAGCGCGACCGGAAGCCAACCTCGCCGCAGCAGGCGGATATCCAGATGCAATCCTGCCTGAAACAGCAGCGGCGGCAGGAAGAGGATCAAGACGAGTTCTTGGCTGAGGATCGCGTTACGAGGGGCAAGGTGCAACAGCGCGATGACCAGCCCGGCGATGACCAGGGCGACCGTGTAAGGGATGCGGATCAGGCGTGTCGCAATGGCGACGGATGCAGCGATCACGAGCAGCATCATGGTGAGCTGCACCGTCTCGGAGACGAGGCCGTGCGGCCCGGCGAAGGCGAGGATCTCGCTGAACATGGCTGTAGCGTACCGAGTCACAACAAACCGGCCGGCCTGGGTCGCCAGCCGAATCGGCGTTGCGCGGCAAAGTGGCTCAACTCGGACCTTCGGGCTACCGATGCACAGGTGACCGAGCAAGCGGGCGGAGGGGACTCGCTGGGGCGCGGGGGCTGGAGGGTCGGGGATTGAGGGTCCGCCGGAGGCGGACTCAAGGTTGGGGGTCGTGGGTTGGGGGTCCGCCGGAGGCGGATTTCGTCCGCCTGTGGCGGACTCAAGGTTGGGGGGGGCCACGGAAGGGCTGTCCGATGCTGTGTATCACCAATCTTCAGAACACCGATCGCCCCTACCTGAACTACGTGCCCGCCCCGCTGCCTTTTGAACGGCGCGGAACGGACCGCCAGTCGATCGACGCGACCGCCCAGGCGGTGCACTTCGACGCGATGGGCGGGTATCACCTGCTTCGACTCGACATGCACGATGTGTCCGACGGCGGGCTGGGCGTCATCTCGGATCGGCCGGTCGCCCCTGGGACTCGCTTGCACGTGCGTGTGCTGCCCCGATCACCGATGTACGGCGCCACGGTCGTGCGGTGTCGCCCCAACGGCGCCGGCTACGACCTGGGCATCCGCATCGCCCGCACAATGGCTGCGTAACCGCCTCAACCCAACGCATCACTCACGGCAAGACTGGTCGAAGAAGGCCGGGAGCACCGTCAAGCCGCGCGCATCACCGCAGCCGCACCGGGAATCAGCGAGACTCGCAGGGTTGACCGTAGTAGCCCAGCAGGATGCCGAGATCCTCCGCATCGGTGTCGCCGTCGCCGTCGATGTCGCCCCAGCGATCCCTGCCGTACCACGCGAGCAGAATGCCCAGATCGTACTGATCGACGTGCCGATCGTGGTTCAGGTCGGCTGGGCACGCCGGGGGCGCGTAACCGCTCAGATCAAAGATGCACAGACGTTCGGGCGCATAGTGGAACTCAACCGGCAGTGCGAGCTGATAGCTGTCTGAGAGCATGTGCTGCCCGAGGTCTTGCCGCTCAGTCCGCGTGAATGGGATCTCCGTGATCCGTCGAATGTCGCTCCCGTCGCCGGACATATCCATATCGTCACCTTCGCGCATCAGCAGGTGGATGTTGCCTACCAGATCAGAAACGTACAGCGCATCATCGGTGTAGCTATCGACACTCGGTCCTTCGAGTTTGACCATGAAGACGACCATGCCCGTGTTGTTCATCTGGCAGCGAAGTCCAAGCTGCCAGTCGGAGATCGTGAGCCCATCGGGCAGATCCGGGGCCTGCATACCCTCGCGCGCGATGATGACGTTTTGGCCCGCTCGATGCACGCCGACGATTGCGTCATTGCTTTCATCGACACCGGGGCCGTCGATCGAACCGATGAAGAGCGCCTCATCCCGATCGTTGAACAGGGTTCTCCAGTCGTCTACGCTTGAGATGACGTATTGCTCCCCCATCCAGGTAATCGGGCATGGTGTAGCTGCAAGCTCTTCAACTCGACCCGTGTCAGCGTGATACAGGCACAGCCCCACGTAAAACGGTGTCTCGAAGTCGGGGTCGGACAGACACGCCCAGAACATAACGTTCCCGCGGTTGTTGATGCGGGGCGCACACATTGAGAGTCCACGCACCGTCGTGTTCGGCCCGATGCCGGGCAGCGAGCTCGTCTCCATCACGATTGGTTGGAATTGACCCTCGCGGTACTTCCAGATGACGCGGCGGCTGGTGTACTCGTGGTCCGGCGGGTATTCCAACTGACCGATCAGCGCCATCTCTCCGAGGTCGTTGATGGGGGATCTGGCTAACCCTGTCCACAGGTCGCTCACAATGACGCCGTCGGGGAATCCCGGTGCGGGGTCTCCGGTGTGAAGAACCTCGACCAACCCACCCTCTCCAGCTTCCCAGATGGCTAAGGCATGTGTCTCCGGCGCCTCTGGGGTTCGAAGAGTCGTTCGGATAGCGTAGTGGCCCTGCGCATCAATCGCAGGCGCTCCCAGCTCCCAGACACTCCAGCCGTCGGGTTGTCCGGGCCACTGCTCGTCTGAGAGAGCGATGAACTCCACCTCGCCCCCCGCGGGCCTGATCCACATGGCCGAGAGTAGTTCGCCCTCCGGATCAACAGGATTCGGGATCGATGCAATCCCTACAGTGTCGCCGCGCGCGTTGGTGCGAAGGTGTCCCACGCTGTCGATCACGTACTCCGGAGGCAGACCCGGCGCCGGGTCGTATGCCAGCATCAGTGGGTGCAGCCCGTCCGGCGTCCACTCCCACAGGCTGTGTCGCGTGTACGGCACAAAGACCTTCGCCAGTGTCGGCTGGAAGAGAACCCGATCATCTGACTCCATCCAGACGACATTCATCCACCTAGCCAGTGAACTGAAGATCCAGCCCGGCTCATCAATAGGAGCGGCGTCCCCGGCTTCGACAATCGTTCGATGCGGGATGTAGCTGTCCGCAGCCGCGGTGCCGACGAAGAAGGCGGAGCCCGCAAGCACGGTGCTCATGATGACGGCGCGGTGATCTCTTCGGCTTCTCATGGTTGTTCACTCCGCTTCCACACTCATGCGTCATCGGCCAGACGCTCCCTCGTATGCCACGATCCGACTGATCGGTGTCGCCATCCTGATCGAGATCGCTGGCACACTCCGATTGGGGCGCGAGCCGATGCCCCAGTAAGTTCCACCGGACTAGATCATCCGGTCTTTCGGCCGATAACGTATGTCGCCCCAAGGTGTTGTCAAGACGAATCCGTGCGGATCGCGTCGCTTCAACCCGCGCCGATGCGTGCGAGCGCGCTGCCCCGCGCCCGTCTGTGACACTTCGGCGGCCTGGAGGGGTATCCGCGCGGAATTGGGGGGCTTTGGTAGAGCGGGGGTTTGGCGTAACGTGGGGTGAATTGCACAGTTCACACGGTTAGCTCTTGCACAGGGAGGCCGTGGCATGCGGAAGTTACTCGTCAACGCATTGCAACTGACAGGCTTGGTTAGTCTCGCAGCAACCGTGATCAGCGCGGTCGTCGCGTGGGATCTGTTCCGGACATCACAGTGGGAACCGCACGGCACCACGATGGTGCTCACCGCGGTCGTCGCCGGGGCGATCGGCCTGGGCCTGTGGACCACTGCCCAGTCCATGTACCGACCCGCAAAAGCAGGGAAGTAAAACCCCCAACCCCCAGCCTTGAGTCCGCCAGCGGCGGACCATGCGCTTCACGAAACACCGTCACCCCACGACACCGGCCCGCCGGTCCCTCTGGTCGGATCAGCACAACACACGCGATCCGAACCAGCCCGGCCGACCAGAGCCGGTGTCCGTGGGATTCCAACCAGACTGTGCGAAAAACCCAACTGCGCCTCGCGAGTGACGCGCACGCCGATCTACGACGGCGGCTCTGCCTGGATCGTGATGTACAACACCTGCTTGCCCTGCTTGATTCCCAGAACGCCCGTGACCGGAGCCCGTGTGCGGACCGTGCGGTACAGCACCGACAGCCCGAGCTGCGTGCCCTTGACGTGCCCGGTCTCCGCGAGGTCCGTCAGGCTCCACTCGCGTGAACGATCAGGGTAGAACGTCAGCGCGTCAGCATCCGGCACGGACACGTACAGCGTCCGATGCTTCCAACGCTGATGCACATCAACATCCGAGTCATCCGCGTCGATCGGCACCTGCTTCATCGCCCGCTCGATCGCTGCGAAGTCGCCTGATCGCTGCGGCCTGCTCTTGTCGCGGGCTGTCGGTAACGTCAGATCCAGCGATGCGTGTCCGATGACGGATGCATCCTTGCTCGCCACCCAATCGCACTGTGCCTTGAACGTGACCTCCTTGACGCCGTCGAGCGTCTTGGGAACGCTGACCGGGACGATGAGGATGACCTCGTTGCGGTAAACGTAGTCGATCATGCCGCTGGCGTGCACGACGCGCGTGGGTCCCGGCCAGCACACGGCGCTCGCCTTGAAGCCGGTCGGCATCTCGATGTCAACGGTCGGAGCGGTGCCGAGGTCGCCCGGGTTCCGCCAGTAGACCGCCCAGCCGTGCTGTATCGTCAGGCGGACACCCAGGTGAATCGTTCGGCCGGGCTGCACCGATGCGTAATCGGCGATCAACTCCGCCGTCACGGGCGGCACGGGTTGCTCCTCATCCGGATCAAGGAGCGGCGAACGTGGTTCGAGCGGGTACTGAGCCCACGCTGGGACTGCGATGGTCAGGATGAGCAGCGCGAGGCGGCAACGCAGGCTGCGGAGTGCTATGGTCATGGATGTTCTCCCGCTGGATGATCGGAGCCGTTGCGGAATGATATGTCGCCCGCCCGACGCCGGTGCGAACGAAGCCGACAGGTGAACGAGCAACGCATACGGGGTATTCTGGTGAACATGCGACAACACGTTCGACAATCCGGTGTTTGGGCGTTGGGTGGGGTTGTGGTGCTGGCGACAAGCCTGCTCGGCGGGTGTCGGCCGAACATCTCGAATGACACGCTCGTCTTCGTCGACGCCGACCGGGTGGCGTTGCTCCTGGAGAGGTGGGCGGACCAGACGCTCATCATCGACGCCCGCTCGCCCCGGGACTTCGCCAATGGCGTGATCGACGATGCGATCAACGTGCAACTCAACGATGTGCCCGCATCTCAGGTGAAGGACCAATTCAGCGGCCACACGTACATCGTCGTGTACGGGCAGAACGCTGGCTCGCCCCGCGCCGAAGCGCTCAGCAAGCGCCTGCTCGCGGGCGGGCTGGGCAATGTCGAGACGTATATTGATGGATACGAGAACTGGCTGGAACTCGGCCACGAAACCTTCTCACCGGACGCCCCGTAGCGCAGCAGCCTATGAGTACGCAACCAATCACGACCGCGCAGATACTGATCGTCGAAGATGAACCGGAGCATGCCGACGTCATGGCCGATGCGCTTCGCAGGCTCGGTCACGTCTGCACGATCGTGCATGATGTGGCATCCGCCGATGAGGAACTGACGCACGGCAACTTCGATGTGATCATCACGGACCTGGTGATGCCCGGTGCCGGTGCGGAGGCGGGCGGGCAGGAAGCGGGCTTACGCGTACTCGAACTCGCAAAACAGAAGCAGCCGAACGCTGAGACGATCATGGTCACGGCGCACGGCGACGTGCCGACCGCGCGTGCTGCGTTCAAGTTCGGGGCATATGACTTCATCGAGAAGCCGCTGGACCTGGAGGTGTACCGCAACCTCGTCAACCGTGCTGCCGAGACCGTCGCGCTGAGGCAGGAAAACATATCGCTGCAAGGCAAGCTCGATGCAACGGGATTCGAGGGCATCATTGGCGAGAGCCAGGCGATACGGAGCATCATCGCCGCGATCAAGCAGGTCGCACCGACGAACATCCCGGTGCTCATCACGGGCGAATCAGGTACGGGCAAGGAACTCGTCGCCCGTGCCGTCCATCGCAACTCGAAACGCAAGGAAGGCCGATACGTCACACTCAATGCGGCGGGGCAAAGCGAAACGCTCGTCGAGGATGAGCTTTTCGGCCACGTCAAGGGCGCGTTCACCGGGGCGGAGAAGAACCGCGAAGGCATCTTCGAGTATGCAGGCGGCGGAACACTCTTCCTCGACGAGATCGGCGACATGCCCGTCACGATGCAAGCCAAACTGCTTCGCGTGCTCGAAAGCGGCGATGTCATTCGGCTCGGATCGAACGAGGTTCGCCACGTGGATGTGCGATTCATCACCGCCACGAATCGCAATCTACTCGACATGGTGAAGGCAGGCACGTTCCGCGAGGATCTGTACTTCCGGATCAAAGGCACGTCGATTCATGTGCCGCCGCTGCGCGAACGTCGTGAGGACATCCCACCCATCCTGAACTACGCCGTGGCTCGCTTCGCGCGCGAGCAGGATGCGAACGTGAAGGGCATCACGGAGCCGGCGATGCTGCGCTTGCTCGGCTACGCTTGGCCGGGCAACGTGCGCGAGCTGCTCAACGTCGTGCAGAACATGGTCGTCATGTGTGATGCGGACATGATCGACGTGAGGCATGTCCCACAGGACATCGTCTGGGCTGACAAGGATGATGAGGTCGGCGCCTCGACCGCGCCGGGTTCGCTCGCGGGCATCGGGCTGGATCAGCTTGAAAAACGTGCGATTCGTGAGACGCTCAAACTCACCAGCGGCAACCGCGAGCAGACCGCCAAGTTGCTCGGCATCGGCGAACGCACGCTCTACCGCAAACTCAAAGAGTACGGCCTGCGCTGAGGCGCCCCAAACCCATGGCGCACATCACCCGGTCATCGCCGGCGCCGTTTTGTGTGCGCATCCCCGGTTTCCCTGTGGCTTAGAGAGGAGGCGGGACGCAGCCGAAGTCGGCGAGCAGGATGCCGAGGTCGTTCTGGTCCGTGTCGCCGTCGTCGTCCAAGTCGCCGCCGTCGTTGATGTTGTAGTAGGCGAGGAGGATGCCGAGGTCGCACCCGTCCGTGTCGTCATCGCCGTCGAGGTCACCCGGGCACGGGCCGGGGCCGATGTCGGCGTAGATCCTGAACGGGAAGTCGTGGCAAAGCTCGCTGGTCGGGTTCGTGACGTCGTCCACGTAGCCGTGGTTGTACAGATCGCCCGTATTGAGAATGTCCAGGTAGCTCGTGCCGGTCTCGCCATCAAACATCGGATCAACGTTGGTGACCGCGTCGGCGCACCACCATGAGTCGACCAGCGTTTGGCCGAGCGTCCAGAGCGTGTCCGGATACGGGAAGGCGGGGTCCAACAGGTCGCCGCCGGCGATGATCATGCCCAGGCCGGTGTCGGTGCCGATGTCAGGCGTGTTGACCCAGTCGAAGCAGGTGTAGCCGATGTCGTAGATGTCGAAGGCGATGCAGTCGGCATAGAAATCGTACTCGTCATCGAACCAGCCTTCGTAGCCGACGGGCACGGTGTAGGTGTAGCTCGCGCCGCCCATGTACTGGTCGCCATCAATGTTGAAGAACAGGAACTGGATCGTGCTGTCGCGCTCGACGCCGTCCTGATTGGCGACGACGACGACGGTTTCGAGCTTGGTGACGGTCCACAGCGAACCGGGGTCGCCCCAGACATCCAGATCGGCACTGTACTCATCCCACCAGATGTCGTTGGGGATGCCATCGCCCGCATCCCAAGCCGCGAGGTATCCGCCAAAGGTGCTGGACATCGGGACGAGGTAGGCGTTCGTGGATGTGCTGCCGCCCGTGTACGACGCAGGGTCGGTGTAGGACACGTTCAGCCCGGCGGCGCTGCCGTCGAGCGTCATGTTGTCAAACACCAGATCATACGTGCCGGTCGATACGGTCCCGTCGTTGGCGAGGCGGATGCTGCGCTCGGCGCTGACACGGTCAGCAGAGCTGACCACTTCCGGATCGGCGGTCACAGCGGTTCCGGCAAGAGCGATCAGCGCCACGCCACAAAGGTTACGAGTCGTGCTCATCTGTTTGATCTCCTCGCGTGTTGAGACATGCGGGAACTCAGGATGAGTATACACCGGCATCGGATCACCAGAGAAGAAAAGCAGGGAAACAGAAGCAGATCAGCCAGCCGGAGCGTGTTGCTCCTGGTTCGGTCGAACGCCCAGGGCGCACATCACCCGGTCATCGCACGAACCCTGCTCCGCACGAGCTGGCCGGCGCGTCATGTTGAGCGATCTGACACCTTCCTCGGCGCGTACAATGGTGAGAAGCCGAGGGCGATCCTCGACCCGTCGGCCATCGCAACGCCCGGCGCATGATGAGTTATTTCCGTTCAGCGCCCGCCGATCATGTGCTTGTCCGCGTTCCCGTGTCTGGAGGTGACCCAATGGCAGCAATAGTGTTCGTGTCGATCGCCATTGTCTGTGCACTCATACTGCACTGGCGAGTGAGGAGCTTCTTTCTCGCATCAATCATCTCCGGGCCGGTGGCGTCTCTTATCTTCCAGGGCGTCATCACGGTGCAATTGGGCTACATGGATCCGTTTGCACTAATCGCTGTTGTAGTGGGGGCCTTCTATGCATGGCTGATTGCCATAATGGTGGGTCTTCCTTTCCTGGGCGTACGCTCGAAGCGGCGCGGATCCGACCATCAAGCGTCTGAGTGAGCGAAAGGCATGGGTACACGAGGCGGATGCGCATTGTGCACGTGTGCGTGCGTTGCTCGTCTTTGCGCACAAGCGACGGTGCGGGCGAGCGGATGGCGCACGCTGCGGCAACCGTCGGAGCCGGATTCTGCGAATCCGGTGCACCACCGAACACCAATCAGCGCCCGGCCGCTCACACGGCGGACAAAGGGTCTGGCCCCCGGCCGAAATGGCCATATCTGCGGCGGTGAGCACCCACGGTTGCCGGTTGCGCCTCAGGTCATCATCATGGGGACTGGTCCGGGTGAGGTGAACTGGGAGGATGGTCATGGGCGAGCAGCCGATTCGTTGTGGTGTTGTCGGTGTCGGGCGGATGGGCAGGCATCACGCGCGCGTGTACACGGAACTGCCGGGCGTGAAGCTGGTCGGCGTCGCCGATGCGGATGAGGAACGCCGCGAGACGGTCGCTGAGCGGCACGGCTGCCCCGCCTTCGAGACGGTGGAGCAGCTCATCGACGCGGGCGTACAGGCGGTGAGCGTCGCGGTCCCGACGATCCACCACCTTCGCGTTGCTGAGCCGCTTCTCAAAAAGGGCATCGCCTGCCTGATCGAGAAGCCGCTTGCCCCCGACGTGGACACCGCGCGCGAGCTGGCATCACTCGCGGACGCTACCGGCGCCATCCTCATGGTCGGGCACATCGAACGATTCAACCCGGTCATCCGCGCCATGCGGGCTACCCGCGAGCCGGATGAGACCGGCGAGGAGCGCGAGCTGATCCCGCGGTTCATGGAGGTCCACCGCGTCAGCCCGCTCACGTTCCGCAGCATCGACGTCGGCGTGGTGCTCGACATGATGATCCACGACCTGGATGTGATTCTGACGCTCGTCGGCTGCGAACCCATCGACGTACAGGCATCGGCTGTGGCGGTCATCGGTGAGCCGGAGGATGTCTGCAACGCCCGGCTCACGTTCGTTCGGCCGGACGGTCGGGAGTGCTTTGCCAACGTGACGGCGAGCCGGTTGGCGATCAAGACCGAGCGGAAGATGCGCGTCATCGGTGAGGACTTCTATCTCTCGGTGGACTACGCGCTGAAGCGCGGCGTGATCATGCGCAAGACGGCGAACGAGGAACAACTGCGCGAGGTTCGGGAGGCGATTCGCGCCGGTGCGGACCTGTCGGACCTGCCCTACGAGGACTTGGTGAAGCGTGAAGAGTTGCGGATCGACGATCAGGAGCCGCTCAAGCTGGAGTTGAGCGAGTTCGTGCGCGTGCTGCGTGAAGGGGGCAGGCCCGAGATCGACGCCGCTGCAGGATTCGCCGCCGTCCGCACAGCCCAGCGCATCGTCGAAGCGGCGCGCCGAGGCTTGAGGATGCCCGACGGCTGCATCAACGCCATGCCGGACTGCTCGCCCCGGTCATAGCGCGGAATGGATTGGCCCCGGTGCGCCGGGCGACCGAATCGCACCATCGCGCGTCGGCGGCTAGACTGGTTTCCTGACGACTGGAGAACCCCGTGGCTGACGCCTTCCACTGCAAGCTCGTGACACCCGATGCGAGCGTGCTCGACGATGACATCACGTACGCCAGCGTACCCGGCTGGGACGGGTTGTTCGGCGTCGCACCGGGTCGGGCGGCTATGCTCTGGCAGCTCGGGCTGGGGCCGCTTCGCCTGGACTTCCCCAAGGGTGGCAGCCGATGGTTCCTCGTTGATGGAGGCGTCGCCCACCTTGTGGACGGCTCGCTCACACTGCTCTGCCGTAAGGCGATTCCCGTCGAGCAGCTCAACGCTGACGAGGCGAAGGCTGAGTACGAGCAACTCACAGCCCAGCACCCGCACGATGCGGAATCCGCGGAGAGCAAGGCCCACGGCCTGGACATCGCTCGTCTGAAGCGTTCCCTCGCCTCCGCTCACGACGGCCGCGACGGCGCGATCTGAACCGCCACAGCTATTCCACAATGTGATAGGCGACTGTTCACCCGCCTTGGCTTGTGTAGATGCGGCGTTCAAGCGCGCGGAACTGCTGTTCGTAGCGGTCGCCACCGAGTGTTTGGTCGATCGTCTCGAGCCCGCGGATACGGGGGACGATCTGATCGATGCTCTTGCCCGTTCTCTCCAGGATCAACAGACGGCGCAGTGACGCAGCCCAAAACGCGTCGCCGTACTCGCCCGAAGCTGACAGGTTCCGGATGATTCGGCTGTAGCTTGCGAAGGAATCCTCATCATGCCCAAGCGCGAACTGCGCATCCGCGAAGGCCATGGCGCATCGCAGATCGCTCGGCCGGCGCTCAGCATATTCCGCGAGCAGCACGAGCGCTTCGTCATGTCGCCCAGCCAGGAGCAGTGCACGTCCCAGTCGAACACGGTGGTCGTCAATGTGCTCGACATCACGCTGCGATGCCCACTCAACAGCCCGCTGAGCGATCGGCAAGAGCGCAGCTTCCGCGAGTTTCTCCGCTTTCTTATCCGACCCGGGCGGCGCGCCTGTTTCGTACTCGCGGATCATCGCATCCACGAGATCGACGATGCTCGAACCCGCATCGTCAGGAAACATCGCCATCAGATCATCAATCAGCCCGGCTGCCTCGTCGTATCGATCCAGCAACCGCAGCGCCCGGGCGCGGAGCCGAATCGACGCAGCCGTCTCCTCATCGCTCGCAACGAGGATCGCCTCAGCCTCGGCCGGCATGTCGAGCGCGAGATACGCCTGAGCCTCAAGAAGATCAAGGAAGTCATCGTGATCGCCGGAGCGTTCAGCCCGAGCTGCGCGTGTTGCATCGAGCGTCGCTTTCGCCACGGTGCGCTCCGCCGGGCTGCCCATCGCGAGTTGAAGTTGCCTGCTGCGCGCCGAGGCGATCATGAGCAGAGCGTCGCCGTATGCATCCGCGCCGATGCGCACGCGCTTCAGCTCGGTGACGGCGCCGTCGATATCACCGCGATCCAGAAGCAGCGACCCGAGTTCATACCGCCGCGCATCAGGTTGTTTCGTCAAGCCGAGCCGAAGCGCTTGTTCATACGCATCCGCTGCGTCATCCGAAGGGGCGGTGCGGTACACCCATTCCGTGAGCGCAATCGCGCGATCAATCGCGCCTGGCGCGTGAGGGGATGCCTCGAAGCGCGAAGCCAGATCAATGTAGAGGAGCGCCGCAGCCAACCGACCATCCGCATCATCGGATGTATCAAGCGTCGTCGCCGCCATGTGCAGCGCCTCAGCAGCCAGATCGGGGTCAATGTCGTCTCGGCGACTGGTCTCGCGCAGGAGTTCCAATCCGGCTCGGCGTGTAGCTTCATCCCGAGCAAGCGAGCTGGCGCGCGCCAGCATCGCGAGCGGCGGAAGCGCATGTGAATCTTCCCGCGCAATCGCTTCCATGCCGGCGAGCTTCTCGAACACAAGCAGGCGCAACTGTGATCCGTCGACGCCAAGCTCCGGCGCTCGGTCGATCAGACGTGTGTAGATGCGGTACGAATCAGCAATGACCGCATCGTGGGCCGGCCCCGGCGCGAGGTCGGCTGCGTGTTGTTGTTCGATTGAGAAACGCACATCCGCGAGCAGCACAATCCAGAGCGCGGCCGGGCGATCGGGCGCATCGACGAAAGGTGGTTGCGACCGTGCGAGATCCAAGTGCGTGCGCGCTTCACGGAATCGACGCGCCTGCGCGTGAGACTGCGCAATCCCCAGTGCTGCCGACGCGCGATCCACTTCGGCAACCCCTCCCACGGGTGTGCTGACAACGGACTCAAACAGTCGCATCGCCTCGGTCGTTCTGCCGGACCGCAGATGCGCCTTCGCCGTGGCGCACCGGACGATGCCGAACGCCTCGGCAGGAAGATCGAGCGCGGGCAACATCTCGATCGCCTCTCCCGCGAGCCTGTGCGCTTCCGCATCGGACACATCGCCGATCGTTGCGTGCATCGAAGCGGTCAGACCGACCAGATATGGAATCCACCGATCGCGCAGATCATCGGCGAGTCGGCGGCGCTCCTGCCTTTTGACGGGATCAAGCCGAAACCCAGGCTCATCATCAGTCGAGAAGAGCAAGGTATCGACCGCTTCGGATGCTGCAACGGCTGCATCGTAGCCCGTCCGCGCGAGCATCACGGCGCGGCGTCGCTGCGCACTGGTCGGCATGCCCGCCTGCACGGTCAGCGCGAGCGCCTGATCGGCGCGCAGGAGCGTCAGCGCAGCCTCCGCTTGCTGCATGAGCAGATCGACGCGCTCCCGATCATCCGTCGCTTGATCCAGGAGCTGGCTGCGCGCATGCATCGCCTTCTCGATCATCCCGATGTGGTCTTGCGATGTCTCCTGCTCAAGCCGGTCAAGCTCAGCGCGCAGTTGATCGGGCTGGGACACATCATCGCGCGCATCCCAATACGCGTCGATCACTTCCGTCATGTCCAGCTCTTCAAGCAGTTCCAGAAGCTGTGCATCCGGCAAGTCGTGCTC
Source organism: Phycisphaerales bacterium (assembly GCA_023135165.1). GTDB lineage: Bacteria > Planctomycetota > Phycisphaerae > Phycisphaerales > JAGLTS01 > JAGLTS01. The sequence goes on along the minus strand of JAGLTS010000037.1, from coordinate 20,114 downwards.
GATCGGCTCTTCAACCGGCGCCGCGGCGCACATGGCCATTGCGAGCATTGCGCACGCGAGATGGAGCAGCCGAGCGGTCATGGGTCCGCCTCGGTCGGCGGGAGGAAGTGCACGTGCGCAAAGCCCGCCCGAACCAGCGCATTGAATGTGCCGATCGTGTGCTCCCAGCGCGTCTCGCTCGCAGCGCGGATCAGAAACACCTGCTCGTCGCCATAGAGGTATCCGCCCCGATCGAATCGGCCTGCCTGCACGGTGCTGCATAGGTCGGCGAACGATCCGACCGAACCAACGGCAGGCTGATCGACGTGGATGCGGTAGTCGCCCGGCCCGTTGCCGACCGACGTGACCGTGACAACGACGGGGAGATCCTCGATCACGAACGGGTCAACCACAGCGGCAGGTGCAAGAGGGTCGGGAAGATCGACGCGCAGCGCTTCCTCATCCTTGGCGAAGTTGGTCACAAGCAGGAAATAGAGCAGCAGCAGGAAGACCACGTCGATCATTGCGGTGAGGTTGAGATTGGTGACGGGGCGCGGCACGGCCCGCTTGCGACGGATCGGAACGTGATGGATCGGCTCCTCCGAAGCGGCGCTCGGGCCGGCCTGCTCGGGTTGCTGCGTCGGCATCGGCATGCGCTACAACTCCCCCTCGGGCGGCACGATGATGAGCTGAACCTTCTGGATGCCCGCCATCGCAGCGGCTTGCATCGCGGGATGTACGTGGCCGTACGGTGCGGTGCGGTCGGCGCGCACGGAGACTTCGATGTCAGGCCTGCGATGTTGCGCATCACGAAGCAGCGCGCCAAGCTGTTCCGCTGCATTCGCACCTGCGAAGACATGGCTGCCCACCGAATACGTTGGCTGCGCTGTGGGAAGGCAGTTGACGATCACGCGGTCCTCTCGCGCGATGGGTGTGGAGACGCGATCGTGTACAGCGGGAAGCACAAGCGGCGCGTTCTCCGCGGTTGTAATCTGCGCAACGAGGATGAAGAAGATGATGAGCAGAAAGGTGACATCGATGAAGGCGGTCAGGTTCGCCTCGACGCGTGCCGGTCCTTTGTGATAGATCCTGCTCATGAGAAAACAGCCGTGATGAGTGCATCAGTTCACGAGGTTGGTGGTGCGGTGGTCTTTACTCGTGCGTTTCGCGCCGGTCGAAACATGGCGACGAGTTCTTCAGCGGCGGCGTTGGCCTGTGTTGTGAGCGAGTCGATCCTATTGCGGAGGAATGCGTAGCCGGAGAGCGCGGGTATGGCGACGACGAGTCCCCAGAACGTCGTGGTCAAGGCCGTCCCGATGCCCGCAGCGAGCAGTTTCGGGCTGGGCGTGCCGCCTGACGCAACGATCGTCTGGAACGCGAGGATCATGCCGTACACCGTGCCGAACAGCCCGACCATCGGCGCGACGTTGCCGATGACGTTCAGCGGCTCGACGATGCGCAGCCGGGCTGTTGTCTCAGCATCCGATGCCTGCTCGAGCGCGCGAACCATGGCGGGATACCCGTGCGGCGCTTCGGCAAGTGATGCGTGAACGACGGCACAGAAGTAGCTCTCCTGTATATCCGTCGTCGCGAGCGCGCGATCGTACTCCCCACGGTCGAGCAACGATCGCAACTCATCGTGTACAACGCTCGGCCAAATGCTCGCACGACGATGGTTCCACGCGATGGACCCGATCAGCCCGAGCGAGACGGCGGAGAGCGCCATCAACCCCCAGATCAGAAGCGATCCCAGCCATTGCGTCTTCGTGATCTCCCTGCCATTCGGCCCAACGACCGTGCTGCGGCAGATGAAGAACGCGGAGGCGAAGGACTGCTCCGTCGCTGCCGGCTCGGCGTCGGCAGTCGCCGGGAGTGGGGGTGGGTCCTGCGCGCCGACCGGCGATGCGAACCACAGCGCACACGCAACAAGCACAACAAGAGCGCCAAGGCGTGCTGCGACCCTCGCGCGATGTGCGCCCGAACGACTCGGTTTTGTCATGGCGATGCTCCGTCAAGGCGTTCGTGACAATCGCTCACCATCTGCTCAGCCTCCTGTAACAGTTCCGCATCATCAAGTCTCTTCGCCGATTCTAACGCCCGCTCGGCAAGCAACAGCGCCACGCTTGGCCGACCGAAGCGATCGACGTACAGCCGGCCCGTCGCGAGCAGGCTTCGCACCGCCCAGGATGTGTCCGGGAAGTGCGCGGCGCAACGCATGTAACTCAGCGCGGCCTCGGCGGGCCTGTCAAGCTGCATCAGCGCCGTGCCGGCTTGGAAGAACAACTTGGGAAGCGCTGCCCGATCGGCGCTCTTGCTTCGCAGCGCGATGAGAGCAAGCGCCTGCTCCGCGTTACCTGCGCGCAGCAGCGCATCAACCTCGTCGATGGGCTGCTCATCCGCCTGCTCTTGCGAATCATCGACTGGCACGCGATCCAGTGCGGCCCCCAGCATGTCGAGGAACTGCAACGTCGATGGATCATCCGACGCATCGCGTGCGCGCGAGATGGCGTCCCGGGCGGCGTCGATGTGTTCCGGCGCAGCACCGGCGCCGTCTGTGATGGTCGGCATCCGAAGCCAGAACAGCGAGTCATCCAGGATGATGATCTCCGCGGCGCAGCGGATTGCCCGCGCGGGCTGGTCCGCCTTGCCATGCGATTCCACGAGCCTGCCGAGGATCCAGATCCGTTGCGTGTCGTTCGTCGCAGCGTCAAACGCTGCCTGATACGCATTCGCAGCGGCGCTGAAGTCGCCTGATTCACATGCGGCGCGTGCGCGCGTGAGGTCGACCAAGTCATCGAACAGGATGTCGTCAACCTGGTCAAGCGGCCTGGTCATACGCGAGCCGTTGTGCATGAAGGCGACTTCACCACTGCGGATCTCGATGATCGTCACGTCGCGGAGGGGCAGGCCGAAATAAATCGTGTCAGCGGCCGCGAGCGGTACGATCAGCACGGCGAGCGCCGGGAGAAGTGTCCGCAGCCGTCTTCGATTCCTGTTTCTTGACGTGGTGCGGTTCATCGCAAGCCTAGTTCCGCGCGACTGATGAAGTTGTAGCTGTCCGGTCCGCTGCCGTGTTCTTGTGCGATGCGCTTGAGCGTATCGAGCGGATCGGGATCGACGAACTGGATGGTGTTAATGACGATCTCCCTTCGGCCGGTCCTCTGGTTCTTCGGGTTGAGGCGGTCCAAGGCGGCGAGCAGTTCGTTTTGAGAAAGCTCGAACTGTCCGGACCCGGTGATGTTGTTGGAGAGAATGAAGATCGTGTCGGGCCTGAGCGCGACAGCCTGCTCGATCGCCTTGATGGGGTTGGATCGGCCGCGCGCGATGACCGTGTCAAGCCAGCGGACGAGCTGCTCTGTGTGTTCGCGTGTTGGGGCGAGCAGCTTGGGCCTTGATCCGGAAAAGGATGGGAGGATCGCCTCATCGTTTTGGAAAAGAATGAGCATGAAGCGCTGGTCGTCATCAAGACGATCGATAGAGCGCATCAGTTCGTCGATGATGACGGGCAAGCGCAAGCGCATTGAGCCGGACGCGTCGAGCAGGTAGCAGATGCGCGCAGCGCCTTGGGATGATGTGCCGGCGAATCGAACGACGCCGTCATCGTGTGCGGGCTCGGCGGATGGCAAGTCAAGCGAGGGGCTGCCTGCAGTGAGGAGCGGTGGGGCGTCGGCGGGTGTGTTGATCGGCGTGGGTGGGTCGGGAGTTCGCAGCGGGGTCGGCTGGGGCGCCTCGATCGGAGCCAGCTCATCGCGTGATGCGTCGGCCGGGTCGAAAAATGACGCGATCGCGGGTGCGTCGAACGATGCGCTGACTGGGCTGTGATGTCGGTCGCGCGCGTATGTGACGGACCACACGATGACCATGCCAAGCAGCAGCACAATGATGTGCAGCGCAACGGAAGCGACCCAGGGAATAGCCCGGCTGAGGATGCGGCTCGCGTGCGCATCTGTTGCGGGGCGAGTTGGCTGGGTCGGATCGTCGGTCATGGCCGGACCATCAATCGCGAGAGAAGCACGTGCATGACTGCAGCGTAGCGTGGATGGGGCGACTTGACGGCGCACCATCATTGCATCGGGGAGATTGAATGTGTCAGCGGGGAGCGCGGCGCGCCTCCGGTAGAGACGGCGCGTGTCATCGTGGCGTCAGTCAGCCGTCGCCTTCTCGCTTGTGGCGATGGCCCCCAAAGAGGAACCCATCAAGGCTGATGCATCCAGGCCCGCCGATGACGATGGCGAGCGCCATGGCGCATCGCGCCAGTTGCCAGAAGGCGGTCACGGCGTTCCACCATTCCTGACTGTCGGGTACAGCTCGCAGCGGCGGCCAGAACCCGAGGAACGCGCCGGGCGTGCCGAGGTTCGGCTGAATGGAAGTGACCCACAGCGCCACAACCATTGCAATCGCCAGGCCGAGCGCCCAGACGCGCGAGAAGATGCCCGGGATCAGCAGCAGCCCACCGATCACGTAGGTGAGTGTGGCGAACCACGCAAGGAAGATCGGCTTCTGCCAGCCCTGCTTGTCCAGGAGGATGGCGAAGTCCAGGTAGAGCCTCTTGACCTCGACCGCGTTGGGGAACTGATCCGCGGTGTAGACGGTCGCAGCGGCCCCTTGTACGAGGGTGACGTGATACGCGGCGGTGGTCGGGAGGGCGGCGGAGTCATCGTCAGGCTCGGGCGTCTCCGCGGGTTCCTCCACAGGTTCCTCCGCAGGCGTGTCCTCCGGCACTTCCGCCGGGATCTCCGCCGGAGTTTCTTCTGGAGTCTCGACGGGCGGTTCATCGACGGCATCCGCTGCAGGCTCCTCCACTTCGCCGGGCGGCGCTTCGTCAGGCTCAGGCTCATCCACGATCAGCCCGGGGTCAGGCAACTCAGGTTGCTCGTCGGTATCGACGACGTCAGGGATGGCCGGCTGCTCGTCGATGCTCGGCACGGTGCCGATCACCGCAGCGTCGATCACCTTTTGTACGCCGAGGTTCGCCAGCATCGCCGCCTGCTGGCCGGACACATCGGCGGGCATGAGTTTGACGTAGCCAGCCCAGATAAACGTGATGGCCAGCGTCAGACGAATCAGCAGTGGGGGGACTGTCAGTGTGAGACGGTCGCGGAGGCTCATGGCGTCTCCTCGCGGTGGGAGTCATGGTGTGGTTGACGGGGCGATCATCCCCGCCATTGTCATTCGGGCATCGTACCACAGTGTTTCGACAAGGCGCGAATTCGGCAGACGACCGAGGCGTCTTGGTGGTATCGGCATTTCACCCGATAAGTATGCAAGGATGGGGAATCGACCCCTCTTCTGGCGTGAAGGCGGGGGTGCGGATAGGCTTCCGTGCAGCGAGAATCCAGGCCGGCGTCGCGGGCGTGGCGGAATTGGCAGACGCGCCAGATTTAGGTTCTGGTCCCGAAAGGGGTGGAGGTTCGAGTCCTCTCGCCCGCATTGAAAGAGCGCGTACCCCCCAATTGCGGTGGGTATTCGCTGCTGGTCACTCGACATGGGGCATTTCCCGACCCGCTCCGTCCGTGGAGATCCCTGAACTGCGACAAAGACGCAGCCGAGTCGAAGCGATCGACGCTGTCCTCGATCATCTCGAACCCGGCTGCGGGTCGGTGCACGCAAAATATGGGGGCCGTAGGGAGCTACTCCTCGTAGCCGGATGCGCTCAGCAGATCGGGGAGGATGCGGTTCTGGGCCTCAGCCACGGTCCTGAGCGCCTTTTTCTCGGACGCATCAAGCTGGGCGAAGAAGCCCGCCAACCCGCTGTAGATCGCCTCTTCCACCTTCTTCATGCGCGTGTCCATACCGCGAGCCAGTTGGATTTCAACTCGTCGCCGATCGTGCTTGCTGCGTGCCCGCGTGAGAAGTTTCATGTCCACGAGACGATCAACCATGGTTGACATGGATGCGGTGGTCGTCTGCACGCGCTGCGCAAGCTCCGCCACGCCGCACGGAGCGAGCATTCGCACCGCCACCAGCGCTCGAAACTGTGACATCGTGACATCAACCGCGAACGGACCGTTTGCCAGTTGCTCAGCGGCCAGTTGATCCATCAGCCCGCGCGTCAGCCAGAGTGAGTTCCAGACGGATGCTGCGAGCGTTCTATCAGACCGACCCGGTCCTCCCGTGGATTTCGCCATGACAGTACTTCCTTATTCTCGCGAAAAGTTGGTTTGCTTGAGTGCTCTGGTCCGTGTCTCGCTCTACGTAAAACAGGCGAGCGTCCCAGGCTGCAGGACCGCACAGCCCACAATAGGGCCATCCTGCCCAGTCGCACCCAGAGCGCTGGGCCAGCCTATCAGCCGCTTCGACAAATGCAAGATGAACGGGGCGTTGTTCCTGTGATTTGAGCGGATCTCTAGATGATCAAGGCATTTGAATACCAAGCTCGTGATCTGTTCGGCATGCGTAATCCGAGCAGCGAATCCGCACCGGTTGCTGCGTCGCTGAGGAATCGCTTGTTGCGGGTGTTTTTCGCTTGTGCGCTGCGACGTTCGGACGTACGCTCTTCTGCGGCAGGATGAGCCGAGTTGCACGCGGAGCGTGACCCCCCCCCCACCACAACCCCACGCGTCAAGGAAGTCAGCGAGATGCGCGTTGAGCCGTCACATCCCATGCTGCGACTCGTGCGACTGCATGGGGCTGAGCCTGCATCGCCCCGGCGTGCCGTGCAGCCGGTCGATGCGCCACGCGCGGTTGACCGCCCCGGAACCGAGTCGCGCATTGATGATCGTTCGATTCGCATGACGCGCCTCGTCGCTGCGGTCGTCCCGGGCGGTGTTGATTTCACCGGCAAGACACCCCAACCGGCGCGGGACGCCCTGCCGCTCTACCGCCATCCAGCAGACCGGAACGCAGCCGCCACCGCAGTCGGCGTCGGCCGAATGATCGACATTTCCGCGTAATCGCCGCCGATCTATGGCGAGAAGAGGCTGTTGTCATCGGCGCTGCCAAACCACCCAAGCTGTAGTGCCTGCGGACTGGCCAAGTACAACCCGCTCGACCATGAGTGTGTTCGCATTTCCAGTGAGACGTGGCCGTCCAGCCACGCAGCGCTCGCCCGTGATGCGTGCCGAAAGTGAATCGATGGGTCGTACCGCGAGGTTGGCCGATCCGGGTGGAACCTCGCCTCGATGAAGCTGTATTCGATCAGGTCGTCCGCAGCGAAGGCTGCATCCGCGAACGCGACGGTGCGGGCAGGCTCACGGAAATGATGTCTGGGAGCGCCCGCGTTGTCCGTGACAACCGTCCAGACATCAGTAGCTGCGCGCGTGCGGTGCGTACCGACGTAGGCGTTGTTGTAGCCGTACCCGCCGCAGCCGCGCTCGAACGCCGATGAACCAGCCGGGATCTCGACGAACGACGGACAGGCGCGGACTGCTCGGCTCGTTCCCTCGCCCGCCAGGTAGGTCGTAAGCGACCCGCCGACGGGTTGGAACGGCTCGTTGCCCGCAGTGCGTGTGCCGTGCCAGCGGTGTCTGTTGAGTGTTCGGAAGTCGATCGCCCCCGGTGCAAAATGGTCCTCCCAGTCGTCCGCGTACATCTCGTTCGCCAACGTGAGTTGCCGGATGTTGGAGCCGCAGACGGATGCTCTGCCGGAACTGCGGGCCGATGCAAGGGCGGGCAGGAGGATTCCGATGAGCAGCGATGTGATGGCGATGACGACGAGCAATTCGATGAGCGTGAACGCGTAACGACCACAACGTCGGCGCGCGGCGAGGCGCGGGGCGCGGCGCGATGCTGCAATTGATGTTGGTTGTGTGATTCCCAACATGTGGTGTATTCCAAAGGGGTCAGCCCTACAGGCCGTACCATGCAAGGAGAATGCCCAAGTCGGTCTGGCCAACGCATTCGTCGCCGTCCAAGTCCGCATCTTCGTTCCAGTATTCGTCGCCGGGCACCGTGCCGTACGCTGCGAGGAGGATGCCAAGGTCGGCTTGATCGACGACGCCGTCGCCGTTGATGTCGCCGGGCGTTTTCGTCGGCCGAACATCCGCGACGCCGCCGACCTCGGTGGACTTCTCGCCAAAGAACGGGTGCGGGTCGTACGAGGTTGCTGTGGTGATGCGGATGAAGTCAAACCCGTCGAGGTCAGCCGGCTCGCTTGTGATGGGGTCGATCGCCCATGCAATGTCGAAGGCGTCACCACCCGCTGAGCCTTCCGTGATGCCCACGACAAACGGATCGTCCGGTATGGTGTAGAACGCCTCAGGTAGCACGCCATCCGGAAGCACCATCACGGGCGAACAGTCGGCGTAACCGAAGTAGCCTTCCTCCGTCGCATCGAGGCCGAGCGGGTTCTCAACGATCGCGTCGTTGAACGGATCGGTCGGCAACTGAAACGCACCGGTCACGTAGTACGAACCGATCCACGGGTAGAACTGCGGATCGGGATACCACATGACATCCTCGGGTGGGATCGGCGTCCCGGCGTCGTCATCCCATTCCTGTGTCGCCCACTGCGCGGCCGGCGATGTGATGTGTGAGCCGGGGATCACGTACCACGGGTCATCCGCGAGTCCGTTGTCGTTTACATCACGGCTGATTTCGATGTGCGCCGGTTCCGCCCAGCGTCTATTGGCGTTGCCGGAGACGTAGAAGGCATTGCCGAAGACGATAGCGTCGAGGCCCATCGGGTTGCGCGCATCGTCGAGCACGGTCTGGTCAAACCCGAGTGTGATGGACCCGCCGAACGCGCCAAGTGTGACGAGTTTCGAGTTGTCGGACTCATACGCGCCGCCGCCGACCGGCGCGCCGATCGCTTGCTGTGGATCGCTAAAGAGCGGGTCGTTGATGAGCTGCCCTGGGGCTGGTTGATAGTCGATCACGATGGTTGCGAAATCGCTTGCCTGCGCATGCGCGCATGCCGCAAGCGCGATGCACAACACGCCGGCGATTCCGTTGGTGTGTGTTTCAGGCATGGCGCCGTCTCCGGACGAAGGGCAGCGATGCGATCATCATCACCGCACTGCCCGGCGCGGGGATTGCGTACACAGCCCACGTCACATGCGCGCCGGGCGCGTATCCATCCGCCCACCCGCCGTACAGTTCGCCGGTGATCTCGTTGAATCGCACGGCATAGCTTCCGACAACGGCGGAACCTTCCGGATCGAACCGCCGAACATCCGCAGGATCGTCAATGTCGATCAGGTCGATGCCTGCGAGTGCATCGCTGAGCGCATCGGAGTTGATCAGCGCGAAGTAGCCATAGTCGCTGGCGAACATGTCGCCTCCACCAACGAAGAGGTTGCCTTCGATATCGAATCCAAGCGATGCAGCGGAGAGCAGGTCGGCGATGTATGTGCCTTCATCTTCGAAACCAGGCGCGGTTCCGGTCAGGCCTTGCTGCCAAAGCGACTCGGGGAATGCCTTGACATAGCCGGTTTCACTCGGGCCTGATCCGGTGAATCCGTTGCCCGTGAAGAGCATGCCGTCCGCGTCAAATGTAATCCCAGCGGGCGAGCCGCCGATGCCCGCGACGATCGTCGGGTTCGCGGGGCTTGTCGGATTGCTTGTCGTGTCAAGCAGCGTGACGACCGAGTCGGAGCCGTACTGCCCGGATGTGATCGCGAGGTTCTGCTCGTCGAACCATGTTGCGTCGAAGTGGTCGATGGCGAAGTAGTCCGCCGTCGTTCCTGCGGTCAGCATCGTCGGCGCGCCGGGCGTGCCGAGCGCGTCAACACCGAACACCGCAACGGGCTTGCCGTATCCAGTGCCGACCGCGATCCGCGAGCCGAACGGCGAGACGGTGACGAACGCCGGGTCGGTCGAGCCAGCAGTTTGTGAAGGATCAAACGTTGCCAGGATATCGAACAATCCGGAGCCGACGGCGGACTCGACGTACACGCTATTGCCGGTGACGGCGATGAGCCTGCCGTCGCTGAGCACGTCGCCTGCCGTCGCATATGAGCCGGCGCCGATGTCCGGTAGGGCGATGCGTTCACCCGTATCGAAGTAGCTGTCATAGTCGGACGCCTGTGTGGATGCACAGATACCGCTTGCAACACCAAGTGCTGCTGCCAGAACAAATCGAGCTGTCATGCCAAGAACTCCTCAGCCCGCTGTCCGGGGCTGCCCCTGTGGACGGAACGTCGCACCTCGCTGATGAGACAGCGCGAGGTGTTGGTCCTCGCTCGACCACGCGTCGAGTTCCGATGGGGTTCGCGGGTTTCTCAATGCGGTTGCAGGGGAACGGACCGCACCAAGACGCCGGCGTCCCATCGCGCGGACCGCCAAACACGTCCAGGCAGGTCTTCCGGCTGAGGGCTCCGCATCGTCGCCTTCCCGGGTCGATCATGACCCAGTGGCAAGTGACGACGCATCATCGCCCATCACGGCGGCGCGTCCGCGGCGGAATTACCCTTTTCAAAGCGCCAACGAGCGCCTCGGGGGTTCACCGCCTTGTCTCTTCACCCGTCCGCTTGCGCAGGCAGGCACCTGAACTCAAGGCACCATCGCACGCATCAGCGCCAGCGTCAAGCCCTGATGCCCTCGGACGACGTTTTTCTCGAATCCTTGGTTTTCTCGACAGGATCTCGCCACAGATGGCGTATTGCACTGCGGAACCTGATTGTCCTCGAAGGAGACCGACCAATGGCGTGCACACGACGGGCAACAACGCTGATTGAACTGATCCTGGCCCTCGCATCGACGGCGGTGCTTATGTGCCTCGTGCTGCCCGTGCTCGCCCAGAGCCGGGGCCACGAGCTTCGGCTTCGCTCGACGGCGAATCTGCGTTTGCACGGCCAGATGCTCGCGATGTATGCCGGAGAGCATCGAAACGAGGTGCTCAATCCGTATGGCGGCTTGGGCAGGTTTCCCTACGATACATATGACATTTATCCCCCATGGGCTTGTGGCCACGCATTCAGCATCAAATGGGACGCATATGCGTATCACTGGGGCTCCCTCGCGCGCCAGTACTACGCTGACTATGAACAGATCGACGTCTTCGCAGCACCCGGCGACCAGGAAACCTACGAGGCCCTCCTGGAATGTGGTGATCACCCCTTCTGGGTGATGGACATCTCGTACTGGTATTCGCCAACGATGTTCTACCGGCCGGGACGATTCAGGTCTGCAGATGGCGGCGATACATCGAGTGGTGCAACGCCATGGAATCTCCGGCGGAATCGGCTGGATGATATGACCTTCCCATCGCGCAAGGTCGTCGTCTTCGAGAAGCAGGACTTCGCCACACCCGAGAAGCTGCTTTTTGCGCATCCTGATGCGAACGTCGGGCTTCTGCTCGGTGACGGATCGGTGCGCGTGTCGGACAACCAGCCGTTGTACCAGATGATCTACGCAGACCCGGACCTTGCACCTTCGGGCGGGAACTGGGCCGATCAGGCTGGACTGCGCCGATACTACATGGACAACGCGCAGTCACCGGACGAGCTGCTTGAAGACCAGCAGTATCTCTACCCGGCGTTCTATATCTGGACGCGCCGTGGAATCCAGGGACGCGATCTCTTCTGACTGGAGGAATAACGATGGCAGCATCACTATTTTGTAGAACCTGTTGTGTCGCCCCGTTGCTGGCGGGGACGATGTTGAGCATGCAGGCATTTGGCGCGCATTCGTACCTGCGAGTTGAGCCGATTGCGCTCACGGGTGATCCCGCGCCGGATGTCGAGCCTCTTGTGACATTCTCCGGCTTCGGTCCGCCGATCATGAAGGGTGGGTACGTCGCGTTTCACGCATCTATCGAGTGTTATACGATTGATGTGGGCCTTGGCATCTGGGCGGGAGAGCCAGGCAACTTGCGCCTGGTGGCGCGCGAGGACGATCCGGCTCCCGGCGCTGATGGCCATGTGTTCGAGCGCTTCGGCCCACCTCGATTCGATGCGTCCGGGCGCATCGCCTTCAACGGCGTTGCTGTCGACGGCGAGTCACTACTCACCGGAATCTGGAGCGAAGCGAGCGGGGCGCTGACAGCCATCGTGCTGGAAGGCGATGTGCTCGTCGATGATTACTACTTGTACCAGGAGTTCTACGGCACACCCGACCCGACGATCAGCTCGCTCGGACATCTCGTGTTCAAGCTCTGTTGCTGGTCCTGGACAAACCGCACTGGGGAGCTGACGCTATTCCCGCCGTTTGACATGCAATACCCCCCAGTGCCGGACTGGTTGGATTGGGATCAAGCATACGTTGCCGATCTCGCGTGGGTCGGAGGGGGCAGATTTGCCTTCGTGATGGCCGTCCCCAGCTATCTGCCACGTGTGCACATCGCGTACGTCGAAGAAGAGGATGGGACACTCATTGTCGCCGTCCCGCCTCGGACCACGCATTATTATGAATCGGGCGACCTGCTCCGGATCGAATCCCTGCGCGCGAATCCACAGGGACAGATCGTGTATCTCGCGGACCGCATGCTCGACTGGAACGGCGGCGATTGGATAATGGGCAAAACGATATGGCGATCCGATCCACTGCGTGATGACTACGAGCAGACGCTCCTCGCGCAGGAGGGCGACCCGGCGCCTGGCGTTGATGCGCTGTTTGGGCAGTTCTCGCACCCTCACATCACGTCGTCGGGCGAGGTTGTCTTCCTCTCGACACTGACGGGCGAGGCAACGCATGAAGGCAACAACCGCGCGATCTGGCGGGCGGCAGGGGAGGATATGCAACTCGTCGCGCGCGAAGGCGATCACGCACCGGGCGCCTCGCCGGATGTGGTATTCAGCGACTTCCAGCGGGTTGCGGTGAGCGATTCCTCGATCATCTTCTATGCCATGCTCACCGGCATCACCGTGTCCGGTGACAATGATCGCGCGCTCTTCATCACGGATGGCCGAGGCGTACCGACACTTGTCGCCCGCGCGGGCGGCTACTGGGATGTGGCTGGCGACGGCAGCGACAAGCGCGTCATCAAGAGCATTGTCTTGGCACAGGCTGAGCCGGGCACGGGTGGTGCGCCGCACAACGGGAGTACGACGGTCGCCTTCAAGCTGACGTTCGTCGACAACTCATTCGTCGACAACTCGGCGGGCCTGTTCAGTGCGACGATCGTTGATCTCATCCCTGGCGATGTCGATTGGGACGGTGATGTTGACCACACGGACTTGGCGGTGTTGCTCTCGTCATATCAACTCCACCCGCAGCATCCTCGGTACGTTGAGAACGCGGATTTCGACGAGGATGGCGATGTCGATCAGCATGATCTAGCCATCCTGCTCGCCAACTACGGTGAAGGGACGTAGCGGCGCGTCAGCCGCCGGTGAGTTCTGCGTTGGTGGGGAAGCGCTGCAGCGCTGCGAGAAGCTGCTCGATCTGCTGAGGGGGCGGCATCGCCATGAGCCGACGACGAAGTGCGGTCATCGTCTTCATCTCAGCTTCGGTGAGCAGCAGGTGTTCTTTGCGCGTGCCTGACGCTGCGAGGTTCATCGCCGGGTACAAGCGCTTCTCCGAGATCGAACGATCGAGGATCAACTCCATGTTGCCCGTGCCCTTGAACTCCTCGAAGATGACTTGGTCAGCCCGCGAGCCGGTGTCGACGAGGCACGTGGCGATCATCGTGAGCGAGCCGCCGTTCTCCGTATTGCGCGCCACGCCGAAGAGCTGCTTGGGGATTGAGAGGGCGGACGCGTCCACACCGCCCGACAGTGTTCGCCCGGAGTTGGCGTGCTTGACGCTCTGGTTAAACGCTCTGCCGACGCGCGTGAGCGAATCGAGCACCATCACGACGTGCTTGCCCGCCTCGACCATGCGCTTGGCGCGTTCCATGGCGATCACACACAGCTCAACATGCTTGTCATTCGCATGATCGTTGCTGGATGCGAGCACCTTGACGGGGACGTTTCGGCGGAAGTCGGTGACCTCCTCCGGCCGTTCGTCGATGAGCAGGGCGATGATCTCAAGATCAGGGTTGTTCGTCGCCAGCGCGGTGGCGATCTGCTGGAGCAGGATCGTCTTGCCTGCCTTGGGGGGGCTGACGATCAACGCTCGCTGGCCTCGGCCGAGCGGGCAGAACAGGTCGATAAGCCGACACGAAGGCGGGCAGCCGGGGTATTCAAGCGTCAGCTTCGGCTCAGGGTCCACCGAGATGAGGTCGACGAACGCGGGGCGATCAGCGAACCGGACGGGGTCCATTCCCTCGATTGAGAGGATCTGATCGACAACCGGGCGAGCGGTGCGGGGTTTCCCCGGGCGGCGCTTCCGGGATTTCTTCATCGCCACCTCGACGGTGACTTCCAGCCCGGGTCGGAGCGGATACTGCTCGCCTAATGCGATGGGAACGTACGGATCACTCGAGAGTTGCGTGTAGGTATCGACAAGCTGTCGTACACGTCCCTCGGCGCGATCCGGCCACTCAAGGATGCCGGTCACCTGCGTCATACGGTCGGTTCTTTGCGTTTACGCCCCAAGCATCGACTGCAACCGCAGCCGGACGCATGAATCACCCAACGTCTGATGGGGCTGATTGCCGAGACAAGTAGAGCACCCTTGCGTGCTGGTGTCAAGGAACTTCTTCCAAATGGATGCACAACGCCGGGCGGGCTGGCTGCTGACTTCCTCACACCGCTGGCCCGACAGTACACTATCGCGACCATGAGCGTGTCCACCGTACAAAAACGCCGTGTCGTCATCACAGGCCTGGGAACCGTCACCGGCCTGGGCGTCGGCGCGGATGCGCTGTGGGCTGGGCTACTCTCCGGAACCAGCGCGATCGCACCGATTCAGTCGCTCGATCCGGACGGCTTCGCGTGCGGCCATGCGGCCGAGGTCCGAGATTTCCGGGCACGCGACTATGTCCCCAAGAGGCATCGCAAGGCGGTCAAAGTGATGGCCCGCGACATCGAGCTGGCGGTCGGGGCGGCGATGACGGCTGTGCTGGATGCCGGCCTCGTCACGCGGGGCACCGATCCGGATGGTGAACCGACCTACGACCCGGCGCGCTGCGGGGCTCAGATCGGCGCGGGCATCATCGCTGCTGAGGTGAACGAACTGACCGATGCGCTTCGCAGAGCCCGCCCGGAGAATGGCGAGTTCAGCCTCAAGCTGTGGGGCGAGACCGGTATGAGCCATCTCACGCCGCTCTGGCTGCTCAAGTATCTGCCCAATATGCTTGCCTGCCACGTCACGATCATCCACGACTGCCACGGGCCTTCCAACACGATCACCTGCGGCGAGGCGTCGGCCCTCTTGTCGATCGGCGAGTCGGTGCGGGTGATCGAGCGGGGCGATGCGGACCTGTGCTTCTCGGGTGGCTCGGAATCCAAGCTCAACCTGTTGCACATGCTGCGCCAGGAGTTCCGCGGCAAGGTCGCACGTACGTTTGCCGACCTGGACGGCGGGGCGGTGGTTCGGCCGTTCGACGCGGACCCGTCGTATCCCGGCGGCGGCGCCATCGGCGAGGGCGGGGGCATCGTCATCGTCGAGGCGCAAGAGACCGCAGCCAAACGCGGCGCGCGCGTCTACGCCGAGGTCGTCGGCTTCGGATCGAGCATCGCGTCACATATCGATCCCGAGACGGGAGCGCTGACGAGCGGACCCGCCCGCGACGGCCGAGGCATTCGCTGGGCCATCGAGAACGCGCTGCGTGATGCCGATCTCACGCCGGCTGACATCGACGCCATCGTGCCCACCGGCTTGGGCGTTCGGGTCTGGGATCAGGCGGAAGCCCAAGCGATGCGGGATGTCTTCGGCGATCGGCTGCCTGATATCCCCTTGGTCACGACCAAGCCATTCGTCGGCAACTGCGGGGCTGGCTGCGGGGGGATCGACGCGGCGGTTGCGGCGCTGTGCTTGCACCACCAGACGCTTCCGCCCCGCCTGCATGCGGGCGAGCCGATGGAAGGCCTGGATGTCGGGCCGGCTGGGCAGCGCGATGCGGTGCTGACGAATGTGCTCTGCTTTACCGCGTCGGAGTGCGGCGAGAGTGTGGCGCTGGTCCTACGGCGAGCATGGCGCATCAGGTTTGACCGAACACGGCGCGGTGCCGACAGGCCCCGCGGCCGAGATGGATTGCGAGCATGAGTCATCGAGTCGTCATCACCGGAACCGGATGTGTCACGCCCCTCGGCCACGACGTTGAGTCCGTGTGGAAAAAGCTCCTCGCAGGCGAGTCGGGCATCACCCGAATCACGCGGTTTGACGCTTCATCCTTTCCGAGCGATTTCGCGGGCTTCGTCCCGTCTGACGGCCCGGAAGCGTTCGTCGTGAATGACTTCGTCCGTGACACGCAACTGCACGCACACGCCGGCCTGAGCACGCGGTTCGCGCTGGGCGCCGCGGTGCAGGCGTGGCGGCAGTCCGGGTTGGCCAACGATGAGAAGCTCGACCCTCGCCGTGTGGGCGTCTACCTCGGATCGGGTGAAGGTACGCTCGATTTCGACAACCTCGTCGCCAGCAACCTCGCCGGCTGGGATGCCGGTGTGGAGAAGTCGCTCGGCTGCGTGGACACCGAAGCGTGGCTGCAACATGCACGTGAGCGGCTCAGTCCGTGGCGCGAGCTTGAGCAAGAGGCGGACATGACGCTCGCGCACGTCGCTGCGGAAGTTGATGCACACGGCCCGGCTGCCAACTGCCTCACCGCATGCGCCGCTTCGACTCAAGCCATCGGCCAGGCGATGGAGGTCCTGCGACGCGGTGATGCCGACGTCATGCTCGCAGGCGGCGCACACACGATGATCCATCCCTTCGGTCTCACCGGCTTCAATCGGTTGACAGCGCTGTCCACGCGCAAGGATGAGATCGAAACATCCAGTCGGCCGTTCGATCAAACGCGCGACGGTTTTGTGCTCGGCGAAGGCGCGGGGATCGTCGTTCTTGAGACGCTTGAACACGCTGTGCAGCGCGGCGCGGTGGAGCGCGGCTGCGTCCTCGGTGAGTTGATCGGTTACGGCAGCTCAGCCGACGCATTCCGCATCACCGACATTGAGCCGGAGGGGCGCGGGGCCGTCGAGTCTATGCGCGAAGCGCTCGCCGACGCTGGCATCGACCCTTCGCAACTCGACGACAAAGGCCGACCGCCGATCCAGTACATATCGGCGCACGGCACGAGTACGAAGGAAAACGACTCGACTGAAACACATGCCGTCAAGCGAGTCTTCGGCGACCTCGTCTGGAAGATCCCGGTGAGCAGCACGAAATCCATGACCGGCCACCTCATCGCCGCTGCGGGCGCGGTCGAAGCCATCGTCTGCCTGCTCACGATCCGCGACGGCATGTTGGCGCCGACAATGAACCTCACGCACCCCGACCCGGCGTGCGACCTCGACTACGTTGCGAACAAGGCCAGACCGGCTGATGTGGATGTCACGCTGAGCAACAGTTTCGGCTTCGGCGGACAGAACAACACGCTCATCATCAGCCGGTTCTCTCCCGACCGGACGTAGCGCCGCCCCGCCGCACGGTATGGCTCCGAGGTGAGTATTCCAGCGTTGATTCGTATGAACCCACAGACTCGGCGAATCGCAAGGATCATGACCAGCCGGCGCGTCGTCGTGTCGATCGTGGCATGTATCATCCTTGTGCTGACGATCGCCTCGCTGTGTGCATGGGTGCTCGCGCGCGCCACACCCCGCTGGTGGCGCACCATTGATCCAAACAGTCAGGAAACCAAACAGATTGCGGAGAACATCGAACGGGGCTTCACATCGCTGCTCTCACAGAGCCGGCCAAGAGATACGGTCTGGGCCTTCCGCGTCACCGCCTCGCAAGCCAACGCATGGCTCAACACCCGCTTGCCGTTGTGGCTCGCGAATCTGGATGAGCCTGTGCAATGGCCCGCATCGCTGCGCCAGGTGCAGGTCAACTTCGACGAGGGGGTCATCCGCATCGGGGCGCTGGTGCGCGACGATCAAGGTGAGCGGATTATCGCCGCTTCCGTTGAACCGAGGCTTGAAGCAGGCAGATTCGCCTGCCCCGCGGTATCCGTCGGAGCCGGGCAGCTCGACCTGCCCGCGGGATTACTTCTACCGAAGATTCGCCGATCCATGCCCGATGACGTGGCGACGGCGCCGTTCGTCGAGCAACTTTTCGCGCTCTTAGCTGATGAACGCACGACCGATGCTGTCATCAAACTGGAGGATGACCGGCGTATCCACATGCTCGACATCAAGCTTCAGGATGGCGCGTTGATCGTAACATGCCGAACAGAATGGCCCGGGTGACGGCGACGCAGAAGCGCGCCATGCGACAATCCCACACAAAGCCGCGACCGCCGGTCGCGCTCCCCATCATCACCACCACCCACCCGAATCGCGGCCACCGGCCGCGGCTTTGTGGTGGCGCGCGCGGTTAATCACCAATGAACGGATACGGCTGTGCCGACTCCCCTCGTCGCACGTTGTGCTGCTCGATATACCGTCGCGCGTTCGCCCACACATCCTGCGCAAAAACGTACGACCGCCACTTCCCGCGACTCCACACGGGACCGTGATGCGGCATCTGTTCGTGAATCGCCTTCGTCATACGGCCTTTGATCCATGTGATTGTGTTATCTATGTCGCGCTGCGTGAATGTGAGCAATAGATGCGTGTGCGTCGGTTCGATCGATGCCGCTGCGATCGACCATTCGGATGTCGCGCGACATCGGCCTATCGTGTCGATCACGACCTCGATCATGGGCGCAGTCAGCCGCACCGGCTCATGTTTCATTCGTTCCACAGCCATGCGCCGGCGCATCGGATCGCCTGCATGCAACGTGTGCGGCTCGACGAAACCGATCTGCGCATCCCACGCATCCGACCAATGCCCGCGCTGATCGCCCGGCAGCCACAACCCATACCCGGACAGCACAATATGGTAACCCAGCGTCCGCGCCATGCGGCAATCGTACACAAAGCCGCGACCGCCGGTCGCGCTCCCCTTCTTCGCTTCCGCGTCACCCACCGCACCGCCGCCGTCACAACACGCGCGCTCGCGATCCCCACGAATCGTTACACTCCCCAGCGAACGTCCCCGCGCGGGGCCGGGGCGGTGAGCGGATCAGCGGGGATGTGCAGTGTCGAACGTGCAGCCGACAATCGTAAACTGGGTAAAGAACTCCGTCGGTCTCGGCGCCGCCGTGACTGCGACCGCTCTTGCAGCCGGCGCGATCGCCCCAGTCATCGGCATTCCGCTTGTCGCCGCCTGGTTGGCGACACAATCCTGGATCGAGGGTCGCAAGGAGCGGGACAGCGCCCAGCAACTGCAGCGCATCGAAACATGGCTCAAAAAACTCGTCCGCAAGCACGGCACGCTGCAAGACGCCGTCGAAGCGATCCGCGATGGGCAGGAAAAGCACAAGGGCATCGACACCGGCCGGGCGGCGCTCATCGCTGATGTGCTGGCTGGACGCCTGACCAACATCGAAGCAGCCATCCGCGAGAACGAATCGCTTCTCGTGTACGGCTTCGAGCAGCTTGCACAGCGCATCGAGGGTAGCGCCGACGCCATCGTAGCGTTTGAGGAGCGGTTCAAGACCGATTTTGATTCGTTCAAGAGCACGGTCGTCAGCCGACTCGACTTCATCAAGGATGACACCGGCAGTCTGGTAACGGGTCAGGAGGAGATCAACCGCAAGCTCGATGAGCTCCTCGCAGACAAACGCGCAGGTGAGGATCCTGCTCAGCGAACATTGACACCCGAGCAGGAAGCGTTGGTCGATGCCGCCCTGGCGCAGGGGGATGCGGAAACAAAGGCCAAGGCGGCGATCGCCAAACGCGACTTCGCCACTGCCAAAAAGTACCTCGCCGAGGCGATGACGCCCGTGCTCGGCAAGGCGTTCGATCTTCTCACAACCCAGGGCGACCTCCACTACTTCCAGGGATCTTTCGACGAGGCGATCGAACCGTACGACAAGGCGCTGACCCTCCGGCCGAACAACCCAGCCGCCATGCGGAACCTCGCGCTGGCTTTGCAGCAGGCGCACCTCGGCTCCATCGCCGACAACGTGAAGCGTGCAATCTCGATCCACGAGAGGATCCTCGGCGCGGCCGAGCCACACTCGCCCCAATGGGCGATGACGCAGAACAACCTGGGAAACGCGCTGAGTGAGCTTCCCACGGGCGATCGTGGTGAGCATCTGGCGCGGGCGATCGAGGCCTATGAAGCGGCGCTCACGGTTCGCACGCGCGAGCAGTTCCCGACCGACTGGGCGATGACGCAGAACAACCTGGGAAACGCGCTCCAAGAGCTTCCCACGGGCGATCGCAGTG
>JAGLTS010000036.1 GCA_023135165.1 Phycisphaerales bacterium | reverse complement strand
TTGACAAACCCGACTTCATAGAAGGACACGGAGGGCACCGAGAGGGGACGGGATTTGGCTGATCCTCCAAGTCGACGTGCCATGCCCGGTACACCAAGAAGAAAGCCCGCGACGCCTTGGCGTCGCGGGCTGATCCGGTGCACGGCGGGTCCTCTCTCCTCCACACGCCGTACCTCGGGTTGTTCACGAAGGCTCACCGGCGCCGTGCGACGGCGACGATGCCTGCCAAGCCCGTCAAGAGCAGCGTGCCCGGTGCGGGAACAAGTCGCAACTCCAGCGTATAGACCGGAGCGCTCCCGCTGGTCTCGAGCAGCTCGCCCAGCGTGGACCACTCGCCCTGCTCAGCGTATAGGTAGAGCGTTCCCTCATCCAGGTGGGAGGGAAGATCGACGCCTTGGAACGTGGTTCCGCTGATGGCGACATCGGACAGCAAGGCCTGACCCTGGATTCCCGGGAGATAGGATGCGTCCGTGGTATCCAGCAGTTCCAGTGTGGTGATCTGCGCTGTGATTGTGTTGCCCCACTCATCGCTGAGGAAGATGTCGTAGGGCGCCTGTCCCGTGCCGGTGAAGGAAGCCCAGTCGCCGGCGCTGTGGCCGGGGGCCTTCTCATCGAAGAAGGCGTCGAGTTCAGCGCTGGCGGAGAAGAGCGCATCGCCTTGGCCGAAGAAGCCAAGTCCGACATCGCCGCCGATGATCTGTGCGCGGTAGTTCGCGCCGGGGATGCACGTCAGCGAGAGCGTCCCCTCGTTGAGATCACCCTCATAGTCAAGATTCAGGCCGACCGTCGTGTCATAGACGAAGACGGATGACGCATCGGCAGCAGCTGCGCCGAGCAGGGCGCAGAGTGTGGCAAAACAAATTGCTGGCGCGGACATTTCTCTGACTCCTGTGGATTTCCCTGTGCGCAGCGACACACGCTCATTGCCTCAATGCAATTGCACGCAGATCGCGGACCAGCCTGTGCTACTGATCCAGTAACAGTATGGTCTCATCGCAGCGGAATGCAAGGGCCAAGTTGGTCAAATACGCCATTCGGCAGCGCGACCTGGCAATGCGCGTCACTCTGGGGTGAGTTTGCGGACGGCCCGACCGTGCGAGCCGCGGCATCGCTCACTCGATGCTGACCGAGCCTGTCAGCGCGTTGACCGTGATCTGGATCGACTGTTTCCTGCTGGTGACCGTCAGGACCACATCCGTCGTGGATGTGAGCCTGCCGTACTGGTCGAACGTGAGGGACCTTGGCACGCCCTGTGTGGCGAGGGTGATGCGGACACCCTCAAAGGGAATCGCCCGGTACCCGCCGAAGACGACCTCGTAGGCATCGCCTGCTCCGACAGCGCCATCCGGAATGCTGATCGGCTCACTGAGCGTTTTGGCCTCTGCGATCCAGTACCCCGACTGGTCCGCAGCAACGGTGAGTGCGGTGGGGTTCGTCGGCTCGGTGATCGACCGGACCTGTGCGAACTGGATGTCCGAGATGACCATCCGCGCGGCGCCGAGCACCAGCGTCCGGTCGCTGGTCTGGGTCGCAGGCATGACGGTGCCGACCATGATGGCGAGAACGGCGGTCGTGATCATCATGTCCAGGAGTGTGAAGGCGCGCCGCGAGCGCGATCCCGTGATAGGACGGGCACTGGACCGGCAAGCGGGCATGGACGATGGCGTGGCAAGCACTGGGGAGCTCAATCCTCCGCGTGGGCGAGGGGCCGGCCCTCAAGCTCGTGAGCCTTGGTGGGGCGGGGATGTGCCTGACAACGGTCTGCGAGACGCAGCGTGGGATCGCCGGGCGCGGGGGGAGTTGCGGTGATCACGCTGTCCGCCTCAACCGTCTGGTTGGCAATGATCGCATCGGTCGCTCCGGATGCATCTCCCGCAGCCACAGCGTCCTCGACGCCGTCGATCAGATCGTCGTCGTCGTCGTAGAGCGGGCCGTCGAACACGGTAAAACCAAAGCCGAAGTCCAGCGCATGGTCGTAATGCGCGTAGCTGCGGTCCTTGAACTCAATGTTCCTGGCGAGCGCGCAGCCGTACAACGCGCTCTGGTGGTCCAGCTTGAGATAGTGATATGGCGCATGGATGTGAGCGCGGACGATCGATCCGTGATCCAACCTGATCTCGTAGCCCTCATTATTCGCGCCCAGGATCAGGATCTCAGCCGGATCGGCGTAGTCCAGCGCCGTGTCAGCTCCGGCGTGGCTCGCCTGGATCGCGCGCGTGAAACCGATGGCCGAGTCATCCACGCTGAGCGTCCCCTTGACGTAGATCGTCAGCGATGATCCGTCGGTGAGCTCGATGGCGGCGTTGGTCTTGAGTTTGCCGTTTCCCACGATGCCAAGCGTGAGGTTGCCGTCGACCAGCAGCGTCGCCCCGTCGATCTCGAAGTAGGTGTCGACGACGATCGTGACATCGCCGGACACGGTCACGACCGCATCGTTCTTCAAGCTCAGGTAGTCAACGCGGAAGGCGTCGCTGACTGTGTGCGTTCCGCCGTCGAAGCTGAGCCACCACGGGTCCCACCAGAAAGGCACGCCGCTGATGTTCGGCAGCGTGTTCCGGAGAATGGGGATGTCGGTCGGCAGGTCGATCACGGTGGTGCCGTAGCCGGACTGGTCATCGACAGCGCTGTCGGATGCGTCGGACGTCGTGTAGATCGCGCCGCTGGCGATGGCGGAGCCGGACTCGATCGTGATGCAGCCGCTCATGTCCGAGTTTGCGCCGATCTTGACGCTGCTGCTTCCCTGTGGAGGCGGTGCGGTCGTCCAGCGGCAGACCATCGAGCTGCCTCTGATGTAGACATTGTCGACGGCGAACATGGCGAACTCACCCGTGCGCCAGTCGAACCCGCTGATGTCCACCGGCTCGCCGGCCTCAGGGTTGAAGTCGGCGAGGTGTTGCGCTGCATACGTCTGAACACCCTGTGTGGCCTTGGCGGTGACGATGAGCGCCTCGGTCGCGCCGGTCGGCACGCCGCCGTTCAGGTCCGTCGCTGTGACGGTGATGTCGGTGCCGAAGATGTTCAGGCTCGCGATGAGCGTCTGGATCTGCTCGGGCGTGAGATCGACATCGGCCTGGAGAATCGCCTCCGCGAGATCACCCGCGGTGTCGGTAGCGGCCTGCGTCTCGATCGCCTCCGTGGCGTTCTGGGCGATGACCATCGAGTTGCCGCGCGAAGTGAGATACGCAGCGGTCATGACGGTGAGCGTCGCGAGCGTGACGATGATCAGCAGCATCGCCATGCCCCGCTCATTCCGCCTCATGTTGTCTGTTCCGTGGGAACTTCGATTCACAGAACTTCCTCCAGGTGAGTTGCCGATCACAGCGGCGTCAGATGGTCTTCCATGGATGCGACGGTGAGTATTTCAACTTGGTCCTCGCCCGCCTCGCCGAACTGGTAGGCGAGCGAGAGCAGGTCTGCGTCGTATTCGTCCAGGCCGACAAACGTGATGTCCACGCCGTCAAGTTGGTCACCCAGCAGCGTGGAGCCGGTGTAGCCGGGGCTGATGTAGTCCGCGAGGACGGTCCACCAGGCGTCGCCGTCCGCATAGGACGCGGCGACGTACTCAAGGTCGTACAGATCCTTGAGCATCTGGCTCCAGCCCTCCGGGAATTCGACGTACTGAACGGTGAGCGTGTTTTCGGCGGGGTCGTAGGTCAGCCAACGAATCTCCGTGCCGTGTACGGTGCCTGACGCGCGGTCGTCGCTGAGCCAGATCACCAGGCCGTTGCCGTCATCACGGACATCCAGTAGCGCCAGCGCGGTGTCGGTGTAGAGCGCGACGCGGCTGTCGATGGCGTGAGTGCGTATGACGATCTCGCGCGTTCCGATGTTGGTCTTGGTGGCGACGGCGACGGCGTTGAGCAGGGCCGCAAGTGCCGTGCCGACCATCGCGGTGATGATCAGCGAGATGAGCAGCTCGACAAGCGTGAGGCCCCGGGATCGCTCGTGTGTGGTTGGTCGCATCATTCGGCAGGCTCCGGGAAGAACCGGCTGAGTGACACAAGGGCGTGCTTCTGGTCGAAGACCTCGACGGTGGCGGTGTAGCCGCCGATCACGACAGGCGGTGATTTAAACTCGACGGTGTCCGCAACGACGGTGATGGCCTGGCCGAGTTGCGAGACCGAAGCGGGGTAGGGCTGGCCCGACAGCGTGGCGAGCGAGCCGACCGCGTCGGTCGCGCCGTCCTGGAAGGGCAAGTCATCGTAGGTCATGACGGCAAGCTCGCTCATCGAAGCGTCGGCGACCATGACCGCCAAGAGTTGGTTCTGCGCCGCTGCGGCCTGCTGCTGGCCGGCCGTCACGCTTTGGATCGTCGCGAGACTGATGATCGCCAGGATGGCGGAGGCGTAGAGCGATTCGAGCAGCGTGAAAGCGCGTGGGCCGACACGGGTCGCCCCGGATCGCGGTGCGCTGCGGGTTGGGTCTCTGCGACGAATCATGGTCCTGCCTCCGGGCGATATGGCGGTACACCTCAATCGACAATCGGAATAAGGTGTCCGGCGAGCCAGCGGCCGGTCGTGGTCGCGCACGCGTTGCGACGTATCGGGCGTCGCACGCGCGCTAAATCCCGTATCTTCCACTTCCCAGGGTCCGGGAAGTCCAGGTCGCCGACGGTGCGGCCGGCCCGATCCTCCAGTCACCAGCGACAAGCGCTTGACCAGAGGCGACATGCGGCTGCCCATCGGGTTGTACATGTACATCGGCCGGGAGCTTCTTCGGCTCTTCGCACTGACCGTCTTTGTGCTGGTCTGGGTCATCGCCTTTGGTGCAGCCATCAAGCCGATCTCCGAAGGGCAGCTTTCGATCGTTGACACCATGCGGTATGTGACGCTCGCGGTGGTGCCGATGCTGCAGTTTGCCTCGCCATTCGCAGCGGGCTTCGCGGCGACGTTGACGTACCATCGGCTGGCGGCGGACAACGAGCTGCTCGCATGCACGGCGAGTGGCTTCAGTTACCGAGCCGTCGTCGCTCCGGTGGTCATCCTCGGGGTTGTCCTTGCCGGAGCGCTGCTCCTGCTCAGTCATGCAGCCGTCCCCAGCGTCATGATTCGCATGGAACGCATGCTTCAAGCGGATATCGGTACGTTCCTGGTCAGCGCGATCAATCGGGGTGAGGGTGTGCGGATCGAGGGCTGGACCGTCTACGCGGATGAAGCGTACCGGTTCGGCGCCGATGAGACATCCGGGGCGAGAGAACGCATCGTGCTGCTCGGCGTCGCCGCCGGTGAGATTCACAGGCGCGAACCGAACCCGGACATCTTCACCGCCCGGCAGGCTGAGATATACCTCTACGACAAGGGCGATGACACCGTCGTTCAGATGGCGCTCATCGACACGGCGGCTCGCCAGGGCGGCAATTTCGTCAGATCGCCCGAGTCGTCACGGCTCGGCCCTTGGCTCGTCCCCAGCGTCCTTCGGCGTGATCCGAAGTTCGAGACGTGGAGCGGGCTTGCCGCCGTCCACGATGATCCGGATCTCTACCCGGCGATTCGTGATGTGTCACTGACGCTTGCCGAGGCCATCGCGCGCTGGCGAATCCTGCGAGCGTTCGATGCGGGGCTTCGGCAGTACGGCATGGTCCATCTGGTCGACCCGGAGCAGGACTACAGATGGACGGTCGAGGGCACGCGCCTGCAATGGCAAAAGCCCTACCCACGGGTTGCCCCCGGTGCGGAGAGCAGCGTGATTCTCGTGCGCAGGCACGCGGGAAACGGCGATGTCATGGAGCACCAGGCCCCCATCGTCGGCGTCGAACCGGATCACTACAGCAGGCACGGCGCCGGACCCATGCGCGGGGCGTACTTCAACCTCCACCTGTCAGGCGGCGTCGTGGTGCGAAACCTGTCCGACCAAGGCGAAGTCAACGAGTTCAACCAGCGCGACTTCTTCGGCCTGCACCTACGCAATGATCCAAGCCCTGAGCTTTTCGCCATGTCAAGCGAGGAGCTCATCGTCGAGGCGAAGCGCGAGCAGTACCGCGATGATGAGTTCATTCAGCCACAGGCGCGGGCGCTGCGCGAGCGCATCGAGCATCTTCGCAGGGAGATCGACAGCAAGTACCACGAACGCGCCGCGATGTCCATCAGTTGCATGGTCATGCTCTTTGCCGGTGCGATGATGGCGGTTCGGTTGCGCCATACGCTGCCGCTTGTCGTCTACCTGTGGAGCTTCCTGCCCGCGTTGGGGACGATCATCCTCATCAGCTCCGGCCAGCAGGTGATGGAGGCGCAGAACATTCTGGGCGGGGCGGCGGTGATGTGGTCTGGCGTTGCCGTGCTTGGCCTGATCGGGCTGGCGGTCTACTTCCAGGTGCGAAGGCACTGAACATGGGCGCGATCGGGTCCAAGGCGGCGCAGCAAGCGACGGGGATGCGGTACGTCGGTCTTGCGGCGGCGCTGCTCATCGCGCTCCTCGTCATTCGCCTCGTCTTCCTCGCGTTTCTGTCACCCTGGATGCTGATCGAGGATGAAGCGCACTACTGGGAATGGTCCGCTCGGCTGGATTGGTCGTACTACAGCAAAGGCCCGGTCATTGCCTACCTCATCGCTGCGGGGACGCGACTCTTCGGCGACACGGAACTCGGCGTGCGTTG
Source organism: Phycisphaerales bacterium (assembly GCA_023135165.1). Lineage (GTDB taxonomy): Bacteria > Planctomycetota > Phycisphaerae > Phycisphaerales > JAGLTS01 > JAGLTS01. The sequence continues at coordinate 52,930 of JAGLTS010000036.1, read as the reverse complement.
TATGGCGCCGGTGATGGCAGCCGGGCTGGGGTGGTGCGTCTACGCGCTCGGCCGGGATGTCAGCGGCAGCGATCGCGTCGGTCTGCTAGGGCTGATCGCCCTGCACCTCGCACCGATCGTGGCGATGCTCGGCGTCATCATGACGATCGACGGGTCTTACCTCGCGGGTTGGGCGCTGGCGTGCTGGTTGGGCTGGCAGGCGATCGAACGGCAGCGGGGCTGGGCCTGGCCCGCGCTCGGCGCCGCGATCGGGCTGGCGTTTCTTGCGAAGTACACGGCACTGGTCCTCGTGCCCAGCCTGATGATCTACATCGTGCTGCGGCGCGCGGATCGCAAGCCCTGGCGGTCAGCCTGGTTCTGGATGACGCCGATCACACTGGCGATCACGATGCTGCCTGTCGTGATCTGGAACGCGCAGCACGACTGGGTCACGGTCCGGCATGTGCTCGGGCACGCCCATGTGGGGGGGCACGCCTACGCGCTCAGGTGGCAGCCCTGGTGGTTCTTTGAGTATCTCGCCACGCAACTCGGCGCGGTGGGCATCACGCTCTTCCCACTGTGTATCGCGGCGATCGTGTGGGCGATTCGGCCGGGAAATGCGGGAAGACGTGGCGGTGGGGCGGTGTACCTCGTCTGCTGCGGCGCGCCCATCCTGGCGCTCTACACGATCGCGGCGGTGTTCATCGAAGTGGAGGGCAATTGGCCGGTCGCTGCGTATGTGACGCTCTTGCCCCTCGCCGCTTGGGCCGTGGCCGACCGGATCGCCGCAGGTTCGCGCCGGGCCGGTCGATGGCGATTCGCCTGGCACTGGGCGGTGGGCTACGGCATTGTCGGCGCGCTGATCGGTCTGCGCCCGGATCTGGTCAACCTCCCCGCAGCAACGCTTGGCAGCGTCAGCCTGGACATCCCGTACGTCTTCCCACACAAACGGCTCATCGGCGCCCATGAGTTGGCCGACCAGGCGAACCGGGCGCGCGAGACATACGGCGGCGACCCGTTCTACATCGTCGGGCACTACGGCCGGGCCAGCCGGCTCGCCTTCTACAGCGACGGTCACCCCATCGTCTACTGTTCCAGCTCCCGCATGCAGGGGCGCCAGGCGCAGCACGACATGTGGCCGGAGACAGACCTCGACAAGCCCGAGCTGTTCAGCCGAAACGCGGTCCTCATCGGCAAGCCCGTCCGTAACTGGCAGCGCGAGGAGGCGTTCGACGAGATCATCATCCTTGACCCGATCGAGGTCGTTCGCCACGGCCAAGTCGTGATCGCGTGGCAGCGCTACGTCGGCGTCGGTTACCGCGGCTTCGCCCAAGCCCCCCGCGACACGTTCTGACCGGCGAGCGTTCCCGCGCCGCAGCCACAGGGCACCGCCTGAGCCGCGCACACATCACAGCTTTGCCTGGCAAGGCGAGGTCCAGCATCCCGGACCACCGGCCTGCTTCAACCGCTATTGCTCCGCCGCGCGTGTCTGCGATCGTGCGCCGGCTTGATTGCCGGTATCGTGAGCGATCACGATGAGAGCGACGCCTTCACATGATCGTATGGACACTCGGGTAGCGGGACGCCCTGCGCTGTTGCGAACGATGCTCATCATCGCGCTCGTGCTCATCGGCTTCGTCATCTTGACGCTGTTGGACAAGCGGATCTACGATCTGGTCCACTGGCCCAGGGAATCGAAGGATCTGCACCGCATGTTCCGCGTGCTGGGGTATCTGCCGATGGTGGCGGTGCTGGCGGGCGGCATTGCGGTGATCGACCGTGTGACCGGCGCTCGGGCGGCGATTCTGATGCTGATCTCATCGGCTGTCGGCGGGGCGGGAGCGGAGCTGGTCAAGATGATCGTCGGCAGGGAACGGCCTGAGGTGCACGACGGCATGTACGTCTTCAAGCCGTTCTTGACCGGGTTCACGGATCACAGCAACCTCGCGTTCCCGAGCAGCCATGTCGCCACAGCGTTCGGTGCTGCGTGGATGTTGTGCCTGATTTACCCCCGCGGACGGTGGCTGTGGCTGGGGCTGGCAGCTGGATGTGCGTGGACTCGCATCGCTGCGGAAGCCCATTTCGCCACCGATTGCTACGCTGGCGCGGTGCTGAGCTACTTGGCGGCGCTTCTCGTGTGGAGAATCGCCTGCCGACGGGGGCGCGATGCCCAGACCGCACCGCCGATCGGGAGCCAGACGTAGGTGACGATTCTCGACCGATACATCGCGCGTCAGTACTTGCTCAACTGCGCCATCCTGCTGATCGTCCTGTGCGCCATGACGGTCATGGTCGACCTGTTCCTGAACCTGGATCGGTTCACGGGCAAACTGATCGAGTTGCAGGCAGCCATCCAGGGCGTGCCGGAGAAGCGAGTCGATGTCGGCCCGGTCGGTATGACGGTGGGCGTCACGGTCCTGGCAGCCGACTTCTACGGCCCGCAGGTTCTTCGCATGGTGACGTATCTCCTCGGGACAGTGCTCCTCGCGGCGATGGGGTTCACTTTCACACAGATGGCGCGCAAGCGAGAGCTGACAGCCGTCCTCGCCAGTGGGGTCAGCCTGCCCAGGCTCGCACTGCCCGTCATCATCCCCGCGGCGCTGCTATGCGGAATCCAGCTCGTGAATCAGGAAGTCGTGATCCCCCGGTACAAGCACCTGATCGCACGCACACACGGCCACATCGGCGAGCAGAACCTCGAAGCCTTCCGCATCCCGTTCACCCCGGACAGCCGGGGCAGGCTGCTCGTCGCCCAGCGGTTCGACGATCACATAAACACGATTTCAGATCTGACGGTCATCGAGCGGGACGACCAGCACGTCATGTCGTCGATCATCTCCGCGGACAAGGCGGTGTGGGATGGCCAGGCGTGGGTGCTCGAAAACGGTCGGGTGACGCGGTTTCCAGGTCAAGAGGAGGATGGCGCGGCTCCGGCGCGTGAGACGCGGATCACTCGGTTTGAGACGGATCTGGACCCATCGATACTGCTGATCCGCAAACACCAGTCGCTTCGGTCGATGCTCAGTTGGCGTGAGATCTCGCGCGTTCTGGATCGTTCCGGCACGGTGGACCCGGCGATCCGATCGGAGTTGGAGCGGATACGCTGGGGCCGGCCCGCCATGAGCGTGAACAACCTCTTGCAGCTTCTGATTCTCCTGCCATTCTTCCTGGTGCGTGAGCCGAAGAACATGGCGATGCAGGCCGTGAAGTCGGTGCCGGTGGGGATGATCGCCGGGCTGATCGCGCTCACGGGCGTGATGGTGGATCTGACGCCGATCCCCGCGCACCTCGGCGTGTGGGTGTCATCACTGATCCTCGTGCCGATCGCGCTGGGAAGTTGGATGCTTGTGCGGACGTAAGAGGGGCGGCGACGCGGGTTTGGCATCGGTTGGTTTGCGCGACAGGAATGTTCCGCCAGCCCGGCATTGCCTCGTGCGCTGATGTGGCGGAGAATAGAAGGATCGACGGAGACGAGCCATGGCGGTCCTGATGAAGCTCTCGCGAATACTCATTCAAGAACTCAATGACATGCAGATCATCGAGCTTCAGGAAGTGGATGGCGACAGGTCCTTTCCCATCCTCATCGGTCTGCCCGAGGCGATGGCGGTCGAACGGCGACTCAACGACAAGCCCGTGCCCAGGCCGCAGACGCACGACCTCCTGGCGAGCGTCATCACCGCGCTGGGAGGCACGCTTGAGTCGATCATCATTCACGACCTTTCCGAGCACACCTTCTACGCGAACTTGCGGGTCTCCCAGGATGGCGAGATCAAGGAGATCGACAGCAGGCCGTCGGACGCGATCGCATTGGGGATCGCTGAAGATGTCCCGATCTACGTTGCCGAGCACGTTCTCGACGCGGCGATGATGTAGCGGCTCCGCTCTTGCCCCCGGTCCTGCGAATGAAACGAGATCACGCGTACGTCACGCACGACATCTCGCCGATCGGCGGTGAGATCAAGATGCGCCCGGAGGACTTCTTCGTCGAGGAGATCCCAGCGTACGAGCCTTGCGGGCACGGCGAGCACCTGTATCTCTTCGTGCAGAAGACGGGCATCACGACGCCGGACCTTGCCGCGGCGATTGCGAATCACTTCGATGTCCCGAGTTCAGCGGTGGGCTATGCGGGCATGAAGGACAAGTGGGCGGTGACGCGGCAGATGATCTCCGTGTACCTGCCGGGCAAGGATCAGCAGCAGTTCGGAGCAGTGAACATCGAAGGCGTCGATGTGCTGCACACGGGTCGGCACACGAACAAGCTGCGCCGTGGCCATCTCCGCGCCAATCGGTTTGTCATCCGTATCCGCAGTGTTGACCCCGCTCGCGCGGTCGATGCGGGTCGCGTGCTATCCCGTCTTGCTGCGGAGGGGATGCCCAACCGCTTCGGCGAGCAGCGCTTCGGCGGGCGGAACAACGCCGATGAGCACGGCAGGTTGCTTCTCTTAGGCGATGCGCGAGGGTTCCTCGATTCGCTGCTCAGCCCGTCCGTGTCCGAGCATGACCCGCAGGCGCAAGCGCGTGAAGCCTATGCGCAGGGCAGGTGGGGTGATGCTTTGGAATCAATGCCGCGTGATATGCGAGCGGAACGTCGATCGCTGGCGACATTGGCGCGCGGTGCGTCGCCGGCACAGGCTGCGCGCACGATCGACCGGACGATGCGCCGGCTGTTCGTCTCAGCATTCCAGTCGCGCGTGTTCAACATCGTCCTTGACAATCGCTTGGCGGCGGGAACGGCGTCAACCGTCGGCGTGGGCGACCTGGCGTTTCGACACGACAACGGTTCGGTCTTCCGCGTCACGGCCGATGAGGATCACGACGCGCTGCGCAAGCGCGCCGCCTCGCTTGAGATATCGCCGTCCGGCCCGATGTGGGGACCGAAGATGACGATCGCGGATGGCGATGTGGGGCGACTGGAAGCTGAAGCGCTCGCTGCGACGGGCGTGTGCATGGATGACTTCCGCAAGAGTCGGCTCGCGGGCGGAGCGTCGAAGCTCGGGCAGCGTCGCGCGCTGGTCGTCCCGCTTACCGATCCGCGTTGTGAAGGGGGCGCTGACGAGTTCAGCCCTTACATCCAGTGCGGCTTCCAGCTTCCCAAGGGTTCCTACGCGACCGTCGCGCTCGACGAAATTATGAAGCGAAACATGGTGTTGCCGACCGAGTAGACGGCGTACCAGCATCCCCCCGATTGTGGTGGTTCGCGTTCCGGCTGTGCGCACGGAATCGCTGAAAACGTGTTATCGGACTAGAGTTTTAGGCGAGTTTCAGCCGGTTTTGGCGAGTTTCGGCGCGTTTTCGATCAGTTTCAGCCCGTTTTGGGTCGGTTTTGAGCGACATTTTGAGGCTCGATCAGCATCGCGCGCGCACCGCACAGGATGTGCGGGCAAGGTGGTGCGATGACGGTAGTAGTGCGCATGGTGCGTGCGGTGTGGTGCGGGCGCTGATTGCCGATGCAAATATAGAGAAGCATGGGTCCGCCGTTGGCGGACCCACGACCACCACATCCGCCTCCCCTCCCTAGTCCAGAACCAGGCGGATGCCATAGTCGCGGCGCCGCTGGCCGGGGCCGTCCGAGTTGCGGTCCGCACAACGCAACTCACTCTCGTTGTTGATCCACGAACCGCTGCGAAGAACACGCCACGTGCCACTTGTGGGACCACGTGGGTTGTCGTACGGGCTGGAGTCGTAGTAGTTCCAGCCACTCCAGTCGTTGCACCACTCCCAGACGTTGCCTGCCATGTCGTACAGACCATAGCCGTTGGCCATGTCAGTTCCCGGCGGTGTCTGAGTGCCGTCGTAATAGCCAACCGGTGTCGTTTGAGAGGATTCACTTTCGTATGGATCGCCGGAGCCGCCGTAGTTCGCCTTGGAGCCATCGATGGTGTCGCCCCATGGGTACTTGTAGTACGGCGCATGTTCGCCGCCGCGTGCAGCATACTCCCACTCCGCCTCTGTGGGCAGACGATAGCCGTTGGCGCTGAAGTTGCACTCCCAGGTGTCAAGATCGTACGACGGCTGGCGTCCTTCCTCCGTGCTGCGCCGGTTGGCGAACGCCGCGGCCCCGTACCAGCTCACTTCAACCATCGGGTGGTCCTCTTTGCCGGGGGTCACCCAGAAGATGTTGCCGTCGAAGTGGATGCGGCTGTAACTGTTTGATGAAGTTGTATCGCAGTACGGCTCGCTGTCGCCCGCCTTGTAGACCACGCCGCCGCCAACCTCGATCAGCCCCTGCGCGTATGCCGAGTTGAGATACGCGCAGTACCGCTGGTTCGTCGTCTCGTAGACATCCATATAGAAAGAGTCGATGTAGACATCGTGGACGGGCAACTCATCAGGGTCACCCACGGCGTAGTGGTCGCCCATCTCGAACTCGCCGGAGGGGATCAATGACATGTCATCAAGTTCGGCATCGCAGTCGGTGCCGTAGTACGCGAGCAAGATGCCCAGGTCGTTTTGGTCGGTGTCGCCGTCGCCATCACAGTCCCCGCCGTCATTGATGGTGTAGCAGGCAAGGAGAATTCCCAGGTCGTTCTGGTCGACATCGTTGTCGCCGTCGAGGTCGCCGGGGCACGGCGTGGGAATGTCCGTATCGAACAGGTATGCCGAGCCGGAGTTGAAGCCGTTGTCGCCGTCCAACGGTGCCCCGACGATGGCGGTCGTGCCGTTGATCGCGACGGAGTGGCCAAAGTAGTCGCCCTCCGCACCGTCGTTGGCGAGGAGCTTGGCGATCTGCAGACCTGTGGTCGTGTCAAACAGGTAGGCAGATCCGGAGTAGTCGCCGTTGTCGTCGTCCTCACATGCCCCGACGATGGCGGCCGTGCCGCTGATCGCGACGGAATGGCCGAACCAGTCGTACGCCGCGCCGTCACTAGGGAGGAGCTTGGCGAACTGCTGGCCCGTGGTTGTGTCGAACAGATACGCCGAGCCGGAGTTGCCGCCGTTGTCGTCCATGTAGGCCCCGACGATGGCGGTCGTGCCGCTGATCGCAACGGAGTAGCCGAAGCAGTCGTACGCCGCGCCGTCGCTGGCGAGGAGCTTGGCGACCTGCTGGCCCGTGGTGGTGTCAAAGAGGTACGCCGAGCCGGATGAGGCACCGTTGTCGTCGTCGCAGAAGGCCCCGACGATGGCGGTCGTACCACTGATCGCGACGGACCGGCCGAACTGGTCGTCCACCGCGCCGTCGCTCGGAAGGAGCTTGGCGGTCTGCTGGCCCGTGGTGGCGTCGAAGAGGTACGCCGAGCCGGATTTGGAGCCGTTGTCGTCGTCGCCGTGCGCGCCGACGATGGCGGTCGCGCCGCTGATCGCGACGGAGTGGCCGAAAAAGTCTTCCTCCGCGCCGTCGCTGGCCGCACCGTCGGTTGGGAGGAGCTTGGCGATCTGCTGGCCCGTGGCCGTGTCGAAGAGATACGCCGAGCCGGAGTCGAAGCCGTTGTCATCGTCCCTGTACGCCCCGACGATGGCGGTGGCACCGCTGATCGCGACGGAGTCGCCGAACTCGTCCCACGCCGCGCCATCGCTGGCCAGAACCTTGGCGATCTGCTGGCCCGTGGTCGTGTCGAAGAGGTACGCCGACCCGGAGTCGTCGCCGTTGTCGCTGTCCCACCGTGCTCCCACGATGGCGGTGGTGGCGCCGATCGCGACGGAGTCGCCGAACCAGTCCTCCTCCGCACCGTCGCTCGGGAGGAGCTTGAAGAGTTGTTGGCCCGTGGTTGCGTCGAAGAGGTACGCCGAGCCGGAGTCCTCGCCGTTGTCGTCGTCAAAGAGTGCCCCGACGATGGCAATGGCACCGCTGATCGCAACGGAGAGGCCGAACCAGTCCTCCTCCGCACCGTCGCTCGGGAGGAGCTTGAAGAGTTGTTGGCCCGTGGTTGCGTCGAAGAGGTACGCCGACCCGGAGTGGTCGCCGTTGTCATCGTCGAAGACCGCGCCGACTATGGCGGTGGTGCCGCTGATCGCAACGGAGAGGCCGAACGCGTCGCCCCACGCACCGTCGCTGGGGAGGAGCTTGGCGAACTGCTGACCCGTGATCGTGTCGAAGAGATACGCCGAGCCGGACTCGACGCCGTTGTCGGAGTCCCCCCAGGCCCCGACGATAGCGGTGGTTCCGCAGATGGCGACGGAGACGCCGAACTTGTCGCTCGCCGCGCCATCGCTGGCGAGGAGTTTGGCGATCTGCTGGCCCGTGGTGGTGTCGAAGAGGTACGCCGAGCCGGATTTGGAGCCGTTGTCGTCATCACCCCATGCCCCAACGATGGCGGTGGTACCGCTGATCGCGACGGAACCGCCGAAGTTGTCCCACGCCGCACCGTCGCTGGCGAGGAGCTTGGCGATCTGCTGGCCCGTGGTCGTGTCAAACAGGTACGCAGATCCGGAGTCCTCGCCGTTGTCGTCGTCCCAGTAGGCTCCGACGATGGCGGTCGCGCCGCTGATCGCGACGGAGCGGCCGAAATGGTCTCCCGATGCGCCCTCGCTGGGAAGGAGCTTGGCAAGCTGGTCGCCGAGGTCGGCGTGGGCCGGGGTGGCGCTCAGGACTGATGCAGCCGTCAGCGCCACCAGCGCTGCGCAGGCTGTTGTTCCCCGTCGGTGCATCATGTGTGTGTCCCTTCCTCAGATGTCGGCATGCGCTCGCCACGCCCCAAGCCGGCGAGCAGGTGCCCGGAATCCTCCCAGTCACTTGTGGAAGGATCGCGCGCAACCGGCCCCGCGTCAAGCAAATACGGCTCACTTCGTGCGGCATTGTCAGAAACTGTGGACGGGAACCGGAGTATGTGCGACGTGCGGGCGTGGGGGTGTGGAGGTGGTGGGTTCCCGCAGGAACAAGTTCCTGCGGCTTTGCCCGGAGCGGCTCAGCGCGAAGGCTGCGATACGTGTGCTATATGGCGGAGCTTTCGTGGGATGGGACGGTGCGGCGCATCGACTCGGCGAGGAATGCCGCGATCTCATCAGAGAGCGGCGGCTCGTCCAGCGGCAGGTTGTTGTGGTCGCCGCCTTCAATCGTTCGCAAACGGATGTCGATCCCCGCATCCTGGCCGGCGCTGAGCAGCGCCTGGGCGTGCGAGTATGGCGTGATCTCGTCGAGGATGCCATGGAAAAGCAGCACGGGGCAGGTGTTGATTTCGCGGATCATGTCGATCGGTTCGACGCCGGTGCGGATGAGCGCGCCGGACAATGCCCGCGCGAAGAGCCCAGGGTTGTCGCCTCCGATCGTGTTCGCCGCCACGCCTCGCCATGATGCGAACGATGAGACGGAGATGACCGCTCGAAGATCGTTCCGTTCCGCAGCGACGCACAAGGCCAGCGCCCCGCCGATGGAATGGCCGAAGATCGCGATCCGGTCAGGATCGACCCCCTCGCGCAGCTTGACGTACTCGATGGCCGCTCGCAGGTCGGCGAAACCGTCGTTGCGGGTTCGGATCTTGCCTTCGCTCTTGCCGAAGCCGCGGTAGTCGAAGATGAAGACGTCAAAGCCGTCCTGGGCGAGGAAGCTCGTTATCGGGTGATGGTTGTCGACGGACATCGCGTTGCCGTGGACGTGGATGACGGTTCCGAGCGACTCGCCTGGGGCCACGTTGGCTGCGGTCCACCACCCGTGCAGTTGCCTGCCCGCGTCATCGTAGAAGTACACATCGGTGACGCCGGTGGGGGGGTCGCCGGGCGAGGGACCGCCCATGAAGAAGAACCGTTCTGCGAAACCGCCTGTTCGGGCCATCACGATCACCACCAGCAGGACGACTGAAATCGCCACGAGTCGTATCCATCTTCGGCGTGTTGGTCGGGGTTGGCTCACCTGAACTGCATTCTAGCGAGGTCGGCCGGTCCGGTCGTAGCGGCTCGGGTCCGCCGTTGGTCCGGTGGAGGTCCGCCGTTGGCGGATTTCGCTGCGCTCAAGGTCGTGGGGGTGGGTGTCGTATACTGGGCGTCATGAAGACCATCATCGAGCCGTTTCGCATCAAGTCCGTCGAGCCGATCCGCATGACCACGCGCGAGGAGCGCTGCTTGTACCTCAAGGAGGCGGGATACAACCTCTTCAAGATTCCGTCGGAGCGTGTGCTGATCGACTTGCTGACGGATTCGGGCACCGGCGCGATGTCGAGCTTGCAGTGGGCGGGGATCATGCGAGGCGATGAATCCTACGCCGGGGCGCCGAGCTTCTTCCGGTTTCTCCACGTTGTTCAGGAGATGACGGGCATCGAGCACGTTCTGCCGACGCACCAGGGCAGGGCGAGCGAGCGCATCTTGTTCGAGCTGCTCTGCGGGCCGGGCCACGAGGGTGAGGGTCGCATCGTCCCGAACAACGCGCACTTCGACACCACGCGCGCCAACATCGAGCACCACGGCACCAAGGCGATCGACCTGCTCACGCCGGAAGGCGAATCGCCCTCGACGCTGGCCCCGTTCAAGGGGAACATGGATGTGGGCAAGCTCGAAGCGCTGCTTGCTGAACGAGCTGACGATGTGCCCGTCGTGATGGTGACGATCACGAGCAACTCCAACGGCGGCCAGCCCGTGAGCTTGGAGAACCTACGGGCTGTGCGCGCGGTGTGCGACAAGTACGGCAAGCTGATGTTCCTCGACGCCTGCCGGTTCGCGGAGAATGCCTGGTTCATCAAGCAGCGCGAGCCGGGCCATGAGAAACGCGATGTGCGCGACATCGTGCGCGAGACGTTCGACCTCTGCGACGGTGCGACGGTCAGCGCCAAGAAGGATGGCATCGTCAACATCGGCGGCATCCTGCTCATCCGCGATGAAGCGCTGTTTGAGCAGGCGAGCAACCTGCTCATCCTGACCGAGGGGTACATCACCTACGGCGGGCTTGCCGGACGCGACCTCGAAGCGATGGCGCAAGGATTCACCGAAGTGCTCGAAGAAGACTACCTGCGCTACCGTATCCGCTCGACCGAGTACGTCGGCGAACGACTTCTGGCGGGCGGCGTGTCGATCGTGCAGCCGCCCGGCGGACATGCGATCTACATCGACGCAGAGGCCCTGTGTCCGCAGATCCCCAAGCACGAGTTTCCCGGTCAGGCGGCGACGTGCGCGTTCTACGAGCACGGCGGCATCAGGTCCTGCGAGATCGGTTCGGTCATGATGGGGGATGCGGCCCGCATGGAACTCATCCGCCTGGCGATCCCGCGGCGCGTGTACACGCAGTCGCACATGGACTATGTGATCGAGACCATCTTGGAGGTCAAGGAGTACGCCGACACGCTGCCGGGCTATCGGATCGTGGAGGAGCCGGCGGCGCTGCGACACTTCACTGCGGCGTTTGAACCCATCCGGTAAGTCGCCTACTCGCCCACTGCGGCGAACATCGACCAGTTCTCGCCCGCAATGGCGACCGCGATGCCCATGGTCGACTCATCGGACCACGTATCAAGGGCTGCGATCTGCGCATCCGTCAACGGCTCGATGCGGTGCCTGTGAACTTTGACCCAGTGGTCGCGCGGCGACGGCGCGCAGCCGACCGTTGTGAGGACCAGCAACGCCACAACCCCCACGACGCCCATAACCCCGATCCGTGTGAAACGTGGCGGATGGGCGCCGACAGCGTCCCGCGGTGCTTTCGATCTTGCGTGGCGTGCGATCATGGTCCGTTCCTCCGGTACCACCTGCTGCGCCTCCAAGAGCCTCCGGCCGCTCGGGCTTCCTCCGCAACAGGACACCCATCGGCGGGGTTCCTTCCGGGTCTTCTCACCGATTGAGCGGAGCCTGCCAAACAGGCTTCGTCCGCATGCACCAAGCGTCTCGTCTTGGCTGATCCGATCGGATGGCACAATGGATGCGATTCTCGCGATCCGGGCACGCCGACCGGTCGAGCAATCAACCTCAAAAAACCGCTTGACACGCTGCCTGGGCGTGGTGGGAAGATGACGGCCGACCGTTGGGTCTGCTACGGTGGTTCCGCAGCTCTTGTCGGCTGCGAACTTCGGATTTTCTTGTGCCAGAAAGTGATGCTCCCATGCGAACCCGTTGGATTCCCGTAGCGCTTGCTTTGACACTGATGGCGACGCCGACGTTCGGTGAAGATGACACGCTGCGCTTCGGCGTGCGCGATGTGCCCGACAAGCCCGACGGCGCGATTCGGCTGGCGACGTACAACGTGCTCAACCTCTTCGACGAGACGGATGACCCTGATCTCTCCGGCCGATGGGATGACATGGACAACATTAAGCCCGAGAGCGAGGTCGAAGCCGTCGCTCGGGCGATCCGTGCCGTCGATGCGGACATCATCGCGTTCCAGGAAGTTGAATCGCTTGAAGCGCTGACTTGGTTCCGTGACACGTATCTCGACGGCATGGGGTACGACCACATCGCATCGCGCGATGTCGCGTACTACCGGGGCGTCGAGAACAGCGTCCTCTCGCGCTTCCCGATCACGTCAACGCGCGTCTGGCTGGACATGGAACTCGACGGCGAGCATCCGAAGCTGTGGAACGGTCGGCCGAACCGGTACTACGGCGAGCCGCTCCTCTTCCGGCGTTCACCGCTGTGCGTGGACATTCAAGTCTCTGACGATTACGAGCTGCGCCTGTACGTCGTGCATCACAAGGCGGGGGCGGGAAACGAGTACTGGCGCGAGGCGGAAGGCAAGGGCGTCGTCAAGCTCATCCAGGCCGATCGGCAGGCCGATCCGAACGTGAACATCGCGGTGCTCGGTGACTTCAATGCTGAACCGTGGGAACCTTCCGTGCGCCAGTACCTGCAAGCCGGGATGATCGACACGATGGCGCACCGTGCTGTGGACTGCCATGACGTTGACCCGCTGTACATCACGCACGAGTCAGGCCGAGCGATCGACTACGTGATGGTCAGCAGCGGCCTGTGCTGCGAGGTGATCCCCGGCAGCGCGTTCATCTTCAGTACGCCTGCCCGGCAGGAAGGGCACGACTACCGCGTCGATCCCAAGCCGAAGGGGTACGGGTCGGATCACTACCCGCTTGCCGTGGATTTGATCCCCATCGACCGGTAGATTGTGATGTACACGCATACCGACAAGACAATGCGGGGCCGGACCTTGGTCCGATCCCGCATGTGAGGGAAGAAGGTGGTTGACTGGCGGCCCGGGCGTGGCCGCAGGTCAGTGTCGCCGGCGCACGTGCAGGAGGCTTCCGAGCGCAAGCAGGGCGAGCGATCCGGGAGCCGGGACGGCTGAGCCTGAATACGAACCTTCCGCGTCGAAAGGCCCCAACACGCCCGCATCGAGCGGAGCGCCCATTCCATCATTGATGTCCGTCAGCGTGAAGGCGAAGTCCTCCGGCGCGGTGAACTCCGTCAGGCCGAGGTCGATCAACGGCTGACCCGGTGTGTAGTGGACCGCGCCGATGTTCGCGTCGAAGCCCTGCAGCGCCGCACTGGAGCCGATCATGTTGACCGGGCCGAGCGCTGTGAACGCTGCGTCGAAGAACGTCGCGGAGAGGACCGGTCCGGCTGCCGCGTCGTCGAACATGAACCAGCCGTCCGCCTCGAAGATGTGCAGAAACAGTCCGCCGGGCATCGGAACCGACGAGACGAACTGCAGCTCGATCTCGGCATCAAAACGGACGTGGTTGAATTCGACCGCGTCGAGCGGGCCGTCCTCATCGATGTCGACGAGTAGATCCACGAAGACCAGGTCAGCGTAGTCCGTCAGGATGTTGGCTTGTTGGTCCCACGTCGGATCGTCAGCGTTGGTGTCGGACGCAAAGCTGAATGTGGCACCGTGCGTGGTGGCACACGCGGATGCGACAACCACCCCGAGAAAGGCAAGATACGCGCGCATCTGAAGGCTCCCTGTGCAAGGATCGCGCTGCGGTTCAATCTATCGGACGTAGGGCGCAGTAACGGCCCAACTCCTCGTTCTTCTGTGCATTGACCAGCATACACCCGATCCGCCGTGCGCCAACCAGGAAATGGGAGAATGGTGTAATCGCATGCTCGGGTGCGGGAGTGTCGCCGCCCGCGCCCCGCTGGGCGTTACGGCAAACATTGTGCGAACAACGGCTTGCGTTCAGCCGCGACCCGCAGGGGAGCGCTGTGAATCTGTGATGCTCAGCAGGCTCAGCAGACGCTCGGCAAAGGCGTCCTTGGACAGTTCCTCGATGTGGATGGGGTTCTCACCGGTTCGGAGCACGACCGCGGTGATCTCGTCGGCATCCATCGTCTCAAGCGGGTTGGCGACAATCGCATCCAGGCCCTTGCGGATGAGCTTGGCCTGGGCGGATTCGAGAAGACGGTCCGCAGGCTCAAGTGCGAAGCCGACGACGTACTGGTCGGGGCGCTTGGCTTGGCTGCACGCTGCGAGCAGGTCGGGGGTCGGTTCGAGCTTGAGCGTGAGGCCGGCGTCGTCGCGTCGCAGCTTGCCGATATGCGTGTTGGCCGGCCTGTAGTCGGCGATGGCCGCAGCCATGACCAGTGAGTTGTGCCTGGGCCAGTGCTCATCAAGCAACCGCTGCAAATCGGCCGTTGAGCGGAACCTCAGCAGGCGAACAGACGAAGGCACCTTCGGCGGCGCAAAAACCGGGCCCAAGGCGAGCGTCGTCTCCCAGCCGCGATGGGCGGCAGCTCGGGCCAGCGCCAGCCCCAGTCGGCCGGACGAGCGGTTGCCGAGGAATCGAACATCGTCGATATCCTCGAACGTTGGGCCTGCCGTGATGAGCAGCGGTGGTGTGAGCATAGGGGCGTGGTGTCCCGTGAACAGGGCCTGGATCGTCGGTCAACCGGGGCGGCGGACGGTCGGCGCATTGTAATCAGCGCATCGGATCGCGGATTCGGTTGCCACGACGGACCGCCCGTAACATAATGCCCCTGCGGGGATCGAGGTTGTGAACGCGCGGGGGCTGGTATGAGAGCACCCCAAGCATCGGTGAGGACACATGGCACGACGGCGCAAGAAACTCGGTGAGGTTCTCCAGGCACAGGGCGTGCTCACCGCTGAGCAGGTCGAACAGGCGGTGCAGATCGCGCGAGGTGCCGGCAAACGCCTGGGCGAGGCCGTCGTCGACGCCGGTTTCGCCAAGGAGGAGCAGGTCGCCAAGGCGCTCGCCGCACAATTCGGTCTGACGTATCACGACCTGAGCACCGACCCGGGTGTGGAACTCAAGCTCATCCCCGAAGATCTGGTCAAGAAGTTCCAGGTCCTTCCCCTCTCGCAGGAGAACGGCAAGCTCAAGGTCATCGTGAGCGATCCCTTGGACCTTGAGTTCCTCGACATGCTCCGCTTCCGCCTCAACACGGAGGTCGAGCTTTCCCTCGCATCCGCATCACGCATCCGGGCCTTCCTCGATTCCAAGGGCGCCGCCGCTCCGAAGATGGTCGATGAGGATTCCTCACTCATCACCGACTCGATTGACCGCTCGATCGACCGTTCGATGGACAAGTCGATCGATGTGGCGGTGACGGGTGAAGAAGCGCCGATCATCAAGTTGTGCAACCGGATGATCATCGAGGCGGTGCGGAACCGTTCGTCGGATATCCACGTCGAGCCGATGGCCGACCGAGTGCGGTTGCGCTACCGGATCGACGGTGTGTGCATCGAGCGCGACAATCTGCCCAAACGCATGCAATCGGCGGTGCTCGCTCGACTCAAGCTCATGGCGGGGATGAACATTGCTGAGAGGCGCGTCCCACAGGATGGACGCATCAAAATGGGGGTCGACGATGCGCTCATCGACTTCCGTGTCTCAGCGTGTCCCGCGTACCACGGCGAGTCGATCGTTCTGCGTATTCTGCGCCCTGAATCGGTCCGTATCGGTCTTGAGAATCTCGGCTTTGAAAGCGACAACCTCGAGAATTTCAACCGCATTATTCGCCGGCCGAATGGCGTCTTCCTCGTCACCGGCCCGACCGGCTCGGGTAAGACGACGACGCTCTACTCGGCGCTGGATGTGCTGAATCGTCCGGACCGCAAGATCATCACCGCGGAAGACCCTGTGGAATACAGCTTCACGGGCATGAACCAGTGCCAGGTGCGTGAGGCCATCGGGTTGACGTTCCCGGCGATTCTCAGGTCCATGCTGCGTCAGGCGCCGAACATCATTCTCATCGGCGAGATCCGCGACATCGAGGTGGCGGACATTGCGATTCAAGCTGCCCTGACCGGCCACCTTGTTTTTTCGACGCTGCACACCAACGACGCCCCATCGGCAATGACGCGATTGATCGACATGGGCGTCAAGCCGTTCCTCGTCGCCAGCTCGGTCCAGGCGGTGATGGCGCAGCGGCTGATCCGGATGTTGTGCAAGGACTGCAAGGCGCCGCAGAAGGAGCCTGATCCGAAGCTGCTCTCGCTTGTCGGCATCACCAAGGAGGAGCGAGACGCGGGGAACATCCAAAAGGCGGTCGGCTGCACAACCTGTGGCGGAACGGGATACCGCGGGCGAAAGGCGATCTTCGAGATGATGATCATGACGCCGCCGATCCGCGACTTGGCGTTCAAGCGCGCGACCGTGACCGAAATCCGCGCCGCGGCGCTCGCAGGCGGGATGAGGCCGTTGCTCGGGGATGGAAAGATCAAGATTCTGCGCGGCGATACGGCCCCGGAGGAAATCGCGCGCGTCGCACAGGCTGATTAGTGATTCACCCGGTCCGCATCGCATCGACGCGATGACCGACACATCGGCGGACCATTGACCGACGAACGGAACATATGCCATGTCCACGATACAGATTGACCGATTGCTCGACACGGTGATCAAGCAGGGGGCGAGCGACTTGCACCTGACCGTGCTCCGCAGACCGTGCCTCCGCAAGAGTGGCCGGCTTGTGGACCTTCAGACGAAGGTACTTGAACCGGACGACCTCGTGGCGCTCATGAAGTCCATCACGCCCGAGCGATCCCAGCAGGAACTGCAGGAGGAAGGAACGTGCGACTTCGGCTTCGCGTATGGCGAGGCGGCTCGTTTCCGTGTGTCGGTGTTTCGCCAGAAGGGCAACCTCGCCATCGTGCTGCGTCAGATTCCCAACAGGATCCTGACGTTCGAGGAGATCGGCCTGCCTCCCATCTGTAAAGAACTGATTCGTCGACCCCGAGGGTTGTTCCTCGTCACCGGGCCGACCGGCTCGGGCAAAACGACGTCGCTTGCGACGAAGATCGACTACATCAACGAAAACCTTGATCGGCACATCGTCACGATCGAAGACCCGATCGAATACTACCACACGCATAAGAAGTCGATTATCAATCAGCGTGAAGTGGGCGTGGATACGCCGAGCTTCTCGGAGGCCCTGCGCCGTTCACTGCGTCAGGACCCGGATGTGATCCTCGTCGGCGAAATGCGAGACCTCGAAACGATCGAGTCCGCCATCCGCGCCGCGGAGACGGGCCACCTTGTGTTCGGCACGCTGCACACGACCGGTGCGGCAGGCACGATCAACCGTATCATCGACGCCTTCCCGACGAATCAGCAGGAACAGGTGCGAGTCCAACTCTCGACGGCGCTCATCTGCGTGCTCAGCCAGGTGCTTCTGCGCCGCATCGACAAACCGGGCATGGTCGCGGCGTATGAGTTCCTCGTCGTGACGCCCGCGATCAGCAACCTCATCCGCGAGAACAAGACGTTCCGCATCGACTCGGCGATTCAGACGGGCAAGAAGTTCGGCATGCAGCTTCTCGACGACCACCTCTGGTCGCTCTTCTCGCACGGCATGATCGCCGCCGACGAGATGATCGACAAGGGTAAGGACCCCGGCCAACTGACCGAGAAAGTCCACCGTGCCGGCGGCATGGTCGGCCGCGTCGAATACGACGAGGAAGAGGACGAGTAGAGCGGCGCTGTTAGTTCCACTGCCATTGGATCGGCTTGTCGTCCCAAGTCGTGCCCGCGCTGCGCAGGACGAAACCGTGCTCGGTGCGTTCATATTCCATCGGCTGGCCGGTGAACGGGTCAATCGCTGCATCGTATGTGTCGGGATACGAGCCTGTGTGCTCTCTGATGCTGCGGAGTTCCATCGCCGCAAGCGCCTGGGCGATGCGTGCCTCGGTCGTGGCAACTATGTGGTTTGTCCGTTCCGGCCGGATCACGAACGTCCTGGTCAGGATGGCCCATCGAGGTGGTCGGAATGCCATCAGCGCTGGCTGGAGGTGATAGGGCTGAGCCAGATGATCCACTGCCTCGCGCGTATAGCGCAGCAACATCGCCATGTCAGTCGGCAGCGTGAAGTAGAGCACGAACGATGGAATGAGATCATCAGCCGCGGCCATCTTGAGTTTGCTCACAGAGAGGCGCTGATACGTCGCGAGCATACCGCTCCCATCGGCGAGGATCTTCACGCGCACGGAAGCTCGATGGTCACGCTGGCTGAGCAGTCCGGGCAGGTCGCTCTCCGGCAGCGGGCGGTCGCGGAAGAGACGCTCCAGGCAATCCAGAAGGGTCTGTTCCACACTGAGTTGGACAATAAGTGAGATGAGCACCGGCTCTTCGCCAAACTGACCGGCGACCGACAAGCCGGTCTCGATCGCTGAGATCGCTCGTTCCGGATCGCCCGACCGCGCAGCGACGATGGCATCCACAACGAGGAGTTGACATGCCCGGCGGCCGGAGCCGATATGCGGCATGAGCGCGTCGATGCCGAGTTCGTATTCCGTCGGCCAATAGCACACGTCGAGCGCGGCAGCCTGGTGAATCAACGGAAGCCTCGATGCGTGACGGGCAAGCAGCGCATCGAGATCGTCCGCTTCCCACGGGTTCCGCAGAATCTCTATGTCCTCGGCTGAGATCGACCAGCCGTCGAACGCGCGAGCGTAGAGCACGGCGGCGTTCACATCATCGGACGGCGGCGGGCCGATCAGCTCGCGCGGGTTGTCCACACCGCCCGCCGCATGCCAGGCGCGCAGCTCCATCCTCAGCGGCATGTGAACCTCAAGCCACACGATCGCCACGGCCAGAACAGGCAGCAGCAGGGCAACGGTGAGGAGTATCCAGCGTCTGCGGCGCCTGCGAGTCATGTCATGCCTTCCATCGGAATCGTCTACAACTCTGGGGCGGCGGGCGTGTAGTTGGGCGACTCACGCGTGATCGTGATGTCGTGCGGATGGCTTTCCACCGCCGACGCGGAACTGATGCGCGTGAAGCGAGCCTTCGTGCGCAGCTCGTCAATGGTTTGGCAGCCGCAGTAACCCATCGCGGCGCGGACGCCGCCGTTCAGTTGGTAGACGAAATCACTCAACGGGCCGCGGTAGGGGATTCTGCCTTCGACGCCTTCGGGAACGAACTTCGACGATGATGTTGTTCCAGCTTGGCCGTAGCGATCGGCTGAGCCTGCCATCATCGCGCCGGCTGAGCCCATGCCGCGGTACGACTTGTATCGCCTGCCCTTGTGGATGACCATGTGGCCCGGCGATTCGTCGAGTCCGGCGAACAGCGAGCCGAGCATCACGCATCCGGCCCCGGCGGCGAGCGCCTTGGCGATGTCGCCGGAGAGTCGAATACCGCCATCCGCGATCACAGGTACGCCCGCCTTCTCCGCAGCTCGCACGGCGTTCATCACGGCTGTGATCTGCGGCACGCCGACGCCGGTCACGACGCGCGTCGTGCAGATCGACCCCGGTCCGATGCCCACCTTGACCGCATCAACGCCCGCGTCGATCAGATCGCGCGCGCCCTGTTCCGTCGCGATGTTACCCGCGATGATTTGGATGTCATATTGCTTGCGCAGCTCGCGGACGGTTCGGAGGACGTTTTCCGTGTGGCCGTGCGCGGTATCGACGACCAGGACATCGACATCCGCACCGACGAGCGCCTCGGACCGTTCGTGTTCGCCCACTCCGATCGCAGCACCGACGCGCAGCCTGCCTCGCTCATCCTTGCACGCCAGCGGAAACTGGCTGAGCCGGTCGATGTCGCGCATCGTGATCATGCCCGCGAGATGGAACTTGTCATCGACGAGCAGCAGCTTCTCGACCTTGTTGCGGTTGAGGACCGCGCTGGCTTGCTCAAGCGTCGTGTCCGGCGGCCCGGTGATGAGATTCGTCGCCGTCATCACGTTGCGGATGGGTGTGGTGTCGTCGTCGATGAACTTCAGATCACGGCGTGTGAGGATGCCGACCACTCGCCCCCTGGCGCGGAGATCGCGGTCGCCGCCCTCGGTGATTGGAAAACCGGAGACCCGGTACTCCGCCATCATCGCGCGCGCGTCGGCGATCGTGCTGTCGGGGCTGAGCGTGATCGGGTCGGTGATGACGCCGTTCTCTGATCGCTTGACCTTGACGACTTCAGCCGCTTGGGCTTCGACGTTGAGGTTCTTGTGAATGATCCCGATCCCGCCCTCCTGGGCGAGCGCGATCGCGAGCGCGGACTCCGTGACGGTGTCCATCGGTGCGCTGACCAACGGGATGTTCAGTGAGATTCCGCGCGTCAGACGTGTGGAAAGGTCGGTTTCAGCGGGGAGGATGTCGCTGCGCTGTGGGATGAGCAGCACATCGTCGAACGTGATGCCGTCGTCGATGATCTTCGTTTCCATAGCGGACTGTAAAGAATCGCCGCCGACGTGTCAAGCGGGTCCGGTGCGTCAATCACGTCGCTTCGCCGACCGGTCCCGGGCCGAAGGCAGGCCTCGCTTCACGTTGCGGATGAACTGGACCAAGTCCCGGATCGCCTCGCTCTGGTCCGCTCGCTCGTCGAGGCGCTCGAGGATCGCCTGCCTCGTCCAGCCCAGGCGGAAGATGACGCGATGCGCCCACCGGACGTTGTCGATCTCCGCCTGCGAGTAGCCCGCCCGCCTCAGGCCGACGACGTTCGGCCCGGAAACACCGTTGCGTCCGACAATGGTCATAAACGGCGGGACATCCGTGGTGGTGATGGCGCTGCCGCCGAGCATCGCGAGCTTGCCGATGCGACAGAACTGGTGGATGCCCGACAGCCCCCCGAGCATGCAGCGATCTTCGACGACGACGTGTCCGCCGATCTGAGCGCTGTTGACGAACGTGTTGTGGTTGCCGACCTGTCCATCGTGACCCACGTGCGAGCTGATCATCATGTAGTTGTCGTTGCCGATCGAGGTCGGCTGCGTCTCGTCGATGCTCCGGTGGATGGTGAACGACTCGCGCAGGATGTTGTCATCGCCGATGCGGATGCCGCCGGTCGGAGCGTCGATCGGCCTGCCTCGGTACTGCGAGGTGAAACCGAGGCTGACGAACGGGTAGATGAGGTTCCCGGCGCCGATCTCGGCCGGCCCCTGGACGTAGGCGGTCCCGATGAAGCGTGTGCCGGGTCCGATCGTGATTCGTCCCGTGAACACGCAGCCCGGGCCGATCTCGACATCATCCGCGAGTTCGACATCCGGGCCGATCCGGCTGCTTGGGTCTACGTTTGCCATGTCGGTCAGGCTACACTCCGGCATGCCCGCGGAAAACCCCAACACGCTCCATTCGGCTGTGAAGATCGTCGATCTTGGGCGAATCAGCTACGCAGGGGCGTATGCCCGGCAGCGAGCGATCCAAGAGCGGGTCATCGACCGGCGAGGCGAGCGCGATGTGCCGGTCGGCACGATTCTGCTGCTGGAGCACGATCCGCCGGTCATCACCGTGAGCAGACGGCCCGGGGCGCGCGAGCACCTCCTGGCACCGCCCGAGATGCTCGCCCGGCGCGGCGTCGAACTGATCGAGACCGATCGGGGCGGCGACATCACGTACCACGGCCCGGACCAGGTCGTCGCCTACGCGATCCTCGACCTGAACCGCCTGTCGCTGAACCTGCGTTCCTACATGCACTGGTTGGAGCAGATCGTCATCGACGCCGTCGCGACGTTTAGCATCCAGGCGGAGCGAGATCCGGATGCGACCGGCGTGTGGGTTGAGCAGGCTCACACCCGCGCCAAGCTGTGTGCCATGGGCGTTCGCGTTTCACGGTGGGTGTCGATGCACGGCCTGGCGCTCAACGTCGATCCCGAGATGTCACATTTCCAAATGATCGTTCCGTGCGGGTTGGCGGGACGATCGGTCACGAGTCTGCGCGAGCTGCTCGGCGAACAATGCCCGACGACCGGCGATGTCAAGCTGATGCTCGCGGATGCGTTCGTCGCCGCGGTGCGGCTGCGCATCACGTGAAGGGTCGCGGTCCGCTCATTCCACAAGTTCGTAGAACCCCCGGCCGGCGTCTTTGAGCTTGCCCTGCCTGACAAGCTCCTGCCACACCGGTTTCGGGAACTCGTACGGCGCCTGGATTGCGACGATGGACGATCCCCTGCCGCTGGTCAGCGGGTTGACGTTGATGCGGGATTCATCATCCAGGCGCGTGAGCTTGAGCCGTTTGCGGAAGATCTTCATCGCAGCCTTGAGCGATGCGGGCTCGATCTCCTGCGCGGGCGTGGTTGGCTGCGGGGTGCTCGGCGCTTCCCCCGTCCCGCCGCCCGTCAGTTCGCCGACGAGCGCGATCAACGCTTCGAGGTCGCGGTGCATGATGATCTGTGCGGTGTACTTCTTGTCCGCATCGGTTTTGAGCAGCGCCTTGTGCGCAGCGCCCCACAGCCTGCCCGTGTCGCTCGCATCCTGCGAGTCGGTGAGTTCGGCGACGATCGTGCCGAGTGCCGCGAGTGCTTCGTCGTTCTTCGCCATGTCATATCGCTCCGCTGCCTGTCAATTTGGTGGGCGCAGTGTCGTACCAACCGGCCCATCGTGCAAGCGCGCCGCCTTCGCACGAGGACCGTGCGCGTGCGGAAGTGAATAAAGTTGCAGCTTTCTGCTTGCCATGTCCCATACTTGCAGTTATGTTCCCGTTGTTACCGGCATGAATACTCTTGTGGAGTCTGAAAGGAGCGTCCAAGGAATGACCGTGCAGAACTCATCAGTCACGTCGCCTTCGCGCCCCGGACCCGCCCGAAGCTGATTCGCAAGACAAAGCGTCTTGCATGCGGACGGCCGTTCAATGGGACGGCCCTGTTTCGTAGCTTCGGCGGAGGCCCCGGGCGTGATGAACGTCTGCGGGCTCTCCGCGCCGGTTCCCCCCAGCGAGTCCCGCGGACCATGCGCAGCACATCAACGGTGCGCGCGATGTTGTCACCGTTGTGATTCAGCCGTTACCTCGGCTCGGATCGAAAGGTATGACTGTGCCGCCGCATATCACACACACCACACATGGACCTGTTGCAGGAACTGAATCATGAGAGACAGTGAGATTGACATTCACCCGTACGATCCCGAGCGGGACAAGACGGCGACGCGCCGGCTCTGGAAAGAGATCGGCTGGGTCGAGGATGACAAGTATGAGCCGATGGAGATCATGGTGAGTGCGGGACGGGCGAACGTCGTGCTTGTGGATGGCGAGGCAGAGTGCCTGGTCACCACGTCGCCCGGATCGCTTCGGCATCTGGATCGTGATCTGCCGATGTCGTGCTGCACGGGCGTGGCGACCAGCCTGATCGCGCGTAAGCGAGGCCTGGCGGGCCGGCTCACGGCGCACACGATTGCGGAAGATGTCGCGGATGGCGCTCTCCTGGCGAGTCTGGGCATCTTCGATCAGGGCTACTACGACCGCCTCGGATTCGCCAACGGACCGTACGTACGGCGCAGCCGATTCGACCCGGCGATGTTGGATGTTGATGTGCCGAAGCGCAGTCCCGTGCGTCTGACGACCGATGACTGGGAGCAGATGCACGCTGCGCGCATTGCGAGGCGGCGCGGATATGGGTCGCTTGTTGTCGATCCGCCGGCGGTGACACGCGCCGACACGATGTGGTCGCCCAAGGGCTTCGGCCTGGGTTTTCGAGACGGCGAGAACGGCAAGCTCACGCATCATATGTGGCTCGGCATCCCGGGCGATGCTGAGAGTGGGCCGTATGCCGTCTGGTGGTTCGCGTATGAGACGCATGAACAGTTCCTTGAGTTGCTCGGCGTCCTCAAGTCGCTCGGCGATCAGGTGCACGGCATTCGTATGGCCGACCCGCCCGGCATTCAGATGCAGTCGCTCATCAGGACGCCGTTCAGGACGCTGCGCATGACGGAGAAGGGCAAGTTCGAGGCCAGTTCGAGCTCGTATGCAGGCTGGCAGGTGCGCATCTGTGACGTTCCGGCGTGCTTCGAGAAGATGCGCCTGCCCGGCGCCGAGTTGCGATTCAACGTGCGAGTCACTGATCCGATCGAGACGTTTGTGCCGGCTGACTGCGCGTGGTGCGGCACGGCGGGTTCCTACGTTGCGTCGCTCGGACGATCGTCCGGCGCTGAGCTTGCACACGATGAGACGCTGCCGACGCTTACCTGTTCGATTGGAGCGATGACGCGCCTCTGGCTCGGTGTGGGGCCTGCGACGGGCCTGGCGGTCACTGATGATCTCACCGCGCCGCGCGAGTTGCTCGACGCCCTCGACGAAACGCTGCGCCTGCCTCCGCCGCAGCACGACTGGGACTTCTAACTGAGATACGAGGAACGCTTCAACATGCAATCCGAAGATGGAATCATTCGGCGATACGACCCGGAGCGAGACTTCGATGATCTGTTTCGCATCTTCAAGGAGGTCGGCTGGTGCTCAAGTGACGAGTCGAAGTCCGCCGTGCGCATCGAGGTGTCGGCCGGGCGCGTGATGGTGACTGAGATCGCGGGGAGCGCCGAGACGACGGTCCAGGCGTTTCCCGGTGAAATGCGGTACCAGGATCAGGAGATCAAGGTCGCAGCGATTGCCGGTGTGGCTGTGAGTATCGTCGCGCGACGGCGAGGCCTGACCGGCCGGTTGCTCGCCGAGACGCTTGCCGCGGAGGCGGCGGACGGTGCTGAGGTCTCGACGCTCCATATGTTCGACCAGGGTTTCTACGATCGGCTCGGCTACGGCACGGGCGCGTACGTTCATCGCACCCGCTTCGACCCGGCGACGCTGAAGGTCCCCGACCTGCAGCGCGCTGCCGTCCGACTCACCAAGGATGATTGGCCCGATGTGCATGCCTGCCGACTGAAGCGTCTGCGAGGTCACGCAGGCCACAACCTCCTCCCGCCCGAAGTGACGCAGGCGCGGTTCCATTGCACCTGCAAGGCGCATCGATTCGGCTTCCGTGATGACAGGACCGGAGAGCTGACGCATCACATCTGTTTCTCGGTGCCGAGCGATTCGGATCGCGGGCCGTGGTCCGTGTGGTGGATGGCGTACCAGACCGGTGAGCAGTTGATCGAACTGCTCAGTTTGCTCAAGAGCCTCGACGATCAGGTCCACTCGGTTCGCATGATCGACCCCGTCGGTGTGCAGATGCAGACGTTGCTCACGGCGCCGTTCAGGCAGCAGACGATGACGGAGAAGGGCAAGCATGAAGCGTCAACAAGCTGCGATGCGGAATGGCAGATCCGCATCCTCAACCTCCGGGCATGTCTGGCGAAGACGAAATTGGCCGATGATGCGATTCGATTCAACCTCAAGCTGACAGACCCGATAGAACGCTATCTGCCGCACGATGCCGTGTGGCGAGGGATTGGCGGCGAATATGTTATCACGCTCGGCGAGTCGTCCGCCGCCGAGAGCGGATGTGACGCCGCGCTGCCGACGATGAGCGCTACAGTGGGCGCATTCAGTCGGCTCTGGCTCGGCGTTCGACCGGCGACCGGGCTGGCGATGACCGATGAGCTGATCGCACCGGGCGATCTACTCAGCAGACTTGACACACTGCTGCGTCTCCCTGAGGCGCAGCTCGATTGGGGCTTTTAACCGCCCCGGAACACACTCTGAAAGGAGAACCCCCATGCAAGAAGCGACACCAGACGGCACCCCGAAGCCTGACGACAAGAAACCACCCAAAGGCAAAAACCCGAAGAAGGGGCCGCGGAACTTCGATCAACCGAACCGAGGCCCTCAGTCCAAATCGCAGCGAGGCCAATCGCATTTTTCGCGAGGAAAAGCTGTCGGACGAGGGCGGCGGTGACCGGCGTGACCCCAGCGCCCGCTTCGGGTCCAAACGACAGGACCCTTTTCATCGATGGATCTTTCTCAACTCGGTTGGAGACCGTTCTTTGCGAGCGCGTTTGAAGCGCTCCAAGGTCAAGGTTATGAACCGGCGCGCGTGGTGCGCGCCGATCGGAATCGCGCCATCGTCATGAGTGAGCATGGCGCGCTTGATGCAACCATTGCCGGGCGACTCGCACACGATGCTGTCAGCAAGGCCGACTTCCCGGCGGTCGGCGATTGGGTCGCGATCAGCGGACCATGTGAAGGCGGCGCCGCGGTGATTCACGCAGTGCTTCCCAGGCGCAGCAAGTTCTCGCGGCGCGCGACCGTCGCCAAGAGGAGCAGCAAGACCGATGAGCAGGTGCTCGTCGCCAACGTGGACACCGTGCTGCTCATCGGCGCGCTCGACGGCGGCAGATCGACGAATCAGCAGCAGATCGAGCGGTACCTCACGCTCGCATGGGACAGCGGCGCCGACTCCGTCGTGGTCCTCAACAAGGCGGACATGTGCGACGACGTACCGGCGGTGATCCGTGCCGTGACGCCCTCAGCGATCAGCGTGCCCATCCACGTGGTGAGCGCGATGACCGGCGAGGGGATACGAGCACTGACGCCGTACCTGAGCAGGGGCCAGACCGTCGCGTTGCTCGGGCCGTCCGGTGTGGGCAAGTCAACGATCATCAACCGCCTGCTCGGGGCCGATCGGCTCGCTGTGTCGGAGGTGCGCGAGTCCGATCGTCGCGGACGCCACACCACGACGTGCGGCGAGATGGTCTTCCTCCCCGAGGGCGCGATGCTCATCGACACGCCGGGACTTCGCACGCTTCACCTTCGGGCTGATGAGGAGAGCCTCGGCGAGATGTTCCGGGATATCGAAGCCCTCGCGGCGCAATGCCGATTCAACGACTGCGCGCACACGCGTGACCCCGGCTGCGCCATCCTGGCTGCGATTGACGAGGGACTGCTCGACGTCGGCCGCTATCGGCGTTACCTCATCCTGAAGGAGGAACTGCACTGTGAGGCGATGCGCCAAGACCGCAAACAGCAACTCAGCGAGCGCGCAACACGTCGTGCGGCCAGCGAACGGTCGGCTGTGAGGGATCGCGCCAGGCGCAGAAGGGAGCGAGCCCGACTTCGCGAATGCGAACCGTGATGGTCGGTCCGGCTTGTGACAGGCAGCCCTCGCATTCGCCTCCCGGTACACTGCGCGCATGCCGAATGCAGAGACCGCGCGAGATGTGACTGACAATGCCGTGCATGGAGTTGGGGCGTGTCGATGAGTCGCAGCGAGAGATCCGTCGCGCGCAATGTCAGCACGTGGTTTGGTGAACACGCGCGTGACTTGCCGTGGCGAACCGTCGCTGCGCACGCGCATCCTCGTCGTGATCCGTACGCCGTGCTCGTCAGCGAGGCGATGCTGCAGCAAACGCAGGTCGCGCGCGTGATCGACAAGTATGAGTCGTTCATGGCTGCATTCCCCACCGTGAATGACTTGGCCGACGCGGATGAGCAGCATGTCCTGGCGCTGTGGTCCGGACTTGGTTACTACCGGCGAGCCGGGCGTCTGCACGCTGCGGCGAAGATGATCGTGCAGCGGTTTGACGGTCGCGTGCCCGGAGATGTTGCCGACTTGCTGAAGTTGCCGGGGGTCGGCCGATACACGGCGGGCGCGATCGCATCCATCGCATTCGGTCGAGCGGAGCCGATCGTGGATGGCAACGTCGCGCGTGTGTTGTGTCGGTTGCACGCACAGGATGCGCTGCCCGATTCGCCGGATGGGCGGCGCTGGCTCTGGTCGCAGGCCGAGGCGTTGGTTCGCGCTGCGGATGATCCCGGCGATCTGAACGAAGGGTTGATGGAGCTTGGCGCGACGGTCTGCACGCGCGTCGGGCCGGCGTGTCGGCAGTGTCCGCTCAAACGCGCGTGCCTGGCGTGTGCGGCGGGCAGGCAAGAGGAACTGCCCAGGCCGCGACGGCGAGCCCGGCAGCGGACGGTCCACCACGCATCGATCATCATCGAGCGAGCCGATCGCATCCTCGTCGAGCAGCGCGCCGATGACGGCATGTGGGCGGGCATGTGGCAGGCGCCGACCATCGAATCAGATCGGCCCGTCAGCTTGCGCCGCATCCGGCATGAGATGCCCGCACTCACGTCGCTGGAACGCATCACGTCGTTTCGCCACATCACGACGCATCGGCGGATCATGTTCACCGTCTATCGCGGGTCCGGCAACGTCCCCGGCCGATATGTCACGCCATCCCAATGGCGTCGCCTGCCGCTGTCGAATGCTCAGCATCGTGTGCTTTCGCTCGTGGGTGGGGCGTGCACTGCCCCCTCGGTTGCCGCCCGGTGATGAGACCGGCGATCGCCGCTCACCACGTTTGGATGAGGGGATGGCGTGCCTCGCAGTGTGTGGGTGCGGGCTGGGGGGTGCTCAAGTCGGTGTGATGCCGCGCCGATGAGCAGTTCGCGGGTCTGTTTTGTTTGCAGATCGGGCCTGTCTGGTCGAGCTTGGAGGTCGCCGTGGATATTGCCACGATTATCGGAACGGTGATGGGCATGGGACTCATCGTCCTGGCGATGATCCTGGGCGGTTCGCCCGGGGCGTATATCGATCCCATCTCGATGATCATCGTGATCGGCGGGGCGACTGCGGCGGTCTTCGCCTCCTTCCCCTTGAATCGCATTCTCTCGCTGCCCAAGGTTTGTCTGAAGACCGTCTTCGTGAAGAGCACCAACCCCAACGACCTGGTCCAGGAGTTGGTCGGCTACGCTGAGGTCGCACGCCGCGACGGCATCCTCAGCCTCGAAGGCCACACCGAGGAAATGAGCGACGATTTCATCGCACAGGGCATCCGCATGGCAGTGGATGGCACGGACCCGGAACTCATCCGACAGATCATGGAGACCGAGCTTGAGAACCTCATGGATCGCCACCGCGAGGGCAAGGCGATCCTCGAAGCGCTCGGCCGATACGCGCCTGCGTTCGGAATGATCGGCACGCTCGTCGGACTCGTCGCCATGCTCGCCAACATGGATGATCCCTCCAAGATCGGATCGGGCATGGCGGCAGCGCTGATCACGACGCTCTACGGCGCGGTGGTCGCCAACGTTCTGTTTCTGCCGCTTGCGGACAAGCTCGGCCTGTACGACGCGGAAGAGACGCTGCTCAAGTCAATGGTCCTGGAAGGCGTGATGAGCATCCAGTCCGGCGACAACCCGCGCGTCGTCGAGCAGAAGCTCATGACCTACCTGCCGCCGTCCAAGCGCGTTGAGAGTGGGGAAGAGGAGGCTGCGGCTGCGTGACGCGCATCCCCCATCGGTCCGACAGGCCCGCAGTCAACGGACATGGTCAAGAAGAAGAAACAAGACGGCGGCGGCGGCGTGCCCGAGTGGATCGTGACCTACGGCGACATGATGACGCTGCTGCTCTGCTTTTTCATCCTCCTCGCCGCCTTCTCCGAGCTGAAGAAGGAGGATGAGTACCAGCGCGTCGTCGATTCGATCAAGGAGGCGTTCGGCTACCAGGGCGGGCAGGGCCAACTCATCATCGACGACCCGCCGCTCCGGTCGATCATCGAGCAGCTCGACAAGCTCTCCCTCGACGCGTCGGAGCACAGCAAGACCTCCAAGAGCGATATCGAAGGGATGGAAGGCAAGGATGTCACGGTCCGCAAGATCCAGGACGGCCTGATGTTCACGCTCGGCGGGCACCTGAGCTTCGCGCCGGAGTCCGCGGAACTGCTGGAGTCCGCCAAGGACCCGCTGCGCCACATCGCCGACCTGGTCCGGGGCCGAACCAACAAGATCGCCATTCGTGGGCACGCGGCGCGCAAGAACGTGAGCGCTGACTTCATGTATGAGGATCTCGACGACCTGTCGTACTACCGCGCCAAGGCGGTGTGTGAGTTCCTTGTGAACGAGTGCGGTCTGGATCGGCGCGTGTTCTCGCTGGATGCGCGCGGGGCGGAGGAGCCGCTTGCCCCTCGCCGATACACGGCACAAGAGCAGGCGGTCAATCGGCGAGCGGAGATTATCCTGACTGAGGTTCTGGTCGAAGAGATATCCAAGGATGCGAACTTCAGCGACCCAAACATTGCGCGCGGGGAGAGCGCTCCTTGACGGAGGTTGACCAATGCCCGATCAGGATACGAACGAAGTTACGACGAAGAAAAAAAGTCCGATGAAGACAATCGTCCTCGTCGCGGCGCTGCTGCTGGTTGAGGCGGTCGGAATCTTTATCGTCCTCCAGATGTGGGGCGGCCCCGGTCCGGTGCAGGGCGGTGAGCAGGATTTGGAGCGGGAGGCGGAGAACAACCGCCAGGTCGAGATGCTCGTCCTGCAGGAGAGAATGCCCAACCAGAGCACCGGCCGAATCTGGCTCTACGACACCGAGGTGTACATCATCCTCAAAAGCAGGCACGAGGACAGGGCGACGAAGGAGTTCGAGCGCCGAGGTGCGGAGATCAAGACGGGCATCGCGCAGATCTGGCGTCGCGCCCACCACGAGGACTTCCGCGAGCCGAACCTCGAGAAATTGACCTCTCAGGTCTGCGAGTTCCTCAACGGCGTGCTGGGTCTGGATGAGGAAGGCAGGCCCCGCATTGAAAAGGTATTGATCCCGAAATGCAACGCCTTTCGCGCGGACTATTGACAGATGGCCAAAGCGCGGCCACACTCTTTATAGGACTTCATGGACGAAGGCCGATGACCAGAGGGTCTCTGGAGAAATGAGGCTAGGATGGCCGAGCAAGACCCACAGCGCGAGCACCCTGAAACAACCGACGATGTGGAATCGGCGACTCCTGATGGAGCAGCCCAGGCGGCTTCGGAGGAGACGCCGCCTGCGCCACAGGCCGATGGCGTAGCTGCCGAGCCTGGCGGCGCGCCGCAGGAACCTGATGCAGCACCGGATGCGTCGGATGCCGGCAAGGGCGATGCGCCCGGCGACTCAGCCGAGGACATGGCGGCGCAAGCGCTGGCGGATGCCCAGCATGCCATCGCAAACCTAGGCTCCGGCGAGGACGAGCCCGGCCTGGATGACGCCGGTCCGTCGACAGAGTCTGCCGAACTGCCCGGCCGACACATCGGCGCGACGCCGCCGCGCCAGGTCCGTAGTGTCGAATCGGTTGAACTGCCGACGCTTGGCGGGACGGCCGTCGGCGATGAGCCGGAGGGCATCGACCTGCTCTCGGATGTCGATCTGCACGTGAAGATCGAACTGGGCAGGACGGTTATGCTTGTCGAGGATGTGCTTCGCCTCAACAACGGGTCCATCGTCGAGTTGGACAAGCTGGCCGGTGACCCCGTGGATGTCTACGTCAACGACCGGCACGTCGCGCGGGGTGAGGTGCTCGTGCTCAACGACACCTTCTGCGTTCGCATCAGTGAGGTGCTCGTCCCCGTGTCGACCGCATCCGGTCCATAGGGACGACGACACCGATTCAGAGACGACCGCCGACAGCGGAGCTGTCGGGCCGATGCCAAGGATGGCGCATGGCAACGCAACGATCCCACCACCGGACCCCACCCATCGCGCGGGTGCTGATCGTGCTGGCCATCCTCACGGCAGGTATGGCGCATGCGTCCGCTGGACACGATTGGGAGAGGCAACTGCTTCTCCCCGAGGCCGGCTCGGCGAATCGGGCGCTCGACCTCGCCGGTGAGTCGGCAACGGATGACGCTCACGCGATCGTCGATCAAGACGGGGATGCAAACGCACCCGGGGCGGCTCAGGTCGATGAGCCTGCGGAGTCGCAGGGGGAGACACGGGAATCAGCAACGACCGGCAGTGCGGACCAGCCGGAGAAGGCAACGGAGCCTGCGGAGGTCTTCGTGCCGCCGGCGCGAGAGTCGCTACCGCTCGGCCAAACTGAGCGGGCATCCCCGACCACTGCGGAGGCGACCGGCTACGGCGCGATCGGGGTCATGCGGACGCTTGGCGCGCTGGTCGTCGTCATCGTCCTGGCGCTGCTGCTCAAGATGGTCATCAAACGGGCAGCCAGCGCGCGCGGCGGTCTGGCGGTCATGCTCTCCGCAGGGGGCCGGGCGCCGTCGGGCGTGATGGAGGTGCTCGGCAGATACCCGATCTCACGATCCACGACGCTGGTTCTGCTCAAGCTCGATCGGCGGGTGCTGCTCCTGAGCCAGACGCCCGCCGGGTTCCAGACGCTGGCTGACATCATCGACGCGGATGATGTCGCCTCGATCCTGAGCAAGACATCGACAGAGCAGTCCGAGACCGTGTCAGATCGATTCCGCTCCATCTTTGCGAGGGTGGAGAGTGGACAGGATGTGGACGATTTGGATCTTCGCGCGGAGGTCGTCGATTTGACGGAATCCGCTAACCCGTTGAAATCACTGCGGATGCGCCTCAGCACCATGCGGGGGGCGGATGCATGAGGCGTCTGCCGACCATTGTGGGTTTCTTGTGCGTCCTGCTCCTTGCGGCGGGGCCGGCATCGTCGCAGACGGTGCCGGGCGACACAGACATCAACCCCGTGACCATGCTCGAGGACCTCGGCGAGGCGGTGGGGGGAGTGACAGGCACGGAGGTCGGCCTGTCCGGCACGCTGAACATCCTCATCCTTCTCACCATCCTCTCGCTCGCCCCCGCCATCATCATCATGTGCACATCCTTCGTGCGCATCATCATCGTGCTCGGCCTACTCAAGCAGGCGATGGGCACTCAGAGCTTGCCTCCGCCTCAGGTCATCACGGGCCTGGCGCTCATCATGACCCTCTTTGTCATGTCGCCGACGATCGACCGCATCTACAACGAGGCGCTCGTCCCGTACCAGAACGGCGAGATCACCAATCAGCTTGATGCCTGGCAGCGCGCCAAGCAACCCGTACGTGACTTCATGTTCGACCAGATCGAAGCCACGGGGAACTGGTCATCGCTCTTCATGATCCTCGACTACCGCGGCGTTAACATCAGCAGCCCCGAGCAGATCACGCGCGCCGATGTTGACATGCTCACCCTCGTCCCCGCCTACGTCCTCAGCGAACTCAAGGTCGGTTTCCTCATGGGGTTCCGCGTCTACCTGCCCTTCCTTGTCATTGACATGATCATCGCCAGCGTGCTGATCTCGATGGGCATGATGATGCTGCCGCCCGTGCTCGTGTCAGCCCCGTTCAAGATTCTGCTCTTCATCATGGTCGATGGGTGGCAACTGGTGATTGGGAATCTCATGCAGAGTGTGATTCAACCGGGGCAGCTTGAGCCTCTGTCCTCGATGGTGGGGTAAGCCCCACGCAGGAGGTGCGCGCGATGTCAGTTGATGACTACACCATGCAGATCGTTCGGGACACGCTGATGATGGCGCTGACGATCATCGCGCCTGTGCTTGGTGCGGGCATCGTCATCGGGCTCATCATCAGCATCCTCCAGTCGATCACGCAGATTCACGAACAGACGCTCACGATGGTTCCAAAGATATTCGTGATGATCGGCGTCGCGATTCTGCTGATGCCCTGGATCGTCGCGCAGCTCACAGCCTTCGCCGTGGAAATGTTCAATCTTGGTTTGTAATGCATGACAGGCATGGACGCCATCTTGTCTCACACCGGGCCGTTCGCGCTCGTCTTCTTCCGGTTCACCGGGCTGTACCTCTTTTCGCCCGTGTTCGGCAGCAACGTGATCCCGCGCTTCATCAAGCTGCACCTCGCCTTGGCGCTCGCGCTCGTGCTTTACCCGACGTGCCCGGCGGCGCAGCAGGTCGGGATCGAGTTGAGCATCGTCACCATTGGGCCGCTCATCGCCATGGAGATCATGATCGGGTACGTGATCGGCTGGTTGGCGGGCATGCCGCTGGTCTCGATGCAGATGTCCGGATTTGTGATGGGCAGGCAGATGGGGCTGGGCATGGCGACCTTCTACGACCCGGCATCCAACACGACGACCAACGTCATCGGGCAGATCCTCTTTTACCTCACGCTGAGCATCTTCCTGCTCGTCGGCGGTCTCGAAGTCATGCTCGCCGTGCTCGCCGACAGCTTCAGCCGCGTCCCGCTCGGCGGGTTTCGTGTGGACCAGTCGGTCGTCGAGATGATGGCGGGCGTCCTCATGGCTGCGTACACGCTCGCCGTTCGCGTCGCGGCGCCGATCTACTGCATCATCTTTCTTCAGACGCTCGGCATCGGGTTTCTCAGCAAGACCTCGCCGCAGCTCAACATCATTTCGTTCGGTTTCCCCATGCGCGTCATCTCGGGGCTTGTCGGCCTGATCGCGTCGTGCGGCGTGATGTACGTCGTCGTGAGCGAAGAGGTCGGGCGCACGCTCATCATGATCGGGGATTGGGTGTTCTCGCTCGGTAGCGGAGGCGTGAGCGGTGGCTGACGACGTCGGCGAAAAATCAGAACAGCCAACCGGCAAGCGCAAATCCGATGCGCGAACGCGCGGCAAGGTGCCCAAGAGCAAGGACCTCTCCAGCGCCGTCATGCTCGCCGCCGGCCTGATCATCTTCCGCATTCTCGGGCATCGCATGTTCGAGGACATGGGCATCCTCATGCAGCGAGAGTTGGGAGGCGACACGATTGGCTCGACGCTCAGCACCGACGGCCTGATAGGGCAGGTCGCCACGACGGTCGCCTTTGCGGCGCGAATCGCCCTCGCGCCGATGCTGCTGATCTTCGCCGCCGCAATCGTGTCGAGCTTCATGCAGGTCGGCTGGCTCTTCACGCTCAAGCCCATTCAACCGGACTTCTCGAAGATGAATCCGGTGGGTGGGTTCAAGCAGATCTTCGGCAAGCGAGGGTTGGCCAAGTCCGTCGCGGATGTCGGCAAGTTCTCGTGCGTCGCGGCTGTCATCATCCTGGTCGTTGCCGGCGACCTTCGCGCGATCGCGATTCTGCCGCAGCTCGACGCGTTGCCCGCCTTTCTCCTCGTCACGAGCAAGCTCTTCGATCTTGCCATCAAGGTGGCGATCGTCCTGCTGCTCCTCGGCATCGCCGACTGGGTCTACCAGAAGTGGCAACACACGCAGGATCTGAAGATGACCAAGACGGAGGTCAAGGAGGAGCGTAAGGCGGCGGATGGCGATCCGAAGATCAAGCACAAGCGCTTCCAGATGGCGCAGCAGATCCACATGCAGCGTCTGGGCATCGACGTCCCTCGCGCTGATGTCGTGGTGACGAACCCGACGCACTTCTCGGTGGCGCTCAAGTATGACGCCCAGAAGATGAACGCACCGAAGGTGATCGCCAAAGGCGCGGACGTGATGGCGTTTCGCATTCGCCAGATCGCGGTGGCGCACAGCGTGCCGATCGTCGAGCGGGCGCCGCTGGCGAGGGCCTTGTACCGGCACGTTGAAGTCGGTCAGGAAGTCCCCCCCGCGCAGTACCAGGCGGTCGCCGAGGTGCTCGCGTACGTCTATCGGTTGGAAGGGAAGGCTGCGGGATGATGGCGATCAGTAGGACAAACAGGCAGCACGCGAGGGCTTGGTCCTGATGTCGATGGCGCTGATGAACAAGCCGGTTCCCCCTTGGGTGGATGCCTTCGTCAGGCACCGCGGGCTGATCGTGCCCATTGCATTCATCTCGCTGGTCGGCGTCATCATCGTCCCGCTGCACCCCGCCGTCATGGATGTGATGATCGCTGCGAACATCTCGATCGCGGCGATCATGCTCTTGACCACGATCTACCTGAATTCGCCGCTGGAGTTCAACGTCTTCCCATCGCTGCTGCTCGGAACGACGCTGTTTCGGCTCGTACTCAACATCGCGACGACGCGCCTGATTCTGACAGCGGACGCCACCAACGCGGAGGAGGCGGCGGGCGTTGCGGGCAAGGTCATCCAGGCGTTCGGCGACTTCGTGGCGGGCGATAACCCCGTCGTCGGCGTGGTGATCTTCGCCATCCTCATCATCGTGCAGTTCGTCGTCATCACCAAAGGCGCGACCCGAATCAGCGAAGTAGCTGCACGCTTCACGCTCGATGCCATGCCCGGCAAGCAAATGGCGATCGACGCCGATCTGAACGCGGGCGTCATCGACGAGGCGGAAGCCAGGAGCCGGCGCGATGACATCATGCACGAGGCGGACTTCTACGGCGCGATGGATGGTGCATCCAAGTTCGTCCGAGGCGATGCCATCGCCAGCGTCCTCATCACCGCCATCAACATCCTCGGCGGGCTTTTCGTCGGCATGATCGGGCGGGGATGGTCCGTCGGCGAAACCGTCAACGTCTTCACCAAGCTGACCATCGGCGACGGCCTGGTCTCGCAGGTTCCAGCGTTTCTCATCGCCATCGCATCCGGCCTGATCATCACGCGCTCCGGCGCCAAAGACAGCCTCGGCAATGAGCTGACGGGCCAGCTCTTCAACCGTCCCGTTGCGCTGGTTCTCACCGCGTGCTTCCTGATTGGGATGGCGTTCACGCCCCTGCCCGCGATTCCGCTCATCGCGATGAGCATGGTCCTGCTGTCCATCGCGCTCTTCACGACGCGTAGCCGAAACGCCCGAACGGCAACCCGCGAGCAACGAGCCCGCGAGCAGGCGATCAGCATCGACACCCAGCCGGCCGTCGAGACGCTGCTGAAGGTGGATCAGCTCGAGCTTGAGGTCGGCTACGCCGTCGTCTCGCTCGTCGATGCAAGCCAGGGAGGCGATCTGCTCGATCGGATCGCGATGATTCGCCGCCAGGTCGCCGTCGAGATGGGCTTTGTCATGCCGCCCGTGCGCATACGCGACAATATGCAGCTCGACCCGAACGCTTACCGTGTGAAACTGCGCGGCGCCGTCGTCGATGAAGGCACGACCTATCCGGGCAAGCTGCTCGCCATGGACTCAGGCCTCGCCGAGGGACCGCTCGACGGGATCAAGACCAAGGAGCCTGCGTTCGGCCTGGATGCCTGGTGGATCGAGACGGCCCTCAAGCAGCGAGCCGAGAACATGAACTACACCGTCGTCGACGCATCGAGCGTCCTGGCGACGCACCTCACCGAGATCGTCAAACGCCACGCGGACGAGATGCTCAGCCGTGAGGAAGTCCACAATCTGTTGCAGGGTGTGGCTGAGAAGTCGCCCAAGGTCGTCGCCGAGGTCGTCCCGGACCTCATCAAGCCCGCGGAGCTGCAGAAGGTGCTGCAAAACCTGCTGCGCGAGCGTGTTCCGATCCGCGACCTGGAGATCATCCTCGAAACGCTCGGCGACTGGGCGCCCAAGTCCAAGGACATCGACGTGCTCACCGAGTACGTTCGCCACTCGCTTCGCCGGACGATCTGTGGGCAGCATCTGGTGATGGATGATGCGGGCAATCAGCGGCTCGTCTGCGTGACGCTCGACCCGTCGCTGGAGGACTTCATCAGCGGGTATGTCGATCGCAGCGCGGGCGGCACGGTGATGACCATGCCCCCGCAACTTGCGCGGGATGTGGCAAGTGCGATCGTTGAATCGCTCCAGGCGGTCGTCGCCGCGGGGCACGAGCCGATCATCCTCGCATCACCGCAAGTGCGCGGCCCTGTACGGGAATTGGTCGAGCCGCACTTGTCAACCGTTGGTGTTCTCGGGTACAACGAGATCGTCTCAGGCGTGCGAATCGAGTCCATGGGACTTGTGAGACTGCCCGAGCCTCAGACAAGCGGCGCGTCGGCCGCATGACAACACGACGTGAGGAGGCGAGTGCAGGATGCGCTCGAGACCGGCCATGGATGGCAAGAAAACACTTAAGACGTATCAGGCGGACTCGATGGTCCAAGCGCTCGACGCTGTGAAGCGCGACCTTGGCAAAGACGCCGTCATCCTCCACACGCGAACATTCAAGCGGCGCGGGTTGCTCGGTTTTCGCACCAGACAGATCGTCGAAATCACCGCAGGCACCGGGCTTGGTATCGGTCAACCGCGAGGGCGGCGCGCAGCACGCCCGACGGACACCGCGGATCTGCGATCGGCGGGGATCGTTCAGAGAACATACGGTCAGTCAACGTCAGTTCGCTCGACGCGCCCGGCGATGGCGCAGGCAGCGCCCGTGGTGCCGCGCGAGCCAATGGTTGCACACGTCGCGCCTGAGCAGACCGCATCCGTCGATTCATTCGACGCCGCCCAGTCCGCCTGTGCTGTCGCCGTCGCGCCGCAGCCTCAAGCGAGGAGCGACAGTGACCGGCGCGGCGATGCGCCTCAACCCGCGCCCGAGCCGGTCTACCGGACGACCAAGCGTCTCGTGCGCCCGATGGCTGAGGCGCCCGCAGCCGTGCCTGATGCGGTGGTCGGCCGACTCGATCAGCAGATGACGGACCTGCGCAGCATGGTGTCCAAGGTGCTCGAACAGACGCACCGCCCGCCCGATCGTGCGTTGCTGCCCGAGGCGCTCTTTGACCGCTACCTCAGCCTGCTTCAATCCGAAGTCTCCACCGACATCGCCAACCGCATTGTCGAGGCGGTGCGAACGCAGCTCAGTGGGGAGGAGCTGACCGATCCGAACATCGTCCATGCCGCTGTTCTTCGCGAACTCGCTGCCTACATCCCGGTCGCCGAGATTTCGCTTGATCGGGGTCGGCCCAAGGATGGTCGGCCGCTCACCATCGCCATGGTCGGCCCGACGGGCGTCGGCAAAACGACGACGATCGCCAAGCTCGCCGCCGCCTTCAAGCTGCGACACAACAAAAGCGTCGGCCTCGTCACATGCGACACCTACCGCATCGCGGCGGTCGATCAGCTCCGCACGTACGCGAATATCATCGGCCTGCCGTTGCGCGTCGCGCTCACGCCCAACGAAACGGCGTCGGCGGTGCGCTCACTTTCCGGCTGCGATGTCATCCTTCTCGACACGGCCGGCCGATCACAACACGACGAGTTGCGAATCGACGAACTACGCAAGTTCGTTCACGCCGCCGAGCCGCACGAAGTGCATCTCGTGCTTTCTTCGACATCCAGCGAACGGTTGCTGCTTCGTGCTGCGGAGCGGTTCGCGCCGGTCGAGCCGACCAACGTCGTCTTCACCAAGCTCGATGAGGCGGTCAGCTTCGGCGTGCTCATCAACGTCGTTCAGTCCATC
The DNA here is from genome assembly GCA_023135165.1 of Phycisphaerales bacterium. Classification (GTDB taxonomy): domain Bacteria; phylum Planctomycetota; class Phycisphaerae; order Phycisphaerales; family JAGLTS01; genus JAGLTS01. The sequence goes on along the minus strand of JAGLTS010000036.1, from coordinate 14,128 downwards.
AAGAAACGCATCAGCTTCGTCACGACAGGTCAGGAGGTGCCCGACCACATCGAGATCGGCCGGTCCGATCGTCTCGCCCGGATGATCGTCAGCGGGGGATTGTCATGACCACCGCGCGTTCACATGCGCGGGCGCCAGTGGATCAGGCGTCGGCACTGAGGCTGCTGATGCGGCGCGCCGAGGCGTCGCGCGATGCGCCGTGCGCGCCCGCTGCGCAGCGCCGCAGCGCGCATGTCATCACCATCAGCTCAGGCAAGGGCGGGGTCGGCAAGACGAACATCGCTGTGAACCTCTGCATCGCGCTGACCAAGCGCGGCAGAAGCGTCACGATGCTCGATGCGGATCTCGGGCTTGCCAACGCTGATGTCATCTGCGGTCTTTCCGTCAGCGGCAACCTCAGCCATGTGATGCGCGGGCAGCGCACGCTCGATGAAATCCAGGTCTACGCACCGGGCGGGTTCCGGCTCATCCCCGGCGCTTCGGGTGTGATCGGAGCTGCGGATGCATCCGCCCAGGAGTGCATCCGACTCATCGAGGCGCTCGATCAGCTCGACGATGAGTCCGATGTGGTCGTGATCGACACCGGTGCGGGCAACGGCCGATCCGTGACAAGCTTTCTGGCCATCGCGGACCGGTGCCTGGTGGTGACGACGCCTGAGCCGCCCGCGATTGCTGATGCGTATGCCCTCATCAAGGCAGTGGTTGTGCATGGGTCAATGCACGGCGACCGATCCGGCAGGGTCTCACTCGTCGTGAACCAGGCGCGTGATGCGACCGAAGCACGTCGCGTGTACGCGCGAATCGCCGCAGTGGCGCAGCGTTTCCTGGACATCAAGATCGCGTTTGCCGGTTGGCTGCCCGACGATGCGGCGGTGCGAGATGCGGTGCGGAGGCGGATGCCGTTTTACATCGCGGCGCCGAAGCGCCGGGTCAGCGCTGCGATGGACAAGCTGGCGGAGTGGGCGGACCCGGGCGCCGGTTTCGCTTTGGGTCAGGCTCATCGCACCTGGATAGGTCGTGTTCGCGGTGTGCTTTTGGGAAGAGGCGCCTGATATGCGGGGCGCACGAGCGGTTTTTGTGGATTGTTGGGTGAAAAGAGTCAAGCTGCCGTGGATTACGGCAGGCGAAGGGCCGATGTCGGGCGGGCAAGACTGTTCGGTCAGGCCAGGAGAGAATGAGACGTGAACCCGGTTGTTCCGAGCCGAGTCATAGCGGGCGCAGCGGGCATGATCGCATTCGCGATCTCCGTGATCGCGGGTCTTGTGGTGGGCAATCCCGCCGGAGACATCCTGTGGCGATCTCTCGTGTCGATGATCTGCTGTTACACGCTTGGTTTGCTCATCGGCATCATCTGCGAGCACGTGGTGCAGGAGCACTTGCGGCGCTATCGCGCGGATCGGCCGGCACCGGATTCGACGAAGGAGATGACGTAGTTCGACACATCGGGCGGTTGACGAGGGATTGATGATGCGGCAAACGTCCGAAAACTGCCGCTTGCAGCGTTGACATCGCCCGATAACCGGTATACTAGGACCTGAGACGCCTGTCCACGGATGTAGTGAGGCGTCGCTTGCCTTCATATCGGTTCACACGCAAGGTCAAGGAGCCGACCATGCCTGGGACCAAGTCCGCGAAGACCTCTGGAAATAGGCTGAGAAATTGCGCCGCTACCGCGGTGCAAGATCGAGGCGAAATGCCCACGCGCGAGCTTTGGGAGGAGTATCAGCGCACTCACTCCGAAGTGATACGCAATCGCTTCATGGAGTGGTATCTGCCGCTCGTGAAGTACAACGCCGAACGCATTCACGCTCGTCTTCCTGATGAGGTGGATGTCGAAGATCTCAAGTCGGCGGGCCTGTTTGGCCTGATCGACGCGATCGACGCATTCGACCTGGATCGGGGCGTGAAGTTCGAGACGTACTGTGCGCCGCGCATTCGAGGCGCGATCCTCGACGAGCTGCGCGCGATGGATTGGGTGCCTCGCCTCGTGCGCCACCGAAGCGCCAAGGTTGAAGGGGCGCGCAACTCGCTCAGCATGGAGCTTGGCCGAGCGCCAACCGATGACGAGATCGCGCAATACCTGGAAGTCAACCGCGAGGAATACCACAAAATCCAGCGCGACAGCCAAGCGGTCGGCGTCATCTCCATCCATCGCAAGTGGTGCGAGACGGACTCCAGCCGGGATGTACGCGAGATCGATGTGATTCGAGATGAGTCGCAGACCAATCCGCTGATCGAGCTTCAAAGGCGCGATCTCCGCGAACTCATCACCAAGGGCCTGTCACGCGCCGAACGCCTCATCGTAATCCTGTACTACTACGAGGAGATGACGATGAAGGAGATCGGCATGACGCTGGATCTCTCCGAATCGCGCGTCTCCCAGATGCACAGTTCGATTCTCGCGCGACTCAAAGCGCAAATGCAACACCGCGCCCGCGAGTTCAAACCCGGTACACAGGACTGAATCGCCACCGGGCACAGCCATGCAAAACCGTGACCGGCGCTGCGGTCTGTGTGCGAGTGATCTGTATCTGTTGCCTGACCCGGTCCGGCGCCTTGCCCGATCTGCAGCTTCGCGGTCTACTACCGGGCATGGATGATCGGCCGGCGACACCTGTGACAGTTTGCATCGCGCTGGGGTCGAACCTCGGTCGGCGCGCGGAGACGCTCCGGAACGCTATCCGATCGCTTGAGCAGTTGTCCGCGACGCGCGTGGTGCGCGTGTCCGCGATGATCGAGACATCTCCGGTCGGCCCGGCCGGCCAGGGCGACTACCTCAACGCGGCTGCGGTGCTGGAAACGACGCTGCCGCCGAAGGATCTGCTGACGCACCTGCAACGCATCGAAACTGAGCACGGCCGAGTTCGGCGTGAGCGGTGGGGGCCTCGCACGCTGGATCTGGATCTGATCCTGTATGGGGATGTGTGCATGGACGAACCGGGCCTGACGGTGCCGCACCCGCGTTTTCGTGAGCGTCTTTTCGTGCTGGAGCCGATGGCTCGGATCGCACCCGATGCCGTGGACCCGACGACGGGTCGAACGATCAGCGAGCTGCATCATGCCGCATCATCATGCGATGCCGCCATTTGACCGGAACCGCGGAGCATCATGTCGCAACGTCGTGGTGAGCGACATACGATGGTGCGAGGCCGCGCCGGCAGCGGTGTGCCTTCTCGCCCGCTCACAGGAGGTCAGCCATGAACAGCCGCATCGTGATCGCCGTTCTTCTTGGATCGCTCGCAGCCGTCCAGCCGATCGCGGCGCAGGATGTTGAGCCGGCGGATGCCCCGAAGGCGCAAGACGAAGCCGACGCGCACAAGCAAGCCGAGAAACTCTTCGAGCAGATCGTCGAGGCGTATCGGGCCGGTCCGATCCGAGACACGATGACGTTCACGAGCATCACGCGCGTCGATGATGTTGAGAAGAAGAACACTGATGAGTTCATGTTCCTCTTCGACAACGCCGGCCGAGCGTTTCTGGATCTCAATGAGCTGAAACTCTACGTGCCGGGCGACGGCTCGCTGTACATCCTGCACGAAGGCAACGACGAGCGGTACTTCCAAGCCAGCTACGAGGGCGAGCTGACGAGCGATGTGTTCCTCGACAACATCCCGCTGCTACCGTTCCCGCAGATCCCGCTCGTCCTGGCGGAGGATGCGTTATGGGAGTTCTTCATGCTCACGCCACTGGAGATCGTGAGTTCAGCACCTCGGGAGATCGACGGCAAGACGGTGCGGGAACTGGTCATGGACGGGCCTGAGAGCCACATCATCCTGCGCGTTGATCCGGAAACGAAGCTGCTCTCACGGGTTGACGTCACGATCAGAATGCCCGCCGCGGGCTCCTATGAGCGCACGATCGCCATGGAGATGACGCCGCAGCGATTGGAACAGGTGGAAGACGGCGCGTTCACACCGGATCTGACCGATCGGATTCGTGTTGATGAGTTGGGCCATCTTCAGCCGGCGCGCAGGATGGCGCCTCAGGCCGCTCCCGATGGCGTCGAGCAAGCACACCCGCAGCATCCGCTCGTCGGAACCAGGCTTCCGGAGTTTCAGTTGGCATTGCTCAAGGGTGGGATCGTCGAATCGTCAAGTCTTGAGGGTTGGGCTGTGGTGCTTGATCTGTGGGCGACGTGGTGCGGACCGTGCCTCATAGCGCTGCCCCACGTGGATCAGGCAGCCCGCACCGCGTCCGAGGAAGACCTGCCCGTTCGTTTCTTCGCCGTCAACGTGTGGGAGCGAGGCGATACGGATGCCCGCCGCGTCGAGCAGGTCCATAGCTATTGGGATGACAAGGATTTCATCCTACCTGTGCTCATGGATCACGGGAATGCGCTCGGCGAGGCGCTCAATGTGGGAGGCATTCCGTTCACGGTGATCGTTCGGCCGGACGGCGTGATTCACGCGGTCCACGTCGGCGTCGAGGGCGGGCGGTTCGACGACATCGCGCCGATGCTGCTGGGCGACATCAAGGCCGCAATCGAAGCGTCGGAGTAGCGCCCGGTTCAGCGGAGGTCGCCCGTGTCCATGCCGAACCGCTTGCCGGTGCCTGTCGGGCTGAACTGGATGCCGAACGTCGTATCATCGCGGATGCGGTTGTAGCGCACGCTGAAGTTCATGGTCCACTGCGGCGCGCGGCGGATCAGGGTGAGCGTTGCCTCGCGGATATCCCCTTCGTCCGTGTCAAAGCTGATGCGTCCGTTGGCGCTGTAGCGATGGTTGAGGTCGTACCGCGCACCGAAGTCGAGGAACATCTGGTCAAGCGCATCGACGTATCGCCCCTCGGTGAAGCTGCTGAGCGCGCTCGTGTGGCGCAGCTCGTACCCTGCGGACCATCGGGCAGCCTTGTTCTCATCGAGATCCCAGATTGCGTGGCTTGAGATGGCGAGCACGTCCGACACCATCCAGACGGCGTCGTTGCGCACGTGGTCGGTCAGCGCGGAGTACTCGGGGCGGTAGTCGATGAATCGGCCGATCTTCGGATTCGCGCCGGCTTGCTCATCGCTTAGAACGAGGTTCGTATCCACGATGATCCAATCGACGCTTCGCCATCGCCCGGGCCCGCCGCGCTGTGTCTGAAGCGTGTTCCGCACGCCCAGGCGCAGCGCCCCGCCCTGAGCGATCGATTCAACATCAACGTCGTACACCGGCAGGTCCGCCGCGTCGATTGACGTCCATGCGCGCCACGCGGTGACATTCGGCTCGATGAGATGGCGGAGACGATGAAGGCCGAAGACACGGTTCTCAACCCGATCATCGACACGCTGGAAGACCACGGACGCCCGAGCGCCGACAGCGCCCCAGAGCCGGTACGTGTCGGTTTCACCGCCGTACGCAGCGAAATCGTCGTCGTATGCGGTGAATCGCCCGGTGATGAACGGATCGACATGCAGATCGCCCAGCGACATCGGCATGGTCAGCTCGTGGCGCGTGTCGAATCGGTGAACGTAGTTGTCGTCATAGCCGAGCTGACGGAACCGGTCGGTGAGTTTTTCCGCGGGCGCGGCGCCGAAGAGGTCGGCGGCGGACCATGGATAGATCAGGCCGATCTCGCGCGGCGCCATGTCCGTGAGGCTGAGCCGCATGCGCGATGCGCTCGTATCGCCGGTGTAGCTGAACGTGTCGCCGAGCAGATCGCCCAGCCTGTGGTACGCCAGTTCGGGCAGCTTCTCAACCTGATAGCCCCGGCTGAGAAGCAGGTACTCATTCGGCGTGAAATCAATCAGGTCCGGCTTCACCAGCGCGGTGAAGGCGACGTTGTCTTTTTGGTTCTTAAGCTCTAATTGCGTCTCGAATTCTTTCTCGGTCACTGCCTTTCGATCGAAGAAGACCTCGAGGAATGCGGGATCGCTGATGTAGTTCAGTTCGGCGAGCATCGACCATTGCTCGGCGAGCTGCTGGCGGTGTCTCGCGGTGATCATCCCACGGTTGTCTTGCGCTCGATCCCGCTCGATCCCGCCGACGAATCGGTCTCGACCGTGATCGTTGATGTAGTACGTGAACAGCTCGCCTCTGCCGCGGGACCATTCGTACTCAGCGTCGAGTCCGAATCCGACGCGCCGATGCTCGGACCAATCGACGGCGAGCTGAGCGCGGACGCCTTCGGGCCTGTCCAGGCCGAGCAATGTGAACGCATCCCACTCTGTGTGGATGTTGAAGCCCTTGTCGCGGTTTTCCGAAAGGCTGATCTCACGGAGCGGGATGTCGTCGATCTCGCCCTGGAGGTAAGGCCAGTAGAAGAACGGGATGGACCCGGCGCGGAGGGCAAGGTTCGATGCCTGGAAGAAGTGATGCGTCTCAGCCTCACCGCCCGGGCCTGTGGGACGCTCGGTCTGCGTCACCGTGAGCCGACTGGCGCCGATGCTGAAATGCGGCTCGAAGAACGCGCTGTTGGCGACGGTGGCGCGCTCGGCGACCCACTGGTTCGACGCTTCCTGACGGAGCGCCCGCGCGCGGATGTAGATCGGTTGACGCAGCTTCCGGTCGAACGTCGAGAACACCGCGTCGAGCACGATCGCACGTTGTGCCGTGACGTCGTAGTACATGTGCGGGCCGCGCAGCGTGTACTCAGCGTCGGTCGGCGTGCGCGCGTACCGGCCGGACACGCTGCCGGTGGCGGTGACGGCGCCTTCGAGGTAGATCCCAGCGACATCACCGGCTCGGAGCGTACCCAGCAGTGATGCGCCCTCGTTGCGGCGGAGGAAGATGACAGCCCGCTCAGCGGTGAGTAGAAGCCGGCGCATCTTGGCCTTGGCCGGCTCGATGTCCATGTAGTGGAACATGACGCCGCCGGTCAGGATGATCGCCGGCTGCTCCTCGTCGGGCAGGATGTGAAGATCCTCGGCGCTGAACGTGATCAGCCCGTCATCGACGAAGATGGCGTCCGATGCATCCGGAGCACGGAACGGCCCGGCGAATGGATCCGTTGTTTCGCCTGGGACAAGCGGTGTGCCGCCTTCGATTCGGCCCTCGGGTAGCGGTGGGGGGTGCGGTGGTGGTAGAGGCGGTGAGGGTTCGGTGATTGTTGGCGGCTCGATCACCGGCGCACGCTCAACGATCTGCGTCAGATGCCCTGCGAAACGGCGCTCGCCTTCCTCGACGAACGCAACGTCAGGCCGGCCCTCGTCGAGCAGGTCCGTTGTGAGCGACACATCACCCTCGACGACCGCCGTGACGAGCAGCCCGAGCGCTTCGTGTGAGATTCCCGCAGCGGCGAGCGGGCTTTCCACACGATCGAAGTACACCGCGATCTGGTACAGCGTTCGCCCTGGGAGGTGCAACGGCTGAATCCAGAACGTGCCCCGGTTGGCGCTGAACGTGTCGGTGCCGACGGTGAACCGCACATCGCCGTCGAGATGCAGCCTGCGCGTGTCACCCTCGACCCAGCTCCAGGCGTGATTGCCGCGGATCGTCGTATCACGCTGCTGCACAGCCTGTTGCAGGACAACGCCGGAGAACGACCGCCCGTCAAGCAGCGCCGCATGGCGCATCGACACGATGGCCTCATCGTCGCCGCTGCCCGCCTGTGAGGCCGCAATGGATGCGTGGCAGACGGACGCCGTTGTGCCCGCTGCAACGATCATGCCGATCAGTCTGGCGATCGATGAACCCATCACGCCCGCGATGGTACGGGTCGGCGGATCGTGCGGCAAGCATCGCCCATGACGACGACGATCATCCGCACCACCGCGCACACTGCGACCCGAAGGGAAACGCGGTGACCGCGGCGCCGCAACCAACCCGCACCGCTCAGTGAATCTCATCCGCATCGTCGAATGGAGCGCCCTTCTTGGAGATCAACTTGCTCGCATCCTTCGCGCCCTGCACGTACACCGAGGGCGGACTCACATCCCCTTCGTCATCCTCATCCGCCGGCTCGGCGTCTTCTTCGCCATCCGCTTCCTCGTCGGCTTCGTCGACGTACTCGTACTCATACTCGTATTCATACTCATCATCGTCGGATTCCTCAGCATCCGATCCGCCGTCATCTTCCTCGACCTCGTCAGTCTGTGCTTTCGTCTCCTCCGCGTCGGCAGGCTCATCTTCATCGGGCGAGTCCTCATCGTGCGCATCAACCGCATCAGCATCGTCGACGGCTTCGGTGCTCGGCTCGCTTGACTGCGGTTGCGCCAGGCTCGGCCGGGTCGGCACTTGCTTGGGCGTCGCGCCCTCGAAGAGCGTGCCGTCCCCTTCCTCGTCGGCCATCATCTTCTTCATGGCTTCCCATTCCTCGATCGTCGTGACGACGTCGCGCGCCTGGGAACCCTTGTAGTCGCCGATGATGCCCGCCTGACCCATCTGTTCGATGAGGCGCGATGAGCGCGTGTAGCCGATCGAAAGCGAACGTTGCAGCATCGAGACCGAGCCTCGCCCGCTGGCGATGACCATCTCGACCGCCTTCTCAAAGAGCGGGTCGCGCTCGTTGATCTTGCCGGTGATCTCGTCATCAATACCCTCATCGCCCATCGCTTGCTGCGGCGAACGAATCTGCACGAGTTGCCGCTCAAACGACTGCACGGCGATCGACTTGAGGAACTTGACGGACCTGCGGATTTCACCCTCGCCGACAAGCGTGCCTTGGCATCGCACCAAGTCATGTGAGCGAGGCGAGAGGTAGAGCATGTCGCCTTGGCCGAGCAGCAGTTCCGCGCCTTTCTGGTCGAGGACGATGCGCGAGTCCATGCCTGAAGACACCTTGAATGCGATGCGGCACGGCATGTTGGACTTGATAAGCCCCGTGACGACGTTCGCCTGCGGACGCTGCGTGGCGAGGATCAGGTGCAACCCGACCGCGCGCGACTTCTGCGCGAGGCGCACAATGGCGTGCTCCACATCCTTGTTGGTCATCATCATGTCAGCGAGTTCATCAATGACAAAGACCATATAGGGCAGGTGTCTCGGGATACGGGCTTCCTCCTCCTCGTTCTTCGGTTCCAGCCGGTCCTTGAGTTCCTCCCACGTGAACGAGTTATATGCGGCGACGTTTCGACAACCGACCTCGGCCAGCAACTCGTAGCGCTCGTCCATCTTCGCCACCGCCCATTCGAGGATCGCCACCGCCTTGCTCATCTCCGTCACCACGGGGCACATGAGATGCGGGATGTCGCGGAACTGACTCATCTCGACCATCTTCGGATCGACCAGGACGAGTTTGAGTTCGTCCGGCCGTTTCGTATACAGGAACGACATGATGATCGAGTTCATGCACACGCTCTTGCCCGACCCGGTCGTGCCGGCGATGAGCATGTGAGGCATTTTGGTCAGGTCGGCGGTGATCGGCGCGCCCGAGGCGTCCTTTCCAAGGAACATCGGTAGCTTCATGTGCGAAGCGTTCGGGCAGGCGAGCATGAGCTCCTTGAGGCGGACCATCTCTTTCTCGATGTTCGGAACTTCGATGCCGACCGTTTTCTTGCCTGCGATGTTCGGCACGACGCGGATGTTGATCGCGCCCATCGCCCGTGCGATATCCGAAGAAACGGAGGTGAGCGACGCCACCTTCGTGCCGGGCACGAGCTGGACTTCGTACATCGTGATGACGGGGCCTGAGTCGATGCCCACGACCTCGCCGTTGATGTTGTACGTGTTGAGCGCTTCTTCGAGGATCTGCGCCTGCTCGCGGACGAACGACTCCATCTTCTCTGTGAAGTTGCCCTCCGGGTCTTCGAGCATGTCCAGCGTCGGGAAGCGGTAGCCGGACAAGTCCTGCTCCGGTTCAGGTTCGGGCGCAGGCTCCTGCTCGGTCGGCGTGGGCGCACCGGGACGCGCCGCCGAGGCGATCTTGAGCGGCAGCTTGGCGATCTTCTCGCGAAGGGCTTCCTTGTCGACCTTCTGCTGAGCGCGTGCGGCCGGCTGATCGGGATCGTCGATGTCGGCCTGCGCGGTCTTGCGCCGTCTCACGACGGTGACATCGGGGCGGTCGGGTATTTTCGTCAGCCGCGTATCGTCATCGACGTCGTTGAGCCTGATCGTGCGTCTCGGACGAATCGACAGCAGCAGTCGCCCGATCCGTCCAGCCCGCCGACCGACCCATGCGGCGAGTCGTGCGATGATGGACGCCCCGGCGCGTGCGCCGTCGTAAAGCAGGCGATCGAACGCGACGATCGCGCCGATCCAGACGGCAGCGGTGAGGATCAGCCCCGTCCCGATCGTGCCGAAGTGGGCGCTGAGGATTCGCACGCTCGCCACGCCGATCAGGCCGCCCGCCCCGTGTGGAAAACTCGTGACCGTGGGCAGGAGCATGTGGTGCCCGCCCGCCACGGCTGTGGCGATCAGCAGGACGCCGATGATCCGCATGGCGGGGTGGGTCACGGCCCGCCCGCACGCGGTCGCGATCAGGTAGATGACGAGGCTGCCCAGCAGCACCCACACGCCGGCGTCGAGCATCTCCAGGCCGTAGTGGGCGACCAGCGCGCCGAAGTGGCCGCACCAGTTCTGAATCTCGACGTTCTGGGGCCAGACCGCGACGCCGGGCGGGTCGGCGGGATCGTGGCTGACCAGTGCTGCGGTGAGGAAGACGAGCATCCCGAGCAGGATCGCCCATCCCAGGCGTCGCAGCACAAGGCTGTCACCGCCGCCACCCTTGGTCGGACCCCTCGTCAGGATCTGGAGGATGTGCCAGGAGGAGGGTGCGTCTTTCGCGGACTTCTGTGCCATATCCCTTTCCGCTCCAGTTGCTTGCGCGCACACCAAAAGCGCGCGAACTTACTTTCTTGTATCGGCCGGGTCGGGCCGATGGTGACACATTCTTGTTCGCACGGGCCGTTGATGTTGTTCGGCATCGGCTCAGATGGATTGTGCTCCATCTGGCGCCGAACGCGATGAGGCGGTCTGAAGTTGCTTGACTGTGCGGTGAGCCGACGGATACTGGATGAACAAAGCAAGAGTTGGACCTGATCGCGGTCGGCCGGTTGTGTAGGTTGACCGCGACTATTTTGAGAAGAAGCGCGCCTGGGCCGGTGTGAAGACAAAGGAGTTGTACCCATGCATTGTCGTTCATCACTGTTTGTCGCCGGCTGCGTCCTTTCGGTCGCCGCTGCGACGTCCTCGGCCCAGGAGGCGATCATCATCGACCACACCTGCTGCGATATCAGCCAGGTGCCCGATTCCTGGGTCGAGGCCGCCAAGACCCAGTTTCTCATGTCGTATGGCCACACCTCGCACGGAAGCCAGATCGTCACCGGGATGAACGGGATCAAGAACCCGCCCGGCTCACTGTACTGGTGGGATCACGACGGCACACAGGGCGGTCTGTCGCTCTGGGACTACACCCCGTCGGGCGACCTGGGCAATCCTGATTACTACACCTGGGAAGTTCGCACGCGCGCGATGCTCGATCAGCCCGACAATGACCGCAATTGCGTCCTCTGGTCATGGTGCGGCCAAGCTGACACATCAGAGGCGAACATGCAGATCTACCTCGATCTCATGAGCGGGCTGATCGCCGACTACCCCGATGTGACCTTCATCTACATGACAGGCCACCTCACCGGCACGGGCGAAGGGGGCAACCTCCACGCGCGCAACAACCAGATCCGCGATCATGTCATCGCGACCGGCGGCATCCTCTTCGACTTTGCCGACATCGAGAGCTACGACCCGGATGGCGAGTACTTCCTCGATCGGGGCGCCGACGATGGGTGCAACTACGACGGCGGGAACTGGGCGATTGAGTGGTGTGATGCACATCCCGGCGATCCGCTGTGTGCATCATGTTCCTGCGCTCACTCCCAGCCGCTCAACTGCAATCTCAAGGGCAGGGCCTTCTGGTGGATGATGGCGCGAGTCGCCGGATGGGTAGGCCCGACGACTGATTGCGTTGGCGATCTCGACGGCGACGGTGACACGGATCAGTCTGATATGGGCATCCTCCTCGCCGCGTATGGGCTGACCGCAGCAGGCGACCTCGACGGCGACGGCGACACCGATCAAGAGGATCTCGGCATCCTCCTCAACGACTACGACTGCACACCGTGATCTGACATCACGAGCGCCACATATGAATGCACCCCTCACAGCGCCGCGGATCGCCTCTGCGGCGCTGTTTGTGCGCCACCCCACTCAATCCCAGATCGCGAAGAAGTCATCCCGCGACTCGCCGGCCTCGACGAAGATGCTCAGGTATGCGTTGATCGCCCTGCCGTCGTCCGGCTCGTCGTAGAACATCACGTCGGGCAGCGTCGCGCCGTCGTCAGCGACGTAGCGCGTCGGGTAGATCGTGTTCTCAAGCGAGACATGGCCGTCGGCATACACGATCGCGCCGGACCACATTCGCGTGTTCCGGTCAAGCGTATAGGAGTTCGGATTGCTCGGATTCCAACTGACCGATGTTCCGGAGATGACCGGCTCGCCGTCGAGGAGTGGGCCGCGGTGGCTGAACATCGGTCGGCCGGAGGGCGGCCCCGTGGTGTGAGAGGGAAGCGGACGCTGCTGCGCGTAGCTGACATTGCCGCCCTCAGGTGACTCAAAGTCGGCGGAGAACGCGGGGTCCCATCGCGCTCGGCCGGGGTTCTCCGCCTCACGCGGGCTGCCCCATTGGTAGTTGTTGTCGAGCGTGATGCTCAGGTTCGGCTCGGCGGTCCAGAAGCACTGCTCGGGGAGGATGACGCGGTCGTAGATGAGGATCGAGAACATGTTCGCCGTCGTGTTCTTGCCCGGATCGACGCCGTTCGGTTTGGCGAAGCGCGTGGCCGGTACGGTGTCATGGTTGCGATCCAGTTCCGACGGCAAGGGCATCTGGTCGAAGTCGCCGCCTTGGCTGACGACGGACACGCCCTGTTGCAGGCCGTACAGATCCATCTGGCTCTTGGTCTGGCTCTTCACGCTGCTCGGCCCGCTACCTCCGATTTTTGAGAGCATCGGAAGAGCAATGGCCGCCACAATGATGAGGATGACCATGACGACGAGCAGTTCGATCATTCCCAGGCCGCGTTTGTGTGTTCGTGTCATGGCGATCTCCTGAAGCGAAACCGGTGTTCGTGGTGATGCCCTTGGCTCTGCCTGACAATCCGATTCTACGCACTCGCGCGACTCGGCGCGCCGTTTCGTGGGGTGTTCGCGCAGGCGGTCGCGAACCGCGGTTCCGGGGCGCACGTTGCGGCAACGGGCTGTGAACTCGCTGAATGCGGGGCGTACAGGTGGCGCGGTTGTCCGCCTACGGCTCGAAGCGGTCGCAGAGCAGGTGCAGTAGGACCAGGTGCGCTTCCTGTACGTGAGCGGTGTCGTGTGAATCGACCACGATCGGCACCTGACAGCGGGCTGGGTCGGCACACGCGCCGCCGGTCTTACCCAGCAGGCCGATCGTGAGGGCGCCAGCCGCGGTCGCTGCGTCGAGCGCTTTGACGATGTTGGGGCTGTTGCCGCTGGTTGAAAAGACGAGCAGCGCATCGTGTTTCGTGACAAGGGCTTGCACTTGCCGAGCAAAGACCTGGTCCCAGCCCATGTCGTTGGTGATGCACGTCAGGGCGCTCGGGTCGGCGTTGAGACAGACCGCGCGGTATGGCCCACGGTCGGCGTCGTATCGGCCGATCAGTTCTTCGGACAAGTGCATCGCCTGTGCAGCCGATCCGCCGTTGCCGCAGGTGTAGAGCGTTCCGCCGGCTGCGAACATCGCTGCGAGTTGCTCCCGCATGGCGTGGATCAGGTCGATCTGGCTGCCTAATCTCGCGAGCGCATCAAGCGAGCTGTCGATTCGAGAGCGGATCCGTTGGGTGGACATGCCACATGGGTACCGCGAACCGGCCTCCACGTCCAACTCCCCACGTTGAACGCAGTCCGCCCGTGGCGGACCCTTGGCGGGCCACGACCCTCGCTTGATGCCCGTCCGGTCCACAACCAACGTCCGATTCGCTATGATCCCCCATCGCTCCCGGCTCATGGCGGCTGATGCTCGGGCTGATGCAACCAAGCAAGCACCCCAGGTAGGAGATTCAGACGTGGGATACAACTGCGTCGTCTGCGTCAAGCAGGTGCCCGACACGAAGAACATCAGCGGGGATGCCATGAAGGCGGATGGCACGGTCAACCGGGCTGCCCAGCCGGCCATCTTCAACCCCGAGGATCTCAGCGCGCTCGAAGAAGCCCTGGCCGTTCGCGACGCGCACGGCGGGACCGTCACGGTCATCACGATG
>JAGLTS010000035.1 GCA_023135165.1 Phycisphaerales bacterium | reverse complement strand
AGGGATCGTCGTCGCCGTCCCAGATTTCGATTTGGTCGGTCACGTTGACGGTGCCCGAGCCGAGCTGCTCGTACTTGGCGAGCGATTGGGCGCCGATGAGCAGATCGCCGCCGATGTTGAGGGTCGGCTCATCGTCGGTGTCATCGACCTTCAGCCAAGCTCGCAGGGGGTTGTTGCCTTCGCAGCCGATGACGACGTCGTCGGAGACGTTGATTTCGCCGCCGGTGTGGTTGAAGAAGCCATCGCCGTGCTTGGCGATGCTGATGTGGTGGACATTGAGAACGCCGCCGCGCATGTTGTAGGTGCCGTAGCCCCCGGGGTTCAGCCCGAGTTGGATGCCGGTGCTGAAGTCAAGGCCGATGTTGGCGGTGCCGCCGTTCTGCTCGAAGGTGCCGGTGTTGAAGTTGCCGATGACGGCGTTGTAGTTGACGGTGAGCTTGCTATCTGTATTGGGCACGCCCGAGAGTTCGTAGTTGCCGGTGTCGTTCTGGCCGACAGCGAGGATATTGACCTCGGCGAACCCGTGCTGGTGGTCGAAGTCTCCCGGCGTCAGGTAGCCGACGTAGCAGACGTTGCCGACGTAGAGGCCGGCGCTCGGATCCGCCACGGTATCGAGAATGAAGTAGCCGTCGTAGACACCGGTATAGCCAACGTAGAGTTTGTCGGTTATCCACAGGAAGGCAGGGTCCTGGAGGTAGTAGTAGGAGTCACCGTTGTCACTCATGTAGAGCGTCGTCGTCCGCATGGTCAGCTCGCCTTGGTAGATCTGACCGTAGATCCCGCCGTTGCCGTCGACCTTGACGCTGTTGAAGTCGCTGATACCGGTCCAGTTGTAGTTGACGACCTTGGGTACCGTGGTGGTGGCCTCAACGTGGACATCCTCCAACTGCCCCGGGCAGTGGCCCAGGCTCCAGTTGCCGGGGACGTTCCAGTCATTGATGCCGTGCGGCACGAGGTAGTTGTCGACGGCGAGCGCCGAGCCGGCACAGAGAGCTAGGGCCAGGACGGCGGCGGCTCCGCCGAGGAGCGTGAGCGGTTTGCTGTTGCGTGTCATGGTGTTCACCTCATGAACGGGGTAGTGAGGGTTCGTAGCACGGATCGGCGGGCGGCGGCGCCGCTGAAGCGCCGGAGGGCGAGGTGAATAACCCGAGGGCCACGCCCTATCGCCTTCACCTAGACTTGGCGCGCTGCAGCGATCCCTTTTCAGCAAATTCGCGGATTCGGTGATCTGTTTATGGGGGTTCATGGGTTTGGCAAGGCCCGATCGGCGTGTTCCGACGAGAATCCGCTCGAGCCGATGAAGGCATCAGGTACACTGATCTGGGTGGGGAGGAGGCGAGGTGCGAGGCCATGCAATGGGTGACGACAACCCTGGTGCTGGATCGGCTGCAAGACTCGGAAGATGAGGCCTGGGAGACGTTTGTGCACCGTTTCCGTCAGCCGGTCGTCCGCTTCGCGCGTGAGATGGGGCTTGCCGCCGACGACGCTGAGGACGCCGCCCAGGATGCCCTGACGGCCTTCCTCGTTGCGTATCGGGCGGGGAAGTACGACCGCGGCAAGGGGCGGTTGCATTCCTGGCTGTTCGGTATCGCCCAGCGCACCATCCTCGACCGTCGCCGCAGACTCGCCAAGGAACACCGGCGAGCTCCCCTCGCCCAGCAGACCGCCATCTGGGATGCGATTCCTCAGAAGGCGGTGCGGATGACGTGGGACAGGTCATGGCAGCAAGCTGTCTTCGATCAGTGCCTCGCTCAGGTACGTGTGGAACTCGAGCCCAAGACCATCCAGGCATTCGAGCTGGTGGCGCTCCGCGATGTACCTGCCGAGGAGGCAGCGGAGGAGCTGGGCATGACCCGAAACGCGGTCTTCCTCGCCAAGCACCGCGTCCTCAAGCGGATCCGAGAACTGCAGATCGAGATCGAGGCGGTCTGAAGAGGAGGGACCGAAGCGGCCATGCCCTGCCCGGAGATTGAACAGCTCGAGCAGTACCTGAGCGGTGAACTGGAGCTGCCCCAACGCAGCAGCGTTGATCTGCATCTCACATCCTGCGAGTCCTGCAGAGCACTCCTGGAGGAGCTCGGGGAAAACGCACAGACGCTGGCGGCGGTGCGGTCAGCCTGCGTTGCCGTGGGCGGCGCCGCGGGTGACGACGCGCCGATTCCCAACATCCCAGGCTACGACATCATCCGCAGTATCAACGCGGGCGGTCAGGGCATCATCTACGAAGCCAGACAGGAGTCCACCAAGCGCACCGTGGCGGTGAAGCTGCTCTTGCATGGTCGCTACGCTGACAAGCTGGCTCGGCGTCGCTTCGAGCGCGAAATCGATCTGGCGGCGTCGCTCAACCACCCAAGCATCGTGGCGGTTTTCGACAGCGGCACGACTGAGGACGGCCGGATGTACCTCGTCATGCGCTACGTCGAAGGCGCGGCCTTGGACGTTGTGGAGGCAGCGCGCGAGCTTGAGGTCGAGGCGACGTTGCAGCTCTTCCGCAAGATCGCAGCAGCGGTGAACTACGCCCACCAGCGAGGCGTCATCCATCGCGATCTCAAGCCGAGCAATGTACTCATTGACGCCGAGGGCGAGCCGCATCTGCTCGATTTCGGCCTCGCCAAGACATTGGACTTGTCAGAGGCGCAGCAATCCGTGCATACGCAGGCGGGCGACTTCGTGGGCACGCTCGCCTATGCGGCGCCCGAGCAGGTGGGCGGCGACCCCAACGCGGTCGATGTGCGAAGCGACGTCTACGCGCTCGGCGTCATGTTGTATGAGATGCTCACCGCTGAGCACCCCTATCCCATCGACGGTCATTTGGCGTCGATCGTGCGCAGCATCACCGAGCAGGAAGCGATGCGGCCCTCGACCAAGCGGCGTGAGGTTGATGATGAGCTCGACACAATCGTGCTCAAGGCGCTCGCCAAAGCAAAAGATCGGCGCTACCAGTCGGTCGCGGATCTGCTTCGGGACCTGGAGCGCTACGCGGCAGGCCAGCCCATCGAAGCGAAGGGTGACAGCACGCTGTACCTGTTGCGAAAGACGCTCAGCCGTCATCGCGGACCGGTGGCGGCGGTGGCGGTGATCTTCCTGGCCCTGACGGCGGCGACGGTGGTGTCGGTCGGCTTCTGGCGCGCAGCGGAGGCGGATAGCGCCCGCGCCCAGGCGGCCTTCGAGCAATCCGATCTGCAGGCGAAGAAGGCCCAGGCCATCAACGACTTCCTGCTCGACATCCTCGCCTCCGCCAATCCCCGCAGGCTTGGGCGCGATGTCACCGTGCGCGAGGCGATCGATCAGGCAGCGGCGACGATCGATGCCTCCTTCACCGATCAGCCGCTTGTCGAAGCGGATGTACGGAACACGCTGGCCGTCACCTACCGCGCGCTCGGCCTGTACGAGGCAGCCGAACCACAGGTCGTGCGAGCACTGGAGATCCGCCGATCGCTTCTGAGTGAGGCGCATATCGACACGCTCGTCTCCATGGCGACGCTCGGGCTGCTTTTCTCCGATGCGGGGCGGTTTGATGAGGCGGAGGAACTGACGACCGGAGTGTATGAACTGCACGTGCAGCACTCAGGTGAGGACAGCCCGTACACGCTGGCGGCGCTGAACAACCTCGGACTGCTGCGATACAGACAGGGGCAGCACCTGGAGGCGGAGGCGATATGGGAACGGGTGCTGGCCGGGCAGCGGGCAGTGCTGGGCGAGGACCATTCCAACACGCTGCGCACGATGAGCAATCTGGGCTGGGTGTACTGCAACCGCGGAAAATTCGATCAGGCCGTCGAGATGAGTTCCAAGTCCCTGGAGATTCGCAGGCGAGTGAGCGGGCCAGAGCACCCGGAGACGCTCCAGGCGCTGTCTAGCGCCGCTTACCTGGCGACCTTCATGGGGCGGTACGCGCAGGCGGCGAACCACATGGAAGAGGCCTACCAAGTGCAGCGGCGCGTGATGGGCGAGTCGCACGCCGACACGCTCAACACCATGGACGGCCTGGGATGGGCCTACCTAATGCAAGGGCGCTACGAGGATGCCCAGGCCCTGCAACTCAAGACCATTGCATTGGCGAAACAGGCGCTGGGGGAGCATCATCCCATGACGCTGCGCATGATGAACAACCTGGCGGTCAACTACGACAGGCAGGAGCGCCTGGACATGGCTGAGCCGCTCTATCGCGAAACATTGGATCTGCGCAGAGAGCATCTGGGGGATGAGCATCCCGATACGCTGGCCTCGCTTAGCAACCTGGCGGTCGTGTACTACCAGCAGGGCCGCCTCGATGAGACGGAGAGGCTGTGGGATGAGGTCCTCGAGCTGCGCAAGCGCACGTTGGGGAATGACCATCCTGAAACCTTCGTGGCGATGCACAATCTGGCCGTGCTCTATGCGCGACAAGGGCGCTTTGACGAGGCGGACAAGATGTACGCCCAAGTGCTCGATCTTCGTAGGCGCGTGCTCGGCCCCGATCACCCCAAGACGCTTGGCACCATGCACAACATCGCCGCACTGCGCCGCGATCAGGGGCGGCTTGATGAGGCGATCAGCCTGGGTGAGCAGGTCTACAAGCGCAGACAGGCCCTGCTGGGTCACACGCACCCGGACACGTTGTGGACGCTCTACGACCTTATGGAGGTCTTGGTGAGGCGCAACGCGTTCGAGCAGGCTGAGCAGATGCTTATCTCAGCTCTGACAGCGGTTGAAACGGAGTTTGGCGAGGAGCACCAGCGGTCCGAGGCGGTGCGCGAGCGCCTGACGCTCTTGCGGGAGATGCGGGCTGCGGCAGCTGCGGAGAGCTCGTCGGCAGATGATGAGTAGGAGTCCGCATCGCGGAACGGAATCACGCCTGAAGTTGATGATCCCAAACACCGCTCGTGGATGCGCGCAGGTCAGGCCGTGTCGGTTCACGATGGTTTGGAAGTCGAGCGATTCTCCAGGTCAGGGCGTGCGCACGAATGCGTCATCGCAAGATGTCGTGGTATGGTTTTGGTCGGTTTCGGCGAGTTTTGAGCCGTTTTGGTTCAGTTTCGAGCAGTTTTGAGCCGTTTCTCGCCGGTTTTGATCGGTTTTGGAAGCCCATCATCAACAAGGTTGCAGCAATGCTGCGCGCTACGGCGGTCTTGTGGATGACAAGGTGATGTGCGCACCTGCCGGGGCGCGTCGCTGTGAGTTTCATTGAGCACGCGGGCGGGAGGAGAACCCCACGTTGCCACGTGGGGCTGGGATGGACGATGTCCCGCGCGTCGTTGAAAGCTGCGCGAAGAGCGCTTGGTGGCATCGAGTGCGACCAAGGCGACGGTGCACTCCGTGCAAGTCATGGGGGTTGGTTCTCTTTCGAGTATTGCCATAACGCCCTGTCCAACATCCGCATGTCCACCCGCGCTGTCTTCGCCACCTTGCGACAGAACTCAACGTAAGGCCACCAGAAGCCAAAGCTATACGGCTGGGGCACCTCAAGCGATACGGACCAGACCGCCCGGAAATCCAGAATCGGATACGGATCGCTGTGGAACAAGTGCAGGATCACGGATGCGGTAGGCCAGGAGACCCCGTCCAGAAGTGTCAGGCTCGTAATCCTCGCTCTCTCGCATTCCGTTGCGAAGGCAAACCGGGTGACTTCCGCTACGTACTCTTCCGTATTCTTGCGGGCGTGGTACGCGCTTCGTGGAGATTTCCAGTGGGCGACATTTCGCAGGTCATTCTTTGTCAGGTGGCCGCGTTTATGCACGCCCAACCTGCGTGCAATGAGTTTCGTCTCGCTGATCGCGTATGCGTATCGGTGAGCGATCGCAGCTATCTCGCTTTTCTTGAACCTCAAAGATGGTGGCATCGTTTCTCCTGCACAGCGCTGGAGGGGAGGGGAAGTGTGAGCGTGTTGCTCGTCTCTGCGCAAGCCATGGAGCAGGTGGATGGAGCGTACACGATTCAGCAAGGGGGCGAAGCCGTAGCCTGTGAACACGATGGATGTGAGCCGTGCGCGTGTGCACGACTGCGGTTCGGGTGAACTGATGGCGTTCGCTGCAGCAACGTGGGCGGATGTGGATGGAATCAGCAGCCCGGCGTGCGAACGGAAGCTGTTGAAGCGCGACTGTCATGCCGATTTCTAGTCCGGCAAGCTCAGATAAACCGGAGCAGAGGCGAAATCGCCCATCCAGACTCGCGCGTCGCTTGACCCTGCGACACCTGGAAGCACACGCGGGATTGACGTCGTGTATCGCAACGCACGCAGCGGGACGGAGATTCCAACTCGCTCACCTCGTGGGACGTCCGTCCACCAGTCAGGCTCCTCTGCAAGGATATCCCCCTTGATGGAGATCCCGAAGGTTCGGTCGTAGTATGCTATCCATGGGGAGCTTCGGTCTAGCAACCGGAGTTCCCGCCAGAACTCCCACACTTCACCGGGTCGCAGCCGTTGATAGTGTATATGGTCGGGTCCCCTGGAAATCGGTCCGAATGTGATCTTGATACCGATTGGAGGCAGTTTGCGGCCTCGGTAGTAGACGGCACACGGCGGAGACGTGGAGGTGCTGCCGGCAACGTAGGTCGGAACAGCCACATGCTGCGGCGAGACGTTTCTACATCTCACGCGAAGCCTGAGGATCGGTGTGTCGTTACGCACATCCTCAGTTGCATCGACCTGCACTGCGATGCCATCACAGGTGACCCAAGGGGGACGCTCGCCCGTGGCAAGGTCTGCGGCTCGCTCAAGCCCCGCGTCCGCCCAGGGCTGGAGCTCGGGATACGACGCTGCCAACGATATCAGTCGGTCGGCGCCGATTTGACCTAACCCTCCCAGTGCCCAAAGCAGCGATGCGCGAGTAGGGAGTCCATTGACCTGGCTCACCATGCGCTCCAGGCCATCGGCGATCCGCAGATCCTGACTTCGACTGTCACCGAGCAACTCGATCGCCAGAATGCGACCTGGATCATCGATGTCGTCGAGCATCTGAAGGAGAGCAGTCGGATCAGCCGTCTCGCACGTCTTCCACAAGGCCTCTCTGGCGTGCATCCGTGTGGGAGGCGTGTCAGATGCCAGGGCGGTGCCGAGCACGGCGAGTGCGGCCTCATGGTGCCCCCGGCCAGCGATGATCGCAGCAGCTTCCACACGGGTGCGTTCATCAGTGTCAGTCATCGAGCACACCAGCGCCTCGTCCAGGGTCTCGCAGATCGGTAAGAGCCCGGCAAGACGGACTGCCCACAATCTCTCCTTGGTGGTCCCGGTTGCCATGATTCGTGCCAGCGCCGGCTCCACGGACCACACACTGGTGTCACAGCCGCCGCTCGCATGAAGGTAGAGCCACTGCAGTGCAGCCACACGATCTCCCGGGCCGTGGCCGGTGACCGTGTCAACTGCAGTGGCTATGGCTGTGGCTTTGGTTTCGGCGCGTTGATCGAGAGGACTGTAGTCCTCCTCTGAAGCGACCGGGGCACCGTGCGGCGCTTGGTTCTCGCTCTGCTGTGCGATCGCGCACGATCGAGGCAGCATCACAAGCCCGATCAACCCAACGCAAAGCGACCAGACAAAACTCTTCATGGAGTAGTGAACATTCGCCATTGTATCAGTCCTCCTAAGCATCTCGTTGTCCCCACCTCCTCCGCCACCACTACCATCGAGCCTAGCCACCCTCTCCACAGTGCCGCGGGGACGCAGCGCACCCACACTCGGGACACACCACGCTCGACGGGTCTTGGCCACGCAGATCATAGGCACACACAGGGCATCGTCCATGCCGACGACGATGCCATCTCTTCAGAGCCCCGACCCCGGGGTTGGCGCTATACAGCAGGGCGGCGTAGAAACACACATCCACGATCATGCCACGCCAGATAGGCCGCAGCGGCAGGATTCGCAGATCCGTCACAATCATCCCGGTTGTTGTTGCCGAGCGCAGAATTCGCCCATCCCTTGGCAAGCACACCACCAGCCCAGGACCAGGACGCAGTGCTTGAGGGATGGTCAGGTATCCCATGCCGCTAATCGGCGATTCACATGATGCAGCGAGAGCGCGGCACGGCCAGCCCCGCGCATCCTCCACCATGCCGCGGACTCGACCTGGATCAAGTCGCCACGCTGTCAGCCATGGCTCGAATGCCTCGGTGGCAAGGTACTTCTCCAAGAACCGGTCCCCTGGGCCGTCGAATGGTCCCACGTTGCCTTCCAAATACCGTATCCATGGCTCCTCCATTACCACGCACCGTGTAGCCGTCGCCACCTTCCAGTGATGGACCATCCAGGTTGGGTGCCTGCGCCCGAGCACGAACATATCGGGGGAATCAGATTGTGGATTCGGTACCTGCACCCATAGCGCTGAAGCCCAGGCGACAAGCACAGTCGTCAGCAGCCCCAGCATCACATATGCGATGAGCCGTGCAATCACCGAACAGGCGCGTTTTCTGAGCGTGCCGTCGGTCTGGGCACCCCGGTCGGTGTTCGCATCCTTGTCGCGGCAGGCGATCATGTCGATGCATGATGCGCTGCCTTGGCCTGTGAGTCCAGCGTGAAGTGGGTTGGTGCGGCGAAGCAACGGTTCCCGGCATCTCACCTCCCCGTGTATTGCGTCCTCGCGCGCGGGGCGGGTCAGCACTGGGCTGTTGGAACGGCGGTGAGCGAGAGATCCGCGGTGCGGCCTGCCTGATGCAACCGATACCCCAACCCGGCGATCATGGCTGCGTTGTCCATGCAATGCGTCAGCG
Source organism: Phycisphaerales bacterium (assembly GCA_023135165.1). Lineage (GTDB taxonomy): Bacteria > Planctomycetota > Phycisphaerae > Phycisphaerales > JAGLTS01 > JAGLTS01. The sequence continues at coordinate 38,365 of JAGLTS010000035.1, read as the reverse complement.
GCGGCAACCGCAGGTCCAGGTTGCGCGACTTCGCCAGTGCGGTCAGTTCGGATCGCAGGTGTGAGTTCGCGCTCACGCCGCCGCCGACCAGGAGCGTTCTGAAAGGGCGATCATCGGCATGATCGAGCGCTCGCGATACCTTGACGGTCACGGCGCGGACGGCTGCATGCTGGAATCCGATCGCCATACATCGCTTCTGGTCGGCACTGAGCGCAGTGTGGTCGCGCTCGAAGGTGGGCCGGCGACCGCGCCCGATCGGCTGGCCTCGCACCGCGTAGAGGAGCGATGTCTTCAGCCCGCTGAACGAGAAGTCGAGACTCTCCTTGCCAAGCAGACTGACCGGGAAGGTGTGCGGCTCATCGTCGGAGCGGCGCTGCGCTGCGAGTTGATCGAGGTGCGGCCCACCGGGGTATGGCAGGCCGAGGATCGTCGCCGCCTTGTCGTATGCTTCTCCAATCGCATCGTCGATCGTCGCGCCGAGCCGTGTGAGCGAGAGCCAGGAGTCGAGCGCATAGAGGCTCGTGTGACCACCGGACACTGCGAGACCAAGTGCTGGGAAAGCAGGCTCAGTGCTGTCGAGTGTTCCCGCGTAGAGGTGGGCATGGATGTGATCGACACCGATGAGCGGCACGCCGAGCGACCATGCGAGCGCCTTGGCAGCGCCGACGCCGGTGAGCAGCGAGCCGATCAGCCCCGGCCGATGCCCCACCGCGACCGCATCGACATCAGATCGTGTGATGCCCGCTTCCGTCAGCGCCGCGCGCAGGACAGGAATGAACCGTTCGACGTGGGCGCGCGATGCGATCTCCGGCACGACGCCTGCGAACTCGGCGTGCAGATCGTGCTGTGATGCGATGACGTTGCTGAGCACATCACGCCCATCGCGCACGACGGCGACGGCGGTCTCATCGCACGATGTTTCGATGCCAAGGATCAGCACGGCGTGGGCATCCTACGAACCGCCATCATCTGCCGCGTCGAGTCGTTCCACATCCGCGTCGATGAGCCAGCGTTCCAGATCCTCTCCAACGATCGCAAGCACAGCGATCTCGTTGCCCTCCGCATCACGGATCGTGAGTTGCCCACCGGTGAGCGTCACGTCATCTGGAATCAGATCGCGCTCCGCTTGCGTCTGATCCGCGTCGGTAGCGGAGTCGATGAGCGCGGCTGCACGTCGATCCAGGCGCGTCAACTCGCGCAGGAACCGATCCCGCTGGGTCTGGAGGTTCTGCAACTCGACAAGATCCAAGCCCGCAGCGTCCATCACACGGCCCGTCGGCTGCCATTCGCCGGTGCCCAGGTAGATCCCGAGCGCCTCGACCGCGGCGGCGAGTTGACGATCCTTCAACTCATCACGTATCCACTGCGGGTCAGCACGTGCAGCGGGCGCATCGCCGTCGCCTTCGGCGCGGATGATGTCCACGTCATACGCCCGCAGGCGCATCTCCGTGATCTCGCGTCTGGTCATCGAAACATAGAACCCCTCCGTCGGATCGACGCCCCACTCCGTTGAGCGATCGGTCCGGTGGACCTTTCGGCCGGACGGCAGGTAGTAGTACGCCTCGGTGATCTTGAGTTGCCCTTCGCCGGATTCAAGTGGGACGACGCTCTGCACGGTGCCTTTACCGAACGATCGCGTGCCGAGGATGATGGCGCGGCCGTGATCGGAGAGCGCCCCTGCGAGCACCTCACTTGCGGAAGCGGACCCAGCATCGACGAGCACGATGAGCGGGATCTCTTCGCCGATGATCGTGCCCTTCGCGGATGAGACGTATTCCTGCCTGGGTCTTGCCCTGCCCTCGCTGGAGACGATCGTCTTGCCCTCATCAAGGAACATGTCAGCGATTCGCACCGCTGACTGGAGCAACCCGCCTGGGTTTGATCGCAGGTCGAGGACCACGCCTTGCGTCGTATCGTGCAGCTCGGTCAGGATCCGCTGCATGTCGTCCGTGGTCGCCTGGGTGAACTGTGCAATACGGATGTACGCGATTCGGCTCTCCGGGCTGAGCATGTACTCCCACCGCTCCCCGACGCGGTAGAACCCCTTGACGGTCGGCGTGAAGATGCGGGCGCGAGTGATCGTGATGTCTAGCTCATCACCCGTCTCACGCCAGACACGGATCACGACCTGTGAGCCCGGCTCGCCGCTGAGCAGGTCCACCGTTTCGTCGATCGTCAGCTCGTGCGTTGACTGGCCGGCGATCTCGATCACGCGGTCGCCCGTCATCACACCGGCTCGCAACGCGGGCGAATCATCCAGCGGCGTGACGATAACCGGCCAGCCGTCCGTGATCCGAACCGACGCACCGATGCCCACGAACGTGCCGCGGAGGTTCTTGTCGAAGTCGGCGATGTCACGGCGAGGCACGTATTCCGTGTACCGATCGCCAAGCTCTTCGAGCATGCCGTCAATCGCGGCGTCGCGCATGGCGTCGGCGTCCGGCTGCTCGACGTAGGACTGGTTGACGATGTACCAGACGTCAAGGATCGGGTTGGACCATCGGTAGTCCGCGGACCGGTCGGCAATGGCGAACGGGAGTTGGACCAGGACGGTGCCGAGGATCAGTCCAAGAAGGACGGGGGCGATGATTCGTTTGTTCACAACATGTCCTCCGAGCGCATCGTGGTGCGAGGCAGCCGGGAATGATAGTGCGGACGGGCGTCGGGAGCCGTCCGGCGCATGAAAAAACCCAGGGAGCACTGGCGTTCCCTGGGCCTTGGAGTGGATTGCCTGGAGTTCTTCGCCTGGCTGGAGGGGGTGGCGGAAGAGGCCCCAGCCGGGAATGCGCCTTCGCCCGCCCGACCCGTGGGTGCGGCGTTCTGCTGTCGGTTCGTGGCGAGGATGCCGGTTCGCACTTGACGCCCGAGCTGTGGTGTGGACACTATGGGTCACTCCCTACATGAGGTTGACCCGACGATGATCCGTATCAGCTAATCCACCCCCGACGCACGCCGTCCCCCTTCCGCAACTTTTCTGTCGCAGTCGATGCCTCAGCGCACCGGCTGCCCCGGTGGATACTGAACATCATGCCTCAACCTCAGGACTACGCATCCATTTCCGTTGCCGCTGAACGCGCGATCCTCGTCGCCATCCATCTGCCCAATTCCGTCTTCGATCCCGACGATCCGCTCGGCGAGCTGCAAGCCCTTACGGAGACGGCAGGCTCGGTCGTCGTCGACACGCTCATCCAGAAACGCCGTAAGCCCGAACCCGCGACGTTCATGGGCAAGGGCAAGACCGAGGAGCTGCGCGATCTGGCACAACTCCGCGAGGCGAAGGTGGTCATCTTCGACTGCGACCTGCGGCCTTCGCAGATCCGCAACATCGAAGAAATCGTGCAGTGCAAGGTGATCGACCGTTCGGAGCTGATCCTCGACATCTTCGCACAGCGCGCGACGACGATCGAAGCCAAGCACCAGGTCGAACTGGCGCAGCTCGAATACACGTACCCGCGCTTGCGGGCGATGTGGTCACACCTGGAGCGCATCGTCGGCGGCGCGCCGACGGGCCTCGGCACGCGCGGGCCCGGCGAGCAGCAGATCGAGATCGACCGCCGAATCGTGCAGCAGCGCAAAGCGGAGTTGCGCCGTGAGATCGAGGAGATCCACGCGCGCAAGGTGCGCGAGGTGACACACCGCAACACCGATTACTACACCGTCGGCCTCGTCGGTTACACCAACGCGGGCAAATCGACGCTGTTCAACGCGGTGACGGCCGGCGGCGCGTATGCGGATGACAAGCTCTTCGCCACGCTCGCCAGTCGCACACGCGAATGGGATCTCGGCGGCGGCAATCGAATCATGCTCACCGACACGGTTGGTTTTGTGCGTGATCTGCCCCACCATCTCATCGCTTCATTCCGCGCCACGCTCGAAGAGGCGATGAACGCGGACCTGCTCCTGGTCGTGCTCGATGTGGCGGACCGTCGATCCGAGCACCACCTGCAGGTCGTGACCGAGGTTCTCGACAGCCTGCAAAACAAGCAAGCCGAGGCGCCGCCGATCCCACGTCTGATCGTGCTGAACAAGGCGGATCGTCTGCTCGACAACGCGGAGCTGCTCATCTGGCATAGCAGAGCGCCCGGGTGCATCGTCGTCTCCGCGCTGACCGGCGACGGGCTGGATGTGCTCATCGAGCGTGTGCTGCATCACATGAAGCAGGGCGACCGCCACGTCGTCTTGTCGATCCCGCTCGCCGACAGCCGGGCGATCAACTTCATCGAGAACCGCGCGGACGTGCTGGACCGGGCGTACACCGATTCGCACGCCAGGTTCGAGGTGCGCATCGGTCGTCGGCAGCTCGATCAACTCAGGTCAGCCGGTACGGAGATGCGCATCGAACCCGTGGCAGCGGACGACTGAAACGTATGTGTCCTTGTCAGGTCCGCCCGGCAAGGCGAGATTCCAACATCACACGGCGTCGCGCCGTGAATCTGCCTACGATGCTTGCATATCAATGGATGAGCACAAGCACACAGTGATTGTTACAGGCATGTCGTGCGGCGCGTGCGCTGCGGCGGTGCGGTCATCGCTGCTGTCGATCGAGGGCGTCACCGACGCGACGGTGAACTACGCAACGGGTCAGGCGACGGTGCAATGTGCTGCCGGGCCGCCGAGCGAGCATGCGATCACTGCAGCCGTCCGCTGGGCTGGGTTCGATGTTGCCGAATCACGCGCCGAGCGACCTGATGTGGATGCGGATGCCGAGGCTTGGCGCAATCGCTTCATCATCGGCTTGATTTTCTCGACGCCGCTGATGATTTTGATGGTCACCCGCGACTTCACGGGCCGGGGCTTTGTCGAACTGGCGCTGGCGACGCCTGTGCAGACATTCGTGGCTTGGCCGTTCTATCGCGGCGCGGTGAAGGGTGTGCGGCACCTGCGCGCGAACATGGACACGCTCATCGCAGGCGGGTCAACCGTCGCGTACCTGTTCAGCCTCGGGCTGCTCGTGCATTACACGTTCACCACCGGCGCCCACACGCACGCCTTCCACGGCTACTTCGAATCCGCAGCGTTCATCGTGACGTTCATCTGCCTGGGCAAGTGGCTCGAAGCGCGGGCCCGGGGCAAAGCCGGCGACGCGATCGCCCGGCTCATGGAGCTCTCAGCCCGCACCGCACGCGTCGAGCGAGGCGGCGGAGCGGTCGAGCTTCCGATCGAAGAGGTCGCCGAAGGCGACATCGTGCTCATCAGGCCAGGCGAGAAGGTACCCACCGACGGCGTGGTGCTGACCGGTCGGTCGGCTGTGGACGAATCGCTCGTCACCGGCGAGTCGATGCCCGTGGACAAAGGGGTCGGCGACACGCTGATCGGCGCGACGATCAACACAAACGGCAGCCTGCGGTACCGCGTGACAACGGTCGGCAAGGAAAGCGTGCTCGCGCAGATCATCGCCATGGTGGAGGCGGCGCAGGCGAGTCGTGCGTCGATCCAGCGGTTCGCCGATCGTGTCAGCGCGGTCTTCGTGCCCGTCGTGTTGCTCATCGCGCTGGCGACGGTCATCACGTGGTGGATTGCGACCGGGCTTGGCGGCGACGACGGCGTGAACTGGGCGAGGGGTGTTATCACGGGCGTGGCTGTGATGGTCGTGGCATGCCCGTGCGCGCTTGGATTGGCGACGCCGACCGCCATCATGGTCGGCACCGGACTTGGCGCACGGCAGGGCATCCTCATCCGCGACGCGCAGGCCCTCGAAACCGCCTGCCTGATCGACACCGTTGCCTTGGACAAGACGGGGACGATCACGCTCGGCAAACCGACCGTCACTGCATGTATCGCCGGCGAAGGGTTCGACGAGGATCGCGTGCTCTCGCTTGCCGCATCCGTTGAACATCACAGCGAGCACCCGATCGCACAGGCGATTCTCGTAGCGGCAGCGGACCGGGCAATCGACGTGGGTGACGCGACGGACTTCCAGGCGGCGGCGGGAGACGGCGCGTCGGCGCACGTCGGCGGTGAGATCGTGCGCGTCGGTCGACCGGAGTGGATCACGTCGCAAGGCGCCGTCGTGTCGGAGCAACTCACCGCATCATGCGACCAGATGCAGCAGGACGGTCAGACCGTACTCGCAGTGGCGCTGGGCGATCAGACGATCGGCCTCATCGCCGTGCGCGACACGATCAGGCCTGACAGCGCCGAGGCGATCCGGCGGATGCAGCAGGACGGCCTGCATGTCGTCATGCTCACCGGCGACCACAAGAAAGCCGCGGCAGCCATCGCCAAGGAGATCGACGTCGACGAGGTCATCGCGGAGGTCCGCCCCGACGGCAAGACTGACGCGATCAAGCACCTTCAGAAGCACGGTCTGCACGTCGCGATGGCAGGCGATGGCATCAACGACGCCCCGGCCCTTGCGACCAGTGACTTGGGCATCGCGATGGGCGCCGGCGCCGACGTCGCCATTGATGCCGCGGGCATCGTCCTGGTTCGCAACCGCCTCGAAGGCGTGCCCCAGGCGATTGAACTCAGCCGTGCGACGATGCGAACGATCAAGCAGAACATGTACTGGGCGCTGGGATACAACGCGGTGCTCATCCCGCTCGCCGCAGTGGGTGTGATTCACCCGATGCTCGCCGCCGCCGCCATGGCGCTCAGCAGCGTCAGTGTCGTGTCCAACAGCCTTCTGCTGCGGCGGCGCTACGGTCGTTGATCGGTTCTCAACTGACTTCAATGCCCGGTGATTCGAACCCCTGAGTTTTTCCCACCGACCGCGCCAGGGCCATCAGCGGGAAGTACAAGCGATACAGGTGGTACCGGATGTAGAACACCCTGGGGAAGCCCGTACCGGTGTACTGTGATTCTGTCCAGCTTCCCGGGCCGTCGCCGTCTGGGCTGAGCGCAGCGGATGCATCATCAAGCTGCGCTTCGACCAGCCAGTCGATGGCGCGCTTGGCATCGGGATGGTCCGGCCCGAAGCAGAACATCAGCGACATCGCACCCCATGCGGTCTGTGATGCGGTCGATTCGCCCTGTCCTTTCAGCGATGCGTCTTCATAGGTGTCGCATGATTCGCCGAAGCTGCCATCGGGCTTCTGCACGGACCGCAGCCATGCGCCGGCCTGCCGGATCGTCGCATGCTCAGGGTCCAACCCGGAATGGACGAGTCCGCCCAGCGCTTGCCATGTGCCGTACAGGTAGTTCACACCCCATCGGCCGAACCAGCAGCCCTCCGGCTCCTGGCTGCGCAGAAGAAACGCGACACCCCGGCGCACCGCCTTGTGATCGGGCGCATATCCAAGATGGTGCAGACATTCGAGCGTGCGCCCGGTGATATCCGCGCACGATGGATCCTGCATCGCGTTGTGATCGGCGAACGGCGTCTTCTCCATCCACGCGCGGTGTTGCGTGCGATCGAACGCAGCCCAGCCGCCATCGTCGTTCTGAAGCGCGAGCAGCCAGCCAGCGCCGCGCCGCGCCGCCGCGATGTTCTCCATGCCGCCGCTGCGATGCAGCGCCATCGCCACCATCGCGGTGTCATCGACATCGGGATACCACTGGTTGTTGAACTCGAAGTACCAGCCGGATGGTTCGACAACAAAGCGTGCGTTCGCCGCCCAGTCGCCGCGATGCGTGCACTCCTTACCCCGCAGCCAGTGCGTTGTGCGCTCGACCGCTTCATCCTCAACGGTCAGCCCCGCCTCGGTCAGCGCATACAGCGCAATGCCCGTATCCCACACAGGCGAGAAACACGGCTGAATATCGCAGGCATCGGCGGACACATCGAGCAGCAGCGCATCGAGATCGCGCTCCGCCTTCACCATGACGGGATCATCTCGCTCATAGCCGAGCGAGTGCAGCGCGATCTGCTGGTACACCATCGGCGGAAAAATCGCGCCGAGACCGTCGGTCAGGTCGCCCGACCGCTCGATGATCCACCGCTCAGCCTGCTTGAGCGCGGCTTGCTTGGATGGGATCAACTCCCGCGCATTGAGCTGCTTGATCGCCCGATCCAGCGTGAGGAATCCGTTGTTCCACGTCCAGCCTTGCGGGTCCATCGCGCGGGTGAGCCTGTCACGATTGCGCGGATCGACGAACAGCTCGCCGATGCCCTGCGATTCGGACAACGTGCGCACCGGACGCACAGCAGTCACGATCGAAAGCGGCACGATCATCGTGCGCGTCCACGCCGCGACCTTCGTCAGGTGAAACGGGAACCTGCTCGGCAGAAACATGATCTGCGGCGGAATCGTCGGCACGGCATCCCAACTTACCTGCCCGAGACACGCGAGGTAGAAACCGGTGAACGTGTTGCACCGCTCAGCACCGCCGTGCGCGAGGATCACGCTGCGCAGGCGCTTCATGTGCAAGGCGTCCGGGCCGTCACCCATCAGCTTCATCACGAAGTACGCCTTCACGGATGCGCTGATGTCAGGCGCACTGCCCGGGTATTGGCCGAAGCTGCCATCGGCGCGCTGCAAGCTGCGCAGGTAGTTGGTGATTCGCCGGAAACGATCCTGATGCGCTGCGTCCCGCTCCTGCCCGAGGATGAACTTCATCAGCATGTACTCGGAAGTCAGGATCGAGTCGCCCTCAAAGCGAGCACACCAGTAGCCATCGTCGTGCTGCAGCGCGATGAGAGCGGCGACCGCCTTGCGCAAGGCGACGGCGGCGCGATCGCCTGGCGCCTCAGCGAGAGTAATGGGAGCGGCGGATTCAGCTTCAGCGACCGTTGAGGACATGGAATCTCGACTCGACGCAACTGCGATACGGGCAAGCGTAGCAACTCCGCAGCAGTCGAGCGTGCGGCGAGCACCCCACTACAATGCACGGCGAAGAGAGGATGAGGAACGTGATCCAACGATCTGACGACGCCGGAGCGGGAAGCACGCAAGCGAAGCCGACGGCATCGGCTGGTCTGAGCCGATCCGACTGTACAAAGCGGGCTGCCTGGGAGGCGGCGGAGCAGATCCTCGCCGGGTTTGATGGGCAGCCGGGCTGCGATCTGCTCGTGCTCTTCGCGAGCGCCATGCATCGCGAGCATTTCGCGGAGGCGTCGGCGCTACTTCGTGATCGCACCGGTGCACGCACTGTCGTCGGAGCGCTCGCGAGCGGCGTCCTGGGCAGCACCGTGGAACTGGATGGCAGGCCCGGGCTGAGCGCTCTGGCGCTGCGCCTCCCGCAGGCGGAGTTGACGCCGTTCACCTACGAAGACCTGTCAGCCGCAGGCTCGCCCCGCGCGAATGCGGAACTGGCATCCGCCATCGGGTTGAACGCATCAAGCAAGGCGGTGCTGCTCCTGTCGGACCCCTTCAGCACACCGATGGTTCGACTGCTTCCAGCGCTGAGCCGGGCGCACGAGTTCGTCGACGGCCTGAACAGCCTGCCGATCATCGGAGGTATGGCGTCCGCAGGCGACATGGCGGGGATGAACCGACTCGTTCTCGACGATCGGATGTATACCAACGGCGCGGTCGGCGTCACGCTCTCGGGCGCGTTTGACCTCAGCTTTGTCGTCAGTCAGGGTTGCCGAGCGATTGGCGAACCGATGATCGTCACCAAGGCGAAGCGAACGCTCATCCACGAGCTGGCAGGCCAACCCGCGCTCGACATCGTGCACGAGACGATGCGCGCGCTTGACGAGGATGACCGCCTGCTCTTGCAACAAGGGCTGCTGCTCGGGCGAGTCATCAACGAGTACAAACCCCGCTTCGGCAGGGGCGACTTCCTGATTCGGTCGGTGCTCGGCGCGGATCGCCAATCTCGTATGCTGGCGGTTGACCAGCCCGTGCGCGTCGGGCAAACGGTGCAGCTTCACATCCGCGACGCGACGACGGCGGATGAGGATCTGAGCCTGCTCCTGGATGGTCAGGCCATGCACGACGCACCGGCTGCGGGGCTTGTCTTCACGTGCAGGCAGCGCGGATGGAAGCTGTTTCGCCGACCGGACCATGATGTGCGAGCGATCACCAAGGCGTGCGGCGACATCCCGCTCACCGGCTTCTTCGCGGCAGGCGAGATCGGCCCGATCGGCGATGAGTCGTTCCTGCACAGCAACACAGCGTCGATCGCACTCTTCCGCGCTGAAGCACCCGCCACATAACGCGGCGCGGATGTCGCATATGTCGTGTACGATGCAGCGAGGCATGACCAGGAGCGCTTCAATGGCTGACAAACCAACGATCTCGTTTGAGGACTTCGTCAAGGTCGATCTGCGCATCGCGAAGATCACCGCTGCGGAGCACCACCCCAACGCGGACAAGCTGCTCATCATGCAGGTTGACGACGGCAGCGGCGAACCGAGGCAACTGTGTGCCGGCATCCGCCCCTACTACGACCCGGCCGATCTCGTCGGCAAGTCGATCGTGATCGTCGCGAATCTCGAACCTCGTAAGATCCGAGGCGAGATGAGTCGAGGCATGCTCCTGGCGGCAAGCAGCCCACCCGGCGCAGACAACGACGAGCGCAGCATCATCCTGCTCACGCCGATGGGTGGCGCCGAACCCGGCTCACCGGTGTCATAACGAAACATCCATACCCCCAGCACCCCCACATACCCCCAGCCCTCGGCTCCGCCGGGGGACTACTCCCGCTGCGTGTCACGTGCGGAGCATCATGACGAAGCGGCGGGTGATTCCTCATCGTCGGCGCCCGCTTGGTCGACGCCCTCCCCATCAGGCTCAGGCTGACGTGCGCGAGCATGCGCCGGACGGTACTCGTAACGCGCCGCGAGGGCATCAAAGGAGAACGGCTTGGGGCCGGTTTCCGCTTCGTCACGAAGGATGCTGTCAACCAAACCGAACATCGCCTGGAACCGGTATGTGTCGACCGTCAACGGGCTGCGACGCTGCACGAGCGCGATGGCGATTTCCTGCCGACCGGGAATCGCGCGAACGACAATGCGCTGCGCACTGTCCAGTGAGGACACATCGGCTTCGGGATCGAGCGGCTCGATGACCGCTTGGACCGCTGCAACGAACTCGTCATCCCGGCCGACCTCGGGGATCTCCGGCACGCCGCCTTGATACGCTCGGCGGGTCACGCTGATGTTGGTTCTCACATCAGTCCCGACCCGCGTCGCGACGGCATCGAGTCCCTCCGTCACCGCCAGTTCTCGCCACACATCGAGCTGCGCGGTCAGTATGTCAAAGGCACGAAGGTTGCGGGCATCGACGCGAACCTGTTCCTGCACGCGCGCTTCGAGCGCCTGCCACATCGCAAGCCGTTCCACTGCGGAGTCCGCGGCGTCCTCCGGCACATCGGTCATGGCCGGCCGCTCGGGCCTTGCGGCTGTGGCGCGAAGGAAGTAGCTCGTGCCGAACGCATCTGTGAGCGGACCGATCACGACGCCCACTTGGAATGCACGGTCTTCGTCCGGGGCGACCTCGCGCAGGCTCGCCAGGATCTCCTTGAAGAACATGCGTTCCCGCCCGAACACAAGGTAGCTTCCCTCGATCGCCAGCGCCGCGGTGTATTGCTCGATCGAGTCGATCGGCATCCAGTCCGCCTCGCGGCGTTCAACCGTCGGGCGTGGGATGCCATACTCCTCAGCGATTTCGCCCGCGACGGTCTCGAAATCGGTGCGCAGCTGATTCCAATCATCGGGAAGGATGAAGAATCCGTTCTCGCTCACGAGTCCCTTGCGAGTCCGCGTGATCTCGTCGGTCACGCTGCGTTCGATCTCCGTGATGCGAGTGCCGACCTGCCGGGACCGTATCAGGCTGACGACGTCATCGCGGACGGTCGCGTACTCGACCGAGTCGGGATCGGCGCCCTCCGGCGTAAACTCATCGCGATGCTGAAGGAAGTACTTGTGCGCCTCGAACCGATCCACATCGGCGGACGCTTCGACCTCAGCGCGAGTGATGGCGAGGTACTCGTACTTCACATCGGCGGGCTGGCGGTATCCGAACCCATACGTCCCGGAGCCGGGCTGCTCGTTGCGGTACTCATAGCACAGGTCAGCCAACTCCTGCTCGGTGGGCTGGGCAATCGCATCCAAAACGTGCGACGGCGGCACGACCACGAGATCGACGACCGCGGCGTCTGCACGATCCGCTGCGTGTTTAATGAGACGGGCTGACGACAGGCGGGCGGCATGTTCGTAGGAGCCAAGCATGTCGAGGACGCCGCGGTACGCAGCCAAAGCACGACCGGCTTCTTCTTCGGTGAGTCCGGAACCCGCCAGGATGCGGTTGTGCAGCCGCTGCAACTGCTCGTGCGCTGCGTCGTCCTGCGGAGCCGAGAAGAACTGCTCCCCGCGCTGGATGCTGCCGATGAAGCCCCCATCCTCCGCCGCCTTGGCGAGCAGGAGCCAGTGATCGACGCCACCGATCGCCTCGGTGCCCTGGAACCCTTGCTCCGGCCAAGCGATGTCGCGGTAGGCCGCGATCAGAACCTGCTGCGACTGGGACCCCTCCGGCGCCGCCGCAACGCCACCGGCGATCGAGCCGCGGGCTCTTTCGATGAACTGGAGCTTCCGGCTCATCATGCCGTGGAAGCTGCCGCGGATAGCTTCGTCGCCAAGGTAGTACATGATGCGGCGAGACGGGTTCCTGCCGAGCTTCTGCAAGGTCCCGGGAACAAGGAAAGCAATCATGAGGAAGACGCCGGCTCCCACCATGATCTGCTTGTTGTAGCGGCGCATGAACGCAAGCGGGCCGACCCTGGCGGTGTACTGGTCCACTTTTTTCTTCGGTTTCGCCTCTTTCGCCATGGCTTGCTCGCAGACTGAAGGGTGATCCGACGTGCGCGACACGCTGTTCGCAGCCGGTCCGGGGCGGTCAGTGTACGCAACCGGCCGACTCATAGGGAGTCGGCCGGTCATTCTTTCAGACGGGTTCAGGTCATACCGCTGCGGTCATAAGGAGGATACCGCGTCACGGCCCGGCTCAGCGGTAGAACTCGACGACGAGATTCGTGTTGACCTCAAAGGGGATCTGATCGGGCATCGGCAAGGCCACGACCCGGGCTGTCAGCTCCGACGGGTTGAAGTCGATCCAGTCGGAAGTCACGTGCCCGCCGAGCGACTCCATGTTCTCCCGAGCGAGGTTGTGAATCCGGGGCTTGAGTGTGAGCGTATCGCCCACGCGCATCCGGAAGCTGGGCCGATCCACCTTTCGGCCGTTGACGAGCACATGCCCGTGCACCACCATCTGGCGTGCAGCCCAAATCGTCCGCACCATGCCGGTGCGGCGGAGGACGTTGTCCAGCCTGCGTTCGAGCAGTTGGAGCAGCAGTTCGCCGGTATTGCCACGCATTCGGCCGGCATCGGTGATGGTGCGTCGGAACTGGCGCTCCAGCAGGCCGTAGTGGTAGCGGAGCTTTTGCTTTTCATTCAGGCGGATGCCGTAGTCCCGCAGTCGTCTGCCCCGATACCCGTGCATGCCGGGCGGCGTGAGCTGGCGCTTGCTGGTGTGCTTGGGGATGTCCGCGATGGGGACGCCCACACGGCGGGAGAGCCTGACTTTCGGTCCTGTGTATCGCGCCATTGTGCGATCAGTCCTCTTTCAGAGCACAAGAACAACACAGCCCCGGCCAATCGGGGCGTGATCGAGCCGAGCAGTAGACCAGACCGCGACGGAAGTGTCAAGCATCCATCCGTTCAGGCCAGGCAGGGCAATCACAAAAGTCATCCCGTGGACAGCGTGAGCGGGTCATCGCGGCCTCAGCCGGCCTTGAGGCGTGTTGCCTTCGTCGCCCGCGCGTGGATGCGGCGGAGCCGACAGAAAACGAGCCAAGACAACAGTGTCGCACCCACAAAGCCGCGACCGTTGGTCGCGCCCGCGCGAATCACCCGTCGCGTTTCCCGTCAACGACCATCGCACCACCCCCGAGCCGCAGGTCGCGCCCCATCAACCGTCACCGCCCACGCAGAGCGAGGTGTCGTCGCCATCAGCGTGGAGCAGCTCGGACAACGAAATGCAACTCGCTCCATCATCAACCTCACACTAACGCAGATCCCGGATGCGATCATAGGACCCCAGCCGTACTGCGAACCCACACCCCAGGCGACCCGTCATCGTCACCACCTTGTCAAGCCATCTGGGGTAGTCCATGCAGAAGCAGATCCACTTCATGTACTTATCACCTTTTCCCGCCTACGAAGGTGAGATGATCCCTCTCACCGCTCGTTGAACACGCCGTACATCTGATCCGGCGCCAGGATCTCCGCGAACTTCGGGCGCAGCGCCTTACGGGCTTCACAGCACAGGTGGCATGCGTCGGCATAGCTCTCTACGTGACGCAGAGCAAAATGTCGCACGAGCTCTGCGGGTCCACCGGCCAGCAGCGGCCCCGTGATGGGATGGGCATCAGAATCGTACATCGCACATATCTCGCGCAGAGGGGTCTGAAAGAGGTTGCCCAGCGAAATCCCTTGACAGATGTGCACGTTCCCGAACGGATCCACATGCACCCTTCCAGGTTCCCGTAGATCCTCGTGCGGGCACGAGGTGAACTGATCCCAAGGCTTATGCTGAGTCTGAGAGGCGAGCTTCTCCGCCGCCCGCCCCCGATACATGATCGTTGACTCTCCGGCTGGAAGCTGCCCGACCGCCGAAGTCGTCTGTGCCAGATCAGGCTGGGCGATGCTGATCACGCTGGTTGGGATTCCCAGTCTCTCGGCGGCTGTGCAGGCGCGCTGTGCCTGAACGCTCGAGTCCTCGTCGCCGTGATAGGCATCAACGCTGAGTGATAGATCCTGGACAATCCCCGCAAATGGCTCCAGCCACACGTAGGCATCTTCGGCGTCAGTGGCCCAGTACGCATTCGACACGATGCCTACAGAGAAGCCCATATCAGCCGCGATCTGCGCCCCTTTGAGAAGGATCGGGTAGTAGAGGAAGGACTCACCGCCCTCGAAGTAGATCCATTCGACCGCACCAAGCTCCTGAGACTGGCGCAGTATATTCTCGATATCCCGTAATCTCATGGTACCGCTCTGGAACGGGCTACCCCAGACAAAGCAGTGATCGCATTCGAAGTTGCACTGGTACGTCAACAGGAGATGTATCCCTGACAGTTCCATGTCTGTGCTCCTATGAATCGTGGGCGAAAAGGAGAGCGATAAGGGGATAAGCGTGCATTTATGTACTTATCCCCTTTCCCCGCCTCAGTCGAGACACGGTTGTAAAAGTCGGCAACATCGATCACAACTGTGAGCTCATCGGAATCTGCACGAACACCGGCGAGTACGTGAGCCAGGCTGTCCAATGAGCGGCATCTCGCCCAAATACTCACTCTCTGCTTGGATCAAGATTCGGGGTTAAGCGCACAAAGCACCCCTAACCATCTATCGACCACATCCGGTGCAGCGGAACCGATAACAGCCATCGGTGATCTCGGAAACCAGGTGGCCGCCACAGATGGGGCATTCCCTCTTTGCAACAAGCCGCAGCCGTCGCCGATGCTCGTGGCGGTATAAGAACCACGGTAAATTCAGTGAGATTGCAATCGCAAGGATCGCTGCCAATAGCAGGCCCATTCCAGCGAGCGCTTTGGAAACTGATCCGAGATTACCCGCCCATGACAAGAACGGAGAACTATGATGAAAGCCAATGAGTAAACCGAGGCCAACATAGCCGAAGACCACTGCAATCGGAAAGCCAATCACAATCATAGTCACCAATAACACCCGATACGATGTGGGTAGCCCCGCGACAGAACCGGCCGCAATCTGCTCCTCCAGTGTGCTAAAACTACCCAGCTCGGGGAATAGATAGAAGCCTACATGCTTGATGAGAAACTCATAGCATGCATCGAACTCGCTTGGTTGATAGCCTGGATTCATACTTCCGTCACCATGGACAGGCTCCTGAGCACGTACGGCCGCAGGGTCTCATGTCGATACCTCGGATTCACGTGATGCGCTTATCGCCTTGTTCTCTCCACCGAGCACACCTATTTCTCCGTCGCCTTCCTCCACCAAGTGCGCGGATACGCGCTCCAGACAACGGCGCCGTCATCGTCGACCGAGATGCCACGAACCTGCTCACCTGCCTTGATCCGCTGAGTCCGCTGCCCCTTGACTGAGGCCAGCGTAATGCGCAGTTGCATCCAATCCGCAACAAACTGTCGATACTCCTCAGTCGGCTTCCCGCACCCCCAGCCCGGCATGATGACCTCATCCCACCTCATGACATGCCACTCGCCGGCGTTACGCACTGCAATCACGCGGTATGAACACCCCGGCATGGTGTAGTTGTATCTGTCGCGCTCGTGAGCTGCGCCATAATGCAGCATTTCCTGGCGAAGAGCACGCAACGCCTCCTCACTGAGACGCCCTTGCCAGCTCGCCCTCGTTCGCCCTGCCTGCTCAACGGTAGCGGACAGAATGACACCATCCTCCCATATGACGAGCTCAGGTGCGAACCCAAAGACTCGATCGCCCCGGCCCCAAGTGAATCTCAGGAGCGCGATACACGGGACATCAGCTCCAACTTCGGGCAGTGACGCCGATGCCGGCGGCGCCGTCCCGCTTGTGTCCGGCTCTGCGAGAGTCGTCTGCACATGCTGCGAAGCGGCCAGCAACAGGAGCAGTAACAGAGAGAGCAACACGTGTCTTATGCCTGTCGGCCACAGTAAACGTCGCATTGGTTTCAACTCCTGCATACATGGAACAGTTGTCTTCGGAAGATCTGCCGACTGGATCAGCTCTCGTCATCGACTCCTTCCTCGCCAACCCCACCGTTGCCCGGCGTCACCTCCATCACAACACGTACTCCGTAGACGCCCCCGCCCATTGCAGGCGGATCTGCGGCGTTGCGTTTCGATGCACCATAGAACCGTCCTCGGAGTACGCGCACGGTTCCACTCGCCGGTCCCTGTGGGTCAACGGTCTGCCGCCGGTCGTATGAATGCGCGTAGTAGTCCGCACACCACTCGCCCGGCGAACCGACCATGTCCAGCACACCCTCCGGCGTTGCATTATCAGGGAAGGCGCCAACTGCTAGCCCGTTCCAGTGATTCGGATACCGCGCCGGGTCAGTTCGGTGGGGATCCAGAATGCCGTACTCCTTCCGCAGATCGAGCACGTTCCCCCACGGATGGATGCGACCTTCTGTGCCCCTGGCCGCAAAGGCCCATTCCGCTTCAGTGGGCAGCCGAAAAACATGGCCGGTCTTCATGCTCAGCCACTCGCAAAACATAGCTGCACTCGCCCAGTCAACATCTCCGACCGCGATATTGCCACAATCGGGCTTTGGCACGTATCGCCCATCTACGATCTCGATGGCTGCCCATCCGGGATTCGGAACATACGGCGCCGCCGGCACATCGTTCAGGAAGTAACAGAAGAGATCAACAGTTGTCTTCGTCTCAGCGATGTAGAATGCCCTTGTGATCGTCGTTCGACGCCGGGGACCTTCGTTCGCTACCCGGTCAGCAAGGAAGTCGAAGAACCCGCGGATCTCCGCATCCTCGGGAGTGTAGTACGACGACCCCATCACAAATGTGCCAGGCGCAATACCGATCATCCGCATACCGTGAGTCGCATCAATCGTGATGTCAATGAGACGTGGCTCCGGAGCGCTCAGCGCCTGGCCTGACCCATCCCCGTTCGGCCAGATATCGCACCTTATCAGCGCGGCGAAAACACACAGGGCAACCGCTGCTCCCACAGCAATGAGCCATCGCCCCACGGTGAGTTGTCTTGCTCGCCACAGGGCGACGCAAGCTGCTGAGGCGCTGCGTCCGCGACGACTGGGCGTGTCTCGGAGCAACTCGCCATCCGCCTCGGCGTCCAGGGCGGTGTTCGCATCCTTGTCACGGCGGACGATCATGTCGATGTATGATGCGCCGCCTCGGCCTGAGAGTCCAGCATCAAGTGGGGGTTGGAGATCACCTGCGAGCCGTCACAAGGTTTGGTCCGCCCGGAAGCTGCAAGACGCGCTGCGTGCGCATGGTCACGGCGCTGCGTGCCTTCCAGCCACACCACCGACCCCGTGCGCGCGCGATGCCGAGCGAGCCTCGAAATGTCGCTCAAAACCGACCCAAAACGGGCTGAAACGGATCGAAAACGCGCCGAAACGAGCCAAAACCGGCCAAAACTCGCCCAAAACTGTAGTCCGATAATACGTTTTCAGCGATTCCGTGCGCACCATACCCACAAGCCCCCCCCATTCGAGGGAGATCATCGCATGGGACCGTGCGCACCCCGCACGTCGTCCATCACGCTGCGGTGAACAATTCGCCGACCGATCGGCACACCACACGGTCAGCCGGCGCGGCCTGGAGCAGCCGCTGCATCGGCTCGTCAATTGGCTCATCACTTAACTCGAAAGTCGAATGATGGACCGGCAGCAGCCAGCGCGCCGGCATGCGACGCGCCATCCGCCACACCTGCTCCGGCGTCGCGTGCGCGTCATCCCACGGCTCGTACGCGCCGATGCCCATGATCGCCAGATCGACCGAGCCGATCTCGTCGAACGCGCTCGTCTCGGCTGTGTCGCCTGCGAAGAAGATCCGCCTGCCCTTGTGTTCGATGACGTACGCATTGAACCCGCGATACCGATCCCAGACCTTCCGCGCGCCCCAATGATCAGGTTTCCAAGCGGTCACATGAACGGAACCGACGGATGTGCATGCCCCCCACTGCACCTCGCGCACCTGGCAAAAACCGCGTGGAATCAGCAGCCCCGTGTTCCATGCGGTGATGACCGTCGTTTGCGGCGACACGAGACGACGAAGCGTCGGCCGATCGAGATGATCGAAGTGTGCGTGCGTGAGCAGGATCAGATCCACCGGCGGTATGGACGCGAGCGGACCGGGCGTTTCGATCAGTCGCTCAGGCCCGAACACTCGCCCGGCCAGTCGCATTCCAATTCGTTCGCTCCACACCGGGTCGGTCAGGATCGTCAAGTCGCCGAGTCGAATCAGCACGCTCGAATGACCGATCCACGACGCGGCGAAGTGGTGTCCGTGCCAGATGTCGTGATTCCGCCAGAACTCGTGACTGATCACGCGCATCCTCGGCTTGGGCAGCGGCGCTCGCACCGTTCGCCCAAGCGAGCGCGCGAAGGCTGCGGGGTAGCGGCGAAGAGCGGACTTGATCTTGCGGACCGGCATGAATCACCATCATAGTCAGTGGCAAGCGACCGTTCGCCGTTTCATCGGCAGGCTTTCGCGCCGGCTTGGGCTACAGTGTGCTGGCATTGTCCAGCATGTTTTTCCAGTAGATCGCGGCGATGACGGCGATGGCGATGACAGCCAGGCCGAAGCCGATGTAGATCAGCCGAAACTTGAGGCGGGTTCTTCGACGATCTGCTTTCATGCACCCTCCCGGCGCTGCGGGCTGAGCTTATCCGCTTGTTCATCGGCATGGTAGCTGCTGCGTACGAGCGGGCCCGACTCGACGACCTGGAAACCGCGCGACAGGCCCTCCCGGTGATACCAGTCGAACGTGTCCGGCGTGACCCAGCGCGCGATCGGCAAGTGGTTGCGCGTCGGTTGCAGGTACTGGCCGATCGTGATGATCGGGACCGGCGCCGCAGCCTGCACGTCATCCATGAGTTGCAGCACTTCGTCATCGCGTTCGCCGATGCCGACCATGATGCCGGTCTTGGTGACAAGCCCCGCATCGTGCACGCGATGGAGGAACTCAATCGACCGCCGATAGTCCGCCTGCGGACGAACCGTGGGATACATGCGAGCGACGGTTTCGATGTTGTGTGCGAGGATCTCAGGCTTGGCGTCGATGACGGTTTGCAGCGCGTGCCGGCTACCCGCGAAGTCGGGCGTGAGCACTTCGACGGAAGTGTGCGGGCAATGTTCGTGTATCCGTGCGATGGTTTCCGCCCAGATCGCAGCCCCGCCGTCGGGCAGTTCATCACGGTCGACGGATGTGAGGACGATGTGGCGAAGTCCCATGAGACGAACGGACTCGGCGACGCGGCGCGGCTCGTCTGTGTCAACGGGGGCGGGCTTGCCCGTTCTGATGTTGCAGAAGCCGCAGGACCGTGTGCAGATGTCGCCAAGGATCATGATGGTGGCGACACCGCGAGCCCAGCACTCGCCCATGTTGGGGCACGACGCTTCCTGACAGACAGTGTGGAGGTCGTGCTCATCGACAATGCACTTAAGTTGTAGGCAGCCCTGACCAAGCGGAGCGCGTACCTTGAGCCATGCCGGCTTGCGTCTGACGGCTGCGTGCGATGAGCCGTCAGCATTGTCGAGGATCATGTCGGTGAGGCTGACGACCGAGTCGCGTTGGGCGGAGCGTGTGGGGTCGCCGCCGAGCGGTCTGGGGTGGCGTGTGAGCGTGCGTTGCTGGGCGGAGCGCTCGATGGTCGGCGATTGCTGATTGGCGGGAACGGACATGGGACAAGTCTAGCCGGGCGGTACGGGCGGCGAGCAGATGTGACGAAATCCGGAGCATGCGCGAACCAGACGCCGGCCGGGATCGCAGCAGATGACACCTCGCCTGCTGCTGGGGCGTGGCTTCTTCCCGATCATGGAGAAAGTCGATGCGGCGTTTTAATCCCCATAGGGCGACTGGTCGATGACCACAAGGGCGAGCGCGGCTGCGTTGACAGTAGCCGAGCGGGTGATAGTGTGTTCGCAATCGGTCCGGTGTCGGCAGTTATGAGACGTCAACCGCACCTGGCCGACAAGCAAAGAAGGCAACGTGCATGCCACGGGTCATCCCAACGCTTCGAGGACGGGATCGAGCCGAACAACAGTACGCGAGAGCTGCCAGGAGCAAACGGTGAGTCAGCAAGAGCAGGCCACAACGATGCAGAGAGCGCGCGGAGGGCAGGTTCTCTCACGGATCGCATGGCTCGTTCTCGCAGCGGGCCTGATCGGATGTGAGGCCGATTCGTTCTTCGACCCAAGCGTCGTGGGTCGGTGGGAATACACGCCGACGGAGTTGCCGATCCTCGATCGTCTCGACGTGATCGAGGATGACGAGGGCGATTTCGACGAGGCCACGGACGTCACGGCAGAGGATCTCCAGCCGGTCATTGAGGAATACCGCTTCGGCCCGGGCGACCTCGTGCGGGTGGAGGTCATGGATTTGTATGGAGGCGGCCAGTTCATCCCATTCGAGCGAATGGTCGACGGACGTGGATTGGTTGACCTGAGCATCATCGGTGAGGTCCGCGCGCAGGGACAAACGATGTCGGAGTTCCGCGATCGGATCATCCGAGCCTTGCAGGATCGCGAGCTCGTCATTGATCCGATGGTCTCGGTCCTGCCGCTCCAACAGCGTCAGAACACATTCAGCATCTACGGCGGGGTGGCGGGCGGTGCGGGCACATTGTTCGTCTCCCGGCCGGACTTCCGCATGCTTCAGGCAATCACCGAGGCGGGCGGGATCATCGAGACGACGCCTTACCTCTACGTGATTCGGCAGATTCCGCTGACGTACGAGGCGGAGACTGGTGTCACGCCGACAGGTGAGCGGTACGAGTTCACGCCGGAGCCTGTGCGTCCGCCCGACGAGACGGATCAGACGCTCGAGGATGTGCTCATCGAGTTGCTGGGGGACGATGGCGCATCGCCGCCGCCCGCCATGCTCCCCGGAGAGGTGCATCGCCGACCCAGCCGAGTGCATCGCACGCGGCCGGCTCCGAAGGAAACGCCGACACCCACCGAGCCGGAGCCAGTCGATGTTCCGCTCGACCTTCCGACCGAGGAGGACGCCGAGGGCGAAGGCGCGCCGGAGTTGGTGATCCCAACAGACGATCAGGAGCAAGAGGATGCGGCAGCGGCTGCACCGATTGACCTGCCGGGCGACACACTTGAGACGGCGCCGATGCCCGAACCGCTGCCGGTGGATCTCGAGCCAGCGGAAGGCGAGACCGACGGACAGGAAGCGCTGATCGACCTACCCGACGTGACACAGCCCGGCGCTGCGGAGCGGACATGGGCGGTTGCGGATCGGCCTTCTCCCTACATCTTCGTCAATGGTGAGTGGGTTCTCGCGCAACCGCGCGCCCGGGCTGGGGATGCAGGCGATGCGTTGCCGACGGCTGAGCCTGTGACAACGGTGGACCCAATCACCGGCGAAGTGATGACGCAACGGATCATCCGGGTGCCGGTGAAGGAGCTGCTGCGGGGCGAAGCGCGGTACAACATGGTGATTCGTCCCGGCGACGTGATTCGCGTGCCGCCGCCCGCGCAGGGCAACATCTATCTTGGCGGCGACGTGAATCGGCCTGGGACGTACGCCCTGCCGATGACGGGACGCATGACGCTCAAGCAGGCGATCATTGCGGCGGGCGGGTTGAACCAGTTGGGCATTCCCGAGCGCGTGGATCTCGTGCGTCGGATCGGACACGACCGCGAGGCGATGGTGAGGCTGAACCTACGAGCGATCTTCGAGGGGACGGAGCCTGACCTGTTTCTCAAGCCAAACGACATCATCAATGTTGGGACAAACTGGGCGGCTGCGCCGCTTGCGGTCATACGGAATGGACTCCGTGCATCGTACGGATTCGGCTTCTTGCTGGACCGGAACTTCGGCTACGACGTGTTCGGACCGCCGCCTCGGACGTACGAGTAGGACCGAGCCATAGCGGGGATGAGCGTGGCGCCTGGCATGGGGCCGGTTGTCGGCTCGCCATCCGAGGCTGGGATGGGTTCGGTCAGGCAAGCGGTGACCAAGCCGACAACCGGCGAATCAGCGCGAACCGGACCGGCTGACGGACGTATGAAGCGAATTGGGTCCGTTCGGCTCGCAGCAAGGGCCTCTCGGGTGGAGCACCGACCAATGCACACAACCTGCGAACAACCCCGCTGCTCGACATGCGAGCGATGCGACTCGGCCCCGGCAGCGTGCCGGCGAAGTCATGGTCCGCTCGGAGGATGGGATTCGTGAGCAGCCTCGCATCGCCAGCCCGGATCGCGTCGATGGATGAACCCCGGACGCTCGCATCGCTGTTCACACCGGATGTGACCGCCAAGCTCATCCTGCTCACCACGGCGTTCTGCGTGTTCTTCTGGTCGTTTCTGGAGACACAGACCCGCATCAGCCTGAAGGATGCTGACTGGTCACACGCGCTGCTCATTCCACTGCTCAGCATCTACTTCATCTACGTGCAGCGAGAGAAGCTCCTGCGGATCAAGTTCCGGACGTTCTGGCCGGGGCTTGCCATCATGGTCGTGGGGATGATCGGGTACGTCCTCTTCACGCTCGTCGCGGTTCGGAACCACACGCTCCAAGGCGGGATGGCGGTGCTGACGCTGCTCGGGCTGGTTCTGATGATGCTCGGCCCCGGCTCAATGCGCGTGCTGCTGTTCCCGATCGCGTACCTGGTGCTTGGCATCAAGATGGGCGATCGGCTGATGTTCTACCTCACGACGGAACTGAAGATGATCGCAGCCAAGGGATCATGGCTGCTGCTCAACACATCGGGAGTGGAGACGGAGCGAACGGGTAGCGTCCTGACGCTCACCAAGGGCGATGGAACGGAGATTCCTCTCGATGTGGCGGAGGCGTGCTCAGGCATGCGAATGATCGTGGCATTCATCGCGCTCGGCATTGCTATTGCGTTCCTGAGTTGCAAGTTCTGGTGGCAGCGGGTGATCCTCGTTGCGCTGGCTGTGCCCGTGGCGATCCTCGTGAACATCCTTCGCGTCACGTCGATGGGCTGGCTGAGCCTCTATGACCCAAACATGGCGGGCGGCGACTTCCACATGCTCGTGGGCATGCTGTGGCTGCTCCCCGCGCTGGGACTGTACCTCGGAATCGTCTGGGTGCTGAATCGTATTGTCATCACGGAGCCGATCCGGGCCATGGCGAAGAAATCCGCCTGACGCCCACACATGTCGCCATGAAATGGTTCGCCCT
This sequence comes from Phycisphaerales bacterium, assembly GCA_023135165.1. GTDB lineage: Bacteria > Planctomycetota > Phycisphaerae > Phycisphaerales > JAGLTS01 > JAGLTS01. The sequence continues at coordinate 14,634 of JAGLTS010000035.1, read as the reverse complement.
ACGCCAACCCGCGTTCCTCGTCGCACTGCTTCTGCTGTGCGCCGGTGCAGCCAGCCTGAGAACAACGGTGAGCGTCCTGGAGTACCACCTTAAGAAGTTGCCGGTGTACGCTCCGGACAATCGGCAACTGCGATCGCTCCCGGCAACGGCAGGCGATTGGTCGCGTGCCGGCAAGGACGACATCTTCTCAGCCGAGATGATCGACGAGCTCGGAACCCGGAACTACCTCAACAGGATGTACGTGCGTCGCCGACCGGACGCCGGCCCGACGGACATGGGTCCGGAGGCGTACGACACGCTTCAAGCGCACTTCGCGTACTACACGGGCATGATCGATGCGGTACCTCACGTTCCCGAGCGATGTTTCGTCGGCGGCGGGCTACACGTCTCCGGCGGGCCTTGGATCGAGGACTTGCCCATCGATTCGAGCCGGTTCCTGCGGAACTACTACAGCGACGGATATGACCTGCTCCGCGTGCCGGCTGAGTTTCGTCCGGACGGTCGAGACACGGTGCGCATTCCGGACGGCGTTGAGTCGGTCAAGCTGCGCATCACGCGCTTCGAGGATCCCAGACAGCCGGGCAAGCCGATGTTCGCAGGGTACCTTTTCCTCGCTAACGGCCGATTCATCACACACGCGGAAGAGGTCCGCGCGCAAGCGTTCAATCTGAAAGAGGACTACGCGTACTACCTGAAGATCCAGTTCACGGCTCCGGCCGGGACCTACGAGGAGCCGGAGGAACTGGCGACCGCATCTGCGGACCTGCTCAACGAACTGCTCCCCGGGCTTTTGCTCTGCATCCCGGATTGGGTGGAGGTGCAGCGAGGCACGTATCCAGCCGATAACCCCAGAGGAAAGCACGCGAAAGACGAATCCGAGGACACCTGACGTTTGGCGCCGCACCTGTCCTCTCACGCCCACCCCGCCGAACACAGCATACGCCGCGAGGCCTCGACGGAAAGACATCTGAGGAACGATCACAATGGCTTCACGCCTCAACATCCGCTTCATTGTCATCCTGTTCGCCGTGATTGTCGTGCTCGGCGTCCCCGCCGCCTGGTTCGTCTACTCGAAGGTGCACCGGACGGGCGACTATTACGTCAAGCTCGCGGAGGAGGCTGAGCTGGTCGGCGACTACGATCTGGCGTCACGCATGTACGCCCGCGCGGTCGGCCATGAGCAATCCAACGTGGAGTGGATCGAAAAATGGCGCGACACGATTGTCCGGGTCGTCCCGGAGAACCGGACGGATGCCGTCGACGAATGGTCGTGGCTCCAGCAGATCTACCGGACGCTGGCCGAAGTGCAACAAGACGACGCCGGCGCACAGGCCGACTGGCTCGAAATGAACATGAAGCGCATGGCCCGGTTCGGAGCGCGTCAGGGGGACTGGGTTGCGCTGGCCAACCAGGCGGAGGAGAGCCTGCGGCATCTTCCTGATCCGCGAGAGGCCGGTTTCCTCGCCGACTCCGATGAAGAGCGCGCCTACTGCCGTGTCCTGCGTTTCCGCAGCATCGCGAATCTCGAGCAAATGGCTCGGACCCAGCTTCCCAGGCTCGTACGGTCTCAAACCCAAGAGGATTTGCAGCGCTGCGCTGACGCGCTGCCCGCCGACGATCAGGTCTCGGTGGCACTTGCGAGTTGGTACGAGATCGAGGCAAAACGTCTTCGCGAGATCGATTTCAATCCACTCGACGCCGACACATCCATGGCCAGAGCGGGGGAGATGATCGCGTCATTCGCCGAGCGCAACCCCGACAACGCAGCCGGACTCAACGTGTACGCGCAGTACCTCTACATCACCGAGCGACAGGAGGCCGCTCAGATCGAAGATGAGGAAGCCGCCCTTCTTGCCCTCGCCGAGGCCGGGGCACGTGCGCTGGAGATCATCACGCAGGCCGAGCGTGCGAGCCTCGCGGACCCGGACATCGCGGCCGTGATGCGTTTGGCGGCCCCGGGAGGGATGCTCGTTCAGCTCGACCGCGAGAACGGGCTCGATCGAGCGCTGGCGCTCACGCATCGAGCGATGGAGGTGCACAAGAACTCATCTGAGTTGCTCCGGCTGCAAGCGCTGCTTCTGGAGCGCGCAGGGGAACGCGAACAGGCGATCGCCTCGCTGCAGTGCATTGTGGATCTGCCCGATCCCGGCACCGGACTTGACTCGGTGGCACTGTATTACGAACGGCCCCAGGCGCTCAACCAGCAGTTTGACCTCACCATGGACCAGTGGCGGGCGGCGGAGGACGACGCGGAGAAGGAGACGCTCCTGGCGTCGGCCAGTGCAATCCGAGAGAGGTATCTGAACGCCAGCACGTCAACGGCTGCCGACGCGGATGAGTGGCTGATGAACGGCAAGCTCGCCCACGCCCGCCAGAACTACGCGGAAGCTGTGAACTGGCTGCAGCAGGTGCAGACGAACCGGGGCGGCGCACTGGATGTCACAACGATGCTGTTGCTGGCAGACTGCCTTGAGAAACAGGGCCAGCTTGGCGATGCCGAAGCGTTGCTGTCGGAGGCATTCACGAGATATCCAAACTACCCGCCACTGGCGACGAGACTGGTCAACATCCAGGACCGCCTCGGAAAGGGCGAGGAGGCGTGCGACACGATTGAGACTGTTGTCTCGCTCTACGCGTCTGACACCGAATTCGTCGCCTGGCTGAAGACAAGACACGAGGACATCGCCGTCAAGCATGGCTTGCAGGACCGCATCGGCATGTTCGAGGGTGGGGAGATCGACCCGATACGGCGGCTGTTGCTGCAGGCGGACGGTCTGGTGAAGCGAGGGAACACCGCTGAGGCGCGCAGCTTGATCGACGCCGCGCTCGCGGAACACCCGGACGATCCGGCCCTGCTGCAAACGATGGTGCGGATACTGCTGCGGATGCGGGAGGATGGGACCGCGGACGAGCAGGACATGCTGCTTGCGCTGGATCATGCGAAGCGACTGCAAGATCTGCAGCCCGACGACCAGCGAGTGCGCCGGCTCATCGAGCTGCTGGAGGCGGAGGATCTCATTGAATTCCAGGTTGAGGGAATCCAAGACTTGGATCTGCCGGCGGTACGCAAGGAACTCATGCTGTGGCAGCTCTACACGAACAACAACATGCCTGCGGAGGCCGACGCAGCCCTGGAGCGGGCCAAGGCGGCCGACCCGAATGACCCGGAGGTGGTCGAACTGACGTTCCTTGGCGCGCTCGCCGATGAGGATTGGGATGCAGCCTGGGCTCAAGCGAACCTGGCGCGCGACCGGAACCTCGACCAGGCGAACGGACTGATCTACCAGACGCGGCTGCAGCTTGCGCAGAGGGAGCCGAAGGCGGCGATCAAGTCCGCATCCGACGCGCTCGAACTGAACTCCTATCTCGCGGACGCCTACCGGCTTCGCGGCCAGGCGTACTACGCGATCGGCGACATGACGTCGGCTCGTACCGATCTGGAGCGAGCGCTGCAGAGCAGGCCCAACAACGCGACGATTATCAAAATGCTCGCGCAAGTGCTCATGGAGCAGAATGCCCGAGACCGGGCGCTGGAGCTTGTCCGAACGGCGAGAAACACCGACCAGGAGGATCAAGCGCTCCTCGCACTGTGGGTGGATCTGGAAATGTCCAACGGCGATCCAGAGCAAGTGGTGGAGCACTTCCAGCGCGAGTATGCGGGGAATCCGCAGGATGCAACGATCGCACGACGCTATGCGCTGCTCTTGATGGAACTGGCGCGGTTCGAGGCCGCGAGGCCCGTGATCGACGCGCTGCTTGAGGACCACGCCAACAACCTGTCGATGGTGCGCCTCGACGCTGTGTGGCACGCGGAGGCGGGGGATGTCGAAGCCGGAGAGAACGTGTTCCGCACGTACATCGGCTCGCTGGATGAGGCGACGATGGAGGCGGCGCCGTATCTGGCCTACGGCTCATTCCTGCTTCGGTATCGAGGCATGGATCAGGCGGTGTTCGTCATGGAGCGGGCGGTGCCTTATCAAACGCCGGAGCGCCTCGAAGCGGATTGGACGATCGGTCAGGTGTGTATGGAGCGCCGGGACTTCATCAGGGCCGCCGAGCACTTCGGGAAGGTTGCGGATGCCAAGACCGACCTGTCCGTCGCTGCGAATCGAGAGGCGTGGAAGAGGCTCGTGCAATGCCTGCTCCAGAACGGCGATCTCGATGAGGCGGAGAGCCGTCTCAACCGGATGAGTGACATGGTGGCGAGCGATGACATCGAGTACTACCTGCTGCTCGCCGAACTGTACGCGGCGCGAGACAATGTGCCCAAGGCGAGGCAAACGCTCGACCAGGCTGTCCAGGCGCAGCCGAACAACCACCTCGCCTACTTCTACCGTGCACGGCACAACTCGAACGACCCGGCGATGCACGCGGATGTCACTTCGGACATCAACCACGCCTTGGAGATCAGGCCGACCTACAGGCCCGCGATCGAGTTGCGAATCAGGCTTCTGGTCGACACCGGCAACCTGACGGGCGCCGTGGCCGAGCAGAGCCGGCTGCTTCAGTTCTACCCGGATGACGCGGACTTGAGGCTCAAGCTCGCTCAGAACCTGTGGGCGGTTGGCCAGAAGAACGAAGCGGAGACGGTTCTCATCGAGGGCGCGGAGCAGGAACCGGATGACCCCGGCTGGCCCTTCGAGTTGGGCCAACTGCTGTATCGGGGCGGCGAGGTCGAACGAGCGCAGCCGCATCTGAGGCGCGCCTACGAGATATCGGGCCGGCGCGCGAACTTGGGCATGCTGTACGCCCAGGTTCTGATCGAGTCACGCGACAACCGCAACCCCGAGTTGGCGTTGCACCTGCTCGAACGGCACGCCGACGAACTTGATGGCATCCCTAACTATTACAATGTCAAGGGACTTGCATTGGCTCAGCTTCATCGGCCGGATGAGGCTCGCGTGGCGCTGGCGCAAGGATACCGGGCGCTTGGTGCGGTGGGCGACGGAACCAGGGGTGACGCGGCCATGCGATGGTTCAATGCGGTTCTCGGCATATACGGGACGAACATGGACGCGATCCGGAGCCTGATTGACTCGGTGACGGATGGCAACCCGCCGCCGTCGCTTCGGCTGGCCTTCGGACAGCACATGGTGACGCAGACCGATCGTGCTGATGAGGCGATGGAGCTTCTCCGATCAGTCGACACCGAAGAAACGGAACTCGCGACGCGGATCTCTGCGGTGAGGGCCATCGGGATGTTGCAGTACAGGCAGAACGAATATGCAGCGGCTGTCCAAACGTACCGAAGGCTGCTGGAGGACGTCCTACCGCCGATCCCCGAGTCCGGACAGGAGCAGTATGGCGAGACCCGCCTTCAGGCCGCCAACAACACCGCCTACCTCCTGTCCGAGGAGTTGGGTGATCCTGCGGGCGCGCTGCCCTATGCCGAGTTGGCGGCGTCGCTGGCGCCTGACGATCCCAACGTGCTGGACACGCTCGGATGGGTCCAGTTCCTGACCGGCGACATCGCAGGCGCGAAGATAACGCTGACGCGGAGCCTCGAACGCGGTGAAACCATGGCGGCACTGCTGCACATAACCGAGGTGCTGCTCACGGAGGATGATGCGGATGGGGCTCGGCTGTACTTGGACAAGGCCCGGGGCGTCGCGCACGCTCGCGACGCTGATTCGCAGCAGCAAATCGAAGAACTCACTGAACGACTGAACACCGTCGCCGGCGACGGATGACTCAAGGGCCAGGAAACGCACAGGAGCCGCCGACACGGCCAGCACGCGCGATGGAGCCTCATGCGTCGGGCAGTTCGGCAAGCAAGGAAGACAGACCATGACGACGATTCCAACAACCGCCGGACCAAGGACCTCGCCAGGTCCAAAGCCTCGCCCGGCACTTGGGCAGCAACCCGCGAGAGGCAAGGCGCCGGCGATCTCGCTCGACCCGATCCGTGTAGTGAGGCAACACATCAAGCTGCTCATCGCCACATCCGTCGTGGGTGTCGGCCTGGGCGTCGTCATCCACATCATCTGCCTGCTGTACTTCCCGCTCTACACCGCGTTCGCTCTGTATGAATGCCAATCGATCACGACGAGCGTTCTCGCCGACGAGCAGATGACGCCGGGCCTGCTCGAAGAACTCGAGAAGTTCATGAAGACGCAGGCCTACGCGATGACGGCTGACAACATCCTCGCGACCGCTGTGAACTCACCGGATATCAAAACCGACACGGAGTGGGCTAAGCAATACAGGGATGCTGACGACTACAACCGCATTGAGGCCCAACTCGATCTGGCGGAGGACATCAGGTGTGGTCCAATCCCGGAGACGTTCTTCCTGAAGCTGATTCTGAAAGGCCCGATACCCGACGACTTGCCGATCATCGTCAATACGATCGGCGACGTGTACCTGCGGGAACTGAGCAACCGTAATCGTATCGAGAATTCCGCCACGCAGGAGCTCATCGCGGGGGAACGGGCGAATCTGCTCAGGCGTCAGGAGAGCATCGAAGCGGCGATGGCCGACTTCCTCTCCACGCACGACATCTCCGTCCTGGAGACGCGTCTCTCAGCCGAAGCGATCGAACAGCAGGCGATCCAGGCGCAGTTGCAGCAGACAAGCGCACAGCTTGAGCAGATCCAACAGATGCTCAAGCAGTACGAGGCCGCCTTCGCCGTTGAAGGGGCGATTGCGTACCCCGATTCGATCAAGCTCGAAGCACAGGAACATCCGCGCATCGCGGCGCTTCAGAACCAAGTCGTGCAGCTTCGCGCGGCGCTCCGCACAGCCAGGGAGCAGTTCGGGAACAATCACCGCGACGTCAAGGCGCTCGAGCGTCAGATCCGGGCGCTCGAACAGGAGATCGAGGCCGAAGTGCAGCGACTCATGGAGTCGATCATGCTCGCCCGGATCGACCAGTCTCGGCAGGCAGCGACCATGTACACGGAGATGATGACCAAGCTGACGATTGACATGACCGCAGCCGCTGACAAGATGCGCGATCTGACCAACAACCTGAAGAAGTACGAGCGTTGGGAACTGGAACTGGCGACGATCCGCGAGCAGACGGATGAGATCGAGGCGCAGATCCGCAGAATGAACCTCACCGGACAGTCGCAGGCAGCCCAGCGAGTGCAGCGTTACGCCCGCGCCACGAAACCCGAAGAGGTGACCTTCCCGCGCATCACCACGATGGTACCCGGTGTCACGATCCTGTTCGTCGGCCTTGTCACGGGCATCATCTTCCTCCGTGAGATCATCGACCAACGGGTCAAGAGCCCCGCTGACATCGGTGCGCTGGCGCACGGGAAGATCCTCGGCGTCATTCCCGAGATCGCGGAGGATCCCGGCGCGCCGGATTCATTTGACCTGATCGTTCGATCACAGCCCCAAGCCGTCATCGCGGAGTCATTCAGGCAACTGCGGACACCGTTGATCAAGAACATGATGAGTCGCGGCCACAAGGTCGTCGTGATGATCTCCGCGGCGCCGGGGTCGGGCGGAACATCCGTGATCGGGAACCTCGCGGCATCATGTGCAGCGGAGGAGCGTCGTGTGCTTGTGATCGACTGCAACTATCGCAGGCCTCAACTGCTCGAGCACTTCGGCATCGAAAATGGTCCGGGCATCGCCGACGCGCTTGCGGGCGGCGCGGAATTCACGGACGTCATTCGGCCGACGGATATCGACAACCTGAGTCTGATCGGCGCGGGATCAACCGAGTACCGCGTCATCGAGCACCTCGGTTCAGCGAAGTTCCGTGCTATGCTCGACGAAGCACGCGCACGGTTCGATCTGATACTGCTCGACTCAGCGCCGTCGATTGTGGCCGGTGACAGCCAGGTTCTGGCGAACCAGACGGACGCCAGCGTACTGATCACACGCGCCATGCGGGACAAGCGGGGGCTGGTCGCGCGCGTCGTGCAGCAACTCGACGACTGCAAGAGCGAGTTCCTCGGCGTGATTATCAACGGCGTTCGAAGTTCGGCCGGCGGGTACTACCGCAAGAACATCCAGGCGATGGATGCGTACCACCGCTCAGGAACGGAAGCGTAGACTGGAACAAGAGCCGGCGAGAGGTCGGGTTGCCTCAGCCCGCCGACCGACGATGATGCGAGAGGATATCCGTGCCGCGCCCATCCGACAGCGTCAAGAACATCCTCGTGACCGGAGGGGCGGGCTTCATCGGCTCACACCTGTGCGAACGCCTCGTCGCCCTCGGCCACCGCGTCACCGTCATCGACGATCTGAGCACCGGTAGACGCGGTAACCTCGCCGGCGTCGTCGAACAGATCCGATTCATCGAGGCGGATCTCACGGACGGCCTCGGCGCACTGGATGGCGAGGATGTCGATCAGGTCTATCACCTAGCTGCGGCGGTCGGCGTGCGACTCGTCGTTGAGCAGCCGATCCGGACCATTGAAACCAACATCGAGCAGACCAGCCGACTGCTGCGCTGGGCCTGCGAGCGAGAGGCGACAACGCTGATCGCGTCGAGCAGCGAGGTCTACGGCAAGGGAACCCGACTCCCGTTCCGCGAAGAGGACGATGTGCTCTACGGCCCGACGACGTGCCCGCGATGGTCATATGCGTGCACCAAGGCGATCGACGAGTACCTCGCCCTGGCGTACCACGCTCAGCACCAACTGCCGGTCGTCATCGTGCGGTTCTTCAACACGGTCGGCCCGCGCCAGATCGGCACGTATGGCATGGTGCTGCCTCGCTTCGTCCGCGCCGCGCTCGCAGGCGAGGACATCCTCATTCATGGGGACGGCTCACAGACCCGCAGCTTCTGCGATGTGCGGGATGTCGCCGATGTGCTGCCCCGCATGCTCGACACACGCGCGTGTCACGGCTCGGTCTTCAACCTCGGGTCGGATCGACGCATCTCAATCAACGAACTGGCCAGGATCGTCATCGACGTGCTCGGCAGTACGAGCGGCACACGGCTCATTCCGTATACTGAGGTATTCGGCCCGCGTTTTGAGGACTTGCAGGATCGGCAGCCTGATCTGTCGCTCATCCGAGCCCGGTGCTGTTTCGACCCCCGATACGCGCTGGAGCAGACGATCCGCGATCTCGCTGACGACATGCAACAGACAGGTGAGGCGGGACAAGCATGATGGCGCAACTGTTCGTCGCCCAGTTTCACACCGGGGACACGGCGGAGGCTGTCGAGACGGCGAGGCGTGCGCTGCAGGCTGCGCAGCAGGCGCTGGACCAAATCAGCGGATCGCCCGAGTCGTCCGAGCATGCCTTCACGATGGCGTCCCTGCTTGGCAACTACCTGTCGGTGTTCGTCGTGTCGTTTGTCGTTTGCCTCGTCACCGTTCCGATCGCACGCCGACTTGCGATGATGTACGGCATCGTGGACTGGCCGGACAGCCGCAAGGCGCACCGCCAGCCCGTGGCGTACCTCGGCGGCCTGGCGGTGTACCTCGGCCTAGCTGCGGGCATCCTCGTGTGCTACCTCCCACACTTCCCGTACCACAGCGACTATGTGCAGCACCCTCCCACTGCGATTCTGCTCGGCATCACGCTGATCCTCCTCACCGGCATCGTGGATGACGTCTGGGGACTCAGCCCGCGAATCAAGGTCGGCGGGCAGCTTCTGGCCGCTGCGGCGCTCGCCATTGAAGAGGTCGGCGTTCAAGTGGCTGGCGGCCTGCTGCGCCCCATCGGCGAGTTTGTCGGTAATCCCACGCTGCTCTACCACATACCCCTACCGGGCGACATGAGCCTCTTCGGCTCCCCCTTTATCGAACTCGACCTTGTCTACTGGGCGGGCACGGCGATCATCGCCGTCTGCGTCCTGGGCGCATGCAATGCATCGAATCTGATCGACGGCCTCGATGGGCTCCTGACGGGCGTGACGGGCATCACCGCTGTCGGGCTGCTCGTCATCAGTTTGTACGTCGCCGACACCATGCTCATGGGGGCCGGTCAACGACCCGAGGGGCTTGACGCGGCGCGCATCATCTTGTCGCTGGCGCTGCTGGGCGCGTGTCTTGGCTTCCTGCCTTACAACTTCAGACCGGCGAACATCTTCCTTGGGGATGGGGGGTCGCTGCTGCTCGGCTTCGCCACGATCTCGATCATCCTCATGCTGGGCGAGCGCGGTTTCACGCACCTGGTCCTTGCCGGGCTGATCGTCTACGCCTTGCCCGCGATCGACACGACGCTGGCAATCGTCCGCCGCAAGATGGCGGGCAAGCCGATCATGTCACCGGACGACCAACACCTACACCACATGTTGAAGCGCTCCGGGCTGGGTGTGCGGGGCGCCGTGCTGGTGCTGTACGGAATCTCGGGCGTGTTCTGCATTCTGGGCGTGTCGCTCGTGTACTTCCGCGGGCGCGTCGCATACGCAGCCGCGATGGTGCTGGCATCCTTTGTCGGGGTCACGGCAATCAAGATCGCGCGCAGGGGCTTGGCGGACAAAGAAATGTCCCTCTTCACAGCCAGGCTGGACCATGACGCACAGCATGAGCGAGGCAAGCCGGGAGCATCCGCCGATGGCGGTGCGACGCCGGCCGATGCGCCGCGCGCCGGCGCCGACAGCCCCGAATAGAAAGACACGGGCCGTACCTTGGGAACGGCCCGCGTCGAGAGGAAGCGGTCTTCGAGGCGGAACCTCCTCCAGTTCCGTCTGCAAGCCGCCGACCTCCACCCTCTCTCTCCTCCAGTCCGTGTCAGGTGATCGCTAGGAAGCGGCAGAAGGAAGGTAGGACGATCACCAAACACGCTTGTCAGCCGATGCACGGCTTGGGTTGACCACCGTCACCGGAAGCCAACGCCTCTTGTGCGACGCGTCTTCGCCTTTCGCCTCCCCCGCTGAATCGGGCAACACAGAAGGCTCATATCAACCTTCTTCCATCAGAGAAGGACGCAGAAGAACGACGACGCGGCACACCGCCGCCTGATCGACAGACACATGACCTGCACGCCGCCGACCCGCAACCAACTCTCGCTCTCCTCGATGATCCGGCGCGCGGTCGACTCGGCAAGTCGTTAAGAGAGTTCTGCTCGCCGATACGGGAGCGCGTGCTACTAGGATGCCTGCGAGTTCCGCTTTTTTCCCTTCTTTCCTATTCCCGCCAACCCCGCGCCGCTCCACGCAAACGCATTCAAGAGGCTCCATGTCACACAAGACTGCGGCGCAGCGAACGATACAACCACACAGGCCACGCCAAGCATCACGCTGCGGTTGTTAGCGCAACGCGCGCCATGCCGGTGAGCGCCGCCGCCGGCTCCTCAGCACACACGCCCGCCTGCATCAGCGCTTCGACGAACTCTCCGTAGCGAATCCTCGCGACAAAATCGGATCGATGTCCGAGTTGCCAAGCGACAAAGGCGCTCGTCACGGGATCACCATCGATCAGCGCGTTCTCCTCCTGCCGCTCCGCAAGCGCCTCAATGCCAACCATCGCAGCCCACGCCAAGTCGACCCGAGCCGCGGGCGATACCTGATCCAGAAGTGAGAGCAGCCCGGCAATCGCTGCGGCGGTGGCAATCGACGTGCCGAACAGACCGTCATCGTGCTGGAGATCGAGCAGCGCATCGGCAAGGCGCGTGACGAGCGGCCCGGGCGCATCGTGCAGCTCGCAGGCACGTTGCAGCGCGAAACCCACCGCTGCCGCCGACAGACCCGCCGCATCGGCGAGGCGAAGCCTGATGGCCAGCCCCGGCTCGCGCCCGTTGGCGAGCACCTCCTCAAGCAGCCGTTCGTAACGATGGTCGGCGAAGAGCCGAGCGATTCGATTGCAACTCATCATCAGACTCACCTCCCTGTCAGCGTGGGTGTCCAGCGTCGTGCCGACCAGTCTGTTCGGTGTTTATTCTAGTCCGGCTGCGGGATGAAGCAAGCGGTTTGTCCGATATTTGTTCGGTTCGATGCGCACAGCTTGGGCTGCGCCGCTGGGAAGAGCGGGTGCGGACCTCACATCCGTATGCTGTGCGTGGGCGGGTGGGGCAGACGAAGGCCCGTCTGGCCAATGCGATCGAACCGCGACGACTCGGAACGAACCGAACCTGACACAGGCATGCATCGCGCCACCCAGCGCGGGTCTGAACGAGACGATCACGCGGAGAAGATCGTGTCCGTATCGCCGAGAGGGGAAAAAGGGGACCGCTGCGGGGCGTCTACAGGCCGGACAGGGCCGTGAGCAGTTCCTCGACCGTCGTCACCTCGCCATCCTGCACGCGGTCGGCGACACGCGAGAGCATCGCTGCAGTCTCGCTCAACGTGTCTGCGTTCAGCATCATGCCGCCTGCACCGGCTGCGGTCAGATCCTGGTGCACAAACCACTGTCCGTTCACAAAGATCATTGAGATCGGAACGTCAGTCGGCAGATACGTGACTGTCGCCTGATCACCCGTGATTTGCACGTCGAAATCCGCTTCGGTCAATTCGCCCGCAGGCACCATGGACATGTCCAGTGCGCCCATGCCGGTGCCGGGCGCTTGAGACATCATCTGCTCCACCATCTCCTCACCAAGCCCAGCTTGCTCGGCCTGCTCGCGGAAATATTGCACGACGCACTCTTCGAGGGTCATTCCAAACGCACCGCGGCACGCACAGTTCAGTCGATTCTCGCTCTTGAGCACCATCACCGACGCATCAACCATCCGCTGGGCTTCGGCGGAGTCCGCGTAGAGCAGACGGCTCATGGCGTCGTAGTCACCATCCTCGACGCATCGGTGCAGCTCAAACACGGTGTCGAGCGGCGATGTGTCTGTCTGCTGCGCCAAGTCGTCCTGAGCGTCGGTCTCCTCGGGGTACACCTCGTCGGGGAGCGCCTCAACCGGCTGATCGGCTGAGAACTCGCCGCCGGATGTGATGGAGCGCACCTGCCAAAGCTGCCCGGTGAGGTTCGCGAGCGTCCGCGGATCGACATCGCGCGAGCCGAGGTGATCCAGCACGTCGATCGCGTCGCTGAACGCGGATGTAGCGCGGTCGAGCAGTTCATCCCGCAGGGACTGCATGGGGACGAGGTTGGCGGCGGCGGCTTGTTGCTTGGGCAGTCCGGGCGTGCTCTGCATCATCTCAAGCGCAGCGATGTGGGTGCTGATCCCGCGTGCCTGCTGCCAAAGCAGTGCGCCCTGCATCTGGTGGTATCGGGCCACTGCGGTGCCAGCCGACGCTTTGCCATCGCGTGACGCTTTCTGCAGGGCCGTCCTGGATGATTGGACCGCCTCATCGGTCTGGGAAAGCGCTTCCAGGTATGCATCGCCAAGCCCCTGCTCGACGATTTGCGAAAGCTGCACGTAGAGCGAAGAGACCTCTTCGCCGAGTTCCGCAGCGGTGGCCCGCCGGGCATCGGCTTCCTCACGCCGCCCCCGCTCACGAACGGCGATGAGATCCTCAGCATCCTTGAGGGTCTCCAGATATCGTTCATCCTGATCGATCAGGTGCTGCGTCCGCTCCAACTCCGGCTGGCGCGCATCGATGAGCGCGAGGGTCTCGGACAGATCGCGCTGGTGCTCCGCCGCCTGCCTGCGAACCTCGCGGGATTGGGCGACCAACTCATAGCGCCGCTCAGCCCCGTAGGCTGCCTTCGCCTCGTCGCTGAGGGAATCGGCCTTGAGACGAAGCGCCTCGTACCGGGATCTGGCCTGCGATGCCTTGTCCTGCAGTTGCGAGAGACGTGCGTCGAGTTGCCGCTGCTCCTTGCGCAACGAGGCCAGTCGCGTGTTGACTTTGGATCGCTGGTCATCGAGATCCTCTCGCTCCTCAGCGGGGTCGTACTCGACGAGCACATCGGCGCCGCCGTGCAGGCGGTGCATTGCATCGACCACCACCCGGATGCGCTCCGCGAGGTTGAGCACCTGTCGCTCCATGTCAAGGATCTCAGAGGAGCGAATGCCCGCCAGCCCGGCATAGGAACGGGCGAGCAGCGCGCTGGCGGCGCACTGTTGATCGTCCAGGCCGACTCGCGCCTTGGCTTGCAGTACGCGGATCGCCTCCTCGTACGCTTCCTGGCTCCATTCCGCACGGGCGGGGGCGATGCCTTCGTGATGCACGCGCTCAAGAACCGCGCACGATGTCTGGATCGCTTCCGATGCGGCGACACGGTCCGCTGCATCCTGATCCTCGCACGCGGTCAGCCCGGTTACGCCGGCGACAAGGCCGGCCATCATGACGAAACGGACAAGGCACGCAGGGGTCGATCTGGTCTGAACTCGGCGGTCTCTCATCGAGGTCCATCTCCCAGGGTGAACATCATCAGAAGGGGCCAGTGTAGCAAGAACAGCGGCGGCAAAGAACCGTGGCGACGGTGCAGTCAGTGCAATCGCAGAGTCATCCTATGGGCAGCGTGAGCGGGTCATCGCGGTCCCAGCCGGCCTTTAGGCGTTTGCCTTCGTTGCCGCGCGTGGATGCGGCCCCCCGTTTCAACAGATTGAAGGCCATGCGGCTGGTAACCCCGCGAGACTCTCCCCGGAGTGGCGATGCTCCTCGGGAAGCCTCAAGACGCCGGCAACATCGACCGCTCGCCTCCAGACAGCCGGGCGGTTTTCTTGCGCCGTGGCAGTTTTCGCTGGCCAGTTGGACGTTTGGGCGGTACAAAGTAGACATGCGGGTGGCTCAAAGACCATTTGGCAATGTGACGAACTCCGCCGTGCAAGGCAGAGCGACATGCCCATCGGTCGAGTGGAAAACGGTATCCGACATGCTCTGTA
>JAGLTS010000034.1 GCA_023135165.1 Phycisphaerales bacterium | reverse complement strand
GGGTAACAGCAGTATGGACGCAAACTCCCTGTGGCGCAAGGAGATAACGCAAGGGCGCAATTCCTTGCATTGGCCCGGGGGATCCCCCGCACACCAGCCGCGCCACACCCCGTGGAATCCAGCCATCCTGGCCGGGTCCCCCCCGCACCGCACAGCATCAACAGAGCACCGCAACCTCTCTCTCGGTTTCGCCCGCTGCACGCGCACTCCGCGCAGGCGGGATAAACCCCACGTTGCCACGTGGGGCTGGAATCGGGCTTGGCGCAACTCGCATCAGAGGGGCGGTGTGACCACCTCGGAGCCGCCGAATCCAAAAACAACAGCACGGCCTCGCGCGAGCGGGCCGTGCTGCAACACTGGTGTGTTCTCGCTACCTGACTACCACAGGTTCCGCTGCGGCATCGGGCGGTCACGCGGTCCATCGAACCCTCGACGCATCTGACCGGGACGCTGACCACGCTGCGGTGGCTGCATCCGCTCGAAGCGCTGGCCTTGCATACGGTCGAAACGTTGCCCTTGCATACGATCGAAACGCTGGCCTTGCATGCGATCGAAGCGCTGCCCTTGCATACGGTCGAAACGCTGGCCGTGCATCCGCTCGAAACGCTGGCCGTGCATCCGCTCGCAGCGCTGGCCTTGCATGCGATCGAAGCGCTGCCCTTGCATACGGTCGAAACGTTGCCCGTGCATCCGCTCGCAGCGCTGGCCTTGCATGCGATCGAAGCGTTGGCCCTGCATCCGATCGAAGCGCTGCCCTTGCTGTCCGGGCCGTTGCATTCGCGGCTGGCGGTCGCCGCGGGGGCGCTGCATCTGTGGGTGGTCGAACTGTTGCATGCGGCGGGCGTGCCACTGGCGAAGCTTCTGACGGAACTGCGGATTGTCGCGCAAGGCCTGCCAGTCACGGCGATTCGGCCCGGCATTCCGCTGTGGCTGATTGGGACGATCGGCCCTGCTTAGACGCTGCTGCTGCTGGTTCGGCCGGGCATTCCGCTGCGCCTGGGCGGGACGGTCACCTTGCGGACGGTTCGGTCGTTGCGCCTGACGCGCCTGACCTCTTTGCTGCGGCTGATCTTGCAGCGCTGCCCGGTGTTGACGGAGGTACTCACGGACGACGCGCTGCGCCTCGGGTGGGAGCGCTTGGAAATCCCGTCGCCATTGGGGCTGCTCAGCCTGATCCGGCTGCGCCGCCTGCGGGTTGCGCGGGGCCGGCCGCTCCCGGGCGGGGGCCTGCTGCGCCGTCAGGCTGGATGCGATCGCCAGACAACCTGCTGCTGCGGCGATGAGCGGTAGCGTACGTGGCATGGTTGGTTCCTTTCATACTGCATGTCGCGCCGGTCCGGCCGGCGGTGGTGCGTTGGTTTGTCATCGAGCACAACGATGCCGGGCCGGGGTTTATTGCCACACATTCCCATACGTCGATTGATGATGGGCAGCGAGGGCAGCCGATACCTGATTCATGGCCGATAAGCAGGACATCGTGGACATCGCCGCGCTTCGAGACGCCGCTGCCGATCGCGCCGACCCTGCCCCTGAGCAAGGACCGAAGGGCACCCCCTGGCTGTCGATCTGGTTCCATTGCTGCGACACGTACGGCCGAATCTACCGCAACAGCGCCGGCACCGCCTATGTCGGCCGATGCCCGAAATGCGGCGCAATGGCCCAGGCGTCGATCGGCCCGCACGGGACGACGCAGCGCCTGTTCGAGGCGTGGTAGCGCAGCCCGCCCACGCTCGCCCGTGCCCGATACAATGCCCGCAATGTCACGCCTGACCCCGCAATACGACATCGCCAGGTTCAGCGGCCGATGCGCCGCCACCGGCAAAAAGCTCGCCCCAGGCGACCCCTACATCGCGGCGCTGGTCGAGCGAAGCGATGATGACGGACTCGACCGGATCGACTACAGCCTCGATGCGTGGGAAACAGGACAGCGCCCGGCAAAGCTCTTCAGCTATTGGCGGGCCTGCGTGCCTGACGCCGATGCGCGGAGGAGGCCGTTCGTCGATGATGATGTCCTGCTCGGGCTGTTCGAACGGCTCGCCGATGAAGATCAACCGCAGCGCATCGCCTTTCGCTTTGTCCTGGGACTCATGCTCATCCGCAAGAAGCTGCTGCGTTTCGAGCGAAGCGAACGGACCGATGGCGTCGAGCACTGGCTTGTCCGGCCCAAGGGTGTGCCATCCACCGAGCCGGCCGACCGCTTCGTCAACCCGGAACTCGATGCCGATGCGATACGCGGCGTGACCGATCAGCTCAGCGAGATCCTGAGCGGGGAGCTTTGACCGATGAATGCGCGACTCGGCCATCGGCTCATCGCCGGCTCGCTCCTGGCCGGTGTGCTGCTTGTTGTCGGCTGCGCGCCGCGCGAGACGGGCACCACCGCGCAACCCGCGCCGCCTGCCCCGCCGTACGCCCAGATCGCTCGCCTGCACAACGAGCGCGTGCAGCACCTCGATCGCATCTGGTGTCGAACGGTCGTCGTCCTCGAATGGCTTGACGAGGATGGCAAACGGCACAAGGAACAGGGTGAAGGCCACCTCCAGTTCATCCGCTATCCGATGGCGGAGCGACAGGCGTGGGGAGACCAGATCAAAGCCCCAGCACGGATCGCCATGGATGTCGGCAAGGTCGGGAACATCGGCCTGTGGCTCGGATGTAACGCGGACCGCTTCTGGTGGATCGACATCCAGGAAGAAGACGCCGCCTACGTCGCCCACCACACCAACATCGGGCAGCCCTGCTGCCAACCGCTCAGCCTGCCGTTCCATCCGATCGAACTGATCGAACTGCTCGCCCTGATTGAGCTTCCTGAAGAAGATGCAGCCCAGCCGCGCGTCGAGACGAGCACCGTGCAGCCGGTCTGGCGCGTGACCATGCCCGGCACGTTCAGCGAGCGCCGGCTGGAGTTCGACGCCTTCACACATCGCGTCAGCCGAGTGGAGCTGCTCGACGCCCAGGGCGAGGTGTACGTGTGGTCGGAGCTCACCGACTATCAGCCCGTCGAGATCACGGGCATGGCGCCGACGCAATGGCCCACCATGCCGCGCGTCATCCGAATGGGCCAGGCCGACGATCGCCTGTCCGCCAAGATCACGCTCAACGATCCGATGGATGCCAGGCATGATCCTCGCAAGCTGCGCGATGCAGCGTTCAGCTTCCCAACCGTCCGTCGAAGCCTCGGCCCAAAGACGATCATCGTGCTCGACGCCGACTGTACCGGCGACACCGCCCTCAACGAAACGCAGTGATATCCGTTCCGCGTGTAGCCGCGACGCGCAGCGGAGCGCTGACCGCACGATGCAGGGTGTACGTCGGAACTACAACACGCGCCCGCACCCCAAAAGCCGCGGGAACTCGTTCCTGCGGGAACCAACCACCCGCACGTCGCACATCCCCATATTGTTTTGTCCGGGCGTGTCGGCACAGCCGTACGCGTTTCTCGATTGACATAAAGCCGCGGCCGGTGGCCGCGCTCCGGATTCATACCGGCGAGTGCTGCGCCTGCAAACCGCAAGAACTGCGACACGCGCCCGCTTCGCTCCCTCCCCTTCTGCCTCTGCCACTTTGCCCCTTTCCCTGTCCACTTGATGTACTCATCCCCTTGTTCTGCCCTACTCCTCATCCTTGATTCGCAGGACCGTAAAACTCCACGTACTCGGCGACGGTGCGCTGACCTCGTAGATCCAGCGCGGCACATCACCCAGTGTGTCGCTGCCGGGCCACGTTGGATCGACGGAGAACGTAACACTGGGCGCCGTCCTGAATTCGAAGCGCCGTTCCCCACGCTGGAAGACGTGGATGTAAGCGGTTTTCCAGTTGGAGAGCGCGACATCCAGACGATTGCCGTGTTCGTCATGCACGAAGCCATCTGGGCCAATTGTGATTCGAATCGGGCTCACATTGCCGCCATGCCAATAGTCACAGTACCTCGTCACTCGTATCAATGCGAGCATGCCATCCGACGACGACGTAGCCAACGGGATGTCATCCCACAGAACACCCGAATCCGCTTCGCTGCGGCTGTCTGGCCTATTCAAAGCGAAGATGAGGCAGACTGAGCCTATGCCCAGAAGAAGTACGAGCACGAGCGCGATCGCAACGGAGATTGTCTTGGTTGTGAGCTGGATCATTGTGGTGGCCTACCTCAGCGTACCCGCAGCTTCCCGCCTGCTGCGCTTCGGAATTGAATCCGCCCTATTCTGCACGCGCGCGACACCGACTTCTCGCCGACGAATAAAGTTGTCTGAGATTCAAAGGGCGAAACGATAGTCCAACCTTCTCGACCGGGATATGACTTCTCAATGGCCGTCCGCAGCGCACTCTCGATCGATCAGTGGCGCGAACCACTCGTGTAGCGCATCAATCGAGTCAAGCTGCGGTACTGGATTCTCTTCGCGAAAGCGTGCTTCGATGAGTGACTGCCAGTACGCTTCCACACTCCTGCGTGGGTAGTTCGCAAGAATCGACTGAGAATACTCGTGCGCGATCGTGTAGTGGTGACTGTGAATGAAGCGTGTCCATGTCGTCACGAGCTGATCTTCGGTCTTAATGTCGATGATCTCGATCTCTTCCATTACGCGCGCGTCAGGTGTCCCCCACGCTGCGCTCATCAGATCGACCGCCGCGGCATCTGAATCAGGTGCGCCGTACCCGAAGAACGTCAATAGGAAGGCGCTACCCAGTCCAGCTCGAATCGACCGCCATTGGCTCGATATGTACGGGTCTGATGTGTAGTCTTTGTTCGCCACCGGATACAGGAGGCGAGTTGGGCGATACAGTTCGCCGCATTCGCGACATCTCTGCCCAACAAGGCCTTGCTTCTTATCGGCTTCGCACCAGCCCACGATAGCGCAACCGTGTAGGAAGAGGATCTTTGGCAGTGGGGCAAATGCATGGTGTCGTTGACACGCCTGCCAGAGAAAAGGATCCCAATTGAACGTAGCAATCGCGTCCTTGGGTCGCAGCGACAGGACCAGATGGTCATAGATCGTGGGCGCATCGGGAAGCTGCAGTCCTCTGAAGTACTCCGCGACGCGCTCCTCGAGTAAGTGGCATAAAGAAGAGTGCTCGTGGCTGGCCGCGACGGTCGCGTAAACATGCTCAAAATCCTGCCCAATCGACGCGAAGCCCGCCTGCTCGAGCGGTTCGGCCAAGTCGAGGATATCGACCAGGTCAAGCATCACCGGAAGTGTGCGACCGTTGTTGTCACCTTCTGGGCATGAGGCGACGCTCGCTCCAGCACCCAAAATGACGAGGTGGGGACGTTGCGCAGAGATGTCCTGAATCTGCTCATCGCGTGTGTATAGAGCTGGATCGGTCATCGTTGAGTCACTTTCAGGCGTGAGGGTACCAAGAGACCGCGCAAAACGCGTGAACATCCTGTGACAGAATCGGCACTGCTGCAGATGTAAAGGCATGAGGAAGGCACGGTGTCGAGTCGGTCCCGCGCGGAATCTGCCTGTGAATGAGCAAATTGAGAAGGCGGCGTACCTTGGGTGCAGTCAACCGCACCCGGTCCTTTACGCAAAGGAGTACGCCGCCATGCAAGATGGCCTGCCCCCACCGCCCACACCATGCGCGCCAGCACCGGCATCGCGGCTCGTCGCCGCACATCCTCGCCGATGCGCGCGCGATCCCGAGCGAGCCTCAAAATGTCGCTCAAAACCGACCCAAAACGAGCCAAAACCGATCGAAAACGCGCCGAAACGAACCGAAACCGGCCGAAACTCGCCCAAAACTCTAGTCCGATAACACGTTTTCCGGGAATCCGTGCGCACGCCAATGGCACGACACCCCCACAAACCCCCCTGTTTCAGGGGTGTGTCGAGACGCCAGCGACGCCGCGCCGAGGCGATGTCGTCGAGGTGTTCGTGTCACAGCAGCGATCGGCCGCCGTCGATGCGGATGATCTGGCCGGTGACATACGGCGCGTCGGTGATGAGCCACAACGCGGTTCGCACCACGTCATCCTCCGTGCCGATTCGGCCGAGCGGGACGCGCTTCAGGTATGCCTCGCGCGCGCGATCATCCAGCTCCGCGCCAGCGATCGGCGACGTGACGATACCCGGCGCGATCCCGTTGACTCGCACATCCGGCGCTAACTCACGGGCGAGACTTCGCACCATCTCAGCGAGCGCTGCCTTCGACATGGCGTACGCGGCGTACCCCGATCGCGGTAGGCCGATTGCGTGAATATCAGTCATCGCAACGACGCAACCGCTTGATTCGCGCAGCAGATCAGCGAGCGCTGCTGTCATCACAAGCGGTGCGGCGGCGTTGATGTCATGGAACGTGCGGACCGTCTCGGGCGTGAGCGTATCCACGGGTGTTGGGCCATACAGTGCAGCGTTATGCACCAAAACGTCGAGCCGGCTGAGAACGCGCGGCAGCGCGTGCGACCATTCCACGACAGCGTCCAGATCAGCAAGGTCCAGACGATGGGCTTCGGCTCGCGCCCCGGCGAGCTGCAATTCGTGTGCGAGTTGGTCAGCTTGGTCTTCCGCGGTGTGATACGTGAAGATGATGTCGTGGCCGACCGCGACGAGCGACTCGCACAGCGCTCGCCCGATGCGACTGGCGCCGCCCGTCACGATCGCGATGGGGCGTTGCCCGGTCACCACTGCTCCTCATCGAAGCGACCACCGTACTCATCGTCGGTCTGATCGTCATCATCGTCATCATCGTCATCCGAGGCGTCACCCGCATCCGGATCGCATCGCCGTCCCGCCTCAGCCCAGGGATCGACCGACGCGACCCGATCCGCATCCATCCGGCGGTGATCGGTCAGCCGATGTCGCCAGAACCTGCTGAGCGTGAGCACGACAACGCACAGCATGAGCAGGAGCACGACGAGCAGCACCATCGCCCCGACCGGCCCGAGAAGCCCGCTCGGCGTTGCAGGCTGGCCTTGTTGGGCCAAGCTGAACCAGGGGGCGGCGAGCACCGCGCACGCCGATGGGATGCTTTGTGTCATGTGGCCAGTATACGCGGGCGGTACGTCTGGTTCGGACTTTGCGCGTCCGAAGAGACTGCGACCCGTCGCTGAGCGGGCGGTAGGACCATGTATGCCAGGTCGCTCGCTTTTCGCGAGTTTTGGGAATGCCGGTGCCGTAGAATCTGTCTGTGAAATTGATCGGCCGACCTGCCGATGCCCCTGGGAGCAGTCCACGGAGTTGCGAGGCTGCCATCCACGGGAATGAAGTGAGGCGTGTGACGTATGAGAATCCGGGACCTTCTTTCGTATCGTCCGACTCAGTGTGCTGACCGAGTCCGCGGAATGAAGCGACGACCGCTGCTGATCGCGGCGCTGGCTGCCGTGACGGCGCTGCCCTTCGCTGTGCGAGGCGACGATGCGATCACCGTCGTGGACTGGGCAGAGCAAGTCTGGCAAGCGGCGGAGGAGCACCAGGACTCAACCCGGACGTTCTCGCTGTTGCGCCAGATCCCCGACGAGCACGATCACCTCGGCGTCCGCCGACTTCACACGAGCGTCGCGCGCTGGATCGACCACTCCGAAGCAGCGGAACTCGTCAGGCAGGAGAGCTATGACACCGCGCTCGCCGAGTTGGCCACAGCCATCGGGGAAGATGACCTGCGCGAGGCATTGCGGGCGGCAATCGAGTTGCAGGATCTCTCCGGGGACGACGCGGCAGTGCGTGAGAAACCCGACGTGGCGAATCTGATCCAGCAGGCAGCAGCCAACGCTCGAGAAGCGGAGGCGGAGGGCAGGGTCCTCGAAGCGCTGGACTGGTTCAGACGGCTGGATCTGCTGTACGAAACGGAGCGGTCCTACCATGAGGATCTGCTCCGGATCGCTGAGCGCGTCGCGCTGGTGTCCTTCTATGCTCCGCAACGCCTGCACGATTTGCGAAACGAGTTCGCGCTCAAGAACGACGAGGATCCGCTCCCGGAGTACAACGCCGGCGGCGAGAGCTGGAGCGACAAGGTCCAGGAGATCACCGAGCGGATGCTCTTCGACGCGGCCGACGCGGCGGAGCAGGCTCACATCGACCACATCCGCTATGGCGAACTGGCGCTCGGCGGCTTCGAGGCGGTCAAGACGCTGCTTACCACAGCCGACCTCGACGAGGCGTTCCCGGGCCTGCGCAACGAGACCGACCGGACGAGATTGCTGCGGTTCATCGACGCCCACATCGAGCAGTTGCGCGGCGATCCAAAGCTGTCGGGCTACCAATTCCGCAAGACGGTTCGAGCGCTCGTTGAGGAGAACCGCGACACCGTTGCACTCCCCAAGGAAGTGATCTACCGCGAATTCGGCAACGGCGTGATGTCGCGCCTGGACACATACTCGACGGTCATCTGGCCCGACGAGATGGCCTTCTTCAACCGATCGATGACCGGTGAGTTTGTCGGCGTCGGCATCCAGATCCAGCTTGACACCGCCAGGCAACTGAAGGTGGTCACGCCCATCGAAGGAACGCCCGCACAACGCGCCGGCGTGAAGCGAGGCGACTTGATCCGCATGATCGACGGCGAATCCACCGTAGGCATCTCACTGACACAAGCGGTCGAGCGCATCACGGGCGAGCGGGGGACACAGGTCACACTCACCGTTGAGCGCGAAGGCTCCGATGAGCTGATCCCGCTCACCATCGCGCGCGACATCATCCCGCTCTACTCCGTCAAGGGCTGGAAGCGCACCGGCAAGGGCGAGACCGACTGGGATTACTTCGTCGATCCGTTGAACCACATCGGCTACATCCGCTTGACGAGCTTCACCGACGATACGGTTGATGAGCTGGATCGGGCTGTGGCGACGATGCGTGCGCAGGGATTGTCAGGCTTGATACTGGATCTGCGATTCAATCCCGGTGGACTGCTGTCGGCTGCGACTCGAATCAGCAACCGCTTCGTGGCGTCAGGCCTGCTCGTGAGCACGGAGGACAAATCCGGCCGGATGACATGGCACGCGGATGCCAGTCCCCATCGCGCGTCGCTGGGCAGTATCCCGACGGTCGTCCTGATCAACGAGGGATCCGCATCGGCGAGCGAGATCGTGGCCGGCTGCTTGCAGGATCACAACCGCGCACTGATCGTCGGCGAACGATCCTACGGCAAAGGCAGCGTGCAGCAGGTCATGTCGCTTCGGGGCGGCAGGGCGGCGCTCAAGCTCACGATGCAGCAGTACCGCCTGCCGAGGGGCAGACTGATCCACCGCCACGACGGCGATACGACGTGGGGCGTTGAGCCTGACATCAAGGTGCCGATGACGTCGGATCAGCTCATCACGGCCCTGGAGCTTCGCCAAGATGCGGATCTGCTTCCGCTCGACGAAGATGAGACGCTGCAGGAGGCGGCCGAGGGCGCCGATGAGGAACTCTCGCTCGAACAGCAGGAGCCGGAACTGCCGCCCGACCCAACGCGACTGCTCACCGAAGGGCTTGATCCGCAACTCGAAACGGCGCTGGTACTCCTGCAAACGCGTATCCTGGCGCAGGATCCATCGGTGGCCCAGGCGATGCTCGACCGCTGAACCGAGGCCGCACACGAGGCTGAGGATGACGACCGGCCCGCCACTTGAGACGCCGACGCTCAGAGCACCGATCGTCCTGGCGCACGGCCTGCTCGGCTTCGCCAAGATCCGAATCGCAGGCATCACGCTCGCGTCGTACTTCCGCCGCATCCCGCAGCACCTTCAGCGAGCGGGCAATCGTGTGCTGCAGACGGGCGTCCACCCGACAGGCTCGATCGAACGCCGGGCGGAGACACTCAAGAAACAGATCAGGGCGAACCTCGGCGACGAACCGGTCCACATCATCGCGCACAGCCTCGGCGGCTTCGACGCTCGGCGGATGATCACGCATCTGGATATGGCGTCGCAGGTCATTTCACTCACCACGCTCAGCACACCGCACCACGGCTCCGCCTTCGCCAACACCGGCGTGTCGCTCGGCCGACGCATGGGCGTGCTGCGGCTGCTCGGGCTGCTGCGCCTGGACCACCGCGCGGTTTTCGAACTGAACTACGACGCTTGCGCCCGGTTCAATGAGCAAACACCAGACGCGCCCGGTGTTCGGTACTTCTCCGTGGCAGGCGACAAACCTCGCCGTGAGATGGAGTGGATTCTCCGCCCGCCGCATCGCATCATCGAGGCGGCGGAAGGGCCGAACGACGGGCTAGTCTCCGTGCGGTCCGCCGAATGGGGTGAGAGCCTGACGATCTGGCGCTGCGACCACGTGGACATGGTCGGATGGTCCACGCCGATGGAGTGGTTGCTCGGCCGATCGGTGGATGTCCGCCCGCTCTACAGTGCGCTGCTGCACACACTCGTCGAATGCGAGTGACCGATCGCGTCCCTCTTCGGCGCTCGGCTCAACATGCAGCATCATCTGCCGTACGATGGTGCGAGAAAGGGGCACGTATGTGACCAGTCGTAAGCTCATCACGTTGTGCGTCATCCCGGCGATGGTGTTGCCGTTCCTCGCGTCGTTCGTGTACTTCATCTTCCTGGCTGACTCGCCAATCGCGAAGGTGATCTACAGCTTGACGAAGGGCTTCACGCTGATTTGGCCGATCATCGCGGTGGTGGTCATTCAGAAGCAGCGCATTCCTCTGCGGGGCGTCTTCGATCGGCGACACTGGCGCGCGGTCCCGCTCGGCCTGCTCACCGGCAGTCTCATCGGCGGGCTGCTTTGCGTGGGGTACTTCTTCACGCCGCTCGGCAAACACGTCTTGGCGCACAAGGATGAGATCGTCGACCAGATGCAGAAGTACAACCTCGTCGCGTACTACATCCCGTTCGCGGTCTTCCTGGCTGTCATCCACTCGCTCATCGAAGAGTACTTCTGGCGGTGGTTCGTGTTCGGCCAGCTCAGTCGAGTCGTCCCCATCGCGGCGGCGTATGTGCTCGGGAGCCTCGCGTTCGCGGCGCACCACTACGTCGTCTTGAGCGTCTACTTCCCCGCGTGGTCCACCGCGATGTTCGGAACGGGCGTCGGCCTGGGCGGACTGATCTGGTGCTGGCAGTATCACAGGCAAAAGAGCCTCGCCGGTGCGTGGGTCTCGCACGCGATCGTCGATGCCGTTTTCCTGACGATCGGCTACCTGCTCATGCAGTCCGGCGCTGCGGCATAGGAGGCGTCGCTCTCTGTCGCACTACTGGACCATCGGTTGCCAGTGCGCCGTCTCGTCAGGGCAGAACTCGCGCAGCATCGTCAGCGCCAGGACGTTCCACGACACAAACCCGCCGTCGGCCGGCCAAAGCCCGTCACCAGCGTCGTTGTAGCACTCGAACAGGCTGCCTCGCGTGTCGAGGCTGCGCATGAGCACATCCGCAGTCAAGCGAGCAAGATCCGCCGCACGTTCGGCCCTTCCGTAACGCGCCAGCGCCGACGCGACGTAGTAGTTGGAGAGAACCCACACCGGACCGGCCCAGTTCGACACGGGCGTGCGCGCTGCGGCTTTGTGATCGTAAATCAGCGCACGCGGCGCTTGCGAAAAGTAGCGGTTATCCGCTGCGACCGTCCGAACACCGGTCGGCCCCCAATACCGCGTGTCATCAAGCAACATCCGACACATCGTTTCAGCCCGGCCCGCATCGGGAACGCCCGCATACATCGGTAGAAAGGACACCCACGTGTGCATCGGCTCGAATCGCCCGGCCAACGTCTCGCCGATGACCTCATCGCCCAAGTGCGCGCAGCCGCCCTTCCACTGTAGCGCGACGTAGTACCCGCCGCGATCGTCTTCATACCACATCAGCTCGTTCATCAGGTCAGCGAGCCGATCAGCCGAGGCGCGGTATCGTTCCGCATCGTTGGGCTTGTCGAGCAACTCCGCGAGCAGCGCCATCGCCTGGTATTCGAGCACCATGAAGGCGGATGCGCCCGGGTCTTCAACCTGCCGATCCGCGATGCCGACGGTGAGCAGGTCATTGTCGAATCCGGTTTGCAGTGCGGAGTGGGCGAGGATGAGGCTGTGCATCCCACCGTAGTGCGTCTCGGTGAAACGGATGGCGGTAGCGAGTCGGTCGTAGATATCGTGTTCGCGCAGCCACGATTGAGATTCATCGCCGAGCGTGCGGGCGATGCGGAGCGCGAACTGCGCCATGACGGGCTTGGCAGGCTCGTTCTCGTGCGCCTTGTGGCACAGCTCGATGCGATGGATCAGCCCGTCGGGGCGCATGCAGTCGAGGAAGTTGACGAGACTGCCCGCCGCTGCATCGAGAAAGGCGGGGTGGTTAAGCAGCTCGATCGCAGCTTCGGATGCGTCGTGATGGAACATGCCCAGCGAGTAGTCGCCGCTGTTGAAGACATCCTGGTAGCGCCCGCCGACTGCTGAATCGCCCGCCCGTGCGTGAATGAACGCTTCGCCCTGCTCGGTGAGCGGCATGGGTGCAAGCCAGGGATGGTTGAAACGCGCGACCGCCGGCCGACGACACTTCAGCGATTCGCCAAGCAAGTAGTCATACAAACGATCGTACTTCGCCATGTCATGCACTCGCGTCTCTCGCCAGTCTATCAGCAGGCCAGCACCTCGACCGGCGCAACCGGCCACGGCGGGAGAACCACCCGGCCTGATGATTCACACGCCTTCAACGCGTCAAAGATCGGCCCGGGTGAAAGCGTCGCGATGACATCCGCATCGGCGCTCTCATCCGGACGCACCGCCACATTCGACTCTCCCAAGACCTGCTCGACGATCTCCGATGACTTGCCTGCTGACACGAGGCGGACGGATCGCACACCGAGGCGGCGCAGCTCGCCGGGCAAGTACTCACGAACCGCGGCGATGCCCACAAACCGATCGTGCAAGTCCCGCGGCATCGAACGGAGAGGCTGATCCTCGACCGTCGCGGCAAGCTCGACGATGCCCTCCTCAGCACCGGCCTCGGCATTCTCCTTGCGCGCGATCGCACGGTAGCGCTCGATCATCCGCTGCATCAGTTCATCGCGCACATCATCCGGCGCGTAGCGCTGCAATACCCAGCCGTTGTTGCGGATCAAGCGGCGCACGATGTCGCCGAAGTCGCGGCCAGCAGCGATCTTCTCGTGCTGAACGCACAAGCGCCGGTCCCACGCGATTCGCCGACCGACGAGGAGCAGTCGCGCTGCGAGGTCGTACTCCTCGACGTAGTACTCGAATGTTGGGTCGTAGCCGCCGACATCGAGCATCGCTTTCCGGCGAATCAGCGCCCCGCAGCCGACGAAGACCTCGGGCAGCCCGCCCGCCTCGTGTGTGCCGTCGGGCAGCAGAATCTCGCCCGCGATCGCGGCAGTCTCGGCATCCGCATCGCCGATCGCATCGACGTACCCGCTGTGCACGGGATAGGAGTCGTCATCGAGCATGCAGACCCATTCCGCGCGTGCCTGCTCGACTGCTGCGTTCCTCGCCGCTGCCCCGCGATTCTCCTCCAGGCGAATCACCTGAAGCGCCCAGCCGTTGAGCAGGCGTTTGGGCAGGCGCACGGGCGGGTCCGACGCATTGTCCACAACCAGAACCTCGCCGACATGACCGGCAAGCGAGCCGATCGACAGGACGGTGTGCAGCAGGCTCTGGTGCCGATTGCGTGTGGGGAGAACGAAGCTGACCAGCGGTGTGTTCATGTCAAGCGAGGCGACCGGCAAGGAGAACATGGTGGTTCGACGGCACGCCGTTACAATACCGGCGACAACAGGCTCGGAGATGCGTCTTGACCGATCCGCCCGCACAATCCCGCAAGATCCTCCCTCACGGGCAACTCCTCGACCGAATCACCGAGGCCAAGGCTGCGGGCAGGACGATCGTGCAATGTCACGGCTGCTTTGATCTCGTGCATCCCGGACACATCCGGCATCTGCAGTACGCATCGCAGCTCGGCGACATTCTGCTTGTGAGCATCACGGGCGACACCGCCGTGAACAAGGGCGATGGTCGGCCGCTGATTCCACAGGAGCTGCGCGCCGAGAACCTTGCTGCCCTCGATTGTGTTGACTGGGTCTACATCGACGCCCGCCCCACTGCCGTCGCTCTGCTCACGGAGGTCAAGCCCGACGCATACATCAAGGGGCGGGAGTACGAGCACAACCGCGATCCTCGCTTCGCCGCGGAACGGGATGTGGTGGAATCGAACGGCGGGCGGGTCGTCTTCAGTTCGGGCGACATCGTGTTCAGTTCAACGGCGCTGATTGCCGGCATGACCGACGAGATCGGCGTGGACGACCCGGCAAGCCTGCGCATCAACGAACTGACCGCGCGCGACGACCTGCGCTGCAGTCGCCTCGACGAGATCCTCGACGCATGTATCGGTCGGCACATCGTCGTGATCGGCGAGCTGATCCGCGACACGTACATTCACTGCGATCGGCCGGAGATCGCGAGCGAGGCGGCGATGATGACGCTGCGCCCGATTCAACGGGTGTACTACGACGGCGGCGCCGCGATCATCGCCAAGCACATCACCGCGATGGGCGCCCGCGCGACGATCGTGACGGCGGCGGCGGATGACCCCGGGCATGTCACCATGATCGAGCGGCTCCGGAGCATGGACATTGACGTGCTCGCCATCCCGATGGGCACGCCACTACTCGAAAAACAGCGCTATCTTGTCGGGCGAGACAAGGTGATCAAGATCGACTTAACGCAACCGATCACGCTGGACGGACAAGCGCGCGATCAACTCACCAAACAGGCGCGCGATGTGGCGCACAGCGCCGACGCCGCCATCATCTGCGACTACGGCGGCGGATTGCTCACACCGTCGCTTGTTGAGACGCTCTGTCAATCGCTCAGGCCCGCCGTCCCCGTGCTGACCGGCGATGTGAGCGGACATCGCGCGAACCTGACGGCGATGCGCGAGATGGACTTCGTGTGCCCCAACGAGACGGAACTGCGCGAAGGGATGCGCGACTTCGGCGAGAGCCTCAGCAGCATCGTGTGGCGACTCCTCGCGCAACAGAACATCAAGAGCGCGATCGTCACACTGGGCGATGAAGGACTGATCGCGTTCGAGCAGACTCAGGGATCGCGGCAGGCGGAGGCATGGACATCACGGCTGCGGAGCGATCACGTTCCGGCGATGGCGCGCCATGTCGTTGATGAACTGGGCTGCGGCGATTCGCTGCTCGCCGTGGCCACACTCGCGACGGCGGCAGGGGCGTCGCTGTCACAGGCGGCATATCTCGGAAGTCTCGCCGCCGCATCTCAAGTCGAACGCCGAGGCAATGCGGTGATCGGCCGATCTGATGTCGGTCAACTCATGCGCCGCTTCGCATCAGCGCACCTCGTAGCCGCCGCCGTTCGGTGAGTCGTCTTCCTCGCCGGCGCATGAAGACGATCAACCGCATCGGTGAGAATCGTCCGGCGCGCCCGACGATCAAAACCAAACTTTGTAAAATTCCGTGGCGTGGTTCCGCTTTTGGCACTAGAGTGTTGTCAAGAACAACGCGGTGAACACCACTTGGCTGGGTTCGGCTCTTTGCTCCGACGGAGCCCGACCCGGCCTGTTTTATGCGCCGATGCATCTCGTGCGAACTCGCAACGGCGCGCCATTGGCGCGGGACCGTAGCTGCGCAGCAGTCCGGCTACGTGATACTGTGCGGATCAACGACTGTGCCTGCAGTGCGCCTCGATGCGCTGCGCGAGGCTCGCCGCCGTCTCAAGCGCGGGCGCGATCTCATCGACCACCATTCGGCGATCCGCTTCGCTCTCGAGCAACGGGAGATTGATGCGAACATTCCACTCCGCAGCCCGCGCCGCAGCGTCAGCGAGTTGCGCCGCGATGGCCAAGTCGCTGGCCAAGTACCGATTCGTCTTTCCGGTGAGCGAATCGAGCAGCCGAAGCAGATCGGCACAAGCGGCGAGGCTCGCCTGAGGGGCGCGGATGGCAGCAACGACCGCTACGGGAAGATCGCTTCGGCGTCGGGCATCGTCCGCGTCGAGTTTGAGTAGCTCGCTCAGCACGCCGTACGCTGCTGCATCCTGGTCAGCAAGATCGAGGAGAAGCTGACCGAAGCGATCAAGTCGATTCCGAGCCTCGCTCAGTTCCGTCTCGTGGTCCGCGAGGTTCTTCTTGCCGAGTGAGTAGTTGACGACCATGCTGCCGAGGGAGGCTGCGAGCGCGCCGACGAGGCCGACGACAGCGCCGCCGCCGGGCGTGGGTCGCTTGGCGCTCAGGTCGGAGAGGAACTGCTGGAGAGTCTGCTCACGGATGTTCATGGCGTGATCCAGTGCTGCGGGGCGACGGCGAGGAGCGTTCGCGTAGGTGCGTGTCAATCACCGGCGGGGAGACAGCGTCAGGCGCACCGGTCCTGCTTGGGTTTCTCGTATGTAAGCACGACGGAGTTGCCTGCCTTGTTGAACGCGACATCAGTCATGAACGCGCGCATGATGAGGATGCCGCGACCGGTCGGCAATTCGAGGCGCTCGCCGTCGGTGGGATCGGGCACACCGGTAGGGTCGAACCCATCCCCCTGATCGGTGATCGTGATCGTGATGCGCTCAGGCGTGACCTCATAGGAGGCGCTCACCACGGAGCCCGGCCGATTCTTGTTGCCGTGTTGAAAGGCGTTGATCGTGGCTTCCTGGACGGCGAGTCGGATGGCGAAACAGGCGTTGTCATCGTAGCCGAGTCGCGCCGCAGCCTCGGTGAGCTGCTCCTGGAATCGATGCGCATCATCACTCCCCTGGACGAGTTTGAGCACGGACGATTCGCTCGCATCGCCCTCATCGGATTGAGGCAAGCGATCACCTCTTAATGACGGATCCGTATCGTCTGTGGGGTTCATTGGACTCACGTGGTTGCCAACCGGCGTCTGGGCGCGGCTGGGACGCGGCAGCGGCGTCGCCCGCACACTAGGTGAAGCTCTTGATCGCCTCATCACTCGTCGGGTAGATCTCGAAGAGCCTGTTGAGCTTGGTGATGACGAAGACCTCGTAGATCTGTGCACCGATGTTGCTCAAGCGAAGCTGCCCGTTTTTCCCCTTGATCTTGTTGTTGATCGTGATGAGGGCGCCGAGGGCGGCGGAGGACAGGTGATCGACGCCGGTGAAATCAATGACCATGCGAAGATCATCAGCTGCATCAATGACTGCGGAGACCTCGGCGCCGATTTGCTGGATGTTGCCCTCGTCAAGGATGTTGCGGTCGAGGAACTCGATGCGTGTGACGGTGTCGAGCGTCTCGATTCTCAGGCGTGATTCACCGGATGCCATGAGTCTCTTCCTTTTGCGTGAAGAACACCCGAGAGCGTATCGCCCCGGTAAGAGCGATGTCAAACAAGAATCGCGGCGGGTGGGTGAGACGCCGCCGCGATTGGATGATGGCTTGGAACGGGAACCGCCGGACTAGAACCTGCTCGCACCGTAGCGAGTTCGCAGGTCGTCCCGCAGGCCGGGGAAGTTCCGCTCTTCTTCTTCGTGCTGAATGATGATCTGAGGCCGAAGCAGGATCAGGAGCGTCGACTCCTCCTTGCTGCTGATTCGGTTGGTGAAGAAGCGATTGATGACCGGGATCTTGGACAGGATGGGGACGCCGGTCTCGACCTCCAGATCGGAGACGAGGCGCTGGCCGCCGAGCAGGACGGTGCCCTTGTCCGGGACGCTGACGGAGGTCACGACGCGCGAGACCTGCATCTCAGGCAGCTCGATGAAGCCGCCGGCGAGTTGCTGGGGCGCGGCGAGCGTTCCAGCCAACGATGGATCGGAGGTGACAAGCTGTCCGCCACCTGCGGTCGCCGTCACAGGGACGGTTCGGAATCCCCTAACCTCAGCAAGCTGGGCATCGACATGTATCGTCACATATCGGCGGTCCGCGGAGACGGTGGCCTCCACGTCAAGGACCACGCCGGACGATACGGTCGCCGTTGTGGGGTCGAAGCCGACGGAGTTGTCACCCGTCACCGGCTGCAGGTCGGAGATAAACGCCTCGGTCACAGCGACCTGAATGTAGGAGCGCTGCCCGTTGAAGACTGTCAGTCGAGGCGCGGTGAGCGTGACGGTCCTGCGATCCGCCTGGGTCGCCTTGATGAGCAGGTCGACCTGGATGTCATCGAGGAACGTAGCCCCGACGGCGAGTGCGGGCCCCTTGGCGAGGATCTCACCCGCGAAGCCGGCCGCCCCCAGCATCTCGGTGAGTCCGAGGCTGTTCTGGAGTCCGGAGACCATGCTGAGCTGATCGGGGCGGGGCACCGGCATGAGCGGACCATCCAGCGTGATGGTCTGTGGGGCTTGCAGGTTCGTGTAGATCTCCCGACCGTCGGGCAGAATGATGGTGCCCACGCCGCCGGTCCCCGCGCCCTGATTGGCGACGAGGAGGTTGCTGTCGGGACCAGCGAGGTTACGAACGAGCATGCCCTGCGGCGTGAACATGTCGCTGGGGAGCAGGCCGGGGTTCTGCGACGCCAGCGAGCGGAACTGGTTGTTCTGCGCGTTGAAGACGACGTCCAGATTGAAGCCGATCTGCTCGAACCAGTCTTGTGCGACGGAAAGGAAGCGGGCTTCGATATTGACCTGCATCGAGCGGATCTCACGAAGCTGGCTGAGCAGGCCTTCGATCTGGATGTGGTTCGCAGGCGTGTTGGTGATGATGAGGTTGCCGCGGAGCGGGATGATGGTGCCGGTCTCGCCGCCGTTGTCGCGCCAGCCCTCGTAGTCGATGGTCTGCTGGACAAGATCGACGAGTTGGTCGGTGAGCTCCTCTTCGGTGGGCGTTTCGACGGTATCGCCGCCCTGCCCGCCGAAGATGTTTCCGCCGCCGCCGCCCTTGCCCTGCTGGAGTGCCGATTGCAGGTTCAGGTCCGGGGCGTCTTCGTGGTCGGGGATGTCGATCAGCAAGTCACGGATGTCATAGACGATCGGGATCGTGTACTTGCGAAGCTCTTCATCGAGTGAGATGTTCACGATGCCGTCGCGGATCGAATACCACACGCGATCCAGGTCATCGAGGCCCGTGTTGAGTTGTTCGAGCACGCGCTCCAGGCCGACCTTGACCGTCACGTTCATTAGGGAGAGCGAGACCGTCGTGTCCTTCTCGATGTTCGCCTCGTCGAGCGAACTCCAGTCCACGTTGACGTTCACGCCGGGCACAAGGTTCTCGATGTACTGGAAGACCTGCTCGATGGCGATGTCGTCGAACTCGAAGGGCAAGCGCTGACTGGCGAGGATCTGTGCGACTTCGCGGTCCTCCCGCGGCTCCATGTAAGCGGCGCGGATGCCGCGGATCGTGCTCAGTTCGGGCCAGTCGTCCGGGTAATCCAGAACCGGCTGGGGCACGATCAGCGAGTTCTCGATCTGCAGGAACTCCTCGGCATAGCTCCTCGGCTTGTCCCGTTGGATCTGCCAGTACCTTCGGTACATCACGATGTCGGAGATGACGCGGTGGAGGATGTCGGCTGTGGCGTTGCCGGGGTCTGAGAAGCGGATCTCCTCAATGACCTGAAGGGCTTCGTCGTACTTCTGCTCCGCCTGGAGGGCCTTGACTCGATCCAGCGCCTGGTTGATCTTCTGTTGGCGTTCAAGCGCCGCCTGGGATTCGAGGGTCCGCTGGCCGGCGATCTGCTCGACGACCTTGATGCGCGTCTCCTCCTCCTGCTCCTCCTTGATCTGGGCGATGATGC
The DNA here is from genome assembly GCA_023135165.1 of Phycisphaerales bacterium. Lineage (GTDB taxonomy): Bacteria > Planctomycetota > Phycisphaerae > Phycisphaerales > JAGLTS01 > JAGLTS01. Next base: position 24,544 of record JAGLTS010000034.1, on the reverse strand, counting down.
GTTCTCGCAGGTTGTCGGCGCGCCTCAGGCCGGCCTCGTAGGCCGCTTCGCTGAGGTAGTCCTCACCCGCGAGCCAACTGGTCTGCGCTCGTCCGACCTGCCTAAGGGCTCGCTGCGTGTCACCGCCAGCCAGCGCATCTTCCGCCTCTTCCATGCGCCGCTCGAAATCGCTGATGATCTGCTGCTCCGCGACATCGCGGTCGCGGACGATCGTCGGCAGGATCTCCTCTTTTTCCAGGAACGTCCGGCATCGGCTCAGCCGATCGGTCGCCTGGGTGAGTTCCTCTTCCGTCAGGTAGCTGCCGTAGCTGTCGAGCGCCGTGCGGTAGGCGCGGATGGCGTCGGACCACCGCTGCTCTTCGAATGCCCGATCGCCGGCGGAAAGAAACGCCGTCGCCTCGATGCGGAACATCTCTTGAAGGAAGTCATCCGGAAGCGGCTGTTCCACAGGCTCGGGCTCAGCCTCGATCGGCTGCTCATCGTCGGCAGCAGGCTCTTCTTCGACAGGCTCCTCGGCCGGCTCCTCGACCGGCTCCTCGACCGGCTCGTCAGGCTCATCCTGCGTACCCCTGCGCACGACGCTCCCGGGCTGAAGCATCGCCGCCATGACACGGGCATCACGTAGTGTGCCGCCTGCCTGCTCTTCAAGATCCAACAGGTGGGCGAGATGCTCGAAGAGGATGACCTGCTGCGGCTCGGTCAGTTCGACGCCCGAGTCATAGAGGAGCGTGAAATGCATCTTGGCGGATGCGAGGTCGCCGCCGCGGAGCATTTCGACGCCTTGGTCGAGAAGATCGTTGACCTGAGGCCTCAGCGAGGTGCGTGCTTCATTGATCGCCGAGAGCACATCCGCCGCAGCGCTGTGCTGGCGACCGGAGGCCTCACCGTTGTCGTACACGGCGATGGCGTGCCGTTCCGCGAGACGCAGGTCGCCGTCGGAAATGGCGATTCGCGCCTTCTCGATACTCAAGTCCAGCGGGTCCGCCAATTCAACCTCGCGGCTGATCTGCCGAAGCAGCGTCACGAGCCGAACGCGCTCGGCCGGTGCAAGCGTCGTGCGGTCGAGTTGGAGCAGCGTCTTCCTGGCGCGAAGCGGCTCACCCTCGCTGAGGAGCTCCGTCCCCCTGTCCAGGACATCTCGACCGAGATCTCGCTCGCCTGCAAAACTACTTGATGTGCTAGCGAACAGAACCGTTGACACCACGATGCCGGTGGCCAGGGCGAGACGTCGAACCTTGCGTTGACGGCATGTACGCATGTGATCCTCCCGTGTACGGGGATGGCGATCTCGCAACAATACAGCAGAGCGAGAACACAAGTTGTCGCGAGGGGGTCGCACCAGGAAACGCTGCACTCCGGCAGCGCCAGTGGTTTTCCGAACCAGCCACCCTCGCCTTTCGTACGCAACGTATCGGGGCCACGGGTAGGTTGCAACCTCACATCTTGCGGCCACGTATCGAGACTCATCGTTACGTCGTCGATGACTCCGGTGGAGGGCCATGCCGCAGCCGCGGCGCCGGACGCGGAGATCCGCCCATCGACCCGTCAGGTCGGCGGAGTATTCGTCCGGCGACCGGCCTGCGGTTCCGCCCGGTCCAGCCGAGTCGCGTCGCTTTCTCCACATTCGATATGTTGCGGTCGGCGAACGGGGATGGCGGATGACGCATGGCCGATCCACACGATACGACACTGCAACCGGGAGGTCTCACGGGTGTCGATGTGACGGTCAGGCGATACGCTGGGCTGCACCATGAACACGCTCTTTGAGAATGCGAGCGAGGCGACACTGTTCGCCCGGGTGATTCCTGAGCGTGGGCTGGATCTGCGCGATGGGCTGACCTATGCCGTGCCAAAGGAACTGGCATCGCTTCAGGTGGGCGAACGGGTGATCGTGCCCCTGGGACGGGGGAATCGCCCAACGCCCGGGTACGTGGCGCAAATCCTGGACCGGGCAGCGGCGGAAGCGGACTTGGCCAGTCATACGGTCAAATTCGTCCTGTATCGGGCAGGCGAACAGGCTGGTGAGGGGACGACCAGGTTGACCGAACCGCTCATGACGCTCGCCGACTGGCTGAGCGCGTACTACTGCTGCCCGCTTGGAATGGTGCTGGGGACGATGGTTCCCGGGGCAGTCAAGCGAGGCACGGGCAAGAAGGCTCGTACGCTCATCAATCTCGCTCCGGCCGCAGCAGCGGATCGGGAGGCGGCAGCCGAGATCAAACTCCCCGCAGGACAGCGTGCCGTGCTTGATGCAGCCCTGCGGTCGGCCGACCTGCCCTGCCTCCGGACCGAGCTGGCAGAGCGCGCGGGCATCCGGACGATCGGCCCGATCAAGCGCCTTGTCGAACGCCAACTGCTCGTCGAGGTCGCCGACTGGGCGGTGCAGGCGCGAGGCGAGATCCCAGGCAGCTGCATTCCCGATCGACCGGTGACGCTCAACGGTGACCAGCAACGAGTCCTCGACGCGATCACGCCCATGCTCGATCGGTTTGCCATCCACCTGCTGTACGGCGTGACCGGCTCAGGCAAGACCGAGATCTACCTTCGACTCGTTGAGCACATCCTCGCAACGGGGCGCGATGCGATCGTGCTCGTGCCCGAGATCGCCCTCACGCCGCAGACCGTCGGCCGATTCCAGGCCCGGTTTCCGATGACTGCCGATCGGCCGACCATCGCCATCCTGCACTCGGGCTTGACCGCGGCGCAACGCCACGAGCAGTGGGCACGGATTGCGGCTGGCAATGTCCGCGTCGTCGTCGGCGCGCGCAGCGCTGTCTTCGCGCCGCTCCCAGCCGGACGACTCGGGCTGATCGTCGTCGATGAGGAACACGACGGGTCGTACAAGCAGGACCAGTTGCCCCGCTACCACGCGCGCGATGTCGCCATTCGCCGGGCACAGATCGAAGGGGCGAACGTCATCCTCGGCTCGGCGACGCCCTCGCTGGAATCATGGCACAACGCACAGAATGGCCGTTACCAGCTTCACGAGCTGACCTATCGTGCGACCGGCGCCTCGCTTCCCTCAGTCGATGTTGTGGACTACCAAGCGGCGAATCGGCAACGCCCCCGCGACGGCCTGATCCACCAGCTCACACCCATGCTCGAGGCCGCGCTTGTCGAAACGATCCAAGATGAAGGCCAGGCGATCCTCCTGCTCAACCGTCGGGGCTACGCCAACTACATCTGTTGCGCGAATCACCAGTGCGGTTGGCTCCTCACCTGCGATGACTGCGACACGACGATGGTGTATCACCGGACGCTCGGACGCGAAACGGTCGATCGGCGTTCGAGTGGCTCACGCCGGCCGGGCGTCGTGCGATGTCACCACTGTCTCGCGGAGAAACGGCTGCCCGAGCAGTGCCCGCAGTGCGGCCGAAAGACGACCACGTTTGGCTTCGGCACACAGCGCGTCGAGTTGGAGCTTGCGAGGCTGTTCCCTGACTTCACGGTCGGCCAAGAGATCCTCCGCATAGACAGCGACACGATGCGGCGAGCGCCGGACTACCACGATGCGCTCGGGCGCTTCGGAGCGGGCGAAGCGCGCATCCTCGTCGGCACGCAGATGATCGCCAAGGGACTGGACTTCCCCAATGTTCGACTGGTGGGAATCGTGAACGCTGACACCGCGATCAACCTGCCCGACTTCCGAGCCGCTGAGCGGACATTCCAACTCGTCTCACAGGTCGCGGGGCGTAGCGGACGTGCCGAGCATCCGGGTCGTGTGGTCGTGCAGACGATGCAACCGAGCGTCCCGGCGATCCGGTTCGCCGCTGAGCATGACTACCGGGGTTTCGCCGAGTACGAGTTGCAGACCCGCCGCCGAGCCGAGTTGCCGCCGATCACACGCATGGCGAGGATTGTGATTCGCGATGCCGATCACGTGAAATGCTATGACATCGCGTCGTCGCTCGCCGCCGCGCTTCGGCGCTTCGGTTCGGTGAGCGATGCGGTCAAGCAGCGAGGCCCGATGCCTTGCCCGATCAGTCGCGTCGCCGGCCAACATCGCCAAGCGATCGAACTCATCGCACCGAAGGCATCGGACCTGCAGCGCTTACTCACCGAAGCGCGGAATCATCGGCTGCTCAAGGCGGATGCGAAGACAGCGGTCGATGTGGACCCGATCGCGCTTCTGTGATGCGGACTCGCCTCTTCCTTCCCGTAGCGGCGCCACCACCTACATCGGGGGGTCCGCTGGCGAGGACGCCGCGGCTCGCCTCACTGCGTGCAGCCCGCGTCAGGCAGATGATCGCCGAGACGATCCTCGAACATCCTGCGTGATGCGACGGCTATGCAGCGTTGTGCACGGACCTCGCTTGTGGGGTCGTGGGAGATGGCTTATTGTGGTGATGCGCGTCAGGAAGGCGCGCTTCCGGGAAGTGAGGTCGCAGGTGAGAAACCCGTTGCAAGGATGGCGAGCGACCTCTGACGTTCGCCCAATGAGGTTATGCACGCTCGTCCTGGCTGCATTCATCTCGCTCACGTTGGCGGTGGTGAGTCCGCAGGTGCTTCGGCTGGTCTCCGAGCCAGTGCTGCGGGTGCTCTGGCCTGTGCTGAGCTACGGTCCGCTCGTCGCACTCGCTCTGTACTGCCTGGATACGCGCATCACGACGGGACGGTTCCTTGGCATCGCTGCCCGACATCCCGGCAGGGGCGAACCTGCAGCGGAGCCTCTCTCGCCGATCGCGCAGCAGCAGGAAGAGTCTCGGCGGAACGTCGCCTGACCGGTGCGGTCTTATGATCGACGGATCGAGGGCACACACAGCGTCAGCGCATCGGCGCGTCGTCCGCCACGGCATCATCGTCGGCGCTGCGCTCCACAATGCGCAGCGTGGCTGCTCTCGCGTCGAGCCAGGGGCGTTGCCGCCACCAGAGAATCGAATCGCCTTGAGTCAGGTGAAGCCGGGCCGTCGTGAACTGGGCGCGGTCGTCGACATCCAGTTCGAGCCGAGCGACCTGTGTGTCGGTGTTGAGCAATTCGACGAACTCGTGAAGCTGATCGAGCGGGATTCGCAAGGCGGCGAACTCGCTCTCTGAAATCGGGGCAAGGAACTCGATCCGGGCAAGCGCCGCAGCGTGATCATCATCCGCATCGTCCGGCGTGACGACCTCCCGGCGACGCTCGGCTGCATCCGTCTTCTCTTCGATGGCCGTCTGGTCGTTTTCTTCACCGCCGGCACGGCGCAGTGTCGGCGGCGCGGACTGCTCGGTCTCCGCTGTGGTGGGCTGCTCTGCCTGATCCTGTTGCTCAGCCTCCGCGTCGTGATCGCCCATCATCTTGGATCGCGTCACACGGCGCGCCGGTGCGCGTGCGGCCTTGTCGGCTGATCGCTCCTCGCTTGGCACGATCGCCGCTCCCCGTGTCGTCTCTTCGTGCGTTTGGCCTCTCCCGAGCATGCGGGCGACTTCGGCGAACCTCGCATTCGTGTATTGCATGTCGTCCGTCGAGATGGTGAGCACGACCTGACGCCGAAGCGTCTCATCGTTCAATGCAAGGAGGGTGACTTGCTGAGGCGTATCGTTGACCCACACGGTGAGGGTGGGCGCGATCTCTTCATCGGCACGTGCGATCTCCGCTTCGACCAAGCGATCCGCGAACACGGACGGCTCGTCGAGATCCCAGACCTCAGAGAGGATTGCGCCGGGTGGTTCGGTTTCATCCAATGCGTCCGCCACCACTGTGCTGCCCCCTTCGGCGATCGGCGTGCCGGGCGCCTCATCAGTTGTCGCTTCGGCAGCGGCGGCGAGCGGGTCCACACTGCGGAACGTGAGGTGTTCATCGGGCACGGCGGCGACATCGCCTCCAGGCACGATGGCTTCGCCGGCGACTTCAGTTGGAGCCGTCCGGGCAGCGCCAAGGTCATCTCCCCGGGCCGACGGCGTCCGGGTCCGCATCGTGACATCCGATTCGCCGAGCAGCGTTTCTTCAGCCTCGCCCTTGGCGAACTCACTCGACCCCGGTGTTGCGGGGTGTGGCTGCGAGAGTGTGGAGCGATAGACCACCGCTGCCGTGACGACAAGCACGACCGCCGCCGCTGCTGCCAACCAGCGACCCCAGGACGGGCGGCGCTGCGTGAAAACATCCGGGCCGGCCAAGACGCCCTCGGCCGCGTCACCACCGAGCAGCATCGACCGTTCGAGGATGTGCTGCACATCTTCCGCCAGATCCTCCGGCAGGTCCGCATCGCCGAGATCGCACAGTGCATCCCGGTCGTCGCGCATAGCGTGCAGGACACCCGCAAGCGCCGGGTCAAGACTCAACCGAGCCTCGACGCGCGCCGCGTCCTCCGCTGAGAGCTCGCCTTCGATCCAGGCAAGCAGTTCCGCCTCGTTGTCAATGCGCTCATCCATGCCTAATCCACGCTTCCGGGCCTGCAACCCGCTACTTCCATTCGCTCGGTGGCGCCGTGCCTCTGCCGCCTTGTTCTCCCATCGGCCGATCCGACCTTTCCTCGACATCGGCCAGTACTTTCCGCAGGGCGAGCCTGGCTCGAAACAGCCGGCTCTTGACGGTCCCGACGGCCACACCCTCGATGTCTGCGATCTGCCGGTAATCAAGCCCTCGTATGTCTCGCAGCACCAGAACGGCCCGCATGTCCGAATCGACCCGCAGCAGCGCCCACTGCAGAAGTCGCCTTGTCTGTTCACGTTCGACGCCCGTCCCCGGCGAAGGTTCCCGCGATGTCCCGGACAGCCCCCACGACCCATCGCCCGCCCGCTCGCTCATCGCATCGAGTGAGGCGTGGGACCGGTGACGCTGCTTGCGGAGGTGGCTCAGGCAGGCGTTCATCGTGATCCGGATCGCCCACGTCGAGAAGGCAGCCCGCCCGTCGTAGGACTGCAGATTGCCGATGATCTTGACCAAGGCATCCTGCGTGAGATCCCGGGCATCCTCGACATTGCCGAGCATGCGGTAGCAAATCGTGTAGAGGCGTCGCTGGTAGCTGCGCAGGAGCCGGTCCAGGGCCGGCTGGTCGCCGAGCTGCGCGGCGCGAACAAGCCCCAGCTCATCGCCGTGATCCTGGCTCGCAGGCGATGTCGGTTCCGCGGGACGGGATGACTTGCGTGGTCTGCCCACTGCTCGCTCTTCTTCCTGTTGCGCTGACGACAGCGAGGTCGATCCGATGCTGGTCTTGCGAGCATACCAGGGATGTGGATCGCCCCGCAGTTCACCGGCTCGCCTTCAGACCCTGTGAGGTGTCGGTTCTTCACGGAATCCACTTGCGTTTGGGTGGAAGCGACGGTATCAGTGTGCCCTGCCATTGCATGCGCGAGTAGCTCAATTGGATAGAGCACCTGACTACGGATCAGGAGGTTGAGGGTTCGAATCCTTCCTCGCGTACTTTCCAGCAGGATGTAGCGGTGCGGGGCCGGGGAATTACCTCGTGGAAGCCGCTGTGCATCAATGCTGCGACCCCCCTTGTTCAGGGTAGACGCCGTGTCCGCAGAGGGCCGTGCCGCCGCAGCGCGGGTTAGAATCCAGCCAACGTGTAGTGCCATTCCGCAGCACCATGCCGAGCACGCTGGAAGACCCGACCATGAACCACCCGAGAACGCCGCAACGACTCGCTGTCGTCAGTCCGTCCATCCCGAGCGGAGCGATGATTCTGCTCCGCTTCGTTGCGATGCTGCGGAGGCTCATCCCCGCCCTTCCGCTCATCGCGCGCGCCTCCATCCTGCCGGCGCTGCTCTGCGGCGCGGGAGTTGCGCACGGACAAATTGCGACGGATCGTCAAGACACAACCGATGCGCAGGTCGCGACCATCCGGATCGGCGTGCTGGCCAAGCGCGGCACCGAGAGATGCCTGGAGAAATGGGCACCCACGGCGGAGTACCTCTCTGCGGAGATCGACGGCCATCGCTTCGAGATTGTGCCGTTGAGTTTCGACGAAGTCAGGCCGGCAGTTGAACGAGCTGATGTTGACTTCATTCTCGCCAATCCCGCCATCTATGTGTGCCTGGAATCCCGCCATGGAGTGAGCCGGATCGCCACGCTGAAGAACCGCGTGGACGGCCATCTCGCCATCACATTCGCCAGCGTGGTCTTTCGCCTCGCTGATCGCAGCGACATCCTGAGCCTTGCTGATCTGAAAGGCAAGACGTTCATGGCCGTAAAGGAGAACTCCTTCGGTGGCTGGCTGATGGCTTGGCGCGAGATGAAGGAGAAGGGCATCGATCCGCGCGAGGACTTCGCCGAACTCCGGTTCGGCGGCACGCACGATGCCGTGGTCCAGGCCGTCCTGAGCGGTGAGGTCGATGCCGGTTCAGTTCGCACTGACACGCTGGAGCGGATGGCGATGGAGGGCGAGATTCGCCTGGAGGATCTCCACGTTATCCACGAGCACGGCGGAGGTGACGTTCACCTGCCGTTTCTCCATTCCACGCGCGCGTATCCGGAGTGGCCGATGGCCAAGCTCGGTCATACACCGCTGGAATTGGCTGAAGGTGTGGCGGACCGGTTGCTGGCGATGCCTTCCGACAGCGCCGCAGCACAGGCTGCGCGCTGCGCCGGCTGGACGATTCCACTCAACTACCAGCCGGTGCATGAATGCCTCAAGGCATTGTCTGTCGAGCCATATGAGGACTTCGGCAAGATCACACTGCGCGATGTGCTGCGCCGGTACGACTGGGTGCTGTTCCTCACGGGTCTGGCAGCCATGGCTGTGATGGGGGTTGTCACCGTGTCGGTCGTGCGGCTGAACCGCAGCCTCGCTCAGGCGCATTCGGCAGTCCGAGAGAGCGAGGAGCGGTATCGCGCCGTCGTGCACGATTCGCCAGTGCTGATCTGCCGGTTCCTGCCCGGCAGCGAGATCACGTTTGTGAACGACGCCTACTGCGAGTACTTCAACAAGACTGCCGACGAGCTTGTCGGCAACTGTTTTCTCTCGCTGATTCCGACGTCAGAGCATGAAGCCGTCATGAAGAATATCGCGGCTTTGACCGTCGATTCGCCGACGCAAACTCACGAGCATCAGGTCATCGCGCCCGGCGGTGAAATCCGCTGGCAGCAGTGGACCAACCGCGCTCTGTTCGACGAGCGAGGACTGGCCACCGCATACCAGTCGATCGGCAGCGACATCACGCAGCGCAAGCGCACCGTGGAAGCGCTGCGCGAGAGTAAGCAACGCTTCGACTTGGCCGTCCAGGGTTCAGCCGACGGCCTGTGGGAATGGCAGCCCGACAGCGGCAAGGCGTGGTGGTCGCCGCGCTATTACGAACTGCTCGGGTACGAGGATGGCGAGATCGAGCCGGACTTCGTGGCCCTCGAGGCGCAGCTCCATCCCGATGACAAGCAGGCTGTGATGCAAGCGGTGCAAGATCACTTCGATCAGCGTCTACCCTACGACATCGAGTACCGGCTGAGAACCAAGCCTGGCGAGTACCGCTGGTTCCACGTGCGAGGCCAGGCGCTGTGGGATGACAAGGGCACGCTCCTCCGCATGGCTGGTTCGCTCCGCGACGTCACCGAGCGCAAGCAGGCCGAGCGGACGCTTCAGGAAGAGCGGGACTTCATCCGTGCGATTGTGGATGTGGCCGGGGCGCTCGTTGTCGTGCTTGATCGTGATGGCCGGATCGCTCGGTTCAACCGGGCATGTGAGGAGTTGACCGGCTACTCGTTCGCGGAGGTCCAGGGACGCGAGATCCTCGACTTCCTCATCCCGCCGGAGCAAATGGAAGGCGTCGCGGCGACCATCCATGCCCTGCGCTCCGGGGACTTCCCCAACTCGCGCGAAAACGAGTGGGTTGCCAAGGACGGCTCGCGGCGCCTGCTGGCGTGGAACAACACCTGCATCCTCGATGCCGATGGAGAGGTCAAGTACATCGTCTGCATTGCTACCGACATCACTGAGCGTAGGCGCGCTGAGAATGAGCTGCGCGAGACGAAGGACTTCCTTGAGAACCTCATCACGCACGCGAACGCTCCGATCGTTGTCTGGGAGCCGGAGCTTCGCATCGGGCGTTTCAACCGCGCTTTCGAGCATCTGACGGGCTACGAAGCCAAGGACGTCATCGGAAAGGAGCTTTCGCTGCTTTTCCCCGAGCAGAGCAGGGAGGAATCACTTGGCAAGATCGCTCGAACCGCAGGCGGCGAGCATTGGGAGTCCGTCGAGATCCCCATTCGCTGCAAGAGCGGGGAAGTGCGGTCGGCACTGTGGAACTCCGCGAACATCTACTCCGAGGATGGCACGACGCTCCTCGCCACGATCGCCCATGGCGTGGACATCACCGAACGCATAGAGGCCGAGAAAGCGCTGCGTGAGAGCGAGGAAAGGCTCCGCAACATCATCGAGCACAGCACCAACATGTTCTACTCGCACACGGTCGATCATGTCCTCACCTACGTGAGCCCGCAGGTGACGGAGATGCTGGAGCGCGAACCTCGCGAAGCGATGGTCCGGTGGACTGAGTTTATCACAGACAACCCGGTCAACCGGCGAGGCTATGAGCTTACGCAGAAGGCCATCGACACGGGCGAGCGACAGGAGTCCTATGAGCTTGAACTCATCACTCCGAAAGGACGCATCGTTTGGGTTGAGGTGCGTGAGGCGCCCGTCGTGGAGGATGGCAAGACCGCAGCGATCGTCGGCTCACTCACCGACATCACCGACCGCCGCCGTGCTGAGGAAGACCAGCGGTTTCTCAGTTCGATCACCAGGCAGGTCAAGGATGCGATACTCGTCACGGACCTTGACTTCAAGACCGCTTATGTCAATGAAGCTGCGGAGGAACTGTTCGGCTACTCGCGCGATGAGCTTCTCGGACAAAGCCCTGACATTTTGAATGCCGAACCCATGGCCCAAGAGATCCAGGCAGACATCTACCGCACGGTGTCGGCAGGGGAGACCTGGCTTGGAACCCACCTGAACCGGCGTAAGGATGGCAGTACGTTCATCTGTGAACTCAAGATCGCACCAATGATGGACGAGAACGGCCGAGTCTCGTCTCACATCGGAATCATGCGCGACATCACCGACCGCATCCGCGCCGAGCAGGCGCTTCGGCTCACGCAGTTCTCGGTTGACCACGCTGACGACATGATCTTTTGGGTTTCACCCGAGGCTCGCTTTCTCTATGTCAACGACAGGGCGTGCGACATGCTGAGCTATCAGCGTGATGAACTCACCGGAATGGCCGTCCATGACATCGACCCGGCTCATGCCGAACCGACCTGGCGCGAGCTTTGGTCGGAGTGCGTGCAACGGCGCGCCATGACGATTGAGTCAACCCTGCTGCGGAAGGATGGCACAGCGTTTCCGGTCGATCTGTCACTGAACTACATCGAGTTTGAGGGCAAAGAATACATGTTCGCCTTCGGCCGCAACATCACCGAGCGCAAGCAGGCTGAGCAGGCGCTGCGCGAGAGCGAGGAGCGGTTTCGGGCGATCTTCGAGACCGCGGAGGACTCCATCTTCATCAAGGACCGTGATCTCACGTACACACACGTGAATCCCGCGATGGCGAGGCTCTTTGATCGCTCGCCTTCCGAGGTTGTCGGCCGCACGGATTTCGAGTTGTTCGGCCGCATCGCCGGCGAGCACATCCGGAAGACCGACTCGCGCGTGTTCCAGGGACAGGTCGTCGAAGAAGAGGATGCCAAGCCCGTCAGTGATGCGATCCGGGCGTTCCACGTCATCAAGGTCCCGATGCGCGATGCCGCCGGCGAGGTAATCGGTCTGTGCGGTATCGCCCGCGACATCACCGAGCGCAAACAGGCCGAGCAGGCGCTTCAATCTCAAATGGAGACGCAGAAGCTCCTGCTCAGAGAACTCGATCACCGCGTCCGCAACAATCTCGCATCCCTTGTCTCGCTTGTCGATCTGACGCGCGGCGAGGAGTCCACCGTCGAGCAGTTCGCCGAGACGATCACCGGACGCATCCAGGTCATGACGATCGTCCACAGCATCCTCTCCCAATCGCACTGGCTTCCAGTCGATCTGAGATCGCTCATCCAGGTCGTCATTCCCATCGAGCAGCCCGGCAGCGTGTATCTGGACGGACCGGATGTCTCGGTCGTCGCCAGACAGACCACCGCACTGGGCATGGTGCTTCATGAACTGATGACCAACAGCGTCAAATACGGCGCGCTCGGCGCGCTCGGCGGCGAACTGCGCATCTCATGGGAACTGGAAAGCAAACACATCAACCACGGAAAGCACGCCAGCGTCCTCCAAGTGACGTGGCACGAGACGGGCGGGCCGGTGATTGAGCAGCAGCCCACACCGCGTGCGGGGTCCGGGCTAATCGAAGGGCTTGTCCGCGCCGAGTTGCAAGGGCAGGCTGAATTGACGTACCCACCCAACGGCGCGCAGCACCGCTTCACCATTCGGCTCGACGCGATCGAAGCCGATGCAGCCGAGCGCATGGGCGTCGAACCCGCGTGAAATTGCCGATTGCGACAGGTCGCCGACTCACCACGCCCAGCGGGCGCGATGTGCGTGAGCAGCGTCATCCGCACGAAATCGGGTCAGGCGTGGCCGCTTGGCATACCAGTTGCCCTACAGTGCGTACATGGCGACGCGGAAAGTGCCCGACACGCACGGCTATCCAGCGGATGCGGGGATCATCGCGGATCTGTTGTGTACGAGTTGTGGCTACAACCTGCGCGGCAACGTCGTCGGTGGACGATGTCCCGAGTGCGGCGATCCGGTCGCACAGTCACTGACGGGGCTGACCGACCCTGATGCGGCGGCGGAGCAACTGCCATCGCTTGGGCGGTGGTATCTCGTGCTGTACGTGGCTGCCCTGCTTCTCCTGCTCGGTGCGTGGGTGATGATCTCGATGGCGGTCGTATCGTCGGCAGGCAGACTCATGGCGCTGCGCGGGCTGCGCCGCGTGGGCGGCCTCGGTGATGCGCGAGGTACGGGCGCCCGCCTCTGGTTGGCGTGGTGGCTCGGGTGCGTGGAACTGATCGTTGCCGTCTGTGCGGGCGTGGTTGCCTTCATGTGGGGAAGTTCCCCCGCAGTTCAGTCGAACACCGACGTACTCGCAGCCGCGGTGGCGTTCTTCGCGATGGTGAACGCATTCGTCGCAGCGTGGATGGCGATGCCCGTCGCGCGGCGCTGGGGTCGGCGGCGTGTGCTCTGGGAGCTGCGCATCGCCGCAGTGCTGATCGCAGCGGGTCCGTTCGCCGCAGCCCTTGCGGCGCTCATCGCCGTGTGGCTCAAAGCGTCCTCGGCTGAGCCCGCGATCATCTGTGCGTTCGGGTGCTGGGTGGTCGGACTGTGGGTGTTGTGGATCGCTCTTGAGCACATGGGTCGGCTGGCGGAGCAGAAGCGTGGGGTTCCGCCCGGGATTGTTGAAGATCTGCGTGAGCCGCTTCTGCGGAGTGATCGCCTGCCGGACAAGCCGACACCTGGGCCGATTCCACTGGAGCCTGCAACGGAGGAGTAGCGGCGGGACAACTTCCGATAACCCCCAATCGCCCAACTGTGTGCGTCAAGTCCAGCTTCGATAAGATCGGACGTAAGGAAGCACCGCCACTTCGCCGACACCAGTCGGTAGAGAAGGAATCTTCCGCCGTCGGAGCGCGCTGCGTACATCACCGGGCGCAACGATCGGCATGACGGATTGGTTCACGGTGACCGTAGGACACGCGAGCGGGTGCCTTACGCATCGAAATGGAGTTCCCATGACTGTTCATACACGAATCACACGAGGATGCCTGTCATGTGTCGCCTGCGCGAGCGCATTGCTGCTCGCAGCGGGTCCGGCTCAGGCAGGCGAAGACGACTTCCCGCCGTTTGAGAAGGTGTCGGAGGACTACACGAAGGTCGTGACGATGCCGGACGGCCGGGGCCTGTGGACGATCTATCGCCGTGACAAGGATGCGCAGCTCCTGGCTGAGCTACCCGGCGGGTACGCGGGCCAGAAGCTTTTCATCGCGACATCGGTCTCGGCGGGCGGCAGGGACACGGCGTTCCAATGGTCGGACATGTATGTGTACTGGAAGCGCATCGGCAACCGCTTGGCGCTCATCGAACCGAACTACCACGTTCGCAGCACGGGCGACGCCGAGTCACAGTCGTCGATCAGCCGGACGTACAGCGACCGGGTCATTCTTGACGTGCCGATCGTGACAATGGGACCCGGCGGCGGGCCGGTCATCGACCTCGACGCGCTCTTGCTCGGCCGAAGCGGCGATTTCTTCCGCGGCTACCTGGCCGGCGCTCGCATGCATCTGGCGACGATCACGGAAACAAAGGTGTTCCCACACAACGTCGAGATCGCATTCGAGCTGCCGCGCGCCAGCGGCCAATTCACAACCGTCCACTACTCGATCAGCGTTTTGCCCGGGAGCACCGGCAGCTACCAACCTCGCACGGCGGATCAGCGCATCGGGTACTTCACCACCGTGCACCGCGACATGAGCAAGCTCAACAGCGATGACCAGTGGGTTCGCTACGTCAATCGCTGGCATATCGAGAAACGCGATCCGAGCCTCAGGCTCAGCCCGCCGAAGGAACCGATCATCTTCTACATCGAGCACACGACGCCCGTGCGCTATCGCCGGTGGGTCCGCGAAGGCATCCTGGAATGGAACAAAGCGTTCGAGAAGATCGGGATTCTCGACGCCATCGAAGTCTACTACCAGGATGCCGAGACCAACGCGCACATGGAGAAGGACCCCGAGGATGTGCGGTACAACTTCATCCGGTGGGTGACATCCGACCTCGGGTATGCCTTCGGACCGAGCCGGGTCGATCCCCGCACGGGGCAGATTCTCGACGCGGACATCGTGATGGATGACAGTTGGCTCGGGTACTTCATCTATGTCTATGAGCGCTACGTCACGCAGCTCGCGGAAGAGGCGTTCAGCCCCGAGACGCTGGCGTGGCTGGAGCATCATCCGAAATGGGATCCGAGGCTCGATCTCGTCTCACCGCTGGAGCGCGAACGCCTGCTCAGCGAGCGCGCGATGCGGCTGGCCCGGCACGGCGGAGCTGCGCCTTATGCGCACCCGCTTGCCGGAACTGATGCGGCCGTCATGGGTGACGGACCGTTCGACGGTCTTGTCGGCCGACACAGCCAACTCAACGGGATGTGCAACTGCGCGCGGGCGCGCGCCACCGACATCGCGCTGATGCGCGCCCTCTCATCCGACGTGTGCCTTCAGATCCTTCACTTGGACCAGGAGGACAACGGCGACGGCGACGGCGACGAGGACGACGGCGATGGCGAGGAGAAGGAAGAGGTCGCGATGCTCGACGGACTGCCCGAGGACTTCGTCGGGCCGCTTCTCGCGGATGTCATTACGCACGAGGTCGGCCACACGCTCGGCCTGATGCACAACTTCAAGGCGTCATCCATCTATACGCTTGAGCAGATCAACTCGCCTCAGTGGGATGGCAAGCCGATCAGCGGATCGACGATGGACTACAACGCCATGAACTACAACGTCGGAGCCGGCGAGGTTCAAGGGCCTTGGACCATGACCGGCATCGGACCATACGACTACTGGGTGATCGAGTATGGTTATACGTTCGATCAAGATCTCGAATCCATCCTCGACCGGTGCGCTGAGCCGGAGCTTGCGTATGGCAACGACATCGACGCCTTTGGGCCTGACCCACTGTGCAGGCAACACGATCTCGGAGCCGACCCCTTGAACTACCTGGACAACAGGATCCGTCTGACCAACCTGCTTCGCAGCAAGATCCTCGATGCGGTGCAGGACGGTGAGAGTTGGGACAAGGTCCGCACGCTCTACCAGATGACGCTGAACATCCAGACAAGCACGCTTGGAAAGGCGGCGATCTGGATCGGTGGCAGCCATATTCACCGCGATCACAAGGGCGATCCCGGCGAGCGAGACCCAATCGAGCCGGTCTCCGTCGCGCAGCAGCGACGCGCCCTTCAGTTCATGATTGACAATGCGTTCGACGACGAAGCGTTCGGCCTGAGCCACGAACTGCTCAACAAGATGGGGATTGACAAGTGGTGGGATGCCGGCGGTTTCCAGTCGCTCTTCGAGGACGACGCCTTTCCAATCCATCAGAGAATCGCGGGTATCCAGTCCATGGCCCTGACATTGACGATGGACCCATTCCGGCTTGGTCAGGTATATGACAACGAGTTCCGCATTCCCGCCGATCAGGATGCGATCACGTTGCCGGAGATCCTCTTCGGCGTCGCCGACGCGGTCTGGTCCGAACTCGACGAGACGCCCGCAGGTCCGTACACGGTGCGTCGGCCGATGATCTCGAGCCTGCGGCGGAATCTGCAAAGCGTGCACATCGAACGGCTCGTCGATCTCGCCAAGCCCGGCACGGCGTATGGCCCGGCAGCCAGGCCGATCACGAACCTCGCGGTCTTCAAGCTCCGCGACCTCAAGGACAAGATCGGGAACCTGCTTGATGATGGAAGTGCATCGGCACTCGATCCGTACACGCTGGCGCACCTGTCCGACGCCCACGCGCTGATCGAGAAGGCGCTCGATGCGCAGTACATCTACAATACGGGGGACTTCTCGGGCGGTGGATTCAGTTTCCTCTTCCAGCCGACCCCCGAAGCAGAGTCAGCCGACTGAACCGAACCATTCGCAACGGTCGCACACCAAAGCCCAGGAAAAGCTTTTCCTGGGCTTTCTCATCGGCGTGTCCGGTGGCGGAAACTTTGACCACCGGCGCAAGTCGGGAGATCCTTGTCATAATCCCGCGGCTTTCGCCAGTCAGGCGTCATCGGTAAGGTACGTTTCTCTCAGGTCGCCCATTTGTCGGCGTCCCGGAAGAGGAGTAAGCCATGCATCGCGCAACAACACTGAGGGCGACGTGCCGCATCGCCATCGCCGGTCTTGTTCTGTCAGCCGCCAGCACTTCCCTGTGTCAAGAGCGATGGGTCTCACACGGGCCGTACGGCGGGTCGGTCTCCGTCCTGATCGAGTCAACACAGCCTGGGGGCGGGCTGTACGCCGGCGTGCTCGGCCACGGCGTCGCTGCGAGGTCCGGTGACACCGATACGTGGATTCACCGCAGCGACGGGCTAAATAACCTGTTCATCCAGGCGCTCGTGCAGAACCCGGATGACCCGGAGGTGCTCTATGCAGGTACGCGCGACGGCGTGTACTGGACGACCGACGGCGGATTGCACTGGGAGCAGCGGACCGAAGGGATCGGCGCCACACACATCGAAGCGATCGCGATTGATCCGACGAATCCGTCGGTGCTCTATGCGGAGAACTGGGGGGCGGTGTACAAGACGGTGAACGCTGGCGAGTTGTGGGAAGAGACCGGGCCGGGCATCCCCACCGGGCTTGCGTGCCACGCCATCCTCGTCGACCCGGAGAGCGACGGCGTCGTTTACGCGGCGATGCTCTCCCCGTACGGCCCAAACCCGGATGACACGGGTGTGTACAAATCCACCAACGGCGGCGGGAACTGGCAGCGGACAAGCGAGGGCCTGCTCAACACCAACGTGCGGTGCCTCACGTTTGATCCGACATCGAGTCAGATCATCTACGCCGGCATCGACAGCAGCGAGTACTACCCCGGCGGCGGCGTGTACGTCACCTATGACGGTGCGGTGCACTGGAACTACATCAGCGAAGGACTGCCTACCGACATTGAGAACGTCCTCAACGGCATCGCCGTCACATACGAATCAGCCGCCGACGTGCCCGTGTTGTATGCAGCGGGATCGTACGGCTACTCGCTGCCGTCGCCGCCGGGCACGTGGGAGCCTCGCCTGTTCAAGAGCGTGAACGGCGGGGCAAGCTGGCATCCATCGTCAACCGGGTTTGCGTATCCCAACGTCTTGTCGATTCTCGTCGATTCGCATGATCCGCGCATCGTCTACGCAGGCAGCGAATGCGGCGGCGTATTCCAAAGCATCGACGCCGGCGCGACGTGGTCGCACTTCAGCAGGGGACTTCAGTTGTTGTGCGTGAACTCGCTGGCGATCGACCCCGAGGATCACGACACGATCTACGCGGCAGCCGACGCGTACATGGATGAGTTCTCGCCGGCCGCTGCGGGCGTATACGTGAGCTTCGACGGCGGGCTGACGTGGGAGCCGAGGCCGAAGAACTTGAAACTCGGCGGCTCAATGCACATCTCATCCGTGGCTGTGGCCCCGGCCGACCCGCAGATCATCTATGCCGCAAGCTTCGGATGGATGATGTACAAATCAATCGATCAGGGAATGACGTGGCAGTGGCGCGGGTTCCCGCACGGGATCGACGGTTTCTGGCTCGAGTGCGTCGTCGTCGATCCGGCGGACCCGCTCGTCGCGTACGTTTCCGGCGGCGGATTCGAGCCTTCCTATCCCGATATCTACAAGACGACGGATGGCGGGGAGAGCTGGACGCCTGTCGCAAGCTGGATTGTGTGGGCTGAGTTCATGGGGCTGGCGATCGACCCGACGGACACGCGGATCGTCTACGCGGGCACCGGCTGGGAGGGTGTGTTCAAGACGACCAACGGCGGCGGATTGTGGACGCTGACCGGCCCGGAGATCCTCGGTGCGCGCGTCGGGTCGCTCGTCGTCGATCCGCAGAATCCACCGCACGTCTATGCGGGTGATGCGGCGTGGGAGAGCACCGGAATGTACGTGAGCTACAACGGCGGCGAGAACTGGGAGTCGTACAACGAAGGGCTTTCGTCACTGAGCGTCCTGGCGCTGGCGATTGACTCGCCGCCCGGCTCATCGAGCGACGTGCCGATTCTACTGTATGCGGGGACGCAGGAAGGTGGCGTGTTTCGGCGGAACTGCGAAGGCGGTGACTGGCAGGCGATCAACGAAGGGCTTGGGAACCGGTGCGTCCGTTCGCTCGCGATCACGCCTGTTGGGCCGGACGTTCCCGATCCGCGCAGGTCGCTCTATGCGGGCACGTCAGCGGGCGCGTATCGGCGGGTCGCAGCAGGCGACCTCAACGGCGACGGCGAAGTCGATCAGCAAGACCTTGGCATCCTGCTCTCGAACTACGACAAGACCGCCATGACGTACGAGCAAGGCGACATCGACAGCGACGGCCAAGTCGGCCAAACTGACCTCGGTGCTCTCCTCTCGGTCTACGGCGAATGATCGCCTCGACTCGGACCGCCACGGTGCCCGCCTGCGTTTCATAGCCTCGCGCCTGGCAAGTCAGGGATTTACCTCGCGCGTTGCTCCAGCACCGGCGGCCATCGCACGCTACGCCGTGCCGTTGCCGACGATATCAGGCAGGTTGGTCAGACCGATGGTGAGGATCTCCGGGCCGTCATCCGTGATGAGCACATCGTGCTCGTAATGACAACTGAGCGATCGGTCGGCGGTGAAGATCGGCCACTCGCGCGGCGCTTGGTCGATCTCACCCGTCCCGACGCCGATCATGGGTTCCACAGCGATGAGTTGCCCGGGTCGAACCTGCATCCACGCGTCAGGCCATTCGCTGGGATGATCCGGGATGACGTTCGAGATGAACGGAGGCGTGTGCAGCTTCCGTCCAAACCCGTGTCCGCCAAGCCCACGGATGCAATGGAATCCGAAGTCGTCTTCGACGCAACGCTGCACGACTCGCGCCCAGTCGAGGTACGTCTTGCCGGGGCGAAGCTGCTCGCAGCCGAGGCGGAGCGACTCCTTGCCCGCATCCATGAGCCTTGTCGCGGTCTCATCAGCATGTTCGATCGCGTAGGTCCACGCCGCATCGCCGATCCAGCCCTTGTACTTCACACCGATGTCGATCGACAGCAGATCGCCCGGCACGAGCGGTTCGGTGCGGTAGCCCGCCGTGCCGTGCACGACGCACTCGTTCACGCTCAGGCATGCGTGAGAGGGAAATGGCGGCGTCCTCGGCACGCGGTAGCCAAGAAACGCGGATTTGCACTGCAATCGACTGAGCGTTTCCGCGACGTGACGATCGACTTCGGCGACGGTGAGGCCGGCGCACAGAACCTCCGCGAGACGTTCGTGCGTCTCGACGACCTTCCGTGCAGCGTCGCGCGCGCCTTGGATATCAGCAGGTGACACGGCGTGATCGTAGACGACTTCCGCCAACAGTCAAAACCCGGGCTGGACGATCTCCCCGCTGCGGATGATCATCGCGATCGGGTCGCCGGCGAACTCGTAGACAAGTTGCCGTTCATCCGTGGTGTGAAGAAGCAGCATGTCGGCGTGCTTGCCCACCTCGATGCTGCCGATCTCACGCTGGAGATGGAGCACAGCCGCAGCGTTTATCGTCCCGGCAACGATGGCCTCGGCAGGTGTGACGCCGAGGTGCTTGACAGCCAACGCGAGCGTGAAGGGCATCGACGGCGACGGGCCGGTGCCGGGGTTGTGGTTGGTCGCGATCGCCAGCGCGCCGCCCATGTCGATGAATCGCCTGCCGGGTGCGTGGGCATCGCCCAGGTGAAACGCGCTGACGGGCAGCATGACGCCCATCGTGTCGCTCGCCGCCAGACGCTTCAGATCGTCATCCGTGCTCGCTTCAAGATGATCGACGCTCCGCGCGCCCAGGCTGATCGCCGCTTCGACCATGCCGAGGCTGTGGAACTGATCGGCGTGGACGCGGCAGGGCAGGCCGAGCGACCGCCCCTTCTCGAACAGCCGAACCGTCTGCTCGACGCTCCAGGCGCCCTCCTCGCAGTACGCATCCAGGCAAATGCCCGGGAAGTGCTCCGCCACGCGAGGCACCGTCTCCTCGATCGTCTCGTCGATGAATCGCGGGTTGTCCTTGTCGATGGCATGGGCGACCAGCGCGGTGGGAATGACGCGGATCGACGCCATCTCTTCCGCCCCGGCGATAGCGCGCAGCATCTTCAGTTCCGCATCCGTCGCCAGGCCGTAGCCTGACTTGCACTCGATCGTCGTCGCGCCGAGGCTCGCCATGCGGGCGAACCGGCTCGCGGTCAGCTCGGCGAGCCGCTCGACGGAGGCATCTCGCACAGCCCGGACGGTCGCCATGATCCCGCCGCCGGCTGCGAGGATGTCCAGGTACGACTCGCCTCGCCCGAGCCGATCGAGCTCGTCGTACCGCACGCCCGCCCAGCACGCATGTGTGTGACAGTCGATCAGCCCCGGCATGAGAACCCGACCCGCAGCGTCGATCCTGCATCCGGCGTCGCCGGCGAGGTCCGGGCCGACCGCTGAGATGCGCCCATTCATCACCGCCACATCCGCCTGCGGGAGGATCGCCAGGTCGTTCATGGCGTCTCCGCGCCGGGGCGCATCGCCAGCCAGCGTCAGGACACGTGCGTTCTGAATGACAAGATCCGCGTTCATCGGCTGCCCATCACGATACCGACGCAGCGGATCGCCGTACAAGCCGGTCACCGCCCGCACAGCGCCATCATCTGCGACATCCCATGCTCCTGACCTTGAGGGCAGCGAGATCCGCTTCCGCAGACCAACGCCCGCGACACCCCTCCACCCCCCCAAGCCGGTGCGCAGGTCGCCTCGGCGACCTAAACTCCGGGTATCCCCTATCCGCCCATTGAGAACCTGCTTCGGCGACGATCGCCCTGCTCGGCTTGCCTTCAACCAGGCTCGGCCTGCACGCGCGATATGCTGTGTTCTCCGTGAAATGGCTGGGCTGCCGCGACGGAACGTCCGATACACGTTCGTTCGCCGCAACGGCTGCGGCTACCATAGTGCGTTTCCCCAGACGAGAGGTCAGACCGATGTTGCACTCGGGTCATGCTCGGATTCACTCGTTGCAGGTCGTGCCCCGGCTCCCCGAGCCGATCACCCCCTTGCTCGATATTGCCCGGAACCTGTGGTGGACATGGCACCCCGAGGCGATCGACCTGTTCGTCTGGCTCGACCGCGACCTGTGGCGGCGGACTCGCCACAACCCCGTCAAGATGCTCGGCATGGTTCGGCAGGAGCGACTCGACCGCGCCGCCAGGGACCGCAGCTTCATCCACCAGATCGAGGTCGTCAAGTCGCTCCTCGGCGAGCACATGACACGCATCTCATGGTGGGATCAGAACCATGTCGCTGAGAATGGCGAGATGCTCGTCGCGTACTTCTCAGCCGAGTACGGCATGACGGAGGGCTTCCAGATCTACTCCGGCGGCTTGGGCTGCCTCTCCGGCGACCACCTCAAGTCCGCTGCGGAACTCGGCATCCCGCTCGTCGCCGTGGGATTGCTCTACCGCAGCGGCTACTTCCTGCAGTACCTCAATCAGGACGGTTGGCAGCAGGAGACGTACCTGGATGTCGATGTTCACAACCAGCCCCTGCACCGCGTCCTGCGCGATGACGGCGAGATCCTGACCATCACCGTCCCGCTGCCCGGGCGCGAAGTCCGCTGCGGAATCTGGGAGTGCAACGTCGGCCGAGTCAGGCTCTTCCTGCTCGACACCAACCTCCACGAGAACCGGGTTGCCGATCGCGGCATCACGCGAAACCTCTACGGCGGCGACGTCGAAACCAGAATCCAGCAGGAAATCGTCCTCGGCATCGGCGGCATCCGCGCGCTCGAAGCGCTCGACCTGCACCCCAACGTCTACCACATGAACGAAGGACACAGCGCGTTTCTCGCGATGGAGCGCATTCGCCGGCTGCGCGAGCGCTGCGACTGCTCCTTCGATGAAGCCCGCGAGGCGTGTTCCGCCCAACATGTCTTCACAACCCACACACCCGTGCCCGCCGGCATCGACCGCTTCGGCCCGGACCTCATGGATAAGTACTTCAAGGACTTCGTCCCCTCGCTTGGATTGGACATGGAAGGGCTACTCGCGCTCGGCAGGGAGAACGTCTTTGATCGGCACGAGTTCTTCTCAATGGCCGTCCTCGCCGTCCGCACGGCCGCCAAGTGCAATGGTGTGAGCAGGCTCCACGGCGAAGTCTCGCGCAGCATGTGGAGGAACATCTGGCCCGACGTGCCCGAAGAGGAAGTCCCCATCACGCACGTCACCAACGGCGTACACGCAAGGTCGTGGATCGGCAAGGAAATGCAGCAACTCTTTGACCGATTCCTCAGCTCGCACTGGCAATACGAGCCAGCGGACCACTCGGTCTGGGAGGATGTCCTGAACATCCCCGACGAAGTGCTCTGGCGCGTCCATCAAAGGCAACGTGAGAAACTCATCGCGTGGGCGCAACGGAGAGTGCGAGAACAGCTCGAAGCCCGAGGGGCCGGACGAGAGGAGATTGACCGATCCGCAGCAGCGCTCGATCCGGAGATCCTCACCGTCGGCTTCGCGCGGCGATTCGCCACGTACAAGCGCGCGACTCTCTTCATGTCGGACATGGAACGGCTCCACCGGCTTCTGGACGACGAAGATCGCC
Source organism: Phycisphaerales bacterium (assembly GCA_023135165.1). Taxonomy (GTDB): domain Bacteria; phylum Planctomycetota; class Phycisphaerae; order Phycisphaerales; family JAGLTS01; genus JAGLTS01. The sequence goes on along the minus strand of JAGLTS010000034.1, from coordinate 1,339 downwards.
CGGTACAGTTCCTCATCGCCGGCAAGGCCCACCCTGCGGACGGTGGCGGGAAGGAGATCATCCGCCAAATCGTTCATTTCGCACGCGAATCCGGCCACTCCAATCGTGTCATCTTCCTTGAGAACTACGACATAGGCGTGGCTCGGCACCTTGTCACCGGCTGCGATGTCTGGCTCAACACGCCCCGACGAGGGCTTGAAGCCTCCGGAACGAGCGGAATGAAGGCGGCGCTCAACGGCGTCATCAACTGCTCCATCCTCGACGGCTGGTGGGACGAAGCCTATGAAAGCAACCTCGGCTGGGCTATCGGTCGAGGCGAACGATACGTCGATCGTGAATACGAGGACCGCGTCGAGAGTGAAGCCCTCTACGATTTGTTTGAAGAACAGATCATTCCAGAGTTTTACGATCGCGATAAGTCCGGCCTGCCTCGCAGGTGGATCACCCGGATGAAGCACTGCATCGCAACGCTCGCGCCGACCTTCAACACGAATCGCATGGTCGCGGAATACACGGAGAAGCTCTACCTGCCGTGCTATCACCGCGGTACTGAACTTGTCCGGGACGACTACGCCGGTGCCCGCCGACTCAATGAGCAAATCGGGCGCTACCGGGACAACTGGCATCGCGTCAAGATCACATCGATCGATGTGCCCTCCAAGCAGCCCGTTGCCGTCCGCGAAACGGTCCGTGTCGAAGCGGAAGTGGACCTCGGCGACCTCTCTCCCGATGAAGTCATCGTGCAGCTCTACTCCGGCGAACTGACCAGCGCGGGTGACCTGATCGGAACGGCGACAACCGACATGACATACGCCGATGCGACCGACGCCGGCAGACACCGGTTCACCGCCGAGTTCAAGCCTGATCGGTCCGGCATGTGCGGCCTATCCATTCGCGTTCTACCGGGTGATAAGAACCTCGCAACGCACTTCATCCCTGGACTCATCACATGGGATCAGGCGGAGCAGACGGAGGCCACCGGCGAGGCGCACGCGCAGGTCGAGCAACCGGCAGGCGCTGGGCAGGGCTGATTCGCAGTTCCCACCAGCAGCCGCGACGCAGTGCACTGCCCCGCCCCACCAGTGCCTGGACCAGTGCGCGATCAATCGGGATGCCCTTCCGTTCGTCGATTCGCTGAATCCGTTGATTGTGGCGATGCACGTCCCCAGCACCATCCTACGTACAGCAGCGCATACGGCGGCTCCACCATCGGCCGAAGGTGTCAATAGACAGTTTCTGACATCTGCTTCCGTCCCCTCTTGCTCTGTGTTCTCCGTGAACTCCGTGGTCAATCATGATCAGAAGCTCACCACAGAGAAACTATGAAAGTCGGGTCTCC
>JAGLTS010000033.1 GCA_023135165.1 Phycisphaerales bacterium | reverse complement strand
GCGCAACCTCGGCTGCGCCGTGGCGAGTCGCAGTTACTGGAGTCAGTGCCGCGATCTATTGTTGAAGGCGGTGACCCACAACGTCATGATCGTCCGGACCAGGCGACGTTTTCTACAGAGCAAGATAAGTACATTATCAGCGCCTACGGAGTCCCCATATGAATCAACCTAGATCATGTGTCTGGAAAGTGCTCGCCCTGCTGGCTGCCGCGTTTGCCGGCATGATTGTTATGCACTTCGTGTCGTGCAGCGTGGCCTGGAGCAGGGCGCCCATGATCACAGACAGGGAGTTCGAGTCAATCGTCATCGGCATGGAGGTGGACGACGTCGTGGACCAGCTTGGCCGGCCCGGGAGGCGAACGTCATATGGCACGGACCCTGAGGTGTTGAAGTACAACGCATGGTCGACTTGGATGACATTCTCGTTCCCCAAGACGTACCGGATCAATGTCGAGGATGGTGTTGTGACGTCAAAGACGATCGCGCGGCCGTAGGGCCACCAGAACAGGAACAGGTGCCAAGTACAGTATTGACGCTTGTGGAGCCTCACTATGAAGCAACTTGGATCATGTGTCTGGAAGGCGCTCGCCTTGCTGGCTGCCGCGCTTGTCGGCATGATCGTTATGCACTTCGTGTCGTGCAGCGTGGTCTGGCTCGGGTCACCGATGATCACGGACAGGGAGTTTGAGTCAATCGTCATCGGCATGGAAGTCGACGACGTCGTGGACTGCCTTGGCCAGCCCTGGAGGCGAACGTCATATGGCAAGGACCTTGAGCTGTTGGTGTACGAGGCCTGGTCGACTTGGATGGCCCTCTCGGCCCACACGACCTACCAGATCAATGCTGAGGGTGGTGTTGTGACATCAAAGACGATCGATGGGCCGTAGGGCCGCAGACCATGAATACGACCCGGCGACCGCCGCACGAAGTGAGCGGGGGCGGCTCTTCCACTACGAGATGAGAACATGACACGACGACACATAAGCAAAGCGTGTGCGCTGGGCATCCGACTCGCCGTCCTTTTTCTGTGGGCCGTCGGCGCAGTCATCATGTCCGCCGTCGTTGGCCGCGTCGTCCTCGAACCGATCGACATTTTTGACGGACGCGGGCGGATCTCAGAAGGGGACACAAGTTTCAACGGGCGGTATTGGCAGGAGAGCCGGGGGTTTGCCTTCTCGCAACTGGATGTGTTTGTCTTCCCCCCGCTACCACCGACGCCCACTGGCGCGCCTGCACCGGAAACTCGAACGCCGCCATGTGCCGGGGATGATCTCTGGCCATACGTGGAGAAGCTGTTCAAGGCTCGTAGACCCGGTCTCTACTTCATGCGCGTCGAGGCACTCGGGTGGCCGAGGCCATGCCTATACAGCTACTGGATTCGAACGGTCACGGGCAGTCCGCGTCAACCGCAGACTTTCGCGATGACCGACACACTGGATGGTGGATTTCAGATTGGTCGGGCGCACACTGGAGGTATGGAGAGGCCGTTTGCCATGGCGATGCCGTACACTCCGCACGCTGGCAGCATCGCCTTCAACATAGTCGTGTATATGGTTGGATTCTGGCTGGTTGGGCGAATCGCGGCGGTGGCTCGCGCATTGTACCGGAAGCATTGCGGGCGCTGCCCCAAATGTGGATACGACACGCGGGCCCAGGAGCATCAGTACTGCTCAGAATGCGGATGGCGTGCTCGCGGGACTGAAAGTCGGTGGAGCAGATAAAGGGGATTAGTACATTATCAGCGCCTGCGGAGTCCCCATATGCAGCAACGTAGATCATGTGTCTGGTAAGTGCTCGCCTTGCCGGGCGAGTCTGTGATGGGGCGATGGTCACTGCTGCGCATGGGCGCGGTGCAGAAACCAGATCGCAATCAGTCCGGCGGGGATGGTGATGACAAGCTCAGCAGCGCGATTGACCAGATCCGCGGTCAACCCAAGCCCCGTCACGGCGGATGAACCGGCGGCGATCCAGCCTTGCGGCAAGACCGATGCGGTGAGACCGACCGCCCATTCGCGCAGGCCCAGGCCGTTGCTTGTGAATGGAATGAACGTGGCGAGCATGCCGACGGCTGCGACGGCTGCGGCGGCGGGCAACGCGATCTCCCAACCGAGCAGTGCGAAGACGAGGTAGTACCGCCCCACCCACGCCAAACCGTCGAGCTGACGAAGGACCAGCGCCAGGCCGAGCGTCCGCAGCAGTGGCCGGCCTGCACACACAGCGACGGCACACCCGAGCACGATCGGGGTCGCCAGACCGACGACAAACGCTCCGGGGATCGCCGCTGCGAAGAGCAACATGACCGCGACGACGCCACTGAGCGATGTCGCCTGGATGACGGTCTTGCCGCTGTCAGCGTACGAGATGCCGAAGCGCGTCTTCTGGTACGCGACTCGGCCGACCATCCCTGCGCGCATCGGAAGGTAGTTGAGCAGCGCAGCGGCGCTGATGAGCATCGTCATGGCGGCGAGGGTCAGCGGCCGGTCCTTGGCATACCGCTTCGTGAGCAGCCAGTACATGATGCTGGTGAGCGCGAAGTTGATAATGATGCAGAGAAGAAGCGCTGCGATGATGCGCCAGTCGGGGTCCGCGATGCGGCGCCACGCCTCGGCGAGCGTATCGCGTTGAGCAGCAATCAAAAGGCCGGCAGCGACGACGAGCGCCACGCCGAGCAGCCACTTCACCGGCGCGACCCAAGGCCTGCGGTCGGGAAGATGATCTGGCGGACCTGCGATGTTCATGTCACGGCATCACGGACGGAACGGATGCATCCGCCTGCGCCGGCAGGGCGAGCAGCGCATCGCGGACACGGCGCGCCACCTCGCGAACACGGGGCGATTCATGATCGAGCGCGGCGACGAGATGCGGGTCGTCAAGGCTGGGCAGACGGGTCGCAAGCAGTGCAATCGTCGTCAATTCACCCCCGACACGCCAGGCGGCGGCGTCAATCGGCGAATCGGCGCCGAGACCGGTCATTCGCGTGCTGCGAAGGATGACCCACCCGCGCTGGAGATCGGTCAGTTCCGGGAATCGCGCCAGGAGGCCTTGCCGCATCCGCACAACGCCATCCTCATCGAGCACCACCGGAAGCCCCTTGGGCTGGGCGATCAGGGCCACCGCAACGGAGAGCAAACGCAATTTCTCCACGCCATACGCGTTGTCGAGCCTCGCAAGAAGCCCGCCGCTGGTGAGGGTGCTCGCAGGCATCTTGAAGCTGATGATCGTGTCCGCATCGGTGGACAGCCCCATCGGTCCCGGGCCGAACTGCTGCGTCTGCCCACCGGCCGTCGGACCGAAGTCGAGCATCGCCCGGTACGTGACCATGTAGTTGGTGCCGGGCATGGCGTACCCAAGCTCCCAGATGTCGCTGGCGCCGAGTGGCACTTCAATCACGAGCGACTCGTGCGCACCAAGGCGAAGCCGACGTTGCATATCGACAATGATGGGGCTGAACGGGGCATTGGCGTCCCTGCCGTTGAGCTGGATCGACGGGACGAGCATGAGCCGACTGCTGATCGGGGCTTCCGGGCCGAGGGCGAGCGGGAACCTCGACGTATTCGTGAGGGTCATGCGCAGCCGCGGCTGATCCATGTATTGCAGACGGGTGCTGATCGGCTTGGCCCTGAGTGAGATCACCGTGCTGGGGTCTGCCCAGATCTGAAGCAGCTCGTCCGGGACGCCGTCGCGCATGAGTCGATTGAGTCGGACGGCGGTCGACGAGACGGCGGGCACCGCGCGGCCGATGAGCCGTTCCAGCCGCGTCTTGGCGTACAAGCCGAGGAGCGTCCCAGGCTCGGCGGACCAGACGGCTGCGAACTCCACAATCGCCTTGTCCTCGTCACCCTGCTGCAGGTGCGCGGCTGCCAGACCAAGTCTCGCGATTACATCATCCGGACCGGCAGCCTCAAGGAGCGGGACGGCTGCATCCAGATCACCCTCTCGCAGAAGGACGCACCCCAGGAACCGATCACGAGCGGACGCTTTGACATCGGGATCGTCGATGTATCGCTCGAGGAGTGAGCGAGCATCCTCAAGGTCAGCCCCGAAGAGCACACGCACGAGCAGCAGCTCGCCGGTCAGTGCGCGAATGTCCGCCTCGATCGTCTTGGCCATCTCGGCGGTGGGTGCGTCGACAAGAGCCTGCGAAGCGGAGGCGATCTCCTCAGTCAGGGCGTCGGCGATTCGGCGGGCGGCTGATCGCGCCATCCCGTCTCGCCCCTTCGAGTCGGCGATGACCAGGCGCGTCCACTCAAGCTCAAGCGGCAGGTCCACGACGACATCGAGGAACGGAGGCTTGTTCCGGTCGATCTCTTCGTATGGAAGTTCGTACTTCTTCGCCTCCTCGATCTCCTGGAGCAGCTCGCTGAGTTGCCTGCGCTGCTCGCCTTGCGTGATAAGTTCCTGCATGCCGTCGAGAAAACGGAGAGCCTGGTCGGGATATCCCGCGCCCCACTGCGCCAGCACATGATCGCGGTAGAGGCTGGCGTCGATATCCTGATCGGTGAGCGTTCGGAAGCTGAACTCGGAGTTGAGGAAACGAAGCGAGCCTTCGTACGCCCCGTGTTCGAGCAGCAGTTTCGCCAGGGCGAGCCTCGTACCCGAGTCGATCGGATCGGCGCGGAAAAGCTGAATGAGCTTGCGGGCCTGTTCGACGGGATCAGCAAAGCCCGTCTCATGGAGCGCGACAGCCAGCGCTGCTGCCTGCTTGTTCGTCGAGTCCAATCGAAGGGCGTCAGCGAGGCGCTGCTCACACAGCTCGATCTCGCCGCGCTCGCGGCGCAACAGCGCCGCATCGTAGGCCATGCGCGATCGGATCGTGCGATCGAGGCGTTCACCCGCCTCACTCAACAGCCGTTCGTAGGCGGCAAGTCGATCATCGCTGTGCTGTCGCCGGCGAATGTGTGTGGCGACAAGACGAAGCTGGGCGATGATGTCCGTTGGATCGGCGACGGTGAGGCGGACCGTGCCATCCGTCACGCGAAGGTCGTCACCAGCCCACTGGGCTGCCTGGATCATCAGGCGGAGCACGTCGGGGTCATCACCGGAGATCTCAGCAGCGAGGTCAAGCAGCTCAGCCGACAGGTCGTACCAGGCGACGGGCAACTCCCCCGGCACGTGCAACGGAGCAACGGCGCGGCGGGTCAACTCCTGGGCGAAAAGTGAGTGGACGGACTGCGTCTCGACAACACCCGGCTCAAGCTGGCCGGCAACCCGCGCTCCAGGCACGATCGTGGCCAGCAGCACACTCGACAGGACGATCAATCTCACAAGCATGATGGGAGTTTACGCCAAGACGTAGAACATTGCGGAGATCCCCATGAGGAGCGCCAGCGTCGCCGCTGTCACCCACTCGCAGACGGCGACCCCCTTCGTCCATGCCGCGGGGAAGATCCGGTCGGCAACGATCACCATGAAGATGAACTGCCCAGCCGCAATCGACGCCAAACCAAACGTCACGACCGTCCCCGGGGCCAGCGTGCGGAGCTGTACCGGGCCGATCCGCATCAGGTATGCCCCCCCCATCACCAGGCCGATCGACCAGATCAGGCCGAGAAGCACGCGTCCGAGAACGGTGAGCCGATGGAGGATCATCACGAAGTCCCCTGCTTGCCGAGCCGCCCGGTGCGACCCTGGGGCCGGGCCAGCCTGATGAGCACTGGTGCATCGTAGCGTAGCATGCGTGGCATGGGCGTGCTCAGCCGGAGAAGCGCAAGCCACACACGTCCCAAGCGTTGACGACCATAACCGGCCCTGATACCGTCGCGGCTCGAAAGAGGACACGGTATACGTCCCATCGGCGTACGGGCGCGGCGGCGGTGGACTCAGCGGGGCCTGGTCGTCCGGCTGGACCCCTGTCTCCGGCAAACCCAAACAGGCTGATACATGTTTCGACGCACACAGATTCTCCTCACGGCACTTCTTGGCTGTCTCCTCCTGCCGCTGTCGGCAGTCGCGCAGACACTGCCTGCCCCGATCATCAGCAGCCAGTCGCTGGACGACCAGGCGCGGCAGCAGCTCGAGCAATTCGTCAATGCGCACATGGACAGAATTGCCAGCGATGACTTCCAGAGACGGCGTGACGGTAGGCGCGCGCTGCTCGCCCCGCTGCAGGATCCGAGCGCGACAACGGCGTTCCGCCTCGCCTACTCCCGAATCGCCACACCGACCCTTGAGACGCTGACAGACTCCGACGACCCAAGCATCGCCCTTGGGGCGCTCATGGTTCTCGGCCGAATCGCCACCGATGATTCAGTCGACACGCTGCTCCTGAGCCTGCGGAATGGATCACCGGCCGTGCGATATGGCGCGGTGAATGGGCTGAGACAGACGTTCGACGTGCAGGTCTCCGCCGTCCCGCCCGCAACGCTCTGGAAGGCGGTGCGCCGCTTGGCTGCATCGCTTCGTGAGGAGACGGACCCGTTTGTCACGCGAGCCGTCATCCGTGCGCTGCGGGCGTCTCCGAACCCCACTGCGGGTGTCGAGCTATGCAGGGCGCTCAGCCGTCGGCTGTCTCAACCAATCTCTGACAAAGAGGAAGCCCGCCGGCAGCGGATGCACAGCTTCCTGCTCGATGCGTACCAGGAGGCCATCAAGGGACTGCTTGAGGATGTGACGGACCCGACGCGCACCCACCCCGATCTGCTGCTGGCCACAGCCGAAGTCAGCGCGAGGACGATGGTCTGGTGCGTCTGCCTGCACGAAATCGACCCCGAATCGGCGGAGGAGCACTTGGGAACCCTCCTTGAAGCCGCTGAGGTCCTGCTGCTCACGGTGCATCTGAATCTCGCCGAGGAGACGCTGCGCCAGGAACTGGCAGGCATCGTCCAGAGACCCGGCTGGCCCGGCGCGCTCGATGCGGTGAAGGAATGGGTCGGCCCAAACAACAGGCTGACCAACGCGCCGTACGGATTCCAATCCGAGCACTTCACCGCTGCGACGTGCCTCGAATAGGCTCCCCCGAGAATGCTCGGTAGCGTCCTTGTCGGCAGGCCGATCTAAGCTCTGTTTGACAACCCGTCATCGCCATCGCCAAGCCGTCGTGGGTGTGCTCGGAAAGGCGGTGTGATGCGCACAGGCCCGGCTGTGCCGCTGCGCACCAGCTTGGACATTGAGCGTTTCTCGACCAATCCGTGCGCACGGAATCGCGGAAAACGTGTTATCGGACCACAGTTTTGGGCGAGTTTCAGCCGGTTTTGGCTCGTTTCGGCGCGTTTTCGATCAGTTTCAGCGCGTTTTGGGTCGGTTTTGAGCGACATTTTGAGGCTCGCTCGGCATCGCGCGCGCATTGACGAGGATGTGCGGCGACGAACCGCGATGACGGCGATGGTGCGCATGGTGCGGGCGCTGCGGGGGTGAGGGAATGGGGATGATCGCCGATGGGAATGTGGGGGTTGAGGAGTCGTCGGTCGTGTAGACTGCGGCGACGAAAGGGGACGACGATGCCCGGACCGGCGCCAGATGAGTTTGATCACACGTTGGAATCAGGTGAGGGAACGCCGCGCGATGGGCGAGGTCGTGGGGGTCGTGGGGCTCCGGATGAGTATGAAGACACGCTTGTCTCCGTTGAGCCGGGCGAGATGCTCGCGAAACGCTACCGGCTCGTGCGAGAGATCGGACGCGGCGGGATGGGTGTTGTCTGGCTCGCGCAGGACACGACGCTCGACGACCGCGAGGTCGCGCTGAAGCTGCTGCCCACCGCGCTGACATCCAACGCACGCGCCATCGCACGGCTCAAGAAGGAAGCCACCACCTGCCTGGACCTGACGCACACGCACATCGTCCGCCTGATCAACTTCGAGCAGGACACATCGCGCGGCGGCATCGCCTTCCTGGTCATGCAGTACGTGCAAGGCAAGACGCTCGACGATGTGCTTGTCGATCATCCGCAAGGCCTGCCGCTCGATCGTGTCACCACATGGGCGACACAGGTTGCTGAAGCGCTCGACCATGCACACGCACAGCGCATACTGCACCGCGACATCAAGCCGTCCAACATCATGATCGACGAGCGGGGCAACGCCTACCTCATGGACTTCGGCATCGCGCGTGAAGCCAAGGACACGATGACGCGCGTGACCGGCCGCGACAGCTCAGGCACGCTGCCTTACATGAGTCCGCAGCAGGTTGACGGGATCAACAGCACATCAAACGACATCTACTCGCTCGCAGCGACGCTGTATGAAGCGATCAAGGGTGAGCCGCCGTTCACGACGGGTGATATCAGTCATCAGATACACAATCGCCCCGTGCTGCCGATCGACGGTCAGCCGGGATACGTGAACGACGCGCTGCTCGCGGGTTTGGCGAAGGATGCGGATGATCGGCCGATCACAGCGGGCGAGTTGGTGGCGGCGCTATCGGGCGATGCGGGTTTGTCGGACGTACACCGGACTCACAGAGTCCGGCTCAGTTCAGAGCAGGCGCAGGCGAAGTCGCCGGTGGTTGTGGCGTCGCGGCTCAAGGTCCAAGCCGAGGAACACGTCAAGCGCCTTGCTGAATCGCGCAGCGGGCACTCGTCTCAGGGCGAACTCGATGACATCCACTCGGAACTTGCCGTCGCCGAGACTGTGTTCACCACACGGGCGTTTGATGACGCAGCTCGAGCGTATGCGAAGGTCATCGAACGATGTGAGGTGATCGTCGAGATGCCTCTTGCGCACGGCGACACATTCACCAACTCAATCGGCATGGAACTGGTCTACATCGAGCCGGGCACGTTCATGATGGGTAGCCCCGAGGATGAGGAAGCCCGCTGCGACAACGAAGGCCCGCAGCACCGCGTGACGCTGACCAGCGGCTTCTACATGGGGGTGACGGAGGTGACACGGGCGCAGTGGAAGGCGGTGACGAGGAGAAACCCGGGGCGGTTCAGATTCAGGGGCAACGACCTGCCGGTCGTGCGCGTCTCATGGAAGAAGGCGGTGGCGTTCTGCGAGAAGCTCAGCCGTTTGGAGGGCAGAACGTATCGTCTGCCGACTGAGGCGGAATGGGAATATGCATGCCGTGCGGGGACGACGACTGCGTTCAACACGGGCGCGACTATCAGCACGGACCAAGCGAACTACGATGGGGACTTCACCTATGGATCGGGCCGGAAGGGTGTCTACCGAGCGAAGACGACCACCGTCGGCAGTTTCCCAGCGAACGCCTGGGGCCTGCACGACATGCACGGCAACGTATATGAATTGTGTCAGGATGTCTGGCATGACAGTTACAGTGGCGCGCCAACTGACGGCTCGGCATGGACGAGAGGAGGTGATCAATCGCGTCGTGTTCTTCGCGGCGGGTCCTGGAACGACGGTCCAAGGTTCTGCCGGTCTGCGAATCGCAACTGGGACAAACCTGACTACACGGTCATCCTCAACGGGTTTCGTGTTTGCCTGGACTGATTGGGGAAGGGAAGGGGTAAAGGGGCATAGGCACAAAGGCAGAAGGGGCGGGAGCGAAGCGAGCATGTGTCGCAGTTCTTGCGGTTTGCAGGCGCGGCACTCGCCGGTATGAATCCGGAACGCGGCCACCGGCCGCGGCTTTATGTCAATCGAGAAACGCGTACGGCTGTGCCGACACGCCCGGACAAAACAATATGGGGATGCGGATACGTGTCGCAGAAGTCGGGCGCGTGTTGACAGGATGCGCTGCATGACAGCGCCGCTTGCGTATCACTTCACGTTCGGAATGTACGGCACACGTGTGCACGGGGCGGTCAGCGCTCCGCTGCGCGTCGCGGCTAAACGGGAAGCGATGGGCTTTGTGCCTTTGACCCTTTTGGCTCCACCCGGTTCACTCACATTTCGTGAAGACCAGATAGCCCCAGTGCTCCGGGAGGTGCATGTTGATGACGCCCTGCGGCGACCAGACCCAGTTGTTCTCGGGTGTGTTCGGCAACTTCTCATATGTCCCATCCGCTACGTGGTGCAGCCACTGCACGCGAGAGAAGTTGATACGCCACACGTCGCCGTCCCTGGGTGGGGCAGGCTTGTGCGCGAACTCAGCCAGAGTGCGCCAGGGGATCGCGAACTCCACCGACCAGCCCCGATCAGCATCCGACGGATCGTTCAGCGTGCCCTCAACGTACACGGCGGACTTCATGCCGACGGCTGTCCAGTCATGCAGCGCCGGGCCGCCGTCGATATAGGTGCGGACGAGGAAGAGGTCGAAGATCGTCTCCAGCGCGTTGATCTCGATTTCATAGTATTCAGCACGGTCGCCATCGGGGTCGATGAAGATCTCGAAATCGTTGTCGTGGAAAACGATCTGGTCGTGCTCGGTGAGCGATGCCCAGACGTGCGGCTCATCAAGATATGCGGCGACGTAGAAGTATTCATCGTCCCAGAGCATCTTCGCTCGGGTCTGGAAACGGGGCTGCGGTTTTGCATCGCCCTCGATATCGACGAAGGCATCCGTCCATGGCGCGTGTGTCCATGCGTCGTCGTCGAGCCGGCCGTCGATGACGAGTGCGCTCGTGGCGTGCGGGCAGATGTACCGCTTGGGCAGCGCCGCCTCGCGCAGCATGGGAGCTTGCGAAGCTGAACGGCAACCCGCGATCAGCATGGCGCATACCAGGGCTGCGGATGTGAGCAACGTGGATTGAAGCGTGGTCATTGTTTACTCCACCGCATCGTCGTTGTCAGTTATGGCCCGGCCGTCGTCCTCCACATCAGGCTGCCCCGTGCTCAGCTTGTGGAACAGGTACCGCAGATCCCTGATGCCGCCGATCGTGAACCAGATGGTCACAGCGACGGCGGAGGCGAGGAGGAACCACGTGAAAATGTGCCAGAAGTCAAGCCATGCCTCATCGCTGATGTCTTGACCTTGTGATTTGCGCAGGAGATACCAGACAACGCCTGCGACGAAGATGGCGATCCACACCATTGGCCAGCCGACGGAGATGAACGTGACGAATCGATCCCACCCGGTGAACTCGGGGTCCACGCCGAGCTTCTCCAGCCATGACCGTTTGCCCCGTACCGCGACCGCGCGATCTCCTTTTACCGCGTACTTCCCCCGGTGCAGGAGGCGGTCCATGTTATGACTGTGCTGCGGGCCAAGAAGCGAGACGAGGACATACGAACCGACCGAGCAGACGATGGCGATGAAAGTGTAGACCTGGCCGGTGATATCCACCTGGAGCGTGTGAAGCACCGACTGAAACCAGGAGGCATCAACTAGCACTTCGGGCAGCAGCAGATCCACGAGGTCACTTTGTTTGATGATGAGGCCGAACCCGGAGATGACCATGCCGGTGAGCATCGCCGTCCACGCCGCGGCTGTGGAGCCGCGCTTCCAGTACAGGCCGCCGATGATGACTGACCCCGCGCCACCGACGAAGATCGACGCGGTGATCGCGCAGAACATGGCGATGAACTGTGTCTGGCGAAAGAGCAGGCTGAAGCAGAAGATGAAGATCGCGACCCCGAAAATCGATGCGCGCAGCAGCCACATATGCTGACGCGGCGTGAACGGTCTTTTCCTGAACGGCAGCATCACATCCTGCACGAAGATCGTCCCCCACGAGTGCAGGTAGGTGTCGTGCGTGCTGATGAACGCGGCCAGCATGGCGGCGCACATCAGGCCGAGCAGACCGGTGGGGAGCATGACGGCCAGGGCATACGGTGTGCGGAGCTGCTTCTGGAGCGTCTCAAGCTCCGTGGCGTTCGCAGCCTGCTGCTGCAGGACTTCGATCGACTGTGTGATCGCGGCAGCCTCTTCCGCGAAGTGCGGATGATGCAGCACCGTGCGTACAGCGATCGGCGTGATGATCGCGACGATCAGGAGCACGCGGAATCGCCAGTAGTTGAGGATGTTCGCCATCTTCGCTTCATGGGCGTCCTTCGCGCAGCAGTAATACCCCTGCGTGCCCTGCCACCCCATGGTGCTGTAGAAGACAACGACGACGGAGATGAGGTAGAACCAGATGTTGAAGTGCGACTGCTTGCCGATGTCGAAGGGGTTGACCATCGACTTGCCCGCTTCGGCGGTGAGCATGGTCTCCGCCATGCGTTCCCACCGGATCTGGTAGAGCAGGTAGAACACGATGACCGCAAAGACGACGTTGACGAACGCACCCTGCAGAAAGTCGGTCACCATCACGGCGATGTGGCCGCCGAGGAACGTGAACAGCAGCGAGATCGACAGCAGGCCGACCATCAGCGCGATGTACGTGTTGATGGCGACGCCGAAGATAAGATACGAGTGTTCAAGACCGCACAGGGCGATGAAGAACCTCGCACCCACCGCGGGAAAGATCCCGAAGTTGATGATGCCCGCCAGGTACGCCACAAGCCCGGAGAAGACGCGGAAATTGCGGCTGTAGCGCATCTCGAAAAACTGCGCCAGCGTCATCGCCCGTGTCTGGCGGAATCGGTAAAACACGAAGCCCGACAGTGCGACGACGATCAGGGCCGGTTCCGTCATGGAGCCCCACCAGTACCCGGTGAAGCCGTTTTCGTAGTACATCTCGAACCAGTACACGAGCGAGATCACGCCCAGCCCGGCAGCGGCCTGCGCCATCGAGATGATGTAGCGGCCTCCGCACCGTTCGGCTGCGAGGAAGCCGCTGACGCTCCGCGTGTACCGGCGCGTACGCAGCGCACCGATCAGCAACATGCTCAGCAGCCCCGCGACGATGATCCAGTCCAGCAGGTGCATAGGTGTTCCCGGGGGTGTTCCGGTGAAGATCAGCCGATGATCGTACCGGGAACCGCTCGCTTCATCATCTGACGTGCTGTCAAGCGTGGCAGGCGGCGAGCAGCTCGTCGATCGTCGTCAATGCCAGACCAACGCACGTATCGGCTGCACCGTAATACACGCGCACCGTACTTCCGGGGGCGGCGAAGCCCTCGCTGTCGATGTCATCGACGATCATGCCGCCGGGGAAGACGACGTTCGGCACCTGGCCCACCATCTCGTACAGTTCGCGCGGTTCGAGGATGTTGCACCTGCTTCGCGCGACGACCCGGCAGGGGTTCTGCAGGTCGAGTAGCACGGCGCCAGCCTGGTAGATGCCCGCGCCGAAGTGCCGGGCGATGCCGTGGTAGATGTGCAGCCAGCCGTCGCGCGTCTTCACCGGCGGGGGGCCGGAGCCGATCAGCTCATCCCAGTAATGCGGCCGACCGTTCATCACCGACCCGACCGGGTTCCACGTCACGAGGTCGTCGGACTCGGCGAGGATGATCTCACTGCCTGAAGACACGCCGCCGTCCACGGCCACCAGGTTCGGGCGCTCCAGGCGCACGAATCGGCCGCCGATCTTCTCCGGGAACAGCACGCCGTTGCGCGTGTCGATGTCACTGCCGAAACTCACGAGTCGGAACTGATCGAGATTCTCACCGGTCGCGATCCCGAGCCGGCACGCTCCGTCCACATCCGCTGCGAACATCATGTACATCACATCGCCGATGCGCGTCAGGCGCGGATCGTAGATGTGGTAGATCGTCTCATCGACGGCATCGAGCCGGTCGATCTTCACAAGTGAAGGCCGGACGGCGAAGTGCTCGCCATCCTCGCTCTCCGCCGCCATGAGCACCGTCTCCCGCCCGCGCGTCTGCACCCGGAGCAGCAGCGCGTACCGGTCGCCGACACGGATCGCCCCCGGGTTGAACACACTGGTCACATCCACGACATCCGGCGGCACGTCGGGGATGTCGTGCCGTGTGAGAATGGGGTTCTCGCTGCTCCGTCGCATGGTGGCGTGCTCCGTATTTCTGAGGATGCGATCCTCTGGCGTGTTGTAGCAGATTCGCGCTTCTCGCCCCGGAATGGCCGTGCGAGCCGCGCGCGATCACCGCCAGGATCTAGACTATGGGTCCCAGCCGATCACCGGCCAAGGAAGAGTGTGATCCATGACCGACATCAAAGACGTCCTCGTGATGCACCACACCCACACCGACGTCGGCTACACGCACGCGCAGCCGATCTTCTGGGAGCTTTCACGCCGGTTCATCGACGAGGCGCTGGACTACTGCGATGAAACTGCGGACTGGCCCGAAGGCTCGCGGATGTGCTGGACGTGTGAAGTCACCGCACCGATTATCGACTGGCTCCGCAACGCAAGCGATCAGCAGGTTGAGCGCTTCTCCGCCGCCGCACAGCGAGGGCAGATCGCCGTCGGCGCGATGTTCGCCAACATCACCCCGCTGTACACGCTTGAGCAACTCGCACAGAGTCTCCTGCCGGTCCGCGAGCTGCGCGAGCAGTTCGGCCTGCCGATCTCCGTGGCGATCAACCACGATGTCAACGGCCTGCCGTGGTCGATCATTCCACTCCTGCGCGATGCCGGGATCAACGGCCTGCTCATGGGGATCAACATCCACTTCGGCGGCTTCCCGCTTCATCGCCCGCTCGGCTTTAACTGGCAAGGGCCGGACGGGCGAACCATCACGGCCTTCAACGGCGAGCACTACCAGTCCTTTGATGCTCATCTCAAGCTCACCGAACCGGACGTGACCACCGAGAAGATGGCCGCCGGGCTCGATCAGTATGTTGCGCGGCTTGCGAAGGCGGGCTACGGCTATGACTTCATCTACCTCACAGCCACACACCCCGGCTTCTGTGACAACAACCCGCCGAACCCGAACCTGCCGGGGCTGATCCGGCGGTGGAATGACGAAGGCCGGGAGCCTCGCATTCAGCTTGTCACACCCGAGGCGGTCATCGAGCGATTGGAGCAGCAGCCCGCAGCGCACGTGCCGACCTACCGCGGCGACTGGACGGACTTCTGGAACTTCGGCAGCGGCAGCGCCGCCATGGAGGCGGCGATCAACCGAAGAGCCAAAGCGCGTCTCTCCGCTGCTCTGTCACTTGCGACGGCTCAGTCTCTCGATGAAGGGGCACGGGCGCACCTGCGCGAAGCGAGATGGAATCTGAACCTCCACGATGAGCACACATGGGGTTCATTCTGCGGAATCCTGTCCAAGTGCCCGACGCTGTACCTCGATCAGTGGACCTTCAAGGCTGCCTGTGCGCACCGCGCCGCTGCATACACCGCACTGCTCATGCGCGACCAGCTCGAAGGCCTTGCGGGCAACCCCCGGCAGGGCACGGGTGTTGAGTCGTTCCTTCTCTACAACCCCAGCCCGGTAGCGAAGCGCATCGTCCTGCCGCTCTACAAGCCGCTGACGGAAGGCACATGGCATCATCTATCCAGCACCGTGCATCGCTTCGACACCGACTTGACCCTGCGCCGTGAGGAATGTGAGATCTACGCCATTGATGCCAACGCGCTCGGCCCGGTGGATGTGCCCGCACTGAGCTGGATCACGGTGGATCGAGAAGACCTCAAGCCCGCGGGGCCGCCGCCAGGGGTAGCGGTCTCCGGCGATTCACTCACGTCGTCACATCATGAGTTGACATTCGACCCGAAGACCGGCCGAATCCTGACGCTCCGTGATCGCACACTCGGGGTGACGATCAACGACGCAACCAGTCCGTGGGACTTCTGCGGCTTCGTTCGCGAAACCGTCGCTGAACTCAACGAACGCGCGAAGAAGCTCGGCGATCCGCGTGAGGCGTTCTTCGCTTCCGACTGGGAGGCGATCCACGAGGATCGCACCTGCTGGGTTCCTGATTGGAAGGCCGATCGCAGCGCTCCCACCGAGTTGATTTCACTCCACGCGGAGCGACGGCCGGACGGTGCTCGACTGATCCGCCGCTATCGTGCTGATGGGGTCGATGACCTGATGCAGATCATCACTCTGTGTGAATACGAGCCGACCGTACGGTTCGAGATACAGTTCAAGAAGGAAGATGTGCGAGAGCCGGAAGGGATCTACTTCGCATTTCCGCTGGCCGTTCCGGAGTGGCGAGCACACTTTGATACGGCAGGGTGCGCGACGGAGTATGACGCGGAGCAGCTTCCCGGATGTTGCCGCGACTGGATCACTGCGGATACATATCTCGCCACGCACAATGATGATGTGTGTATCACGCTCGCGTGTCCCGATGCGCCACTTTTTCAACTCGGTGGATTTAACTTCGCCAGGCATCAACAGGCGGTCCCTGATCGTCGGTGCGCTTTGATCCTCGCCTGGCCTATGAACAACTACTGGCATACGAACTTCAGACCGTCACAGCCCGGCTATTGTCGGCTCCGGTATGAGCTGCGTTGCGCCCGTACGTTCGATCCTTGCGAAGCATCCGTGTTTGGCAGGCATGCTTCGACGATGGTCGAGATTCACCCCGTGGTGAAGAAGGCCGGTGCGTCGGTTCACAACCTTGTCTCGCTGCAGGGTGAAGGTGTCAGCTTGGTTGACCTCAAACAGGCGGAATACAGCGACGGCGTGATTGCACGTCTTCTCAACCATCGAGAGACGGAAGTGGTTGCGGAGCTTGAACTTCCAGGTAGGCGAATGCACGCCGCACAGATGTGTGATTCGTTGGAAACTCCACGAGCACCGCTCCGGATCGCGGACAACAAGGCTCATATCCCACTTGGGCCGCGCGCAGTCGTGACCGTTCATCTTGAGACAGCGGGGCTGCTCCAGCGTGCGCGCGACATAGAGTGACTCGTACATCGTACGATCAGCTTCAATGGCGACTGCCCGGCGACTCACTCGAACTGGGAGAAGAAGCTGGTCATCTGACTGCGGTGGCTACTGCCTGTACCTACGCCGGCGCATCACGAGGGTTGAACATGTCAGGCTGATCGATATCGACCAACTGAAACGACAACCCCCAGTTCGGAATCGAATCCCGCAGGAGATCATTCTCTGCTTGACTCATCTTGTTCAGTTCATCGTCTGTGAGCCATCTACTGTGCCATGCTATGCACAGTTGCCAGAGCACATACTGAAATGGCACCCCCAAGGCCATGCAGCCATCAGAATCATGTTGTCCCTCCTTAATCTCACGTCGCAGATCAGAGATGGCCACCTCGGCATCCGAGAGCGCGAGAGACATTGCGAACCTGTTCATTGTTCTCGTCATGTTCTGCCTCGACATTGTTGTGTAGCTCCATCAGCCTGATCGTCGGCACTCAAACACCCTGTTAGAACAAGTAGCGGTGCCAAGTCCAGAGCTTATACCACCTCTTGCACGCCTGCGTCATCGTCTTCCTGAGCTTCCTAGGGGCGTGCGATTCCTCTCAGGGAAAAAAGCTGAATACGTTGCTCTGTTGAAACCCTTGATATTCCGCACATGCAGCGTCGCGTCTTCCGATCCTCTTGGTTACACAATCAAGATCATCTTCCATTCCAGCCCCATGTGGCAACATGGGGTTAATCTCGCCCGCGCGAAGCGAGCCCGCAGGCGGTGCCGCCACGCACATCCTGGGGTGGGGGACCGCTGGCGAGGACGCCGCGGCTCGCTTCCATGGACCCACACCATCATGATTCCTCATTGGACTGTGAGGGTTTTCACAGAGCAAGCCCGACCCCTTTCTTCGCCCCCGTGTTGCGCTTCGGAATTGAATCCGCCTTTTGCCGGCTCCGCCGCGTGGCCTTCAATCTGTTGAAACGGGGGGGCCGCATCCATGCGCGGCAACGAAGGCAAACGCCTCCAGGCCAGCTCGGACCGCGATGACCCGCTCACGCTGCCCACAGGATGACTTTGCTTGCCCTGCTCCGCAGCCGGGAAGTGCGGTCTTTCCCACCGAACTGCGGTACAATGATGGTGATGCTCGGATGGGCTGGCGCTGCTGTCGGGAAGGGAGGCCTGTGGTGTCGAGGATCTTCAGACGCATCGGGACATTGCTGCAGAATCGGCATCCGATTGAGGTGCCGATCCCGTCGAATCTGACGAACCACCTTGCTGTGGCGGAGAGGGCTGATGCTGTCGAAGTCGCGGAGCCGAAAGAGGTTCCGGATGATGCCCGTGCCCCTGAGGTTTCACCCCCACCACCCCCACCACTACCCCCACTGCCCGCAGTCGAGTTTCCGACGCCGGCGGATCAGCCCGAGGCGGAGGATGACGCGGTGGAGCCGACCGACCTCCACCCTGACCCCCACAGTGATGACGAGCCGGAGCCGACTGTGGATGAAGCGCCGTCCGATGTCGTCGGGCCGGAGCCGGCAACGAACGATGTGCTGTCAGTTGACGATCCGGTGCAGCAGTTGCACGCGCTGCTCAGCGATCTGCCCGATCGACTCAGCGAACTCGGCGATCTGAGTGGGCAGATTGACGCCTTGCGCACGGACATGCACCGCGAA
This sequence comes from Phycisphaerales bacterium, assembly GCA_023135165.1. Taxonomy (GTDB): domain Bacteria; phylum Planctomycetota; class Phycisphaerae; order Phycisphaerales; family JAGLTS01; genus JAGLTS01. Next base: position 33,433 of record JAGLTS010000033.1, on the reverse strand, counting down.
CTTGCCTCGCTCGGCAGCAAGGTGAAGGACCATCGCGACACACTTGACGATGCACTGACGGACGTGAGAGCACACGCGGGCGCCCACGGTGATTCGCTCATCCAGATCCGCGAAGAGCTTGAATTGGTCGCTCGCAAGGAAGCTGAAGCAGTGGCGCAGTTCGATCGGCTGACTACCGTCGTCAAGCGACAGAACGAAGCGATACAGCGCATGGCAGCCGCGATGGCGAGCTTGCAGGATCGGCTCAGTCACGAACACGATGCGCTGATGGGCTTCATCGCATCCACACGCAAGATGCTGCTCACGGCAGTGATCCTCGCAGCCGTCGCGGTCGCTGTTGTCGTGCCGGTCGCGATGCTGCTCTTGTCGTAATCAGGTTGCGAGCGCGGCGAAGATGTCATCTCGCAGGGCAAGCAGATCCGCCTCATCGTAGAACGGGAAGGGCCACGTCCGATCGGTGAGGATCGGCGCTTCGGCTGCCCGGCGCGCCAGGTTGCGCATGTCGGCGTCGGCGGCTGCAAGCTCGTCTCGATGGCGTGCCCGCACCTCTGCGAGGAGATCGTGCATCTGTGAAAAGAGAACCGCCCGCTCCGACGAGTGCCGATCCGCCGCTGCAATCGCGCTCACCAAGCGTTGCTTCTGAGCGGCTGCATCCGCCTCACCCAGCGCAGCCGGATCGTGGCGCATCCGCCGCACAAGCCGGATTGTCTCGGCGAGTTCATTCGGTGTCACGACGGTGCGACCGAACGGGAGCCGGCGCGTTGCCGTGACCATGACCGCCGGCGCCAGGTCCGTCGCCGGATCGAGCTTCAGCCAGTCAGCCAGCCACTGCTCCGTGACGCGGTCGTACGCCGCCCCGCCCGTTCCGTGGATGAACAGGTCGCAACCGAGCATCCGCACCAATGCGGTCATCAGGATCGCGCGCGGCGCAAAGCGATCGTTCGCGTGCTCCGTGAGATCCTGGGCATACGCCCGGCGACGAGGCGCAGCGCCCGACAGCCGCCACAACGGCAACTCGATTCGTTCTCCCCGTACGAGAAGCGGAGCCATGCCGTGCCCTTCCACACATGCGACGGCGTGGTTGTAGCTCTCCGCAGCCGCGCGAGGATCATGCCGGCAACGATCAACAAGCGCCGCGAAACCGTCCGCAGCGGTCATGTCAAGCACGGACAGTACGCGCCCCCGCGGGATGATCCCGTCCAGCAGGTCCAGGGCGGCCCCGCTGATCTGCGCCGCTGCGTCACGAGCACGGCGGTGCTTCCGAAGCGCACGGATGATCCGCTCCATGCCCTTTTTGATCGACGGGAGTGCGTTGCGAGCGCCCCCAAGCTCAGGCTCGATCGGATCAAACGCACCTTGCAGCCCGACCGGCGCGTCGAGGATGACCGCATCCGTCAGCTCGTACGAGCGGACCTGCAATCGGCCAGCATCCGCGATGATCGGAATGCGCAGGTCGGCGAAAGCGTTCGCATCCTGATCGACAACCAGCCAGACGGGCGCCGCACCTGTTGCGTTGGATACGGCTTGTGCCGCGGCGTACTTGGCGAGAATCCCCGGATGCCAGAACTCCGCCTGATGGCCGGTCATCACGATCGGACGATCATCGGGAAGACCAAGGTCGCGACGGAATGCCAGCGCTGCGTCCGACGGTGATCTTCGGATGAGCGCCCCCCACTGTTCGGGCGGTGGGTCAAACGTGAGCGAATCGGCTTCTGCGGAAGCCGTCATCGACACGAGCAGTACTCCATCTGCGTCAGGCCTGCCTCCGCCAGGAGCGCCGAACGTCGCACCAGCTCCCGGCACAGCACGCCGCGGTAGTACGCCAGTCGATGCGTCGCGTCGTCCAACGGCCCACCGAACGATCGGCTCAGATCGTTGTAGATGAGCTTGACGGGGATCTCGCGGATTCGCAGGCCTTGCGCGACCGCCTGAACCCAGAACTGCATGGGGAAGGCGTAGCCGTCCGTGTCCATATCGAGCCGCCGCAAGGCGTCCACGCGGTAGGCTTTGAAGCCGCAGAACGCATCGGTGAGGGTGAGGCCGAGGTGCCGGTTGAGTTCCGCGGTGATCGTGCGGTTGATGGCCTGGCGATCAGGCGGGGGTGAGTCGTTGCCGCAGATGTGGTTGACGTACCGGCTACCCGAGATGACATCGTGGGCATCGGTTTCGATGGCTGCGAGAAAGTCGGGGATCGCAGCAGGTTCGTGCTGCTCATCACAGTCCATGGTGATGATCCAGTCGAAGCGGCCCACCGTCGCCCAACAGAACGCATCCATCATGGATCGGCCGTAGCCTCGGTTCTGAGCGTGGCGGATCACCTCAACAGGCTGGCGAGCCAGCAGCATCGGGGTGCGGTCCGTCGAACCGTCGTCGATGACGAGGATGTCGTCGGGGGCATGGCGGCGGACGCGATCCAGCACATCCGAGACGTGCTCCTGCTCGTTGTAGACGGGGATGGCGAGAAGAACTCGCATCGGGCTGTCTCCTGGTGATTTCGCCACACGGGGCTGGGAACCGCGGAACGTTGCCGGCGGACTCATGGCGTTGAGCACGTTATGCCCCCCCGATGCGGTGGTCAACGGCGAGGTTGCATGTGGGGCGTCTGAGATCGCCTCCGTCATCACGGGGCGGTGCCGTATCCCCTGTTCTCGTTTTTTTCTTGGTTCTGCTCAGTTTTCACTTGCTTCTCTTGAATCCTGGTTCGGCTTTTGCTACCATCCTCTGCTTGGCGCAGTATGGCGGTGATGGATGGTGTGGTCCCCAGTTCCGGCCCCCAATTACGATATTTTTCGGTCACTCCACGCATATTCGAGGTGAATAGATGCCTGGGACGAACGTGCGCGATTTCTCGAAGCGCGGAGACGCGATCCCTGTCCCCACACTCACTGAGATCCAGAGCGAGGCCTACGGGCGATTCCTGCAGCAGGATACCGACCCGCAGACGCGCGATCCACACATCGGGATTGAGTCGCTGCTCCGAGAGATCTTCCCCATCGAGTCGTACGACGGCTCGATGCGGCTTGAGTACCTCTACTACACGCTCGATGAGGCTCGCTACACGCCCGACGAGTGCCGAGAGCTGCGTCTGACGTACGGCCTGCCTTTCCGCGTCGCCGTGCGGCTCGTGCGTGACGGCCATCCTGAGATCGCCGAGGAGGAGATCTACCTCGGTGAGATTCCCATCATGATGGGCGGCGGCGAGTTCATCGTCAACGGTGCTGAGCGGTGCATCGTCAGCCAGCTTCACCGGTCCCCCGGCGTGGACTTCACCACCATCTCCTCGGAAGGCGACCGGCCGCTTCACTCGGCGAGAATCATCCCCGAGCGCGGCTCGTGGCTGGAGCTGGAGGTCACCAAGAAAGACGTGCTGGCGATGCGCATCGACCAGTCGTCCAAGCTTCCCGCGACGACGTTCCTTCGATGCCTCGGTGAGGAGATCGCCTCGACCGAAGCGATCATGAGCCTCTTCTACACCACGACTGAGATCCCCGTCGAGAAGCTCAAGCCCGAGCACTACATCGCAAGTCCGATCATCGACACCGAGACGGGCGAAGTCCTCGTCGGCATGTGCCGACAGGTCGGAGAGGCGATCGAGACGATCCAGGCGAGCAGCCTCAAGACGGTGCGCGTCGCTGCGAACGTCAGCGACCCGTTGATCCTCAACACGCTCGCGGAAGATCGGCTGGATCAGTTCGAGGAGCACTCCGAGCACGACGCTGCCCTGCTGAAGATCTACGGCAGGCTCCGTCCGGGGAACCCGCCTCAGGTCGAGAAGGCCAAGCAGCTTTTCAGAGAGAAGTTCTTCGACGAGAACCGCTACCGCCTCGGCAAGGTCGGGCGGTTCCGCATCAACCGGAAGTTCGGGTTTGACGTTCCCGAGACGGAGATGTTCATTCGGGATGAGGACTTCATCAGGGTGGTCCAGTACATCCTCGACATGCGCAGCGGCCGACCCGACCCGGAGACAGGCCGGCCGATCGCCGTCATCGACGACATTGACCACCTGGGGAATCGCCGCCTTCGCACCCTTGATGAGCTGGCCGTCGAGGAGATGAGAAAGGGCTTCCTCAAGCTGCGGCGAACCGTCCAGGAGCGCATGAGCGTCAAGGACCCCGACGAACTCAGCAAGGTCGCCGACCTGGTCAACACCAAGAGCATCTCCAGCGCCATCGACTTCTTCTTCGGGCGAAGCGAACTCAGCCAGGTTGTGGATCAGACGAACCCCCTGTCAATGCTCGTCCATGAGCGGAAGCTCTCGGCGCTTGGGCCGGGCGGATTGAACCGCAAGCGCGCCGGGTTTGAAGTGCGTGACGTACACATTTCGCACTACGGCCGAATCTGCCCCATCGAAACGCCGGAAGGCACGAACATCGGCCTGATCGTCTCACTGGGCATCTATGCCAAGGTGGACCAGTACGGTTTTCTCCTCACGCCCTACCGCGCCGTCAAGAAGGGCAAGGTGACCGGTGATGTCGTCTACCTCCGAGCCGATGAGGAAATGAAGGCGATCCTCGCTCCCTGCGACGCCGTCGACATGAAGGGGTCATTTGGCAAGGGCAATGTGCTGGCGCGCGTGGACGGTGAGTTGGCGCAGGTCGAGGCGGGCGATGTCGAGTACATCGACATCTCGCCGAAGCAGATCGTCGGCGTCTCAGCAGCCCTCATCCCCTTCCTTGAGCACGACGATGCGAACCGCGCTTTGATGGGCTCGAACATGCAGAGGCAGGCGGTCCCGCTCATTAAGCCCGATCCGCCATGCGTGGCGACTGGGTTGGAGAAGGAAGTCGGCAGGTACTCGGGCATGATCGTTCGAGCCAGGAACGCGGGCACGGTCACCTCCGTCGACGCCTCCATGATCATCATCGACAACGCCGATGAGTATCCGCTTCGCAAGTTCGTCGGTCTCAACGAACGCACGTGCTTGAACCAGCGGCCCTGCATCGAGCTGGGCCAACAGGTCAAGAAGGGCGAGATCATCGCTGACGGCGCCTCCACCGTGCATGGCCAACTCGCCATCGGAAAGAACGCGCTCGTCGCCTTTAACACCTTCGACGGGTACAACTTCGAGGATGCCATCGTCATCAGCGAACGCTTGGTTCGCGAGGACACCTACACGTCGATCCACATCGATGTGTTCGATGTCGAGATCCGCGAGACGAAACTCGGCCGAGAGGAATTCACGCGGGACATCCCGAATGTCTCTGAGAAGATGCTTCGCAACCTGGACGAACACGGCGTCATCCGCACCGGCGCGCGCGTCGGCCCGGGCGACATCCTCGTCGGGAAGGTCAGTCCCAAGAGCAAGAGCGAACTGACGCCTGAGGAGAAGCTTCTTCACGCGATCTTCGGTCGTGCCGGCGAGGATGTGAAGAACGACTCGTTGGAGATCCCCGCCGGAACACAGGGCATTGTCATCGACACCAAGCGGTTCAGCCGGCGCATGCACATGACCGACGAGCAGAAGAACCAGCTCAAGTCGGCCATGAACGTCTATGCCCAGCAGATGGACGAACGTGCCGTCATCCTGTTCCGCCAGATGGTGGCGCAGATCAACGAGGCCACGGGCGGCGAGCTCATCGACCCGACCACGCGCCAGCGCGTCGGCGCATCCAGCATCCCGGGGGTCATCCTCGAGCAGATCCAGGACTTTGAACCCGCGTGGGTGAAGGGCAACAAGGATGCCAAGGCGCAGGCCAAGGTCATCTACCGTCAGTTCTGGCCTCGCATCCAGGCAATCGAGAAGGAGAAGACCCGCAAGCTGGCGCACATGAAACGCGGTGATGAGTTGCCCAGCGGCGTGCTTGAGATGGTGAAGGTCTACCTCGCCACGAAGCGGCAGTTGTCCGTGGGTGACAAGATGGCCGGCCGCCACGGGAACAAGGGCGTGATCGCCAAGATCGTGCCGGAAGAGGACATGCCCTTCCTTGACGATGGAACGCCCGTGGATGTGCTGCTCAATCCGCTGGGCGTACCCAGCCGTATGAACGTCGGCCAGATCCTCGAGACGCACCTCGGCTGGGCGGCGCGTGTGCTCGGCTTCCAGGCGGTCACACCCGTTTTCGACGGCGCCGTCGAGCAGGAAATCCACGATGTCATCCGCGAGGCGAACGAATACGTCCGCAATCAGAAGGCAGCGTACGAAGAAGATAAGACGCACCCCGGCGACCGCGAGTTGCTCGCTGAGGTTCCCGCCGGCAGCAAGGTGCAGCTCTACGACGGGCGCACAGGTGAGCCGTTCCACCAGCGCACGACGGTCGGCTACATGTACATTCTTAAGCTACACCACCTCGTCGACGACAAGATCCACGCCCGCGCGACCGGCCCCTATTCGCTCATCACGCAACAGCCGCTCGGCGGCAAGGCCCGCACCGGCGGGCAGCGCTTCGGCGAGATGGAAGTCTGGGCGCTCGAAGGATACGGCGCCGCCTTCATCCTGCAGGAATTGCTCACCGTCAAGTCGGATGACGTGGAAGGCAGGACCAAGATCTATGAGTCAATGGTCAAGGGAACAAACAGCCTCGAAGCAGGCATGCCCGTTGCCTTTGACGTGCTCTGCAACGAGATCAGGGGCCTTGGCATGAATATCTCGCTTGAGAAGCGTCACCTCGAAGGCGCCAACCTGCTGTAGCAACGGCGTGTAATCATCCAATCGACATGAACAACGACTGGCGACAACTCTCACGCGATTGCTTCTCCGCCGCCCGTCTGCTCAAGACCGCAGACGGACACCACCGATCCGGTATCAACCGCGCCTACTATGGCATTCTGAGCGAGATCGAGGAGAAGATCGACGACGACTTGGGGCTGAATGTGTTGCTGGTGCTCGCTGCACCGGAGGACTAGCACACAACCGATGTAGAAACCACTTCGGCCGCCAAACCGCCGGCGGCCGGGAGCGACGAGACCATGGCCGACAGCGTATACGACCGTATCAATGACTACGGCAGCATCAAGATCACTCTGGCATCGCCGAACGACATCCGTTCGTGGTCCTTCGGCGAGGTCAAGAAGCCCGAGACGATCAACTACCGCACGTATCGTCCGGAGAAGGACGGCCTCTTCTGTGAGCGCATCTTCGGTCCGGAACGGGACTACGAATGCGCCTGCGGCAAATACAAGGGCACGAAGTACAAAGGCATCATCTGCGACCGATGCGGTGTGAAAGTCACGCACTCCCGCGTTCGCCGCAAGCGGATGGGCCATATCAACCTCGCCTCGCCCATTGTTCACATCTGGTTCTTCAAGTCGATGCCTTCGCGCTTGGGCAACCTGATGGCGATGAAGACAAGCGACCTCGAAAAGATCATTTACTTTCAGGATTACGTCGTCATCGACCCAGGCGACACGGATCTCAAGTTCAAGCAGCTTCTCACCGAGGATGAGTTCCGCGGTTTCCTGGATATGTATGGCAACGCCTTCCAGGCGCTCATGGGCGCCGAAGCCATCCGCGAGTTGCTCACCAAGCTTGACCTCGACGAGATCTCCGCATCGCTGCGCGAGGATCTCGATAAAACACGATCCAAGCAGAAGATCCGTGATCTGTCCAAACGCCTCAAGCTCGTCGAGCAGATTCGCGGAAGTGGCAACGATCCTGACTGGCTGGTCATGGATGTCGTGCCCGTGATCCCGCCCGACCTGCGCCCGCTCGTTCTGCTTGAGTCCGGCAACTTCGCGACAAGCGACCTGAACGATCTCTATCGCCGCATTATCAACCGCAACAACCGCCTCAAGAAGCTCATGGACCTCAACGCACCCGAGGTCATCATCCGCAACGAGAAGCGCATGCTTCAGCAGGCGGTGGATGCGCTCTTCGACAATGGTCGATGCCCTCGTCCCGTGCTCGGCTCCAGCAATCGGCCGCTCAAGTCCTTGACCGACATGATCAAAGGCAAGCAGGGCAGGTTCCGCGAGAATCTTCTCGGCAAGCGCGTCGATTACTCAGCCCGCTCCGTCATCGTCGTCGGTCCGGAGCTTCAACTCCACCAGTGTGGACTGCCCAAGAAAATCGCACTTGAGTTGTTCCAGCCGTTCATCATCCGCAAGCTCAAGGAGCACGGCCTGGCGGACACCATCAAGTCGGCCAAGCGCATGCTCGAACGTCGCGACCCCGAGGTGTGGGATATCCTCGAAGAGGTGATCTATCAGCACCCGGTGTTGCTCAATCGCGCACCGACATTGCACAGAATGGGCATTCAGGCGTTCGAGCCGGTGCTTGTCGAAGGCAACGCGATCATGCTCCACCCACTCGTCTGCACGGGTTTCAATGCGGACTTCGACGGCGACCAGATGGCGGTGCACCTGCCCCTTTCCATCGAGGCACAGGCCGAGGCGCATTGCCTCATGCTCGCGACGCACAACGTCTTCTCGCCTGCAAACGGCGCACCCATCATGTCCCCGTCACAGGACATCGTGATGGGCGTCTATTTCACCAGCATCATGGAGATGGAAGACAAGCCCATCCAAGAGTTGCCTCACTTCAAGGATCGCGAGGAAGCGGTTCTCTCGCACGACCACGGCAGGATCGACGTGCACCAGCGCATTGTCGTCCGCCTCGACGGCTATGATGAGCAAGTTACTGATCAGCACGGCGACGTCGCACCGATTCCCGCCAACCGGCGGATCGTGACGACGGTCGGCCGAATCATCCTCAATGACATCCTCGCTCCCGGGATGCCTTTCTATAACTGCACGCTGGCCAAGAAGGGTTGCTCGCGCATCATTGATGACACCTACGAGCGCCTCGGAAGGCCGGCGACCATCGACCTGCTCGATGATGTTAAGGCGTTGGGCTTCAAGCAGTCCACACTCGCGGGTCTCTCCATTGGCATCACCGATCTGCGCATCCCCGATACCAAGCAGAAGCTCATCTCGCGGACCCAGACCAAGGTCGATCGTGTCGAGAAGGCATACGAACAGGGCAACATCACGGAGCGCGAACGTCACAACCAGCTCCTGGACCTCTGGGCGCACTGTCGCGAGGAAGTCACCAAGGACCTGCTCACAACACTCAAGAACGATCGTCGGACTGAGATGGGGGACTACCTGCCGCTCGACAGCAGCGAGGGTAAGCCTTACCTCAACCCGCTCTTCCTCATGTCAGACTCCGGCGCCCGAGGCAATGTGAGCCAGATGCAGCAGCTCGCAGGTATGCGAGGCCTGATGAGCAAGCCCAGCGGCGAGATCATCGACACGCCGATCCGCGCCAACTTCCGGGAAGGGTTGAAGGTCCTCGAGTACTTCTCCTCGACGCACGGAGCGCGCAAGGGCTTGGCCGACACGGCGCTCAAGACCGCCGACTCGGGCTACCTGACGCGCAAGCTCTGTGACGTTGCGCAGTCGGTGATCGTCAGCGAACACAATTGCGGTGCGACGCGCGGCATCGTGAAGCGCGCCATCTACAAGGGCGAGGAAATCGACGTTCGTCTCCGTGAGACAATCGTCGGGCGGGTCAGTGTCGCCTCCATCCTCAACCCCGTGACCGACGAAGTCATCGTCAGCCAGCATGACGTCATCAGCGAGGAGGCGGCGAAGAAGATCGAGAGCCTCGGCATTGACACCGTCACGGTTCGCAGCCCCCTCACGTGCAAGAGCAACCAGGGAATCTGCCGCCTCTGCTACGGCACGGACATGGCGGCCGGCCAGCTCGTCGAAGTGGGCATGGCGGTCGGCATCATCGCCGCACAGTCTATCGGCGAGCCTGGAACGCAACTCACGATGCGTACGTTCCACACCGGCGGCGTCGCCACACGCATGCTCGTCGACACCGATATCCAGGCCGGTCATTCCGGAGTCATCGAGCTTCGCGAGTGCAACCACGTGCCCGTCATCGACCCGGATGGCAATGAGGTTCTGACTTCGCTCAAACGAAGCGGCGAGATCGCCGTTCTGGATCACAAGGGCCGGGAGATCGAGAAGTACAAGGTGCCTTATGGTGCGTTCATCCTTTGCAAGGATGGCGATGAGGTCAAGCGAGGAGCCCGCCTGGTCAGATGGGATCCCCACCGCACGCCGATCCTCGCTGAGAAGCCCGGCTCTGTGCGATTTGTTGATGTTGATCTCGGCGAGACCGTTCGCGAAGAGGATACGGGGCGAGGCCAGACCGCTCTGATCGTCATCGAGCACAAGGGTGAGAAGCACCCGCAGATCGTCATCGAAGACGCCGACGGGAAGATCCTCGACTTCCACTACCTGCCCGCCAAGGCCCGCATCGAAGTGCAGGAAGCCCAGCAGATCAAGGCCGGGCACATGCTCGCGCGGCAGCCTCGGGCCGTTGCAGGCAGCCAGGACATCGTCGGCGGCCTGCCTCGCGTCACCGAGATCTTCGAAGCCAGGAAGCCAAAGGAACCGGCCGTGATGGCCGAGATCTCCGGCAACGTCGAGCTCTTCAGCGACAAGCGCAAGGGCAAGATGACCATCCGCGTGTCGTCCGAGGCGGGGCTTGAGAAGGATCACCACGTGCCGCAGGACCGGCACCTCCTCGTTCACACGGGCGACTACGTCGACGCCGGCGACGCGATCATCGAAGGTCCGCTTGTGCCTCACGATATCCTGCGGATCAAGGGCGAAGAGACGCTGTGGAGCTACATGCTGGACGAGATCCAGAACGTCTATCGCGCTCAGGGCCAGGTCATCAACGACAAGCACATCGAAGTCATCGTCAGCCAGATGCTCCGAAAGGTCCGCGCGGAAAGCCCGGGCGACACGATGCTCCTCCCATACGAGGTCGTCGACAAGCACGAGTTCCGGCAGGCCAATACCAATCTCACAAGCTTGGTCTACGTCGTCGACTCAGGTGAGACCACGTTGCCCACGAACTCGCTCGTCAGCAGGAGTGAGTTCAAGGAAGCCAACGCCGCCACCGAGGCCGACGGGAAGAGCCCAGGCAAGTCCCGCAAGCCTCGACCTGCGACTGGACGAACGCTCTTGCTCGGCATCACCAAGGCAGCCCTCCAGTCCACCTCCTTCCTGTCCGGTGCGTCCTTCCAGGAAACCACCAAGGTGCTCACCGAAGCGTCACTGGCAAGCAAGGTGGACCACCTCGTCGGCCTGAAGGAGAACGTCCTGCTCGGGCACCTCATCCCGGCTGGAACCGGCTTCAAGGACTATCTGGGCATCGGCGTCGAGTATCTCGCCGAAGAACCTGTATCAACCGAACAGAGCAGAGAAGCCATGCTCGCCGAAGCTGCTGCTCAAGCCGAAGCGCTTGGCGCCGAGACGCGCGAGGCCATTGCCGAAGCCGACGAAGCCTCACATGAACCTCCCGCCGTCGAAGTGTCCGAGGTACCGGAGAGCCCCACCGTCATTGGTACGCCCGCCGACTGATCCGCTCCGCATCGAAACGCAACTCACACGCCCTTGCACTCACCCGCAAGGGCGTTTCTCATGCACGCGACACACACGATGGCCTCGCCGACCAGTCCCCGCTAGATTGGTTCCCGTCACCTGCCCGTCGCCCGCTCGGAGAGACCGCATGCTCATCAAGACCGTTGTCATCGCACTCTACGCACTCGCGATTCTCACGATCGGCGTCATCGGCCTTCGGAAAACCCGGTCCTTCTCCGACTTCTTCCTCGGCGGAGGTCGGGTCGGGCCGTGGATGACGGCGTTCACATACGCCACCGCATACTTCTCCGCCGTCCTCTTCATCGGTTTCGCGGGCAAGATCGGATGGGGCTTCGGCTATTCCGGACTGTGGATCGCCCTGGGAAACGCCTTCGTCGGCGTGCTCGCGGTCTGGTGGTTGCTCGGTTACAGGATCAAGAGACTGACAACCGAATACGGCGTCCACACGATGCCGGAGTTCTTCGAGAAGCGTTATGGCAGCCACGCGCTCAAGCTCTTCGCCGCGCTGTGTATCTTTGTCTTCCTCGTTCCATACTCAGCCGCCGTCTTCATGGGGTTGTCATATCTCTTCGAATCAAACTTCCACATCGGCTATACATGGGCTCTTGTCATCATGGGCTTCTTCACCGCCGCGTACCTCGTTCTCGGCGGATACAAATCCATGACCATGATCGATGTCGTCTTCGGCATGATTATGGTCGTCGGCGTCACCGTCCTGCTTGTCTTCCTCATCCACAAGGGGGAGGGCCTGACGAACATGACGCGGCAACTCGCCGCCATCGACGAGAAGCTCACAGCCCCCGTCGGTCCGCCCGGGTGGTGGCCACTCTTCTGCCTCGTCTTCCTCACGAGCGTCGCGCCCTTCGGTATGCCTCAACTCATGCAGAAGTTCTATGCCATCAAGGACCGCAGGTCCGTGCATATCGGCATGGTGGCATCCACGATCCTCGCGATCCTGATCGGCGGCGTCGCGTACTTCGCCGGCGCCACGACACGTCTTTTCCTCTCACCCGAGACGACGCCTGGTGCCTTCAAGGATGGTAAGCCCGTCGTTGACGCACTGATGCCCGAGCTGCTCGCCAACGTCATTCCCGAGTCGCTCTCCGTCCTGATGCTCTTGCTCGTTCTTTCCGCATCGATGTCAACGCTCGCCGCACTCGTGCTCATCTCCAGTTCATCCGTCGTCAAGGATTTCTATGCGGGCTATATCAGACGAAGCGCGCCCGATGCGCAACTGACGCTGCTGATGCGCGTCGCCAGTGCCGTCTTCGTCGCCCTGTCCGTCATACTCGCATACTTCAAGTGGGATACGATCGTCGCGATCCTGAGCCTCTCTTGGGGCGCGATCGGCTCCGCCTTCCTCGGGCCGTTCATCTGGGGGCTTTTCTGGAAGCGAACAAACAAGTTCGGCGCGCTCGCATCCTCCATCGCCGGTCTCGCCACGTGCCTCGTCCTTTGCGCAGTCGACCGATCACCCCCTGAAGCGGGCACCATCGGCATGATCGTCTCCCTCACCGTCGCACCGATCGTCAGCCTCATCACGCCCGCGCCTCCCCATGTCGCGCCAGCACAGCGCGCGTGAAACCTGAGTTCAGTGCGCCTGCTGATCATCGCGCGAACCCAGCCCGACACGGGCCTCACGCAGCTTCCAACGACGCGTGGGACATCTCCCATCCCAGCCCCATGTGGCAACATGGGGTTCATCACGTCTGCACGGAGCGAATCCGCAGGCGGCGCCACCACATACGTCGGGGGCCGCTGGCGAGCAGCCACGGGTCGCGCCCATGTCCTTGTCGTCAGGCAGCCGCACCGCTGATGCCGATCCGGTATAGTCCGGCTTGCCCGTCACTTTCGCGTGTGAGGTGAGGGGTGAAACAGAGGTCAGCCGATCCGAGGAGAGGCGAGCATGCCCACGGACTGGTCAGACGCGATCCGAGTCGCGGATCTGAGCGATGAGCCGGAGTTCAGCGAGGAACTTGCGAACCTGACGTCACAGATCCAGGCCAAGCACGGCAAGCACGCCGTACTCGATCTGTCCGGCGTGTCCTATCTGAACTCGTCGCACATCGCACAGCTTTTGCGTCTTCGGCGTGAGTTAACGGAACAGGAGAGGAAGCTGCACCTGTGCGGTGTGCGGGACCCGGTCTGGTCGGTGATGCTCATCACCGGGCTTGACAAGGTGTTCGACTTCTTCGAGAACAAAGCGACCGCCATCACGGCGCTGCAGATCAACGACGCGAACCCGTGAGCGTGCATCACGAGGACAGGTTGATGAGGGGGCGGACGGCTGCGTACGCAGCCGGTGAGCGATTCGACGGGAGAACGCCATGTTCGAGACGCTGAGTGAGCGATTCAGCGGTGTATTTCGCACGCTGTCAGGCCGGGGCCGAATCACTGAAGCCAACATCAACGATGTGATGCGCGAGGTGCGCACGGCGCTGCTCGAAGCGGATGTGCACTACGAGGTCGCAGCGGACTTCTGCAAACGCGTCGCGGAAGAGGCGGTCGGCCGGGAAGTCACCACGAGCCTCAAACCCGGGCAGGAGTTCATCGGAATCGTTCACGAGCAACTGATCCGCACCATGTCCGGCGGCGATGAAGAGACCGCCGGAGGCGAGATCATGTACGTCTCGCCCGGACCGACGATCATCATGATGTGCGGCCTGCAAGGCTCGGGGAAGACGACGACCTGCGGCAAGCTCGCGGCATGGTTGAGCAAACGCGGCAAGAGCGTCATGGTCACCGCTGCGGACCTGCAACGTCCCGCAGCCGTCGAGCAACTCGAAACCGTGACACGGACAGTCGTCGAGCACTATCAGGGCGGGGGAACGATCGACTTCTACAGCGAACCGGATAAGGTCGCAGCCTACGGCGAGGCGGTCGGCGTCGCGGTCAACGTCTGCAGGCGAGCGCGCGATGCTGCGAGGAAGAAGAACATCGACGTCCTCATCCTCGACACCGCTGGACGTCTGCACATCAACGACGAACTCATGGGCGAGCTGCGCGCGATCAACGCCCAGCTTCAGCCTCATCAGATCTTCCTGGTTGTCGATGCGATGACCGGTCAGGACGCGGTGAACTCCGCCAAGGCCTTCCACGAACAGCTCGAAGTGGACGGTGTGATTCTCACGAAGTTCGACTCGGACACCCGCGGCGGCGCGGCGCTCTCCGTTCGCGAGGTGACGGGCGCGCCGATCCGTTTCATCGGCGTCGGCGAGAAGCTCGATGCGATCGAGGCCTTCCACCCGGAGCGAATGGCATCGCGCATCCTGGGCATGGGCGATGTGGTGTCGCTCGTCGAGAAGGCCCAGACGGAAGTCAGCGAGGAGGAAGCGCTCAAGCTGCAAGAGAAGATCGCGCGCGGCGAAATGACGATGGACGACTTCCTCGATCAGCTTCGCAGCCTGCGACGTATGGGGCCGATGAAACAATTGCTCGGCCTGCTGCCGGGCGTCGGCTCCATGCTCAAGGATGTGCAGATCGACGACAAGGAACTGAACCGGCTCGAAGGCATGGTCCACTCGATGACGCCCTGGGAACGCGCCAACAGTCGGAAGATGACGCAGTCACGCCGGCGGCGCATCGCATCAGGCTCCGGAACGAACCCGAAGGCGGTGTCCCAGCTCGTCACGCAGTTTGAAGCGATCTCCAAGGTGACCAAGCAGATGGCGGGCATGGGCGCGATGGGCAAGATGAAGGCGATGCGCGATCTGTCCAAGGGAGGCGATAGCGCCATACCGGGCATGACCGGAATGCCCAACCTGCCCGGGCTCGGCGGCAAGGGCAGCACCAAGACCAACTCCCGGCGCACGGCGTTCAAATCGCGCGGAAAGAAGCGGCGCTGAGCGACCGCTCAGGGCGCATCGATCAACGGCACCACGGTTCGACGTTGCGGATGTACATCCCATCGACGAACCGGCCGAAGTATCGCGCGAGCCACGGATGCGAGATCGGTGCGGTGTTCTCGTCGGGAAGCAGGTTCTCCTGCGCCGCGTACGTCGAGCAGACGGACTCATCCACGAGGATGTGGAACCACGGTTGGTCCCGGTCGGGCTGCGTCGCGTTGCCGTAGTACCACGCATCGTCAGCACGACAACACGGGTCGAAACAGACCACGACGCCCCGGTAGCCGTAGTGGCGATGTCGCACGAGCATTCCAGGCTGAAAGAGCGGCGGCTCCGCGGACAGATGTTGCGCCGCGTAGCTCTGGCTGAGCATAATCATCAGGCCATCACCTTCACACACATGCGACTGCGCTGGATGCATGCTGCGGAAGAACGATCTCCGCGGGTTCTCTCTCCGCATCGCCTCGACAGTCAGATGTAGTGTAGGCCTGCTGCGCGCTCCTCGCTGCACCAAGACGCCGTGTTCGACGACTCCCACCACAGCGTCCGGGAATCAGTCACCGCGTGGATGGCTCGGGCGCTCCATCAACTCACCGGGAGCCGGCCTGGGCCCATCGTGATCCTCCACATGCGGGCCGAGCCGCAGCGGAGGCTGCTCGTACTCGACGAGTTGCTCGAACTGCTCGCGGAACTCATCGAGCGACACGCCGCACGTGGCTGCGAACTTCGCCAACTCGTGCGGGTCCTCGAAGTCATCGCGGCGGAGACGCAGCATGTACCGCCGTGCGATGGCGTAGCGAGGACTCTGGATATCAACTAGGCGGATCTTCGCGCGCCCCGTCTCCTCGTCAAGCATATCCGCGAAGGGAATGGGGACGAATCGCCCGCCCTGCGTCGAGATCATCACAGCGCTGCCGCCTTCAAACAGGTACTTTGCGGCGCAGTAGCCCAGATCGCGCGCGTACTCCATGTCGAAGGGGATCGGGTCGGCGCATCGCAGCTCGTACCCGATGTTCTTCGCGACGATCGTCACCTTGATGTTCAGCTCCGCCAGACGCCGCAGGACCGCCTGCTTAAGCACTTCGCCGATATTGACCTCCGCGATGCGGACGTTGTCGTGCTCGTCGCGTTCGACATCTTCGAGGTTCGCCAGATCCGCGGGGTCGATGCCGAGCACGACGCCCTCAGCGATGATCGCCACGCCGTCGCTTCGGCCGTAGCTCAGACGTTTGATGATGGCGCCGACAAGCGTGTCGACGATGGCGGCGAGCTTGAATCGCCCGGCGCCGAACTCCTCGGGAATAAGCGTGAGCGTCGCCCCTGCCGCCTTGCCGATGCCCAGCGCCAGGTGCCCCGCCTTTCGCCCCATCGTGATGGCGAAATACCAACGCGATGTGGTGTCCGCATCGACCATGAGGTTCTTGACGATCCCGACACCGATGTGACGGGCCGTCTGATAGCCGAAGGTGTCGGTGTGAGACGGCAGGTCCAGGTCGTTGTCGATCGTCTTGGGTACGTGGACGACCTGAATTCTTCCCTCCGCCCGCTTGTCGAGCATCATGGCGGAGTAGGCGGTGTCATCGCCGCCGATCGTGATCAGGCGCGACACGTTGAGCCGAAGCAGCGAGATGACGGTCGTTTCGAGGTTCTCAGGGTCCAGCGTCGGATTGGCGCGGGAGATGCCCAGGTATGACCCGCCGAGGAAGTGGATGCGGCTGACATCGTCGATCATGAGCAGTTCGACGTGGTCGATATTGCCCTGCATGATCCACTGGAAGCCGTCTCGGATGCCCAGCACCTCGACGCCCGCCAGTGAGCCGCGGATGGTGGCGGCGCCGATGACGCTGTTGATCCCCGGCGCCGGGCCTCCCCCGACCAGAATCGCAAGTCGTTTGGCTCGGCTCACTGCTCACCTCCTCACATGAACGATCATGGCGCGACACAGGATACGCTCCCAGCCCCAGCGCAGCGAGCCAGGAGCCGAGATGCGGCTTCAGTTCTGTTATGCTCCCACCCCATGCCGCAGGCGAGGCTGCTGCCCGACCGTACGGCACTGCACGCTCCAACCAGAAAGGATGAGCCATGGACGTTGTTCTTGACGGGAACTCGCTCTCAATCGAGCAGCTCTGCGAGGTCGCACGCCGAGGCGCCATCGTCTCGATCTCGCCACATGCACGCGAGAGAGTGAACGCATCACGTCAGATCATCGAGCAGTTCGTTGCTGAGAATCGAGCGATCTACGGCGTGACGACGGGCATCGGCGAGTTCGCGAGGATCCGAATCGACCCGGAACAGAGCGCCGAGCTGCAGCGACGGATCATCTACAGCCATTCCGCAGGCACCGGCGATCCGCAACCGGAAGATGTCGTTCGCGCGGGTATGACGCTGCGCGCCAACACGTTGTCGAAGGGCTACTCCGCCGTTCGGCCGAAGCTCATCGACACCGTGATCGACATGATCAACAAGGGCGTCGTCCCGTACATCAACGAGAAAGGCTCGGTCGGGACGAGCGGCGATCTCTCCCCGCTGTCACAGTTCGCGGAGGTGGCGCTCGGGGAGGGCCGGGCGTTCTACAAGGGTGAGCAGATGACCGGCGCCGAGGCGATGAAGAAGGCGGGCGTCACGCCGACGGATCTGACCTACAAGGAGGGGTTGGGGCTGATCAACGGCTCGCAGGTCATGACGGCCGGCGCTGCGCTGCTCGCATACGACGCCGAGCGCATCCTGAAGAACGCGGTCATCGCGAGCGCCATGGCGCTCGATGCGCTGCGCGCCGTGGTTCGGCCGTACTACCCGGCGCCGCATCGCGTGCGGCCGCACCGAGGCCAGAACGCCGTCGCCGAGAACCTCTGCCGGCTGTTTGATAACAGCGAGATCATGGCGAACCGGACCGGCAAGGTGCAGGATGGTTACTCGATGCGCTGCACGCCGCAGATCCTCGGGCCTTCCTTCGACACGCTCGAACACGTGCGATCCGTCGTCACCACGGAGATGAACTCCGCATCCGACAACCCGCTCTTCTTCGCTGAGGAAAACGAGTACTACGCGGCGGGCAACTTCCACGGCCAGGGCGTCGGCATGGTCGTCGACTTCCTCTGCATCGCTATGTCGGAGGTCGCGAATCTGTCCGAGCGCCACACGAATCGCCTGATGAACCCGGTTCTGTCGGGCCTGCCTGACTTCCTCGTCGAGGGGAAGGGACTCAACTCAGGACTCATGGTCGCGCAATACACCGCAGCGGCGCTGGTGAGTGAAAACAAGGTGCTGTCCCATCCCGCATCCGTCGACTCGATCAGCGTTTCAGCGGATCAGGAAGATCACGTGAGCATGGGCCCGATCGCGGTCCGCAAGTGCACGGAGATTCTCAAGAACGTACGGACCGTGCTGGCCATCGAGATGATGAGCGCCGCGCAGGCGATGGAGTTCCACGACGGCAGAAAGCCGGGCAAGGGAACGAACATCGCGTATGAGATCATCCGCTCGAAGGTCCCGCCACTCGTCAATGATCGCGTCCTTTATCCGGACATTGAGGCGATTCGACAACTGGTCGAGGACAACACGATTCTCGATGCCGTCGAGGCTGCGCTCGGCCCGGTCAAGCTTTCCAGTGACATGACCGACCTGCCCACGCCGGGCATCCCGGTGTAGCCGTAGCGGTGACGGCCGGCGGGCGATCCGCACAATGCAGGCGACGTGACCCCAGGCGTGATCCATCCCTCATGGAAGCAGATCATCCGGAGTGTGTCCTTGCGCCGATGGAGTTCTGAAGGGAACACGTCGCGGCATCCGATGTAAAGATGGGGGCAGTTCAGCAAAGCGCGCCGCTCCGGGTGGACCGGCCCCACAGAACCCGACGATGATCTCGCAATGAAAAGTTGCCTTGCCCACCGATCAGTGGCATCCTACAGGAGTGGGATCTCGATCACCGGTCGTGGGCGAGAAGTGTTATCGGGCTCACCGCCGGCATCTGACGCCTCAGCGGTGTTTCGTTCGGGGCTTTCATCGGGCGGCGGTTTCTGAGCCTGCCCACGCATCGGAGCGTGCATATCATCGGCCGACCGCGTCTTTTACGCAGGGGCATGGTCCTTGAGCAACCCTCAGTCAACGAGTGTGACCTCACCGACCCGAACCCAGCGCGAACGCCGCAGCGAGGAGAGGTAGGATAGATGCGGTTTCCCGCTTGGCATGACCGCCGTCGCCCCCCCACTCGCCCGGCTCACCGGAGAGCGCCGATGCGCCCTTCCAACACAGAGCATGTCGAAGCCGGTTCGCTTCGCAACGTCCGACTGCTCCGGCCGTACGGCACGCTGCTTGTGCTCATCGTCTCGCTGCTGTTTGTCCTCACGTTCGTGGACATGGCGCAGCCTTACTTCCTCAAGCTCTTGATCGACGAGGTCTTCCCTCGACCCGGTGAGGCGGCGGCGCTTTCTGAAGTAACCGCGACCGGGGCCGGCAACTGGGGGCTGCTCTGGTTCATCCTCCCCGCAATGGGACTGATCTACGTCGCGCGTAACGCGCTCTTCTTCGCTAGCCGGATGTTCTCGCTCCGCGTGAGCGAAGACCTGTGCTTTGATCTCCGCAAGAGGCTGTTCGACCACCTGCAACAGCTCAGCTTGCGCTTCTACCGCACGCATCAGCCGGGCAAGATCGGCTCGCGCCTGATGGATGACACGTTCAAGATCCAGTCGTTCATTCAGGACAAGCTGCCGACATTCGCGCGGTACTTCCTTGAGGCCCAGGTTCTTCTGATCATCATCTACGTGGTGAACTGGCGGCTCGCGCTGGCGAGCACGATCGTGCTGCCATTGCACTTCTGGACGTACCGCAAGTTCCGCGGGCCGATTCGCAAGAGCCACTCCGAGGCGCAGGAGAACCTCGCCATCGCGCACGGGAACATCGTTGAGAAGTTCCTGGGCATGGAGGTTGTCAAGGGCTTCTCAGCGGAGGATCGCGAATCGACGACGTTTCGTGAGGCGATCGACGCTTCCCGGCGCAGCCAGATGCGGTCACAGCGATATCACTTCACGCAGAAGGTGGCGGCAGACCTGATCGTCGGCGTCGGGACGGTCCTGCTCCTGGGTTATGGCGCGATGGAGGTCAGGCATGGCAGAATGACCGGCGGCGAGTTCTTCATGTTCTTCTGGTACACGAAGATGCTCTACCCGGCCGTGCTTGAGGTCATCAGCGGCGCGGGCCATCTGTCCAAGGCCAGTGCGAGCGTCGATCGCGTCTTTGAGATGCTCGAGGAACCAACCGCCGACGCGGATGTACCGGCCCGAGGCGGTGTGGACACGGCGGCGCTGGCCGGGCGGATCGAGTACGAACATGTGGGCTTCTCGTATGACGAGCACGGCGCTTCGGTGCTGAAAGACATCAGCTTCACGATCGAGCCGGGCGAGCATGTGGCGATCACCGGACCCAGCGGGTGCGGCAAGAGCACGCTGATGAGCCTGCTCCCAAGGTTCAACGATCCGACGAAGGGGCGTGTGCTGATCGACGGCCGGCCTGCAAACACGATCCCCATCCGGGCGCTGCGAGGGCTGTTCGGCATCGTCTTTCAGGAGGTTTTCCTGTTCGACGCGTCGATTTACGAGAACATCCGCTACGCGCGAGCCGACGCCACGCTTGACGAGATCGTCGAAGCGTGCAGAATCACCGGCGCTGATGAGACCATCAACCACCTGCCCGACGGATACCACACGAAGATCGGCGCATCAGGGTGCGATCTATCGCGTGGCGAGAAACAGCGCATCACGCTCGCACGCGCACTGGTGCGTGACCCGCGCATCCTCATCATTGACGAAGCAACCGCGTCCATCGACGCCGCGGCGAGCCGAGACATCATCTACTCGATTCTGAGCCGAATGAAGGGGCGAACGGTCATCATGATCACGCACCACACCGAGTTGCTCGATTTCGTCGATCGCGTCATCGCAGTTGAACACGGCGGCATCGCCTACGACGGACCGGTGGCTGACTTCCCGCCCGCGATTGCCGCGAGGCTGGCAGCCAACGGCTCTCCTGTTCCGTCACCGCATGAGCACAGACCCGACGCGACTGATGATCAGCCGACATCTCCCGTGATCGAGATCAAGGGCCGTTCGCGTCCACAGCGCGGGCCGTTCACAACGGGCGGGCTCGCCACGCTGCTGATCGTAGGCCTGCTCATTGCGGTCGGTTGCGTGCGGACCCCAACGAAGGTCAGCCAGTCTTTCGAGGTGGACAACCCTCGCATCAGCCATGGCGTTCTTCTCGACGAACCGGACCCGGACCGATTGCGAGAGCTTGCCGAGGCGCTTGATGCGATCGCACTTGATCCGAAGGGCATCGAGCTTGACGACGCGCCACTCGCTGCGCTCACGGCGGATCTGCCCGACCAGGACATCGACATGCCCGTCTTTGCCGCTGCGTTCGATGAGGATCAGCCCGCATCGGGCAAGGAGGCAACGACTGTCGCGGCTCCCGCGGGGGCGGTCCGACTCATCACGCTTCCCAAGCTGAGCGACATCGAGCTTTCCGAGCTTCTTGACAACCTTGCGATGGGACTCAGCGCGGAGCACGCGTACGGCCCAGCCGAGCCAAGCCTGACCGAGACGCTGCCCCCTCTCCCTGAGGGCGTGATCGCCGGCCGAGCGGTGGCCAAGGCGTCGGAGACCGGCACGCGCGTCATCCAGTTCGCATATCGCCGTTTCATTTCACAGCCCCCCCGCCTGTACGTGCTCGGCGTGGTCATCGCCGCCGACGGCTCGCAGACGGCCAACCCCGATCTCGACCTCATCGAGCCTGTGGTGAACCAGCTCGTCGCGTCCCTGGGCGACATGCGAGGCAACCTCCCCACGCACGAGCTTGAGGCATGCCTCATCCAACTGAGCTACACCAACGCAACAAGCGCCATCGCCATGCTCAAGGGCATGGGCATCACCGCGATGAATCAGCCGACCGATATCCCTCAGACGGCTGATTTCACCAAGCTGCCATACGTCGTGGGCATACCCGATCCGGCGGCGAACGAGGTCGGCCTCGTCGGCGGGTCGGACATCACATCAGGCGGGTTCGGCACAACGTCAATTCCCAGGAGCGCGGGTCCCCTCTCCCCAAACACCCTCGCCGTGCCGATGACCCAACTGCTCATCCTCTTTCACCCCGCCCATCCCGAGCAGTTCAGCCGCGTCCGACAGCTCCTGGACGATCTCATTGACCGGCCCGCCAGGCAGATCTTCGTCGAAGGCATGATTCTGGAGATCAGCGAGTCCGGCCTGGAAGACCTTGGCATTGAATGGCAACTCGAAGAAGGCCCCATCAAGTGGAGTGCCGGGTCGCTCCAGGCCTTCGGCGAGAACGACACCATGACGTTCGAGACGACCGATCTCGACTTCTGGCGCGTCTTCAATCGCAACTTCGAGTGGGATTGGAGCGTGAAGATCCGCACGCTCATCAGCGATGGCAAGGCGGAAGTCCTCTCACGACCCAGCGTCCTGACAATCAACAATCGCCAAGCATCAATCCGCGTTGGCCAGGACATCCCGGTCGCCACCAGCCAGGATGCCAACATAACGGGCACGACAGCCAAGCTCTCGTTCAACTTCAAGTACATCCCAACGGGCATCATGCTCAACATTCGGCCGCGCATCAACGAGGATGGCTCGGAGGTGACCATGCTGATCGACGCGATCGTCTCCGCAGTCGTCCCGGGCGCCGATCTTGAGTTGCGATCCGCTGACGGCGACCTGATGGCGTATGCGCCAACCATATCGAGCAGGCGCGTGCAGACGTATGCGCGCATCAAGAACAACACCCCGCTCATCATCGGCGGGCTTGTCAGTCGCCAGCACGTCGTCATCAAGGACAAGGTGCCACTGCTCGGCGACCTGCCCATCGTCGGCGCCCTGTTCCGCGCATCCCGCACCGAAGATACGAAGACCGAAGTCATCATCGTCATTACGCCGTACGTCCTGCCTGAAGAGCTCCTGATCCCCCGCTCGCTTCCCAAGGATGAGGACTACTTCGACAGCTTCGGCCATCGCCTCTTCCGCGATGCGTACCGGATTCGGTCGGAGGATGTTTTTGACCTGAACTTCCTGTTCGAGAACAAACGGCTGACGACATACCGTGATCTGGCGCGCGAGGCGATTAATCGCAACTTCCGTCTGGCGGAAGTCGAACCGTTCCAGTCGTTCGCGGGCGATCGTATTCCCGGCGAGAATGTGCTCGTGACGCGCATGATCTACGAAGTCATCAAGCGCCTCGACGTGGCGGATCACGTGGCTCTCTCGAAGATCATCTACTTCGAAGGGCAAAAGGATGTCGGCGGCTACGACGTGCGTTTCCTGGACGCCGCGCTGGCCAAGCTGGGCGGTGGATTCCGGCACTGGAACTTCTTCCGGAATCTGGAGGACAAAGCGCTCGCGATGACGTACTACTACGATCGGGAGTCGATGGAAGCCGGCTACCTGTCCAGCGAGCCGATCCCGCACCTGGCGCTTGTCGAGTGCCCGGGTCGAGGAGCATGGGGCAAGCTCTTGTGGGAGATGAATCAGCCCACAGAGGACGGCAGGGAACGCTATACGATCCTGATCCACAACGAGTCGGACCTGGTTCGGCTGCGCCGCGCCTTGGCGCTGAAGCGCATCGTCACACTGAACGGCGGCGCGCCGAGACTCCTGTTGCGGGAGTTCAGCGTCGGCAAGGTGCTGCTCATGCCCGAGCTTAAGGACGATCAAATCCACGTGATCGACGCGGATGTGGCGAAGTACTTCTTCCGGACCGAGCACTACTACGCCGCAATGATCGCGGAGATCGAAGATCGCCTGACGCAACTCGACACCGTCCTGCGACATGAACCGGCGCCGGAAGCACCCGTCGAGCAAAGCCCCTGACGCATGGCGCCGAGGCGTCATGCCGGATCATGTCAACGGGCTGCATTCCACGTGGAGTGTGCTTCAAACGATACCTGTTCAGCCGGTGAGCAGGCGTGAAAGCAGGCGGAGGATGTGGTCGCCGGATGCGTCCTTGCTGTGCCCGGGCACGCCGAGCGGCGCGATCAGGCCGTAGCCGAGCGCCAAGTGCATGAGCAGCCATGCGATCAGTTCAGGGTCAGCCCTGGCGACGAGTTGCCCGGACGTGCGCGCTTCGCGAATCCGCTTGACGAGAAAGGCGTGCAGACGGGCGATGTGCCGTTTGATCGCCTTGCGGATCTCCCGATCGTCGATCTCGGTCAGCCCCTGAACGATGACGCGGTAGATGCCTCGGCCGCGGTCGGAGATCATCGGGTTGCCGCCGAGCAGCAGACGGATCTCGTGTGCGGAGGAGCCTGCCTCCCCGAGTTGTTCCTCCCAGCCGCGAATAACATCATCACCCGTGCGGTCGATGAGCGCGATGAACAAGTCCCGTTTCGAGTCGAAGTGACGGTAGAGGATCGGCTCGGTGATGCCCGCCGCCTTGGCGAGCTGCGCGGTGGTGGTGCCCGCATACCCTCTTTTGGCGAAGAGCTTGGCAGCCTTGTCCAGCAGTTGCTCGCGTCGCTTCGCAGCGGGGAGTCGTGACATCAGGTCGCCGCCTTTCCTGGCTCTGAGCCTCCGCCGACATGTTAGCAGTCACTTGCAAGAGAGGCGAGCGCTACCTTCGTCTTTTCGGCGGAACGGGGTCGAATCCCGACCCGCCGAGCGGATGGCATCGCAGAATGCGCCGGGCGGCGAGATACGTTCCCACGATAACGCCGTGCACCCGATACGCCTCGATCGCATAGTTGGAGCAGGTGGGGTGGAATCGGCAGTGCCCTCCCAGGTAGACCGCGAGCGTGGCCTGATAGCCGTGGACCAGGAGGATGCACAGGCGCGCCGCCGGCGTGGGCTTCGGCTCACCGCCGGCATGGGCTGGATCGTCATCGCGGGCCGGCATCACCGTTCCTCTTCCCGCTTGGCGCGGCGCTCCCACCGCGCGTGCCCCGACTGGACTGCGGCAAGCAGCAGACGCTGGTAGTCGCTCAGGCGCATCATCGCATGCGGCTTGGTTGTGATGACGACATCGTACGCCCCGGGCAGATCATGCTGGAGCGTGCGGAAGGCGTCGCGGAGCAGGCGTTTGAGGCGGTTCCGTTGCACCGCCGACCCAAACCGCTTCCCGATCGAAAGCCCGAGCCTGGGGTGTCCAAGATCGTTGGGCAGGATGTAGTACGTCAGCGGACCTCGCGGCTTGCGGCAACCTCGGCGGAGGACCTGGTCGTATTCCAGATCCTTGGTCAGGCGGTGCCGTCGTCGATACGTAAACCGTTGCATGGCCGATGGACGCTCTCAGATCGCAGCCGGATCGGGGGTCACTAAGCGTGCTCGCCGATCGCCCGATGATAGTAGTCCATGACCTGCCGGCGGGTCAGCACACCGATGACCTCACCCCCCTCGGAACTCTTCAGGACGGCGAGCGATTCAACATCCGCGTTGGCGAACTTGTCCAGCACGGCATCAAGGGATTCGCCCGGCGTGACGGTCGGCAGGTCGGTCCGCATCAGCTCGCTCGCAATCAGCAGCGGGATGGCTTCAGGTTCGAGCAGCGCGACCTGGATGTTCTCACCGGTCACCATGCCCAGGTACCGCTCCTCATCGCTGAGCACGACAAAATCGTGCGCGTACGTCTCGCTGGCGAGGTTCAGGAGCCGTCGCACCGGATCACCCGGACGAACGGCATGGGGCTGGGACCAGGGAACTTCCTCAGCCGTATGGCGACGGAGCAACGTCAGATCGACGGATGTGCCGATGCGCAAGCCTCGACGCCGAAGCTTGCGCGTGTAGATGGAGTCGCGGTCGATGAGTTGTGAAACGACCGTCGCAATGACGGCGGCGAACATGATGGGAAGGATGACGCGATAGTCACGGGTGATCTCAAAGAGGATGAGGATCGCAGTGAGCGGCGCGTGGGTGGTCCCAGCAACGACGGCTGCCATGCCGACGAGCGCGTAGGCGGCGGGCGGGCCGTTGGGCAGGAAGTCGATCGAATCGACGAACGTCCCGAGCGCTCCACCCGCACACGCGCCCATGAAGAGGGATGGCGCGAAGATGCCGCCTGAACCGCCCGAACCGAGCGTGGCTGCGGTCCCGATCGCCTTGAGCAGACCGACGAAGACAAGCCCGCCGAAGAGGAACAGGAACGGACGATCGGCGTAGAACGCGGGGTCCAGCAGGGTCTCGATGAAGGGATACCCGTTGCTGAAGAAGGGCGGGTACGTCATCGTGCTTTCCGGCTGATGCCGGGCGATGTAGACCGCCGCGACGCCGAGCAGCCCGAGCACGGCAGCGCCGACGACGGGTTTGGCAATTGGGTGGATCTTGATCGTGTCGAACCGGTCCTCGGTCCAGTACAAGAGCCAAGTAAACGCCGCCGCCACGATGCCGCAGACAAGACCGAGGAGGATGTAGTTGGGCAGTTCGAGGATGGTGAACATCTCCTCGCTGCTGGCGAGTGTCGGGATCTGGAAGATCGCGTCGTAGCGCTCGCTGTATGCCTGCGTGACGCTTGCCGAGATGACGGAGGCGATGACGATGGGCGTGACGATGCGCAGGCGGAAGTCGCGCAGGACGATCTCGATGACAAAGAACAAGCCCGCAATGGGTGCGTTGAAGATGGAGGAGATGCCGGCCGCGATACC
The DNA here is from genome assembly GCA_023135165.1 of Phycisphaerales bacterium. Taxonomy (GTDB): domain Bacteria; phylum Planctomycetota; class Phycisphaerae; order Phycisphaerales; family JAGLTS01; genus JAGLTS01. The sequence continues at coordinate 6,607 of JAGLTS010000033.1, read as the reverse complement.
GCAGCCCAGGAGCGTCATCTGGTGATCGCGGGAGACACGGAGGATTTGGCCGATGGCGGAACCGATGGCGGCGCCGATCTGAGCGATCGGTCCTTCCGCGCCGGCCGACCCGCCCGAGCCGATCGTGCAGGCCGAGGCGAGGGACTTGACGATGGCGACGCGAGGCCGAACCTTGCCTCCCTTGCTGATGAGGGCATCCATGACTTCCGGAACGCCGTGGCCCTTCGCCTCCGCGGCGAAGAAGTGGACGAGGATGCCGCACAAGAGCGCGCCAGCCATCGGAATGAACGGCAAGAGCCACATGCTCCACGTCTCGAACGCATGCTCGGTGTTGTGTTCAGCCGAACGGATCAGCCACGCGAATCCGATCGCGCCCCCGGCTGTCAGCGTGCCGATCACAGCGGCGAGGAGGATCAGATACCAATCCCGCTCGAATCCGAGTCGGCCCACCAGACGGCGCAGTTTGAGTTGCAGAATGCTTAGCACGTGTCGTGCCCAGATGGTACCGACCACAGCAGCCGATGCGGCGGGTCAGCGGGTGAACCGATCAGGATTCATTCAGCGATTCGCGCAGACGCTCCCGGTCATGGACCACGTCAGGCAGCCGACTCAGCCGACCCGACAGCCTCCGATTCCGACTCCGACTGCCCAACTCCATCCGAAGCGTTATCTCGCGGGATCGGCTTGCCCGTCGAATCGGTCAACGGCGCGCCCTGCAAGTCGTGGATGATCGCGATCGGGTGTACTTGCAAATGGGCGTCGAGCGCGGCTTGCCATGTAGCCTTGATGTCGGGTTCGAGCTTGGCCCAGGCGCCGCGTCCCCGGCACTTCGGGTAGGTCGAGCACGCCAGCCAGGGTCCTCGCTTGCCATGTCGAAGCACGAGCGGGTTGCCGCACTTGGCGCACGGCATGTCCGTCTCAAGCGGCGGAACCGCGGGCGGAATGGGATGGCCCGCCTTGTCGAGCTTGAGAATCCCATCACACTCGGGATACCCCGTGCAGCCGAGGAACGCACCGAATCGCCCTTTGCGAAGCTGCATCGGTGAGCCACACTTCACGCACGCCACATCGACGTTCTCCGGCGCAACCGGCTCGCCTTCCCGGTTGATCGGCGAGGCCCACGAACAGTCCGGGTAGCGCGAACAACTCATGAACCGACCGCTCTTCCCGAACCGGTACACCGTCGGCGCTCCGCACTCGTCGCAGCGGTACTGATCCGGCGCCGGCTGTGTCTCCGCCTTCGCGTGCGTCAGATTCTCCTCCGCCTTCGCCAGATTCCGACTGAACGGCCCGTAGAAATCGTGCATCATCCGGACCCAGTCGAGCTTGCACTCGGCGATCTGGTCCAGCTCAAGCTCCATCTCACGCGTGTAGCCAATGTCCAGGATGTTCGGGAACGCCTCGACGAGCTTGTCGGTCACGACCTCGCCGAGGTCCGTGGCGTAGAGACGCCGCTCGATCTGCTCGACGTAGTTGCGATCCTGGATCACCTGGATGATCGACGCGTAGGTGGACGGCCGACCGATGCCCTCCGATTCCAGCGTCCGGATGAGCGATGCCTCGGTGAACCGCGAGGGGGGCGATGTGAAGTTCTGCTTGGCATCCAGTGCGAACGGCGCGAGCCGGCTGCCTTCTTTCAGTCCGGGCAGCGTCTGTTCGTCGGAATCCACGGGCACCCCGGCCACACGGTAGAAACCGTCGAACACGAGCATCCGCCCGGCAGCTTTGAAGACAAGCTCACCCTGGTCGTCAACCACCGCGAGCAGCACGGTCGTCGCGTCCCACTTGGCGGGCGTCATCTGGCAGGCAATGAACCGGTTCCAGATCAGTTCATACAGCCGATACTCATCACGGGGCAGCAGCGACTTCACGCGCGATGGCGGATAGTCGAGGTTCGTCGGACGGATCGCCTCGTGCGCCTCCTGAGCCTGCTTGTTCGACGATGTGTAGAAGTTGGGTTTGGCGGGCAGGTACTCCTGACCGAACTGCTCGGCGATGAGCGACCGCGCGACATCGACGGCGTCGCCGGACAGATGCGTCGAGTCGGTTCGCATGTAGGTGATCAGACCGACCGAGCCGGCCGACCCCAGGGCCATGCCTTCATAGAGATGCTGGGCGGCGCGCATGGTTCGACGGGCGCCGAAGCCCAGTCGCGTGCTGGCAGCCTGTTGCAGGGTTGAGGTGATGAACGGCGCGGGTGGACGGCTGGATGTTCGCTTCGTCTCGATCGACTTGACGCGCGCCGTGATGGAGTGATCGACCGTGCCAGCCACCTGAACAAGCCGTTTTGCCGGGCCTTTGGCTTTGGGATCTTCCCGCACGGTGGTCTGTATGTCGCGCATCCCCGCGCGGGCAGCGGCTTGCAGGCACGCCGACTCATCGAGCTTCTCCGCCTTTTTTCCATCGACCGACACGAGTTGGGCGCGGACGGACTGGTTCGATGCGAGCCAGCGGTTCCGCTCCTTGATCGACGGCCCGCGACCGTTGTTCCCCGTCTGCTCCAGGAGCATCCGCCATGCCTCGCCAAGCTCGCCCGCACGGGGCGGGTCGATGCTGTAGCAGCCGGCGAGTTGCCAGTACTCCTCCGGAACAAACGCGCGGATCGCCCGCTCACGCTCCACGACCACCCGCACCGCCACTGATTGCACCCGACCGGCACTCAGCCCGCGAGCCACTTTCTTCCACAGCAACGGAGAGACTTGGTAGCCGACGATCCGATCGAGCACGCGCCGGGCCTGGTAGGCGTTGAACTTGCCCTCATCGAGCGAATGCGGTTGCTCGAACGCCTGCTGGATCTGGCGTTGGGTGATGGCGTTGAAGACGACGCGCTTGGCCTCACCTGTGTCCACGCCCAAGAGCTGCGCCAGATGCCAGGCGATCGCCTCGCCCTCCCGGTCAAGGTCCGTCGCGAACCAGACATCCTCAGCCTGCTTGGCGAGCCGTTTCAGTTCCGCAACGGTCGTCTTCTTGCCCGGCATCACGTCGTAGGTCGGCGCGAAGTCGTTCTCCAGGTCAACGCCCGGCACCGGATGTTCCTTGGCCTCCCCCTTAGGAGCCTTGCTCGGAAGATCCCGGACATGACCGACCGACGCCTTGACGATGTAGTCCGGGCCGAGGTACCGGTTGATCGTCCTTGCCTTGGCGGGCGATTCGACGATGACCAAGTGCTTGCCCTTGGCCGACGGGCTGCGCTTGGACTTGCCGGCGGTCTTGCCGGATGTGCCGGAGCTTCGCTTCGCCGGACCCGCTTTGTTGCTTGATTTCACCATGTGTCACGACCGCTCAGGCAGCAGGTCTAAGTCCTCTCACAACCTCGCTGTCCATCGGCCGTGATACGCCGACGGACCATTGATGGGGTTCATCACGTTCAAGCCCCCGCCCGATCAACGCCGGACTCTTCGGGGTTTCAGCGGGCGGACTTAACTGGTCCGATCACCGTTTGTCAAGTCCCGGGCCACGGCTCACATGTCCGACCCCCCGCTTCGCAGTGGACGGAACCGCCGATCTGGACCAGGGTTGCAGACGCTCCGGGGAACGCCCACGGGCACCTTCGCAGCTGCCCGCGGCTACGCATCCAGCCAGATCTCGCTGGCAATCCGTTCAGCCAACACTGCGGCGACATCATCCTCCACCTCGGCTGGGTGCAGCGTGACCGCGCCGGGCGTCCGCGACAACCTGCGAAGCCACGTCCGCTGATTCTTGGCGAAACGCCGCGTCTCGATCTTGATCCTCTCAACGGCCTCATCCAGCGTCACTGGCCCATCCAGGTGATCCATGAGCTGCTTGTACCCGAGGGCCTCGCGGGGTTGGCCGGCCATCGCACCCATGTCGCGCAGGCGCCGAACCTCGTCGAGCAACCCTGCCTGCATCATCTGCTTCACCCGCGCGTTGATTCTGCGGTTGATCTGCTCGACCGGCCAGTCGAGAATCACCAGGCGACATCCATGTCGAACCTTGCCCTGATCCCACTGCTTCTGCTGGGCGCTGATCGGTCGGCCTGTCAGTTCATACACTTCGATCGCCCGGACCGTTCGCCGACGATCGTTGCGATGGATTCGCGCTGCGGCCTCGGGATCGACGGCTTCGAGCCGGGCACGCAGGTCACTGAGCGGCTGGTCCGACAAGTGCTGACGAAGGGCGGCATCCGGCGCAGGCCCGTCGAACAGCCCTTCGAGGAACGCCCGGATGTAGAGATTCGTCCCGCCCGCGATGATCGCCACCCCCCCCCGCTGCTGGATCTCCCGGACCGCTGACTCGGCGAGAGGGAGCCAGTCATCGACGGTGAACGACTGGCCGCCGGCGACCTGGACGGGGTCCACGATGCCGATGAGATGGTGAGGCACGCCTCGCGTCTCGGCTGGGGTCGGTTTGGCGGTCCCGATGTCCATGTGCCGGTACACCTGCATCGAGTCGGCGGAGAGGATCTCGCCTCCCGTGGGCACGCGCAGGGCTAGCTCAACCGCGATGGCGGTCTTCCCGCCTGCGGTTGGGCCGGCGATGATCGGGATCAGGTGCGGCGATGTGGTGTCCAAGGTGGTCATGGTCGCTCGACGGGGTGATGTTGCTTTCCTGCCGTGCCGATGGGGGATAGAGTACGCACAAGCGATCCCGCTGCCAGTCGGGTCATGTGATCGGCCCGGCGTTTCCGATCAGCACGCAGTGGGAACAGGGACCATGCAGACGAACCCCCACAACCACAATAGCCCACACGACGGTGCTGACAGCCCAGTCGATGAACCGGCGGGCTTGGATGAAACCGAGCAACCTCCGCCGGCCGGCGCCGAGGTGCGACTCGGCATCCACATCATCGACGCGCTGCAGGGTGAGCCTGTCGCCGACCTGGATCTAGGCCGGCTGGACATCGATGTGCGGCGCGCCCTGGATCACCTCGACCTCACAGCGGGCGAGATCAGCGTCGTTCTTGTCGATGACGCGACGATGCGCGCGGAGCACCTCGCCTATCTGAGCGTCGACGAGACGACTGATGTGCTTACGTTCGATCTGCGCGATGAAGCTGACGGACCGCTTGACGTCGAGATCAAGGTCTGCGTTGATGAGGCCCGCCGGCAGTCCGCGGAACTCGGCCACGACGCCACACGCGAGCTGCTGCTGTACATCGTCCACGGCCTGTTGCACTGCCTCGGCTTCGACGATCATGATGAGCAGTCATTCGAGCGCATGCACCGACGAGAAGATGAGATCCTTGACGCGATCGGCGTCGGCGCGACGTTTCACCGATCGGAACGCTTCCACGGAGGCTCTTGAACCACAATGATGATCTGGATCGCTTTGATCGCAGCGCTACTCGGTGCGTGTTACGCGACGCTCAACGCCTCGCTTCGCCGTGTGTCGCGCGTTCGTCTCGAACAACACCTTGTCTCGGTCGGCCGGCCGAATCGAGCTGCGCCCATCTTCGATGACTACGAAGCGCACGTGACAGCGCTCGCCATGGCCCGCGCGATCTTCACGGTCGTGTTCGTGTTGTTCGTCCTGCTGGAGGCGGTGTTCCTCGCCGGGCCGGAACTGCACGACATGGGGGACCGGGTCTTCGTGTGGTCGACGGAGTTGACGTGGGCGCTTGTCCTGCTCTTCGCATGGATGCTCGTCTTCGGCACGGCGATCCCGGGCAGCATCGCCAACCACGCTGCCGTCCCCATCATTGCGATCACCATTCCACTGATCCGTCTCACGCGGATCGTCTCAACGCCGGTGCTTTCACCGCTCCGCGCCGTGGATGCCGTTATCAAGCGCCTCGCCGGCGAACACGCCAACGAAGCTGATGACATCGACGAACAGATCATGTCCGTCGTGAGCGAAGGCGAGCGTGAGGGCAAGGTCGACGAGGCGGAGAAGGACATGATCGAAGGCGTCGTCGAGCTGCGCGACACGACTGTGGATGCAATCATGACGCCGCGCATCGACGTCGAAGGCATCGAACTGACCGACGACCTCGACGCGATCAAAGCCTTTTTCGCCGAGGCGGGCCACTCCCGTGTCCCCGTCTACGAGGACGACCTCGACCACATCGTGGGCATGCTCTACGTCAAGGACCTCATCCCCTACATCGGGACGTCCGGCGACGGGTTCCAACTCAAGGATGTGCTGCGTGAGCCGAACTACATCCCTGAATCCAAGCCGATCCACGACCTGCTCACCGAAGCGCAGGAAACGAACATCCACATCGCCATCGTCGTCGATGAGTACGGCGGCACGGCCGGCTTGGTCACCATCGAAGATGTCCTCGAAGAGATCGTCGGCGAGATCCGCGATGAATACGAATCCGAGGAAGACCATGAACCGCAGATCGTGATGATCGACAACCGCACCGCCGACGTCGATGCGCGCGTCTCAATCGACGACCTGAATGACGAGATGCTCGACGACCTCGGCTGCGCCGTGCCCGAGGATGAGGATTACGACACCGTCGGCGGATTCGTCTTCGCGCAGCTTGGCCACGTCCCGGAGCCGGACGAGTCGTTCATGTTTGGTCGCCTGAGGATCACGATCAGCGAAGCGGAGAAAACTCGCGTCTGTCGGGTGCGGCTTGAGGTCGCCGGGCGCGATGATGCGGATGATCTTCCATCGGACATACGAGAAGAAGCGGCGC
>JAGLTS010000032.1 GCA_023135165.1 Phycisphaerales bacterium | reverse complement strand
GCCGTTGGCGCGCGAGACCACGCGCACCGGCGGGCCGAACGCCTCGGCTGCCCGGACCGTACCGTCGCTGCTGCCGTCATCCGCGACGATGATCTCGCCGGGCTGGACCGTCCCATCGAGCACGCTGCGAATCGCCCGACCGATCGTCTTCTCACGGTTGAACGCAGGAATCACGACGCTGATGTCGGACGGGTCAGGCATGATGCGCTCCCACCGCCCCGCTCACCTTCACACCCGATACAGCCTTTGACCACTGCTCCACATGGCCCTCGCGCACGAGCCAGCGCAGGCCCTGCGCGTAGTAGAGCCGCCTGGCGAGAATGTAGTAGTGCCTGGCCGCTGCGTCGAAAACCAATGGCTGACGATCGTCGCACTGGTATCGCTCCGGAAGAAAGACAACGCCCCGATCGCCCGCGCGACGGACCGAGCACACCGCGGTCAGCGTCTGTTCCTGCAAATACGTATCCCAGTGCTCAGCGCCGGCGGCGAGCAGATCCTCCAGCTCGTCCAGCGGAAACGTGCCCCGGCGCAGAATCGCAAGCCCCGCGTTGATCTCGTCGGGCACCGGACGGCCGGCGACCGCCGCGATCGCTTCACCCTTCACCGCGTATCCCGCTGCGCCCACCTCACGATTAAAGACGTTCGGCTCATCGTGCTGCACAGCGAGGTCGAGCAGTTCGGTAGGCTTGCGGAAGAACAACACATCCGTATCGATGTTGATTCGAGTGCGCTTCAGGCAAAGCTGCTCGGAATCAAGCAACCGCAGACCGAACACATGACGAGAGCGCAGCAACCGGCAGTGCGGATGATCCTCGAGGATCGGCTGCATCGCGGCGTCTGCCTGCGTGCGGGTGATGACATCGGCGCGTGGGAAGTGTTTGTGGATCATCTCGACATCGGTGGGGCGCAGCGACCCGTCGCCGTGAATCACCAGCGGCCAATCCACCTCAGCGAAACGGTAGAAGCTCGTCAGCGACCAGATCGCCTCGATCACGCCTGCCCGACCGCACATGCAGTGCACGGCAGGGCTGCGCTCATCAGGCGCATCGGCGGGTTGTGTCATGATCGGCGCTGCGAGCGCGATGCGCGGCGTGTCGAGGAGGCGACGTGCAAGCCCCATCACGCCGTGTTCCCGCAGTTTGACCAGCAGCGTTTTCATCGTCACGATCCAGCCCCCATTCGCTCGATTTGATCCCGTCCTCGACTTTCCTTCAACGCACTGAGCCATTCCCAGAGCGTCGCGCCGATCGGCCCGGTCAGCATGAGCAGCCCGAACAGGGCGGATTTGAGATCGAACCCGCACCGCATCAGGCCGGGCACGCGAACGACCACCTGTCCGTAGCACCGCTGCCCCGCAAGACTGCGCAACCAGGAGCGGTACGCACGCAGATACGCCTTCTTGTCCTTCGCTCGAAGCGCAGCGTCGGTGTCATGTGCGTATGCGAACGCCGCTGCGATACATCGCGCCTCAAAAAACCCGGGTGAGAGCTTGGTCGTTTGGCTCAGGCTCTCGTAACCCCCGCGTCCGCGATCGTGCGTGAACAGATGCGCCGGGTTCACGAGATAACGCCCGGCGAAGCTCATGCGCACGAGCATTTCGAAATCCTCATCACATGGAAGATGAAGTCCGAACGCATCTATCTCGACGAGCGCGGATCTGCGATACACGCTCCCCTGCAGGTACGGCGCCTGGAACGGCTCCCACAACTCACGCGGGCGGTCCACGATCCGGGGGACGTCCGGCGGCTCGTACCACACCTCCTCAAACAGCGAGACATCCGGCTTACCCGGCTCGACGGCGGTCCCGTTGCAGACCACAGCGATCACATCATCGGGCGCTTCACGAATCAGTGAAAGCTGCTCGGTGAGATACGACGGTTCCCACGAATCATCGCTGTCAAGAAAGGCGACAAAGGGCGCGACCGATGCCTTGATCCCGGCATGACGCGCGCCGCCTGCACCGGTGTTGGCCTGCTCGATGACCTTGATCCGCTCATCGTCGGCGGCGAGCCGTCGAACCACACCCGCGGAGTCATCCGCCGAGCCGTCATCAACAACAATCAGTTCGAAGTCCGAGAACGTCTGCGCCTGCACGCTGCGGATCGCATGCTCGACGATTCCCTCGCGGTTGTAGACCGGTATGACGACGCTTACCGCAGGCATCGGCGCTCCATCTGTTCGCACAACATCACGCTGCACCGTTCATCGGCTCAGCGCGGGTATCGCTTGGCTCAACCCTGTCGGTTGCATCCGTCGCATCCGTGTCGGCCGGCTCATCGACGCCGCTACGGGCGATGAGCCTTCGCCGAAGCGGGTAGAGGATGCGCATTCGGACCATCGCTGCGAGCCAGCAAGCCCTCGCGATGACCCGCCACGAGCCTCGGCATGCGAGTTCCTGGCCGACCGACCGCATCAGCGATCCCGCACCTCCTTCGACCCAGAGCAGGTGCATCCGAGACGCATCACGCCGCCAGACATCAACATCCGACGGCGACGGCGGGCGTCGTGTCTTGCTGTGAAACGACTTCTCCGACGCCAGAACCTGCTCGCCGGACGTCTCGTGAAAGGTGAGCATCCGCTCATCGAACGACACGTCCAGGAAACCGCAGATCGACCGCAGCGTCACCTCGGCGTCAAGCACGAGGTCCGCGTACCGCACAAGCATCATCCGCTCTGGGCCGAGCGTTGCCCGGGCCTGTTCACACGCCCCGACGCGCTGCATCCAGTGTTCCGCCGCGCGCCAGGGTTTGCCGCCGTGCCACCCGACGCGCACGAGCGACAGCGCCACATCGCGGGCGTCGCGCACGATGTGGATGAACTTCGCCTCGGGGTACGCCTCGGCCAGCTCGATCACGCACATGCTGTATCCGGGCGTCTTGTCGCCGAAGCACGTCTTGCCCTCGCGCGCCGCCACAAGCCCGGGCAACACCGCGAACAGCGAACCGATCGTCGGCCGATCCAGCCGGGCCGCCTCGGCGCGAAGCGATTCCTCCGTCACCGGGTACTCCGCAAAGCGCTGATGGTTGATGATGATCGCGATCGCTCGCTCAAGGTCGGCCGGAGACAGGACAGCTCGCAGATCGAACTGCTTGATAAGCTCAAGAAAGAACCACGTCTCGGGACCGACCGAAAGCCGCTCGTGGTTGTTCAGCATCAGGCGCAGCAGCGTCGTTCCCGAACGATCAGCGCCGACGATGAAGAACGATGGCGTCAGTCCGCTCGTCACGGCTTCCTCTCCTGGTCGATCCCCATGTCGGCATCGCGCTTCGTGTGCCGATACCAAGCGAGAAGCGGATGCGACGGCAGCACACACGTCGCGGCGAGCAGCACGCAGCCGAACACGCCCGCCGCTACGAAGAACACAAACCAGTTGTCAATCCAATCATTCGGCCGAATCGCCCATCCGACGAGAACCCCCACCGCACCGATCACCAGGATCGGTCCCTGCAGGCGAAGCCAGTAGCGCCGTAGCGGCTCGGCCATCGTTCGGCACGCGAACCACGGGCTGGCGATCGTCCGGACAAGCACCGCAGCCACAGCCGTGCCCGCTGCGATGCCCGCCAAACCCCACTCGAAGCGCAGCACGAACAGCAGCGACAGCGCGAGGTTCAGCACACCCTCCGTGAAGATCAGCAGGCTCAGCATGCGCATGCGGTTCCACGCCCGCATGAGCGGACCGATCAGCCCGCCGTACAGTCCAAGGAACCAACCCCATGCGAGGATCTGCATCACGAGCGTCGCATCGGCAAGCGGGTCGCCCTGTGAGCCTTCCGTCGCGAGCCGATCACCAATCCACAGGCGCATGAATGCCGGGGCGAAGACGATCATGCCCACGCCACAGACCATCGCGATGGATTCCTGCACGACGGATCCCCGGTAGTACTGCTCGATCACGCCCTCGCGATCGCCGAGGCTGTGCAACCTGCTGAGTCGTGATGTGTACGGCCCGCCGAACTGGCTGACGATTCCCTCGACCCGTGCCGCCAGGGTCGAGCCGACGGCGAAGATGGCCACCGTCTCGAATCCGACGAACAGCTTCGCCACCGCAAGATCGACGCGGGCCCGCAGGATGTACGACACCGTGATGAACAGGCTCCAGCCGGCGAAACCGGCGAGCATCATCCCCGTGCGCGACACATCCAGGTAGCGCAGCCCGATCGGCGGCAGTCCGACGAGAAGACGGCCGACGAACGCCACAGCAAGCAGATTCACCAGTTCGAGCCCTGCATTGGCGATCGCCAGATCCACGATCGAGGCATCAAACCGGAGCAACATGACCAGGAACAGCACCAGCCGGGCAATCTCCACACCCATGCCGACCAGGCCGACGGGCACGAACCGCTCCCTCGCGGTGAGCACGGTGGCGAACAGACCCGTCTGCATCGTGATGACCAGCGCGACGAGCAGGTACGCCAGCAGCAGGCGCAGCTCCGCTGCCTGCTCGGTCGTGTCGGTCATCGCTGAGGACACCGGCACGAGGCACGCGAGGACGGCCCCGGCGATGATCGCTGAGAGCAGGCATGAGATCGCCAACCCCGTGTTGAACTGCTTGGCGATGCTGTCCCGGTCGCCCGTGGCGAAGGACCCGGCCAGAAATCGCTGCACCGCCCCGCCGATCCCCATTTCCAGCACGCCGAACCACCCGAGGATCATCGCTGCGAGGGCCCACAGCGCGTAGCTCTCCTTCCCGACGTGATCGAGCAGAACGGGGGTGAGAATCAGGCCCGATAACAGCTGGATCACCATTCGCACATAGGGAACGGCGAGGTTGCGGGCCATCAGACTGTTCTTCAAACGCTGCAGCACCCGGTCCATCCACACACACCACGGTCAGTATCGATCCCACCGCCGAAGCTGTTTTCGACCGATTCACACGTCGGCAGTCACCTGGATCGGCACTTCTTCGAGAGCTGAGGCACTTCGATGAATCCGCGCAGCCGACTTGGACGAACTGGTCGATAAAGCATAACCACAACCTGCCCAACCAGTGCAGATCCACTACGCTACCCCCTGATGTCGCTCCGCGCATGGACGCGGTAGCCTGACCCGCCCGCAATACCCGATATCAGAGGCGGACCAGTCGAACCACGCAGGACGGACCCCACCAGCGATGCCCGACACAGCTACCAACGAGAAGAACGCTGAACCGAGGTTTGGCCTAGGCACTTCCAGTAAAGACGACCAATCTGTCTATTACGGACCGGCCGAATCGCTCACCGATCTTCAGCAGGCGTACGGACTTGCCTACCACAAGTACCTTGAGCGGAAGCTCGTCAAGCCCACGCCGGGCGGGGTCTTTTTCACCATGCAGCACTTGCTGCCGGAGTCCGTCACGTTCGTCGGCAGGCTCGGCTCAACCGCCTTTACGACGCTCAGCGTTGTCATGGACAGCCCGGCAGGCCTCCCGCTCGACAACGTCTTCGGCGACGAGTTGGCGCGATTCCGCGATCGCGGGATGGTCCTCGGCGAGCTTGGCCTCTTCGCCGACCGCAGGCGATCGGTCACGCAGAGCCTCTCCGCGATGCAACGGCTCTTCCGCTTCGCCTACTGGTACTACCTCTCCAACAACTACGGGTGCGGCGTGATCGGCGTCCACCCGCGTCACTCGGGCTTCTACCAGCGACTCTTCGGCTGGACCTCCACCGGGATTGTCCGCGACCACCCGACGGTTCGAAACGCACCCGCGGAGTTGCTTGTTCTTGAAGAAGCGAACTTCGATGAGGTCTCAAGGCGGTCCAGATATGTCCGCCAGTGGTTCGAGCAACCGATCCTCGATTCGTTCTGGGAGATGCGTTACCGGCCGTCGATCGCCGACATTGTCGCTCTCACGACGGCGCACGCCGATCCCGAGATGCTCGACCGGGTCCTCCCGTACTACCGTACCGCCGAGCAGATCCAGGCCGAGCATGCGGCGGAAACCCGCACCGAGCGAACGGACATCCGTCGCGCCGGCTGATTCCGGTTTCACAGCCACCGCAACCCCTCACCCGTCTCTCCGAACAAACGAAAACACCGACCCGGCGCCGTGCGCGGGGTCGGTGATATTGCGTGAAACAACTCGGTCAGACGAGCATCATCACCGGTTGGTATCGCTGATGTCGGTCGCCTGGACCGCGGAGCGCGGAACGCCCGCCATGCGCAGCGCTGGATCCACTGGGAAGACCAGATTCTGGATCGCGAAGCCGACGGCTGCGAACGGGTTTGGCGGAACGTAGATGATGTCGCCCTCATGCAGGACGAAGTCCTGTTCGAGTTTGCCCTGCTCGACCATTTCGATGTAGTTGAGCGTGACGCTGTACACCTCGCCTGTCTCGGGGTCACGGCGGTGGAGTTGAATCCGATCATGCCAGGCGGTGGTGAGCGGCACAGATCGGGCCATCGCGTCAAGGAACGTCTCCGTCCCACGGTACGACTGCGGCCCCTGCCTGCTGACCTGTCCCATCACGTAGACGACCTTGCTGTTCGCCGACACGACCTGGACCTGGATCTCGACATCCAGGAACACCTGCCGGGCGGCGTCCTCGAGCGTCTGGGAAAGCTGCGCGGGCGTCAACCCCGCAGCCAGGAAGTCCCCCATCGGGTAGAGCGTAAGTCGCCCGTCCGGACGCACCACCTGCGTGATGTTGTTGAGCTCTGGCGTGTTGGGCGCAATGATCCGCACCACATCCGGCGGCTCGATCACGTAGGTGTTGTCCTCCGCATAGCGCGCCCCGTCATACAGCGAAAACTGATCGAAGTCCGTGAAGTTGGGCGCACACCCGCTCAGCAGCGCCGCTGCAGCTGCGAACGCCGCAAGGAGGCTCATGTGCATCAGGTGCGCTCCGCGCCGCCCTGCCGTCCTGCCGTCTGTCGTGCTCGTATTCACCATCGTGGCCTTTCCAGTCTTCAGGTCGTTGCCGGTCGCCGATCGTCAGCCCACGTATCGCGCAGGCAGACACACTAAACTTGATCGGCCCACCAATCAGGTCAACATCACTATCAAATGCTGTCGTCCGGAAAAAACAGCCCAGACATGCGATGCCGACGCCTCGCCCGCCACATCGCACATGGCCGAAACCACGCCTCCACGACACGTTGCGCGCATCCCGCCGCCCAGCGACCCCGTCATTTCCCTGCGTAGTCGATGATCCTGCTGATCTCGGTCCGCAGATCCTTGCGATGCACAATCCGGTCGATGAACCCCGCTTCGAGCAGGAACTCCGACCGCTGGAACCCCTGCGGAAGCGACTGGCGAATCGTCTGCTCGATCACCCTCGGGCCGGCGAAACCGATCAGGGCCCCAGGCTCGGCGAAGATCACATCGCCGAGCATCGCGAAACTGGCGCTGATCCCGCCCGTCGTCGGGTCCGTCAGCACCGAGATGTACAGTCCGCCGCCGTCGTCCAGCCGCGCCAGCGCCGCTGACGTCTTGGCCATCTGCATGAGCGACAAGCCTGACTCCTGCATCCGCGCGCCGCCGCCGCACGACACGATCACAAGCGGCAAGTCCGTCTCCGTCGCCGCCTCGATCGTCCGCGTCAACCGTTCCCCGACGACCGTGCCCATCGATCCCATCATGAACGTCAGATCCAGGCACGCAAGCATGAGCCTGCGACCCTTGATGAACGCACGCCCGCAGTACACCGCCTCGCTCCGACCGCACTGCTTTACCGCCTCGTCGAGCCGCTCACCGTAAGGCCTGCGATCCTCGAAATGCAGCGGATCGGTCGGCAGGACATCTTCAAACTCGGGTTCAAAACTGTTTGGATCGCAAAGCTGCTCGACGCGTTCCTTGGCGCTGATGCGATAATGGAAACCGCATTCCGGGCACACGCGCAGATTCGCATCAAGCGACTTGCGGAACACCATCTGCGAACAACTGTCGCAGCGAATCCACAACCCTTCCGGGATGTTGCGCTTCTGCTCGCCTCGCCGGATCGGCCAACTCCGGTTCGGAACCTGTGATGCGGGCAACTCGGCGTGCGGCGACGCCGGTTCTTCCTTGGCAGCCGTCCGTTGATTCATAGTGCCTTGACCTTCTCCGGCGCGAGATCCAGATCGCCCGGCCGAACCGTGACAACCTCGATCACCGGCTGCGCCTCGACGAGCGACCAGAGCTTGGATGTCGGCTCGCCCGTGAGCCTGCACTTGAGCAGACCCAACACGACCGGACGCAGCACCACCGCAGGAGTCGACTTGCCCGCTTTGTCCACAATCTTCGCGACGGCGGTGATGAGCCTGCGCTGCGCATCCTCGATCGGCTCGCCCTCCGCCGGCGTCACCGCTGACGGATCGTCGCGCCACAGCCGATACGCCTTCGTGAAGCGATCACATACATCGGTTTCGAGCGACCCCTCCCACAGGCCGAGGTCCACTTCCGCCAGTTTCGCAGATGTCTTGAGCTTGCACTCGGCGTGAGCGGCGATGATCTTCGCCGTTTCTTGAGCACCGGTGTCCTCGGGTGCATAGACGACGCCGATCGCCGCGTCGGCGAATGACGCGACAGCATCTTCCACCTCATGCCGACCGGCCTCCGCGAGGGGCATGTCCGAGTCACCCTGCAGGCGATCCTCCAGATCCCATTGCGTTCGGCCTGCCCGGCACAAGACCAACTGAATTTCCGCGCGCTTCTCAGCCATGGCGTCCGATCATCTCACAACAGCAGCGCCCGCTCACCTGCGGCAGGCGTGAAGTAGACAGCGTAGCACGAGAATCACCCCCGGCCAACGCAAACCTGGTTCCCACCACGCAGGTCGTGAATGATTCCGCTCCACCGCTCGCGGGACTCGCCGAAGATCGCTGAGGCCGCCACGACGACATCACAACCGCTTGATACACAACGTGTTGCGGTCACGCCCCGGACCCCACCATCCATCTGGAGTCGCCCGCGATATTCGTACTCCGTTCGGATGCATACGACCTTCTCAAGTACATCCTCAATGAACGATTGGCCCGAGAACCCCGGGTTCACACTCATCACCAGCGCCAGATCGGCGTGCTCCAGATACTCCCGAATCTTCTCCACAGGCGTCGGCGGATTCAGCGAAACCCCTGTTGTCATGCCCAGCCCGGCCGCAGCTTGCGCCAGCTCCGCCGACTGCTCCACTGTCACCGCCTCGATGTGCCACGTCACATGCGACGCTCCCGCCTCGGCGAACGGCTCAACGTACTGCCCGGGGTCCGTCACCATCAGGTGAACATCCAGGCACACATCCGGAAACGCGCGATGCAGCGCCCGGCACATGTCCGGCCCCATCGTCAGGTTCGGCACGAAATGACCATCCATCACGTCCAGATGCAGCAGGTCCGCCCCCGCATCCAGGACGGCTCGGCACTGCTCGACCATGTGCCCGAAATCAGCGGACAGGATCGACGGCGCGACGAGCGGCAGCCGAGGCGGATTTCGCAGTATGTTCGACATGGCGGACAGTCTACGGCGCACTGCGGTCCCGCGTCACTCCCGGCACGAAGCTGAAGCACACACCGCGGCTTCGTCTGGCAGAGCGAGATCCCCCGTGACGCGCCGCCGTGATGAAACGCGCGCGGGACCAATCCGAACCAGTACATGACCGCGCGGAGGATTTTTCGTCATGCTGCTGTTGCCGTTTCGTCTTGTTCGCTGGTTGCTCGGCAGTGCCGGAGCGTGGCTCTTCGCGCTGGGCAGCACGGCGGGGCTGATCTGGCTTCTTCGCGAGTACAACCCGGACCCAACGGCGGTGAACTCGCTCGTGTCAGTCAGCACCGGCGGCGAGATGATCTACCCGATCGGATTGGCATACTCGGGCAAGTTCGGGTTCCTGCTGGGCGCTGCTGAGGCGACGACGCTCGTGATGGCCATCGTGCTGAGCTTCTTCCGGGCGAACGCGCCTCGCCGGGTCGGACTGACGATCCTCCTGGCGTGGTCAGTGCTGTGCACCGCGTCGCTCCTCATGCTGGCGGCGAGCAACCCATTCCAGGCGGGCGTGCAGGCGGGTGTGTGCATGCTCTTCTGCGCCGCGACCGCTCTTCGCACGACACACGCGTGGTCGCGCCGGCCGAGGCTGAGGCGATGCAGGCGGATTCGACGGGATCAGCCCGCGCTTGCGACCGCCGCTGCAGCAACCTGATATCCCCGCTCGGCAGCCGGGGCGCCCGTCGTCGCACGCAGCGATGTCGTTACAATGATCGGCCTCAAACCCACTTCCCAGATGAGGCCGACCCCATGCCCGACTACACCGTCACAACCACGCGCTACCTCGGTTTCGCCGATCAGAACCTCACCACGCTGCAAAGCTACATCCTCGCTGAGGAGGATGACCACGGCGGCACCGGCGACTTCAGTTGGATCATCTCGGGCATCTCGCTTGCCGGACGCGCCATCGCCAACAAGGTCCGGCGCGCACGCATCGACGATGTCATCGGCGGACTCGACAGCAGTAACGTCCACGGTGAAGAACAGCAGAAGCTCGACATCATCGCCAATGAGTTCATCATGCGCTGCCTCGGCGATCGAGCGGACATCGGCGTGCTCGCGTCCGAAGAAGGCGAGACGCCCACGATCATTCGTTCACCCAAGGAAGGCGGCAAATACTGCGTCGCGTTCGACCCACTCGACGGCTCATCAAATATCGACGTCAGCGTCGGCGTCGGCACGATCTTCAGCATCCTCAAGAGCGATCATGAGGACTTCGACGACGCGGAACAACTGATCCTCCAGCCGGGCACCAAGCAGGTCGCGGCGGGCTACATCCTCTACGGCTCATCCGTCATCTTCGTCCTCACGACGGGCCACGGCGTGGACATGTTCGTCCTCGACCCGGCGATCGGCACGTTCGTGCAGGTCGCAAGCAAGCTCAAGATGCCTGATGAGAAGAAAATCTACTCAATCAACGAGGCGTACTACGACAAGTTCCCGGCGGAGTATCAGAACTACCTCCAATGGGCGCACAAGAACGACTACAGCGCTCGCTACATCGGGTCGATGGTCGCGGATGTGCACCGCACGCTGGTCAAGGGCGGCGTGTTCATCTATCCGCCGACCGGCGTGCATCGCAAGGGCAAGCTGCGCCTCATGTACGAAGCGAACCCGATGGGCTTCATCATGGAGCAGGCGGGCGGCCTGGCCTACGCCGATACCGATCGCATCATGGACATTGAACCCGAGGCGCTGCACCAGCGTTGCAGCGTCATCATGGGCAGCAAGGGCGAAGTCGAAAACGTCCTGCGCTTCCTCCGCAACGGCGGGGAGTCGTAACCCCCAACCCCCACACGCCCAATCCCCAACTCCCACCGCCGCGACTTTCCTCGTCATCACCGCGCAATGAAAAAACGCCCCGCTCGCAATGAACGGGGCGTCGTGTGATCAGGTCGTGTCGGCTCGCCTTACTTAATCCCGTCCTTCTCAGCCATCATCAGGAGCATGTCGATGACGCGGGTCGCGTAGCCCATCTCGTTGTCGTACCAGCTCACGGTCTTGAAGAACCGATCGTTCAGTTCGATTCCTGCCGTCGCATCGTAGATTGAGCTGTGCGGATCGCTGATGAAGTCGGTTGAGACGACAGGCTCTTCCGTGTAGTACAAGACGCCCTTCATCGGACCTTCCGCCGCTGCCTTCATCGCGGCGTTGATGGCTGCGAGCGAGGTCGGCTTGGCTGTGCGGAAGGTCAGATCGACGACGGAGACATCGCAGGTGGGCACGCGGAAGGCCATGCCCGTGATCTTGCCCTTGAGCTGCGGCAGGCACAGGCCGACCGCCTTGGCGGCGCCGGTGCTTGCCGGGATGATGTTCATGTAGGCGTTCCGACCGCCACGGTAGTCCTTGTTGCTCGGGCCGTCCTGCGTCGGCTGGGTGGCGGTGGCTGCGTGGATCGTCGCCATCAGCCCTTCCTCCAGGCCGAAGTTGTCATCAATCACCTTGGCGACCGGCGCGAGGCAGTTGGTCGTGCACGATGCGTTGCTGATGATCGTGTCCGTCTCGGGGTTGTACTTCTCGTGGTTGACCTTATACGCAAGCGTCGGAATCCGATCGGGATCCTTCGTCGGCGCCGAGATGAGAACGCGTTTCGCACCGGCCGTCAGGTGCTTGGACGCTGTATCGTGCGTCGTAAAGAGACCTGTGGACTCGATGACATAGTCGATCTTGAGTTCTTTCCAGGGCAGCGCTGCCGGGTCGCGCTCCGAGAAGCACTTGCATGTGCGCCCCTCGACGGTGAACGACGTATCGGTCGAGCTGATATCTCGTCCGAGCCGGCCATGCGTCGAGTCGTACTTGAGGAGGTATGCGAGGTTCGGTGCGGGAACGAGGTCGTTGACGGCGACGAACTCGATGCCCCGATCCATGCCTTGCCGATACGCAAGCCGACCGATGCGACCAAAACCGTTGATGCCAACGCGAATAGCCATTGCTGTGGGTCTCCCTTGGGCGCGCCAACCGCCCGCAAGCCGTGTGATGTGTGACAAAACGGACGTGAGCTGCGCAGCGTAGCCGGAAGCGAATCGTTCAGCAACGACCCCCACGACCCGGGCAGCATCCTCGCTCAACCCTCACGACGATGCGTCACTCGCCCTTGGCGCCCACGGGATGTCCGCCACGCCCGCCCGCCGGTTCGCCAGCCGAGCCATCGCGAACAGCAGGTCACCGCACCGGTTCAGAAACACGACCACCGGCCGGCCGACCGGCTCTTCCGCCGCCAGCGTGACGACGCGCCGCTCCGCCCGTCGAACCACCGTCCGTGCGATGTGCAATCGCGATGCCGGCTCCGTCCCGCCCGGCAGCACGAACGCCTTCATCGCCTCGTTCTCACCATCGACAGCATCGATCCATCGTTCGACCTGCGCGCAATCCGCCTCGCTGACCCGAACGACCTTCGCCGCTGCGTTCGTTTTACCATTCGGCAACGTCGCCAGGTCCGCCCCCACGTCGAACATCCGCGCCATCAGCGTCTCGAGAATCGCCCGCAGGTCGGAATCGCTGCATACCGCGTGTGCCGCCCCGATCGCGGCGTTCGCCTCATCGACCGCCCCGTACGCCTCGACGCGCGGGTGGTCCTTGGCGACGCGACCCCCGCCGTGCAGCCCGGTCGAGCCGTCATCGCCCGTCTTCGTGTAGAGCTTCATGCCGGCACGATAGCACCCACCCATGCGAAATGAAAAAGCCCCCCGCGAAGGGCGGAGGGCTTGGGTAAAGGTCGCCAGAGGTCAAACCGAAATGAATCAGCGACGACGGCGGAGGACAGCCATGCCGCCCAGGCCGAAGAGCGCCAGCGTACCGGGGGCCGGGATGCCGGTGATCTCGATGTTGTCGAAGGCATACGCCTCGGACCCACCGTTGGTGCGGCCGTCGAACCGCAGCGTCAGCACGCTGCCGGTCCCCGCGACGGCGGCAGTTTGCGTCGAGAAGATGTTGTCGATCAGGACGCCGTTCATGTACAGCGGGTCGTCAACGTCGCGCGTCGTCCCATCCTCCATCAGGTAGGTGTGGGTACCGTCCTGATCAATGTAGGATGTGAACAGCGGGACGAATCCACCGCCATCGATCGACACGGTCCAATCGAAGTAGTCCGGGTCGCTGCCCGGGCCCTCGTAATCGCCCATCGCGCCCATGTCGATGTTGATGGCCAGATCCTCGTAGAGCGAGATGTCAAACTCCCACTCCGCGTAGACGATGCCGTCGGGCAGGTCGTCGTTGACCGTGTCGGTCATGCCGAACCACGCATCGAGCTTCGTGGACTGCACGATGCCAATCGCGTCGGTCGGGTACGTCAGCGTGTCGTCGAGCAGCGAATACGGGATGCTCGCACTGACACCGCGCTGGTACACCTCGAACCCATCACCCGCACTGGCGAAAAAGCCCGGCAGTGGGTATTGCGTGAAGCTCAGGTTCCGACCGCCGACGACATTGCCGTCAAAGTCGTAGATCGTCACCTGCTCAGCGCTCGCAGCCGCCGCCAGTCCGGCGACAGTTAATACAGCAATGACTTTGCTCATAGTGTTTCTTCCCTTCTTGATTCAGGATCCTGATGATCGTTGGACGCGAGCGGATTGCCAAGATCAATCAGCGGGCCTCGGCAGGGAGTTCACCGGGGAACCACCGATCTGCTGCGACGCGGAAGGCAACCAACTCAAACGACGTCCGCTCCTCCCTTCCTAACTCAACGGCTCAGCCGACGTTGGGGTGCCGCCGACCGATCCACCTCCATGAGTATAACCTACCAGGACGCTCGCGGACCCGCCTTCCCCAGCTTTTGCAAAACCCTAATCACCCCGCCGCTCGCGGCTTCGCGACCTGTCCCACAACCCCCCCCCCCCCCCCC
>JAGLTS010000031.1 GCA_023135165.1 Phycisphaerales bacterium | reverse complement strand
TCACGCCCCTCCGTCGTCCCCGCGACATACATCCGGCCGGTACAACTTCGTGTCCAACTGCCACAGCCGCGGCGTGAAATCGCTCCCCAGATCGAAACTCGGCCGCTGATCCGGCCTCGCAGCGCTCAGCGCCATCGTCACCTTCGCGTCGAGGTCATCCAAATAGGCCACGAGGATCGCCTCAGGCGTCGCTGGCTTCTTCGCCGCTCCGTACTGCAACTCCCCATGATGGCTCAGCACGATGTGCTGGAGCACCATCAAGAGCTCCGCCGAGATCGCAGGACCGCCCTGCTCCTCCGCCTGCCTGGCCTTCTCCGCCAGCCACAGCACCCCCTCCGTCACGTGACCGACCAGCTCCCCACGGTTCGTGTACGCGAACGCACAGTCGTACTTCAGCTCCGCCGTCTTCGCCATATCGTGGATGAACAGCCCGATCAGCACGAGATCCCGGCTGATCTTCGGATACAGCGGGCAGATGAGGTCCGCCAACTTGCACACCTGCAGCGTGTGTTCGAGCAGCCCGCCCAGGAACGCGTGGTGCAGCGCCTTCGCCGCCGGGGCCAGATGGAACCTCGCCATCAGCTCCGTGTCGCTGAGGTACGCCTTCACCATCGCCCGAACCTGTGGATGCTCGATCGTCTCCAGAATCGCCATAAGCTCCGCGAACATCTCGCGCGGATCACGTGTCGAGCTGGGCAACAACTCGCGTAGCAGGTCGGGCGTCGGTCGAACCGGCTCGATCGTCTGGATGATGAGCTGCAAGTCGCCCTGATACGCCTGTGTCTCGCCCTCGACGTACACGAACCCATCCGTCGGAAGCGTCTGAAACACCGCGTCGGTGATCGACCACATCCTCGCTGACATCTCACCCGTCTTGTCCCCGATCAGGCACTTGAGGTACGCCTTGTCCTGCCGCGTCCGCCCAAGCTGCGCGTTGCTGATCGAGAACGTCCCGGAGACGAACTCGCTGGGTCGAAGGTCGCGGATGTATCGGCGGTCGGAGGGCGTATCAGTCATCATGGCGAGAGTCTACGCCGCTTGTGTCTTCGCGTCACCTCCACCGCGCGCCGCACCGCCCGGGCCGGCATATCGTTCCCCTGGAGGAGCAGCCGTGCCGTTCCCGCCGACAACCGTCCCCACTCGCTACTGGACCCGACTGCCCGACGGCCGAGTCCAATGCGACCTCTGCCCACGCCGATGCCGACTGCGCGAGGGCCGACGCGGCATGTGCTTCGTTCGCGCCTGTGACGACGGCCGAATCGTCCTCACGACCTACGGCCGATCCAGCGGTTTGGGCATCGACCCCATCGAAAAGAAACCCCTCAACCACTTCCTCCCCGGAACGACCACGCTTTCGTTCGGCACGGCCGGCTGCAACCTTGCCTGCAAGTTCTGTCAGAACTGGGATCTCAGCAAATCGCGAGAGATGAGCACCATCGCCGAGCACGTCTCGCCCGAGCGAATCGCCGAACTCGCCCAATCACATGGCTGCCCAAGCGTCGCGTTCACCTACAACGAGCCGATCATCTTCATGGAGTACGCGATCGACGTGGCGCAGCAGTGTCACAAGCGCGGCATCAAGACCGTCGCCGTCACCGCGGGCTACGTCGAGCCGAAGCCGAGGGCTGAGTTCTTCCGCTGCATCGACGCCGCCAACGTCGATCTCAAAGCCTTCACCGATCGCTTCTATCGCACGCACTGCGGCGCCGCGCTCCAGCCCGTCCTCGACACGCTCACATATCTCAAGCACGAGACAACCGTCTGGCTCGAGATCACGACGCTCCTCATCTCGGGCGAGAACGATTCGGATGATGAACTCGACGCGATGACGCGCTGGGTCGCCTCTGAGCTTGGGCCGGACGTGCCGATGCACTTCACCGCTTTTCATCCCGCATGGAAGATGCTTGATCGTCCCACGACACCCGCCGCCACGCTCACCCGCGCCCGCGACATCGCCCTATCCAACGGCATCCGCTACGCCTACACCGGCAACATCCGCGACATCGCCGGCTCAACAACGTGCTGCCACCAATGCGGGACCGAGCTGATCGTGCGCGACCGCTACACGATTCGCCGCAACGATCTCACCCCCGCTGCCCATTGCCCAACCTGCGGCGCCCCCTGCCCCGGCATCTTCAACACGTGACACACCACACCATCAACAACCAACGAGAACGCACGCCAGCGTAGCGAGCCGCGGCGTCCTCGCCAGCGGTACGTCCATCGTGCAATACCCATGCGCCTGCACAGACCCTCAGCAATCCGCTCGCGTGGACGCGGCGGCTCGCAACACGCCATGCGCACGCCCCGCTCATATCAATCAGTCGGAGGATTGCCCGAGCAGCGCGTCGGCGGCGCCGTGGTAGAGCGATTCGAGCACATCCGTCGGCAGCCGTTTGCCCCGCAGGATCGGCGCATCATCCTCGCTGAACTTCTCCGGATCGACCATGTTCAGATCAGGATCGGCGATGGGCGACTCGCCTTCATAGTCGGTCTCAAGCAGTGTGCGAAGCGCCCAGTATCGGCTCGCGTAAAGGTCGAAGGTCTCCCGCTCATCGGATGTGAGGTGCTCATCGGTCGTCACAATGTCCGAGCCGAAGAGAATGCGTCCATTCCACTTTATCAGGAATGCGAGCAGATCGTCGCGGCTGTGCTTGCTCAGTTCGCGCACCATCCACTTCGTGGCGGAGCTGTCGAAGAAGAGGTTGTCGTGGCGCGTGAGCAGGACATCGAGGAAGTCGAGATCCTCAGGCCAACCGCCCATGTGGGCAGCGACCCAAGGCCCGCTGAAGCGATCAAGCATCCGTTCCAACGGTGCGTATTGCTCGAGTTTCGTGCCATACGCTGCGGCGTCGGCGTAGCGCGTGGCGAACCATGTGTCCGGGTCGGCGACATGCACCATGAACATCATGCCGAGCTGTTCCGCGAGTTGGGCTGCCTTGATGCGCCATGGTGATTCAAGGTCCAGCAGCGTCGGGTCGCCCGCCTCGCGCGCGTAGTCCTTGGCCCGCGGCGCGGACCAGAACTTGACGATGCGCGAGCCAAGCGCGTGGTACTGCTCGATGCGTTCGAGGAACCCCGGGCCGTGCGCGTGGCGTCGATCGGGGTCGGAGAAGTCGGGAACGGCGATGAACTGAATCGAGTCGCCGAAGAGGTCGCGCAGTGCGGGGATCTCTTCGAGACGGCTCATGGAGTAGGTGCGCGTGATGCCGTACAGATCCCTGACGGTTCTGTAGACCCGGGCGGCGCGAGGGCCGTTGACGTGACAGTGAACATCGACGATCGGCCCGGCATATCGGCACAGCGACGTAGCGAGAGCGCGGTAGTTCAATCCGAGCCGGTTCGCGGGTGAACACACAACAGTCATGCCGAGATGGTAGGCGCACCAACCCGTGAGCGCCGAACGCAGCGCACGACGGATGACACAGGTGGCGGAAGTTTTGGCCAACCCACAGCGATGTCGCGTGCTGCCGGCGGCTGCAGCGACGTATGCGGCTTGGTCCGGTCCTTGCAGTGGTGTCTGATGGAACGATTCTGTCGAGACCGGCGAGGGCGATGGTCTGTCGCCCGGGTTCGCCGCAGTACTCCCATGGTGGTTTGGAAATCAATGTGCGCAGGACTCGTGATGTGAAAGAAGGAGCAGTGAGATGAACGTGATGCGATGGGCTTGGATCGGCGTCTTGTGTGCTGGGGCGCTCGCGAAGGCGGATGCGCCGATGGTGTTCTGTGATGGCAGCGCGTGCGGCGGGGATGAGACGCATCGGCGGTATCTCTACCCGGTGGACTCAGCGAGCTATCCGATGATGGAGTTTCGCGTCGGGACGAATGACCCGTGCACAACGCACTACCAGAACGTGCTGATTCCGGAGGGCTGGCACTTCACCATCTCGCGAGAGCAGATGGCCCACGCATGCGGCATTCACACACCGCACGGCGAGGTCTCGCTCGGGCCTTGTTACAGCCTGACTGTGGCGAGCGCTCATTGGTGGACGGACGACCCGGAGTTCGCCGTCGAGTTCTTTACCTTCGGCTACGACCATCCGTGGTATCCCGAGGACCTCGGTTGGGAGCTGACGACCAGGCGTGAAGGCCCGCCGCCGCAGTACTACATCTTCAACGAGTTCTGGGACAGCGCGGTCGGCTGGGGCTACGGCCCGGTGCACGGCCCGTATGCGCCGGGCGAAGGCCTGAACCTCGGCCCGGAGCAGATCGTTCAGGACATCGACGGGATGGACATTCAAGTGCCGGGCTGGTCCGTGCCATCCTTCGTGGATTGGAACGGCGATCACCTGCAGGATCTCGTCATCGGCGAAGGCGGCGACATATACGACGGCAAGGTCCGCGTCTACTTGAACATCGGCGCCGCGTCGAACCCGCAGTTCCTGCACTACTTCTACGCGCAATCGAACGGGTCGGACCTTATCGTCCCCGGCATGGGTTGCCAGGGCGCATTCCCACGAACGGTCTACTGGAACGCTGATGAGCACATGGACTTGCTCGTCGGACAAACCGACGGCACGGTCATGCTCTTCCTCAACACGGGCATGAGCGATCCGCCGGAGTTCGACGGCGGGACACTGCTCCAGGTCGGTCAGCCCGGCCAGCAGGTTGACATCAACGTCGGCCTCCGCGCTGCATCAACCGTCGTCGACGTGAACGGCGATGGAAGGAAGGATCTCGTCATCGGAGCACTCGACGGCAGGTTCCACATCTTCATCAACGAAGGCACGGACACCGATCCGCTGTTCCTGGTGGAGACGATCCTTGTCGACGTACACGGCACGGAAGTCGTCGTGCCCACCGAACGATCAAGCCCGGTCGTGGTGGACCTCAACGGCGACGGCTTCCCCGACCTGCTCACGGGCAACACGGAAGGGCAACTCCTGTTCTACCCGGCGCCGACATTCACCACCTACACCTATGTCGAGGCGGACGGTGTCGTGATTGACCTGCCGGGCGAGCCGCGGTCACGGCCGTTCGTGTGTGACTGGACCGAAGACGGGCTGGCGGATGTGCTGATCGGATCGGGCGATGGGAAGGTCCACCTCTACGAGGGCCGCTCGGTCATCGGCGACCTCAACGGGGACGGCTGTGTGGACCAGGCGGATTTGGGCATTCTGTTGGCAGCATACGGAATCAGCGCCGAAGGCGATCTTGACGGTGACGGCGACACGGACCAAGCGGACCTGGGCATCTTGCTGGCGAACTACGGAGCTGGATGCTGAGAGAGAGCAGGTAAGGGCTGGGGGTCGGGGGTCGCGGGGCACAACCAAGTCGCCCGTTCCCTTTGCGGGTCGCGCCCCTCGGGCGCGGCCCGCTTTTCGTGTGGCGAAACACGCCGGATCAACAAGACTGATCGACATCGGCGGCGGTGCGTGCTCGCTAGGATGGGGATCATGCGGATTGCACTGGCACATGACTGGTTGGTGGGGATGCGCGGCGGGGAGCACGTGCTGGACCGGATCGCCTCTCTTGTCGCGGGTTCCGAACCCACGCCTCTGTATGTGATGGTCAGCGACGGCCATGCTCACATCGACACGATCGACGCATGCCGGGTTGTGACATCGCCGTTGCAGCGTCTGCCCGGCGGCGCGGGACGCCTGCGCCGGTGGTATCTGCCGCTCTATCCGTGGGCGGTCGGACACATCCGTGTTGAGTCGTGCGACCTGCTCATCAGCACAAGTTCCGCAGCGATCAAGGGCATCACACCCCCGCCCGGCGCTCGGCACATCTGCTATTGCCACAGCCCCGCCCGCTACATCTGGTCACGCACGAGCCACTACGGCGGAGGGTTGTCCGGCCTCGGTCTGCGCGTGGTGCGAGAACACTACCGCAGGTGGGATCAACGTACTGCGGCGACCGTCGACACATTCATCGCGAACTCAAGCTACACAGCCGAGCAGATCCGCCGATGTTTCGGATGTGAGAGCGTCGTCATTCATCCGCCGGTGAGGACGGAGTACTTCACGCCTGATCCGGATGTGACGCGAGGCGAGGCGCTGCTGGTCGTGTCAGCGCTTGAGCCTTACAAGCGCGTTGACCTGGCAATCGAGGCTGCGAACCGGCTCCGCGTGCCGCTGCTCATCGCCGGTGATGGATCGCAGCGCGACAAGCTGGCAGCGCTCGCCGGGCCGACCGTCACCATGCTCGGCCGAGTCAGTGATGACGAAGTACGATCGCTGCTGCGCACGGCGAGAGCGTTCGTGTTCCCGGCGATGGAGGACTTCGGCATTGCGCCGGTCGAAGCGATGGCGTGTGGATGTCCGGTCATCGCGCTGCGAGGCGGCGGCGCGCTCGACACCGTCACCAACGAGACCGGCGTGTTCTTCGATGAGCAGACCACTGACGCACTCGTCGACGCGATCGGCCGATTCGGCGAGCACCGGTTCATCTCCGCTGCGATCCGCATTCACGCGGAGCAGTTCAGCGAAGCTGCGTTCGACCGGCAGATGCGCCACGTCATCGACACCGAGATCGGCCGTGACTGACGCCGCTCACGATGTGGCGTCGCTGACGAGCGTCATCTTGTGATCGGCCTCACATCGACGAAATCGGATACGTACAAACGTGGGGCCTCCAGTTGGGGTGGATAATCGGACGTTGCCTGCTCATTCCTGCTGTGATGCGGAGATTCGTCTTGACGGGAGGGGCAACCGGTTGGACAATTCAGCCTCAGGATTCGCAGATGCGGCGCGCGCTTCATCGTCGCCGCAAATGTGCTTCACATCATCGTCATTCGCGACGACCCGAAAGTCGGGAGAGAAACAGGTCGATCACGTCGGCATAGCTCCGCGCTCATCGCACGTCGCTGCTGGACATCGATGCACCGTCAAGAAATGCATCGCCCGACAGACGGGATCGGCACAGATCGGATTTGGAGAAACCCATGCGTCAGTTCGCACTCCGCAATACAACGTTGCTCGCTGCATCGGCAGCGGCCCTCGCCCTCACCACAGGAGCCTCGGCTGCTGAGACGTGGCATTCAACCGATGCGTCACCGATTCCCGCGCCGCCGAGCGTCGTCGTGTCGCATTCCGATGAGCAAGGAATCGACCTGACCGTCACGACGGCCGGCGTCGAGATCGAGCCTTTCAAGACGAAGGCCGGCATCTTCACACACGCGACATGGCCCGGTGCGGCGTACGCCGGCGAGGCCGGCGAGCCTGTGCTCCCGATCGTGCGAGAACTGCTGCGCGTTCCGCGCGGTGTGCACGTCAATCTGACGGTGAACGCGGGGCAGGCGATCGTCATCGACGTGCGCGATGCGATCGTGCCAATGCAACCACTTGTCGAGATGCACCCCGGCGCACTCGACGCGGCGCCGTTTGTGCAGGATCACGCTGCCTATGCGGTGAATGCGATGCAGCCGATGGTGCGTGCGACGATCACCAAAGCGGGCATCGCGCGCGGGCAGCAGTTGTACCAGTTGGAGGTGTATCCGATCGCGTACAACCCGGCGCGTGGCGAACTGATGCTGTGGCGCGACATCAACGTTCACATCACGTTTGACGGCGGCTCGGTGTGGAATGCGTCGCTTCGACCGCCCGCATCGCTCAACGCCGTGCTGTTGAATCCCGATCCGGATATGCGATTCAGCAAGGGATCGGGCAACTACCTGATCGTCGTCGCGGAGAACCTTGAGAGCGATATCGCCTCCTTTGCGAGCGCGAAGACGGCGAAGGGCTACACCGTCATGACCTATGTGGTTCCGGGCGGGTCAAGCGCTTCAAGCATCAAGACCTACATTGAAGGCTTGTGGGGCACGGCCGACGCGCCGGAGTACCTGCTGCTTGTCGGCGATACGAATACGATCCCCGCATGGTCCGGCGGGGGCAACGCACATGCAGCGACCGACCTGCCCTACGCATGTATGGACGGGACGGGTGACTGGTACCCGGACATGGTGTACGGCCGATTCTCTGTGCGGACATCCGCGGGACTCGCCGCAATCACCGCCAAGTCGTTGCACCTTGAAGGCGGCGTGTTTGACGATCCGGACTTCGTCAAGCGAGCAGCGTTCATGGCGGGCACGGACGGCGGCAGCGGCGATGAAGGAGCGCACAACGAGGTCATTGCCGACCACCTCGACCCCAATGATTACACCTGCTTCAAGATCTATGAGCGTACCTATAACGGCACGACGCAGGACATGCGAGACGCCTTCAACGGCGGGGTCAAGTACGGCATCTTCTACGGCCACAGTTGGGGTGACGAGTGGCAGAGCGGGCCTCACTTCTCACACAATGATATCCGCAACTTGACGAATGAGGGGATGTACCCCGTCGTTCTGAGCTTCACATGCACGGTTGGCAACTACGCCAGCGGGAGTTACGAACCGTGCTTCTCAGAAGAATGGATCCGCGTCGCAGACAAGGGAGCCGCTGGAATCGTTGCAACGACGACGTACATTTACTACTCGGGCAATCCCGGTTGGCCGGAGACGGCTGCGCTGGAGAACCACTTCTTCGACACCGTCTACGTTGATGGGATCACGGAGTTCGCACACGCCTGGTGGGGCGGGCTATGGTATCTCCTCGATCAGTACGGCGCGAGCGATCCGGTGTGTCGAGACTACTTCGAGATGTTCGGCCTGCTGGGCGACCCGGCGATGGACATCCCGATGGAATCCGGTCCGGCATTCGCGCTGTCGCTTGACCCCGATTACCGGAATATCTGCGCGCCGGATGACGCGATGTATACCGTGACGGTGCATCCGATCATGGAGTACAGCGAACCTGTGACGCTGACGGTGTCGGGCGAACCTACGGGAACGACGACGAGCTTCAGCGTGAACCCGGTGACGCCCGGCGGGTCGAGCGTACTGACGATCGGCAACACCGCCGCCGCAACTCCTGGAACATATCAGCTCTTGATCACCGGCACATCGATCGACATGGAGAACAGCGAGCCCGCGGCGCTACAAGTGTCCAATGCGGTCCCCAGCATCCCCGTGCAGGTAAGCCCGTCCGATGGCGCGACGGGCATCGTGCTCATCCCGACGCTCACGTGGGAGCCTGCGTCGCAGGCAATGGAATACGAGGTCAAGCTCGGCAAGGAAGGCGAGCCGAGCGAGTACTACTACGGCCTCATCACAGGCACTGAACACACATTGTACTTCTACACGCTCGACCCGTTGACAACGTACTGGTGGCGCGTCCAGGCGAACAACGGGTGCGGCGCGTCCGGCTGGTCGGACATCTTCACATTCACGACGGTGGATCGCCTGATCCCCACTGCGTATGACATGCTCAACGGCGAGACCGGATCATACACATACTTCGACGACACCTACAACGGGTCAGGCGACAACACACAGCCGCTCGCTCAACTCACCGGCGGCGTCGGCGACCTGACGGACGGCGTCATCACGACGCAGCACTGGAACAGCACGCCTGAGCCTTATGTCGGTTGGCAGACGATCGATCCGACGATTACGTTCCACTTCAGCGGGACCGTGCAAGTCAACGCGGTCATGCTGTATGTCGATGACTCGGGCGGCGGCGGCGGCGTCTACGCTCCGGATGACGTCACGCTCAACATGGGCGGCACGGAGCTTGTCTTCCCCGTCACCGATCCTGCCGGGAGTGAGCCGTTCACGATCTCGCTTGAGGAACTGAATCTGACCGGCGACAGTCTTGACGTTACGATCGCCGATCACAGTTCGAGCGGGTACATGATGCTCAGCGAAGTCGAGATTTACGGTGTACCGGAGTCGCAGCCTTGTCCTGAGGATCTCAGCGGCGACGGCTATGTCGGCCAAGCGGACTTGGGCATCCTGCTTGCAGCGTATGAACTCAACGCCGACGGTGATATCGACGGCGACGGTGATACGGATCAAGCGGACCTTGGCATGCTGCTGGCGCGCTATGACACGCCGTGCCCGTAGGCGAATCGGTACGATCCGCTCGATGAAAACATCAGCTATGTTTCGCGTGCGCGCAGCCGCCCTGTTCCTGTTGGTCGCGCCTATGTCCCTCCATGCGCAGACGGTCCCAGTTCCGGCTGTGGTTGAGACGGAGCCCGTGCCGAGCAGCGGTGATGCGGCGGACGATCCGGCGATCTGGATTCACCCGACTGACCCGTCACTGAGTTTGATCATCGGCACGGACAAACAGGCCGGCCTTGCTGTGTACGATCTTGCAGGCGTCGAACTCCAGTTCATCGCGAGCGGTCGCCCGAACAACGTCGATGTTCGCTACGACTTCCCGCTGGACGATGAGCTTGTGGACATCGTTGCTGTGGGGAATCGAACTGCAAACACGATCGACGTCTACCGTGTGAACCCGGCGACGCGCCAGCTTGAGGATGTCACAGCCGGACCGATCAGCGTGGGCGTGAATGAGCCGTATGGCTTCGCCCTCTACCGCAGTTGCGCCACCGACAACTTCTATGCGCTGGTCAACGATCCGTATGGCCATGTCGAGCAGTGGCGGCTCTTTGACAATGGCGCAGGGTTAGTGACCGCGGAACTGGTCCGCGCATTCAGCGTTGGCTTACAGACAGAGGGTATGGCTGCGGATGACACCTTCGGACAGCTCTACATCGCGGAGGAGGATGTCGGCATCTGGCGCTACGGCGCTGAGCCGAATGCAGGCGAGGATCGCGTGCTCGTCGATGAGACGGGCATGGCTGGCTACCTGACAGCGGATGTCGAGGGTCTCACCATCTACCAGACCAGCGCCGGTGGGGGGTACTTGCTCGCGTCAAGCCAGGGCAGCGCTGAGTTCGTTATCTATACACGTCATCAAAACACGTATGTCATGACGTTCGAGGTCGTGCCGTTCGGCGACATCGACGGCGTCAGCGGGACGGACGGCATCGACGTGATGAGCGCAGCGCTCGGCACCGCATTCCCACAAGGGCTGTTCATCGTGCAGGACCACTGGAATCCGGGCGGCAATCAGAACTTCAAGCTCATCGCATGGGAGATGATCGCCTCGGCCGGCGGCGAGATGCTGCTAATCGACCCGGCCTGGAATCCGCGTGCATTCAGTGAGAACTGCGATGTCATGCCGATCCCGGGCGACCTGGATGGCGACTGTGATGTGGACCAGGCGGACCTGGGCATTTTGCTCGCATCCTATGAGCTTGACGATGGCGGTGATCTTGACGGCGATGATGACACCGACCAGGCGGACCTGGGAATCATGCTTGCCAACTACGATGCGCAGTGCCCGTGATTGATTGACGCGCGCTGATCACGAAACGTCAGGGTTTGTCACGAACTCACCGCCGCGACAGCGTTTGAGATAGTTCAGCGCGTGCACTTGCCCTGTCATTTCCAACTCATCGTGATAGACCGGGTCATGCCAGCCCTCGATGTCGATTGAGCCGACGAACCCGTGGCGTCGCAACTCGGAGAGGATGTTCGTCCAGTTGCTGTCACCGAAACCCGGCGTGCGGTGAAAGGCGAACGGCTCGGGGCCTGCGATGCCGTCGCGCCGGACCACGTCCCAATGGATCGTCGCATCCTTGCCATGCACGTGGAAGATCCTGGGCGTCCACCGCGCGAGTTGCGGCAGCGGATCGATCAAGCACACCATCTGATGGCACGGCTCCCACTCAAGCCCGAGGCGGTCGGATGAGACGGCGTCGAACATCATCTCCCAGGCGCGCGGATTGTGTGCGATGTTCCAGTCCCCGGACTGCCAGTTGCCGCCCATTGCGCAGTTCTCGAACGCCAGACGCACACCGCAGTCATCGGCGCGTTTGGCCAGTTCGCTGAAAACCTCCGTGAATCGCGGCATTGACTCATCAATCGGCCTGTCGCGCAGCCGGCCAGCGAAACCTGTGACGACATCAGCGTCGAAGTGGTGAATCGCGTCGATAATCCGCTCCCAACTTCTGACCGTCTCGACATCGGCAGGCTCATCTCCCAGCGGATTGCCATAAATACCGATCGAACTGATGACAGCGTCGCTTTCGGCCAAGTTGTCTTTGACGCGCTTTGCCAGTTCAACGAGATCAACATCTCCCGTCGTCTGCCAGAACGTGATGGAAAAGCTCTCGAACCCGTGCGGAAGGATCTGAGCGATGTATTGATCGACCTCTGGGCTACCGGGGACGAGCGTGCCGATGCGGATGTCGTGAAGCGGCGTGACGTTGTTCATGGGTAGATGTCTTTCTATGCGATGTCAACCCGCCGACCTGACGCGGCGCTTTGAACCGCTGCATGGATCATGGCGAGGCTCTTGATGTTGTCAGTGCAGGCGGTCTGCGGAACGCGCCCATCTCGAACACAGCAGAGGAACTCGTGAATCACTCCAGCATGGTCAAGATGCTCAAGTTGCACATCATCCGAAATGCTCAGCGGTGCTGTCTTGCGAAGGAGTCCGTCTCGTCCGACAACGACTTCGGCGCAGCATGTATCTGCACCATCCCACAACACGGTGCCTTTCTCGCCGATCGCTCGCCACGCGCTTTCCCAACTCGTGCGCAGGCCCTGGGCACACCAACTGCCGCGATAGCTGAAGACGATACCGCCGGTCATCTCGAAGACGGCGACAGCGGATGCGCTGCTTTTATACCACGATCCGGACGGATTCCATTCATGACAGATGACGGTGACGGGGTCGGCGCCGGAGATGTAACGGGCCTGATCGAACGTGTGGATCGCCATGTCCAGAAGCAGGGGATGCTCCAGTTCATCGCGGAAGCCGCCGAAGTGCGGGGCGATGAAGAAATCCGCGTGCAGTGTGGTGAGCGGGCCGATCTCGCCGGACTGGATGACGCGGCGGAAGCGGTTGATGCCCTTCGTGTATCGGCGGTTCTGCACGACGGCGTAGATCGCGCCGGCGTCTCGCGCCGCTTGGAGCATGCGTGCGGCGCTCTGCATCGAGTCGGCCATCGGTTTTTCGCCAAGGACGTGGCAGCCGCGCTCAAGAGCGGCGATCGTGATGTCCGCGTGCGCTTCGGGCGTCGTGCAGTCGAAGACGATTCGTGCGTGCGTTCGGTCGATGACGGCGCCGAGGTCCGTGCCGATAGCGGCGTGCTCGAGGCGAAACTGCTGCTGGATTGCTAGCACGCGATCGGGCTTCAGATCGACGAGGCCGACGATTCGCAGACCGGGGAAACGCAGCGCCGCGTCGAGCCACGTTCGACTGATGTCTCCGCACCCGGCGAGGACAACGGTGAGCGGCTCGGATGTCGTCATCAAGGTGCTTCCAGCGGGGAGACGTCAGGTGATGGGCATTGTAGCGGCCGGGCGGGGATACCCGGACCTGCGCTACGCTTCGGTCCGGCGTGGGCGGGGACTCTCCTGGGAACCGTACGTGTCATTGCCACGACGTGCGCTTTCTTCGCGGCTTCTTGCGCCGGCCGGGCGTTCCAGGCGGCGGGCCTTCGTCACCAGCGCACGCACCGTCAAACTCAGGGCTTTCTTTGATGCGCTTGATTCGGTCGCGCAGCGCTGCTGCCTTCTCGAAGTCGAGCGTCTTGGCCGCTGCGAGCATGTCCTGCTCGAGCTGGCGCAATAACTCCACGCGGTCGTACTGCTCTTCCTTCAGGCTCAGGACATCACGTGCAGTGCGTTGGGCTTTGAGCTCCCGCTCGATGCCGCGACGGATGGCCTTTCTGATGGTGGTCGGCGTGATGTCGTGCTTTTTGTTGTACGCAAGCTGGATCGAACGTCTGCGGTCGGTCTCGTCGATGGCTTTGCTCATCGACGGTGTCATGCGGTCGGCGTACAGGATCACCTTTGAGCAGACGTTGCGCGCGGCTCGGCCGATCTGCTGGATGAGGCTCGTGGCGCTGCGGAGGAAACCCTCCTTGTCCGCGTCGAGAATGCAGACGAGCGAGACCTCGGGCAAATCGAGACCTTCTCGCAAGAGGTTCACGCCGACGAGCACATCGAACTCGCCTTCGCGCAGCGAGGTGAGGATCTCGATGCGTTCGAGCGTTTCGATATCGCTGTGCAGGTAGCGAACGCGAAAGCCCTGGTCGCCGAGGTACGTCGTCAGGTCTTCACAAAGGCGTTTGGTGAGTGCGGTGACGAGCACACGATCACCCTGCTCGACGCGTTCCTTGCAGGCCTGCATCAAGTTGGGCACTTGGTTCCGGGCGGGTCGAACCTCGATGGCGGGATCGACCAAGCCGGTCGGCCTGATGATCTGCTCGACGACCTCGCCGCTGGTTCGCTCGAGTTCGTACGCTGCGGGCGTGGCGGAGGCGAAGAGAACCTGCGGGACGATCTGTTCAAATTCGTCGAACCGCAGCGGCCGATTGTCCAGCGCGCTGGGGAGGCGGAACCCGTGATCGACGAGCACCTGCTTTCTCGCTCGATCGCCATTGTACATCGCGCGAACCTGCGGGATGGTGACGTGCGATTCGTCAATGATGAGCAGCCAACCCCCACGACCCCCACTGCCCCCACTGCTCCTCGCCTGCTCGCCGTCAGCTTGGGCTCCGTACCGAAAGTAGTCCAGCAGCGTGTACGGTCGTTCGCCCGGCGCGCGCCCGTCCAGATGCCTGCTGTAGTTCTCGATGCCGGAGCAGTAGCCGACCTCTTCGATCATTTCGAGGTCGTAGCGGGTGCGTGCGATGAGACGCTGGGCTTCGAGCAGCTTGCCCTGTCCGCGAAGGTGCAGCACCTGCTGATCGAGCTCTTCCCGGATGGCTTGCACCGCCTGCTGGATGTCTTCCTCCGGCAGCATGTAGTGGACGGCTGGGAAGATGAAGACATGGCTCTCGTCAGCGATCACCTCCCCGCTGGTCGGCTCGATCAGTTGCAGCGCCTCGATCTCGTCGCCGAATATCTCGATTCGGACGCCGTACTTATCATGCGATGGATAGACGTCGATCACATCGCCTCGAACGCGGAACGAAGCTCGCTTGAACTCGAATTCGCTGCGTTCGTACTGCATTCGACTGAGGCCCACGAAGAGATCTCGCCGCTGGATGGTCATGCCTCGTGAGAGCGAAAGGACCTTCTTGCCGAACTCAGCGGGCGATCCCAGGCCAAAGATACAGGAGACGGATGCGACGACGATGGTGTCGCGTCGCGCCATGAGGTTGCTGGTGGCGGCGAGTCGGAGTTGGTCGAGCTCGTCGTTTCGCGAGGCGTCTTTCTCAATGTAAATATCGCGTGCGGGGATATATGCTTCGGGTTGGTAGTAGTCGTAATAGCTGACGAAATAGCTGACCGCGTTGTCTGGAAAGAGGGCTCGCATCTCCTCGTAGAGCTGGGCGGCGAGGGTTTTGTTGTGGCTGATGATGAGGGTCGGCCTGCCGATGCGCTGGATGACGTTGGCCATGGTGAAGGTCTTGCCCGTGCCGGTCGCGCCGAGCAGGCAGACGGCGGTCTGGCCGCAGCCAAAGCGATCGGTGATGTCGTCGATCGCGGCGGGCTGGTCGCCTGCCGGTGCGAAAACGCTCTCGATGCGGAACGGGATGTCTGATCGCGGCAACATGCATCCGATAGGATACGCGCATCCGGCGGAGACGGGGATCGGTGGTTCGCCTTGACGTGGGGGTCCGCTTGGCGCGTTTCCGGCAAATGAGTGGGGAACTCAGATTCACAATCTCATCAAGGAGGTCGGCTGGGCATCCGATTCGGTGGTGTCCTCATTGACCATGATGTCAAGGATGTGTTCACCGCCGTTCCTATCGAACGCTCACGCCGGGGGTCGTGGCCGCTTCCACATAATCCCCGGAATGCTGGAAAGATGTCGAGGCAATGAGTGACGCCCTCCTGAACAAGGTTCTTTCCTGCCCGAACCTGCCTTCGCTCCCGGCCGTGGCCCTCCAGGTCATCGAGCTGACGCGCGACTCGAACGTCCAGCTCAAGCAGTTGGCCGAGGTCTTGCAGAATGACGCCGCGCTGGCTACGAAGATCCTCAAGACGGTCAACTCGAGCTTCTACGCGCTGCGCGAGCCTTGTCCCACGATCAGCCGCGCCTTGAGCTACCTCGGGCTGAATACGGTCAAATCGCTTGCGCTTGGGTTCAGCCTTGTCGACACGTTTCAGTCAACGGAAAAGGAAGACGGCTTCGACTTCATCGCGTACTGGCGCCGGGGCATCTACGGCGGTACCGCCGCCCGCCTGATCGCGTCAACCACGGGTACTTGCGATCCGGAGGAGGCGTTCATCGCGGCGCTGCTTCAGGATGTGGGCATGCTGGCGATGCACACGGCGTTGGGTGAGGCGTACATCGACCTGCTCGATCAGGCACACCACGATCATGATGCCGTCCCCGCAATTGAGCTTGAATCGCTCGGTTTTGACCATCCTGAAGCCGGTGCACAGCTCGCGAGCCAATGGCATCTGCCGGAATCGCTCGTTCAACCGATGCGCTACCACCATCAGCCTGATCGGGCGGGTTCCGGATACTTGAACATCTCACGCGTCGTGGCGCTCGGAAAAGACTCCGCAGCGGCGTTGACGCTTCCGGACCCGAAGGAGAAGATCGCCCAACTCATGCGAGAGGGCAATGAATGGTTCGGCCTTGTGCCGGAGGATACGCAGCGGCTGCTTGCCGAGATCACGGATGGTGCGCGTGAACTCTCACGGCTCTTCCAGTTGGAGACGGGCGATCCCCCCGATGTGTCGAGCATCCTCGTGCAAGCGGGTGAGCAACTCGTCCAACACCAGATCAACCTCGACCGGGAGACGAGGAGCCTGCGTGAGGCGACGGAGGATCTCACACGGCAATCACTGACCGACGGGCTGACACAGGTTGCGAATCGCAAAAGGTTCGACTCGGAAATGAGCCGGCGATTCGAGGAGGCACAAGGGAACGGCGGGAGCCTCGCGGTGCTCTTCGGCGATGTGGATCGGTTCAAGCTGGTGAACGACACGCACGGCCACCAGGCGGGAGATGCGGTGCTGGTCGAACTGGCGAGCCGACTCACCGAAGCGGTCGGTGATGCGGGCGTGGTCTGCCGGTATGGTGGCGAGGAGTTCGCGGTGATCCTGCCAGGCGCGGGCCGTGCCTCGGCAGCGACGATCGCGGAAGCATGTCGCCAAGCCGTGGAAGAGAGGCCGTTCGACACTTCCGATGTGGATGGAGCGCCCGACACGCTTGCGGTGACGATCAGCCTAGGCGTCGCGGCGATGGAGCCTGCCTGTGCAGGCTTCTTCGAGAACCCCGAGGCGATCGTCCAAGCTGCGGACCGGGGGGTGTACGCCGCCAAGGAGGCGGGACGGAACTGCGTTCGCGTATTCCGCGCGCCGCCGAGCAAGCCGTTGCCTGATGAGACGTCACTGGCCAAACCCAAGACCGCCCCGGCGGCTGCCGAGCCGGGTACAACACCCGACGAAACGACCGCGCCACAAGTCGAGGCGGCATCGCTCCACGTGCTGCTCGTCGAAGATGATCCGCTGCAGGTGAAGCTCGTCGAGACCGCCCTTGCCTCGATGGACTGCATCGAAGTCGTCGTGGCGGAGGACGGTGGCAGGGCGATCGAACTGCTCAAGAGCTCGCACGGCACGGGCCGTCAGCCGGACCTTGTCCTGTGCGACCTTCGCATGCC
This sequence comes from Phycisphaerales bacterium, assembly GCA_023135165.1. GTDB lineage: Bacteria > Planctomycetota > Phycisphaerae > Phycisphaerales > JAGLTS01 > JAGLTS01. The sequence goes on along the minus strand of JAGLTS010000031.1, from coordinate 16,291 downwards.
GGAGGTGTCCGGCCTGGAGGTCGTTCGGTTCATCAAGGGTAACGAGAGGCTGTGGTGCACGCCGATCGTCATGCTCAGCATCTCCGAGGAAGACGACGACATCAGCGATTGTCTCAGGGCGGGGGCGAATGCGTACATATCGAAGGCACAGCTCGTACCCGATCCGAAGGGCAAGATCATCGAGATCGCGCGGTTCTGGATGAGCACGTGCCGCGCCGCGTGAAGCGAGGCGGACCGTGGCGGCAGTTCGCTAGTCAGCGTCATCGCTCGGCCGAGCACGCGTGATCGTCTGACGCCAGTATCGCCGCATCTGATCCACTGCGATGCGCAACAGGCTGCCTTCCGGATATGAGCCCGCCGGATCACGTTCGCCCGTGGACATGCCGGTCAGAAGTTCCAGCGCCTGGGCGATCTGATCGACAGCGTACACGTGGAATCGCCCGTCGGCGCAAGCACGAATGACATCTTCACGCAGCATCAGTCCGCCGGCGCTGGCGCGCGGGATGATCACACCCTGCGTTCCGGTGAGTCCTCGATCCACGCACGCATCGAAGAACCCCTCGATCTTCTCGTTCACGCCGCCGATCGCAAGGATGTGGCCGAACTGGTCGATCGCCCCCGTCATCGCCAGATCCTGTCGCAACGGCACGCCGGTCAGCGCGCTGAGCATGCAGCACGTTTCAGCGCCGGAGGCTGAGTCGCCGTCGATCCCGCCGTAGCTCTGCTCGAAGACGACCGATGCGCTGAAGGCCGGCGGATGGTCGCTACGGAGGAGGTTTCGCAGCAGGCCTCGGAGGATGTGGAAACCCTTGGTGTGAATCGCGCCACTGAGCGAAGCTTCACGCTCGATGTTGATGACGCCCGCGGTGCCCGGCCCGATCGTCGCGGTAATGCGCGCGGGGAATCCATAGGTGAGCGGGCCTGCCTGAAGAACCGCAAGCCCGTTGATCTGCCCCACCGCTTCGCCATCGACTTGGATCAGGATCGTTCCATCAGCGACGTATTCCCGGAATCGGCGAGAGGGCAGGTCGGCGCGCCGCTTCGTACGACTGATCGCCGACCGCACATCATCACCAGTCACGGCAGGGCGGTCGGCCTTGCGCGCGATGAACGCAGCCTCGCGCCCCAGATCGGCGAGGCGCCCAAAACGCGTCGTCAGCTTTCCCGCACGACCCGCGATCCGCGCGCCGTGCTCCACCAACATCCCCACCGCCTCCGCATCGAAGGGAGGCAACTCTTCCTGCTGCGCGATGCGCGCCAGGACACCCACGTACTGCGCGAGACCCTCATCATCTCTCGCAATCTCACGGTCGAAATCCGCGAGCACCTTGAACATGTTGCCGAAATCCGGGTCGGCGGCATCGAGCATCGCATACAGCTCGCCATCACCCAAGAGAACCACCTTGACGTTCAACTCGATCGGCTCCGGCTTGAGCGATCGACCCCAGACGGAACCGCTCAGTTCGCGCGGGATGATCTCCAGCCGACCGGTGCGCAGCGTCCGCATCAGCATCTTCCACGCACCGGGCTCTGTGATCACATCCGCTGCTTCGATGATCAGATACCCGCCGTCAGCACGCAAGAGCGACCCCGCGGCGATCATCGTGTGATCGCTGTGCACCACGCCGCCCGGCCCCATCTCGCCGTCGATCGAGCCGAGCAGCGTCGTCAGCGTCGGGACGTTCTCAACGATGATCGGGCAGCCTGCCCCTCGGTCCTGCTCACGGATCACGTTCACACGGTAGATCGCTGTAAAGTCCGCATCGCTTTCGAGGAGCGGCAAGCCGCGCTCGACGACATCCTCGACAAGCCCGCGCAGGAAACGCGTGGCAGCAGACGTGTCGAACTCTCGCTCGATCGGGCGCGTCACCGATTGCAGGATCGACCGGGCAGCATTCTCGTACAGCCCGCGAACCTGCTCCATCTGGCCGTGCCTGATCTCCTGCACCTTGGCGCCGATCTCCTGAAACTGCTCGGAGAACGTCTCGAACTGCGTCTTGGCTGCTTCGTATTGCTCGTCGGTGATCTTGCCGGTGCTGTGGAGTTGCTCAAACTCCTCCGGAGAGACCGGCTTGCCCTCGACGACCGGCACGATCGCAAGCTGTGTCGTCGGGCCTGCCTCGATACTCATCAGCGCGAAACCCGCCTCCTTGAGCGTCGCGTCGAATGGCTCTGTGAGCGACGTGAGCTGTGCCTCGGCCTGTCGATCGACAGCCTGCCGACGGTTGCGGATGTCCTCAGCGGCAAGCGCTTTGGCGAGCTCGGTGCGCACGAACTCGATGACGTGATCGACGCGCCGGCGGAATGCGCGACCGCGCCCGGGCGGCAGGACGACAAGGGCCGGCCGCTGCGCCTGATCGAAATTGTGCACATAGCAGTAGTCGTTCAGTTCCGGACAGGTCGGCCGAAAGTCCTCCAGAAGCTGGCGGATGAGCGTCATCCGGCCGGTGCCCTCAAGCCCGCGAACAAAGACGTTCTGGCCACGCGCGGTCGTCTCCAAGCCGAAGCGCAATGATTCGACAGCAGTGTCCTGTCCGATAACACCGCGCAGAGGCTCGACATCAGCGGTCGTCTCGAAGTCGAATCCGGTGTGATCACAGCGCCAACGCAACGTGTCAGCGGGCAGCAGCGTTTCTCGCTGCACAGCGGTCGTTTCCGTCGAATCTGATGTGGGCATGTCAGTCTCGGATACGGGTCATGGGCGGGGCAATCATCTGTCGGCGCTGCATCGCCCATGGTGGCATTCGTGGAAGGGCGTGGCAAGTGCGACCGGTGACGGTTCGGGAAGCAAGGCCCGCATCGAGCGATGGCCGATGGGCGGAGAGCGAGGCCCGCACATCACGGAAGGCGTCCGATCCCTTATCGCTCGCAGCGCCCCTGCTTGCAGCGTAAGCGCTTGATACACCGCGTGTTACAGCCCGGCATCACCGCTAAACCGGTGAGGCGAATGCTCGCTCTGCTGCCAATGCGAGACGCCGCTGGCACGCTCGTGCTCTCACGCACCTCAACCATCGCTCTCTCCGGATGCGTCGGTGAGGGCGGCGGGGGCTTCCGGCCCACAGTGCCAGCGAGATGCCGCTTTGCGTTGCACCTGCCCGCTCGGTATCATCCCGCGACCGTAATTGTGGAAAAGAGACATCCGTACATGGAGGCATAAGCTCGCCCCATGCCCCTTGCAATCGAGCGTAAGAACAAGATCATTGGTGACTTCCGGCGACATGACGGTGATACCGGGTCGCCGGAGGTTCAAGTCGCCCTGCTCACGCAGCGTATCCGCGAGCTGACAGAGCACCTGCGGACGCACAAGCACGATTTCGCCAGCCGGCGAGGCCTGCTCCTGATGGTCGGGAAGCGGACCCGTCTGCTGCGGTATCTGAGCAAGCGCAACCGTGAGCAGTACCAGCAGCTCATCAAGAGCTTGGGCCTGCGCAAGTAATCCTCTCACAGAATCTCTCAACAGCGCAGGCTCTCGCAGCCTGCTTCAACCGTACCGGACTGCAATGGGCACTTCCGCCTGGGACCAAACACGGGCGATGGGTCCGGATAGCAGAAAGTGTCGATTGCCTTTCGGTATGGGTGAACGCAGCCCGGGGATGCGAAGCGTCGGCGACCGTTGAGATGGCGCAGCACGTCGCTGTGCTTGTTGGCACATCTCAATACAAGAAGACGACAACATGGCTCATACCATCGTCAAGCGTGATATCGGCGGTCGCGAGTTCATCATGGAGACCGGCAAGGTCGCCAAGCTCGCCAATGCCGCAGTGCTCGCCACCCACGGCGGGACCACCGTCCTCGCCACAGTCGTGCGCGACAAGCCGCGTGCGGGGATCGATTTCTTCCCCCTCCAGGTGGACTACCGCGAACGCACCTCCTCAGCGGGCAAGTACCCAGGCGGCTTCCGCAAGCGTGAAGGCGCGCCCAACGAGAAAGAAATCCTCACGATGCGGATGATCGATCGCCCGATCCGTCCGCTCTTCCCAGATGGCTTCTTCGACGAGGTACAGATCCAGTGTTGGGTGATGAGCCACGACACCGAGAACGACGCCGATGTGATCGCCGGCGCGGCTGCGGCTGCGGCCCTGGCCATCAGCAACGTGCCGTTCGAGGGTCCGCTGTCCACCGTTCGCGTCGGCCGAATCCCCACCGATGACGGCATGACATTCGTCATCAACCCGACCGTCTCGCAACTCGATTACTCCGACATGGACCTCGTACTGTCCGGTCACAGGGACGGCTACAACATGATCGAGGTCGGCGCCGCTGAGATCGACGATGAGGTCGCCGTCGACGCGATCAAGTTCGGCGGGACCTACCTCTCGCAGCTCTTGGACATGGTCGATGAGCTTGTCGAGAAGGCGGGCAAGGAGAAAGTTCTCGGCGAGCTGCGTCTGCCCGCCGATGATGTCGTCGAACTCGTGAACCGTGAGATGACCGACGGGCTGCGTCAGGCACGCCAGATTCCCGGGAAGATGGATCGAGACGACGCGGTCAATGCCCAGCGTGATGAGATGTACGAGCGGTTCTTCCCCGAGCCGGGCGAAGACGCCACGCCGCACCAGATCGCCGTGGCTCAGAAGCGTCGAAGCGATGCGCGCGAGGCGTTCCGCAAGCTCGAGAAGAAGCTGACGCGCGAGCTGATCGTCAAGCAGGGCATCCGTGCCGACGGTCGACGCCGGGATGAGATTCGCCCACTGGTCTGTGAGGTCGGCGTGTTCGAGCGGACGCATGGATCAGCGCTCTTCCAGCGCGGCGAGACGCAATCGCTGGTGTCCGCCACGCTCGGCACATCGCGCGATGAGCAGATCGTCGACGGGCTTGTTCCGGAATACTCCAAGAAGTTCATGCTGCACTACAACTTCCCGCCGTTCTGCACGGGGGAGGCCAGGCGCATCATGGGACCGGGCAGACGTGAGATCGGACACGGCGCGCTTGCCGAGCGCAGCCTCGCCGGCGTCCTCCCCGACACCGACACGTTCCCGTACACCGTCCGCCTCGTATCGGATATCACCGAGTCGAACGGCTCATCCTCGATGGCGTCCGTCTGCGGTGGCTGCCTCGCACTGATGGATGCGGGCGTCCCGATCACCAACACCGTTGCCGGCATCTCCGTCGGGTGCATCGAAGTGGATGGCGAAGAGGTTCTCATCACCGACATCCTCGGCGAAGAGGATTTCTTCGGCGACATGGATTTCAAGGTGGCGGGCACGCGTGAGGGCATCACCGGCATCCAGCTCGACCTGAAGGCGCGAGGGCTCTCCATCGAACAGATCCAACCGATCATCGAGCAGGCGCGACACGCACGACTCACGATCATCGAGGCGATGGAGGCGTGCATCCCGGCGCCGCGCGAAGAGATCAGCCAGTTCGCGCCGGGCATCATCAAGATCCAGATCGATCCGGAGAAAATCGGAAAACTCATCGGGCCGGGCGGCAAGATGATTCGCGGGATTCAGGACCGCACCGGCGCCCGCATCGAGGTCGAAGAGGATGGCACGGTCTTTATCTCAACCTCCGACCAGGAAGCACTGCAACTGGCGCAGGCCGAGGTCGAAGCGTTGACCCAAGAGGTGAAGGTCGGGTCCATCTACAATGGCAAAGTGTTGAGCATCAAGGACTTCGGCATCTTTGTGGAAATCGCGCCGGGAACCGACGGCCTGTGCCACATCTCCGAACTCGCGGACGGCTACGTCAAGAACGCGGGCGATGTGGTGAAGATCGGCGAGATGGTCAAGGTCAAGGTCATCCAGGTCGACGACCAAGGTCGCGTGAAGCTCTCCCGCAAGGCAGTCCTCAAAGAGGAGGCTGTTTCCTAGAAAACCATTGAAGATCCGTCCACACGTGCTAATCTAGGGAAGATGGTGCGATGGTGTGCTGCGCCCATGAATCGGCTGGACGCCTCAGCCTCGATCCGCACGTGAGCGTACGTTGAGTCGTTGCGGAGTGTGCGATGGGGCAATCAGGCGTGGGCGGGAATCATGAGTACGCGGCGTATAGTGTGGACGGGTCGACGAACGTGAGGCTGGCCACGACGCCCGCTCCGGGGCTGTGTTTGCTCGGCAATGCGTAACTCGGCAATGCCGATGGGAGGTGCTTGATGGGGGAAGCCTCAAGAGAGATCTTCGACAGAGAAGGGGTCGTGAAGTGGTTCGATGCCAAGAAGGGTTTTGGCTTCATCCGCGGTCCCGACGAGCAGGATGTCTTTGCCCACTACTCGAAGATTGAAGGGGATGGCTACCGCGTTCTTGATGATGGTGCGACCGTCATCTACGACGCGGTGCTGGGCGAGAAGGGCTGGAATGCCACGCGGATCGTTCGCAAGGCGGAGATCACCGTGCCAGCGAGTGAGCCGCACGCTTGCTCCCGACCGACGCAGCGGTAGCGGTGGTTTCGGCGAACGTGGTATCGTGATGTTTGGATGACGACGTTCGCTTACTTTCTCTTCGGTCTTGCACTGGGCCTTGGTGTCGCTGTGCCGGTTACGGTCCTCTTGACGCACCGTGCGACACAAGCCGCCCGGCGCGCGGAGCGGCGTGCGCGCGGAGCGGAACGCCTCGCCGAGATCGGCACACTCACCGGCGGACTCGCGCACGAGATCAAAAACCCCCTTTCCACGATCGGTCTGAATGCGCAACTGCTCGTCGAGGAGATCAACGATCTGCCCCTCGATAGCGACGTGTCCGGCCGACTTGTGAGACGAACCGAGGCCCTCCGCCGAGAGACCGATCGGCTCCGCGGCATCCTCACGGACTTCCTCCAGTTCGCCGGCCGAGTTCGCCTCGACCCGCATCCGACCGACCTGAACACCCTCGTCGATGAACTCGCCGACTTCTATCACCCGCAAGCTGAGCAGGCGGGCATCATGCTGCGCGTTCAGCCGGCGAACGAACCGGTGATGGCGTCCGTCGACGCGACGCTCATGAAACAGGCGATCCTGAACCTGATGATCAACGCATCACAGGCGATGGAGCCGAGCGATGAGGGCAGCGGTGAACTGATCCTCCGCGTCGAATCCGCCTCGGCCAACCGGGACGGCGAAGCTCGCATTCACGTCATCGACACCGGACCGGGCATTGAACCGGAGACGCTGGGCGACATCTTTCATCCGTACTTCACGACCAAGTCGGGTGGGACAGGCCTGGGGCTGTCCACCGCACGGCGAATCGTCGAAGAACACGGCGGAAGCATGACCGTCCACAGCGATCTCGGCACGGGAACGGACTTCGCCATCAGCCTCCCATCCGGAATCTGAGATCTCAAATCTCAAATCCCCCCACCGCTCACCGGCTTGACCACACGATCTGTTCGTAGTGCTCAGCGAGCCTCTGCGCGATCGTCTTCCACGTGTAGTGCGCACGGGCGTATGTCTGCGCACGCTCCGCGATGCCGGCACGATGCGTCTTGTCGCCGATGAGACGGCGCAGCCCCTGCTCGATCGACTCGACCGACAACTCGACGAACTCCGCTGCATCCGCTTCGCGCAGCTCCGGCACGTGGCATGCCTCAGTGACCAGGCACGCCGCCCCGACGTACGCCGCTTCGACGACGGACATCGGATGGCCTTCCTGACGACTTGGAAGACAGAAGATGTCTGTGTCGCGCAGCAAGGCGAGCCTGCGCTCGCCGATGAGCATCCCAGGGAAGAGGATGCGGTCCTGCAAGCCGGCCTCACGCGTCACCGCTTCGAGCTGCTCCTGCAAATCGTAATCAGGCCCGGCGATCACCAGCACCGCGTCGGGGTAATCCTCGGCGAGTTGACAAAACGCGGGCACGAGCAGGTCGGCGCCCTTCTTGTAGTGAATCCGCGCCATGTAGCTCAAGAGCGGCTCGGCGGGCCTGCCGATGCTCTCGCGGTAGCTGCCTGCCGGAGGCAGGTGGTCGAACTCCTCTGAATCGACGCCGTTGGGCAGGACGAAGTAGTCGGACGTGACGCCGAGCTTGGCGATCGGCCCGTATTCGTCTTCGTTGAGGACGTAGAGCTTCGCAGCGCCGTTGAGCGCCCGTCGCTCGAAGAGTTCAAGGTAGATGCGCTTCTTGAGCTTCTTCTGCGCCATCGACCAGTAGTCGAGCATGCCGTGCGGCATGATGATGTAAGGCGTGCCGGACCTGCGCAACCGCGAGGTGAGGCGTGAGGCTGAGAGATTCCACACGCCGTGGAACTGCACGATGTCGAACGCAGGCTCGGCGCCGCTGACGTATTGCATCAGATTGACACCCTGGGGCAGCGCATCGCAGGTGAGGTTGGGGATGTTCTCCAGCCCGAGCGCCTCACGATCCGGCTTCAAGCGGTTCGTGCAAATGATGACAACCTCGATGCCGGCGTCGGCGAGCTCTCTGCCAAGCCCCGCCACGACGCGCGGCGGCCCGCCGTCGGCGACGCGCATCCCTTCGATCACGTGCAGAACCTTCATCGTGTGCTCCACATCACAGGCTGTCCGCGCCTGGGTCATCATCCTATCGTGTCGATCAGCACCACGGCTTCAATGGGGCGTTCAAGGCTCAGGCGTGAGAACCCGCAGATCCACGATCACCGGCCGATGATCCGAGCCTGTGTCGGGTCCGACGCGGCAGCGAACGACGCCCAGGCCTTCGGTCACATACACATGGTCCGGCTGAACGCGCAGTGGGATGGGCAGCCACCCCGGCCACGTCCCGCGCCACGGCCCGGGTCGGCGTGCGAGTTTCCAGACCCCGTCTTTCCGGACGTTGCGCCCGCGCCTGGACATCGGTCCGCCATTGAAATCGCCTGCGAGCACCGCCGGTACGCCGAGGGCGCCTGCACGCTCGGCCAGCCGCGCGGGCATGACCGCCGCTGCGTTGTTCCCGGCCGGCCACTTCCAGCCTTGCTCAATCCCGCGAATGAGGTGGCACGTTCCCACCAAAATGCGGCCGTCGGGCGTAGCGATCACCGCGGATTGCAGCGCAGCCTGCGATGGAGTGGACCATCGACCGCCTGGCGCGACGTCGATCGGCTCGATCGGGTATCGGCTCAAGAGCATCGTCGTCCACCCGTACCGCACATCCGGCTTGAGCTGATGCGGATACACCGGGGCAAGCTGCTCGGACAGACGCATCATGTACTGCGTCGCCTCCTGCATGACGATGACATCCGGCTGCTGCTGCTCGATCACAGCCGAGATCCCCGGTCTTGTGTCACGGTCGCCGCGCGCGTTGAGGGTCATCAGGCGGAGCGACACGCCGTTGTCCGGCGAGGCGGATGGCGCGATGGGGATGCACAGGTACTGCGCCGTCGTGATCGCAAGCAGCAAAACCGCTCCAGCCAGGGCCGGCCAGCGCCGGCGATGTAGCGCGACAAGCAGCAGCAACACGACAAGCACCGCAAGCACGCTCTGATGGTGGGCACTGGCGACATGATCGAGCCATTGCCGATCCTTCGCCTGCATTGGAGCGCCAACGGCGATGACGCTCCCGGCTACGGCGATGCCCCACAGGAGTACCAGTGAGATGAAGCGGATCACCCTCCGCCAGCCGTGCGATCGGCGACGTGCCCTGCGGCGCGGCTTGGTGATGGGGGATGGGAGTCGCATACGCGATCGTCCTTGCGTGCATGGCCCGATGGCGGACCAACCGCTCGCCGGTCCGTAATGTCCCCACGACCCCCACGACCCCCACAAACGACTCGCACAAGATCCCTTTTCGGCCGATAGCATACTGCCCATGCGTCTTTCGACCCGTTTGATCCTCAACGCTTTCGCCAACTACGCCCGGCTGGGAACCACGTTCCTGCTCGGCATCTTCTTTACGTGGTACGTCGTCGGGAAGATCGGCATGATCGGGTTGGGAACGATCGGACTGGTCGTCGCCACCTTCGGCCTGTCCGCTGCGGTCGAGTCCGCGATTCGCCAGAGCTTGATCCGAGAGCTTGCCGCCGCCATCGCAACGGGCGAGACCGACCGAATCCGCAAGAGCCTGACAGCTGCGATGCTCTTCTGCGCACCTGCCGCAGCACTCGTCCTCTTCATCGCGCTGTGTTTTGCGGGGTTGGCCTACGTCGGGTTCTTCAACACGGAGGGCGCCGAGCACTTGGACTGGGCCTTGGCGTGCCTGCTCGTCGCTGAGGGCATTCACGTCTGCTTCCGCCTCGTCGCTTCGCCCTACTCGCAGTCGATCTTCGCCTCGCAACACCTCGGCGTGGACAACTTCCTCCGCGTCATCGACCGCTTCATGTGGGTGCTCTCCGCGGTCCTGGTCTTCGGCTTCTGGCTACCTGACGAGCCGCTGTATGTCCAGCTCATCGGATTCGCCGCGTCACGGGCGTCGATCCAGATGCTCGATATTTTCCTCGGCGTCATCCTGGCGAAGCTGCTCGTCCGCGGGCTGCACGTTGACTTCCGCAACATCGACTGGAGCGAGTTCCGGTCCATGATGAGCACGGTCTGGCACACCAGCCAAGTCACGTTCCTCATGAACCTCAACGAACAGATCATCGCCATCATCATCAACCTGTTCTTCGGCCTGACGTTCAACGGCGTGTGGCAAATCGTCGTCCAGGTCGGCGGGCAGGCCAGGCAACTCACCGAAGGCCTCGTCCGCGGAATCGAACCGCTCGCCACGAACATGATGCATCAGGGCAAGAAACAAGCCCTGGTCGATCTGATGATTCGCACGATCCGCTACCAACTCACCGTCTCGCTGCCGATGGTCGCGACGTATCTGATCTTCCTCACGCCGATCCTGAATCTGTGGGTGTCCGGCCGACTCACGCAAGCGGTGGACTCGCAGGTGGCGGAGGGCAACACGAGCATGCTCGATGCGTTCGGTGTGGCGACGGTGGCGGATGCCGTCACGGCTGCGGTTTATCTCACGGCTGTCATGTCGGCGATTCAGCTCACCGCGATGGCGATGCGCGTCAGCGTACGCGGCGTCGAACGCATCCTCTACGGCACGGGCGAGGTGCAATCCTATGCGTGGTTCGCCAAGTATGCATCCATCATTGTGATCGGCCTGGCGTGCCTCCTCTTCGCATTCAGCGACACACCGATTCTGGCGCCGATCCCCACGTTCATCGCGTACATCCTCTTCTATCAGTTCGTGATTCCAAGAGCAGCGGCGCGGCGGACAGGTTTCCCGATCGCGGGCGCGTGGCGCCGATCGCTTCCTCGACCGCTGCTCGCCGTCGTCATTCTCGCCGTTCCTCTGGCCATCGCGCGATGCTATATGCCTCAGCTCACGCTCGTCTCGCTGTTCGGGCTGGCGGCGGGTGTCGGCATCCTGTGGTCGATCCTGGCGTATGCGATCATCCTCGAACCGGATGAGCGAGCGCGTGTGAATCACATCATCACAGCTCGCCTGCCCGGACGCCGACCAGACGCTGCGTGACGAGCACGGCGCGGTCACGACCCCGCAGCAAAACGATCATCCGCCTCCCTCCGAGTCCCGGGCGCACGGTCCAACCAACCGCATCGCTTCACCTCGTAATGATCCATCATCGACGTGTACGGCTTGATGTCCAGCAGCGGCGTCCCATCCAGCATGTCCACATCGGCGACGTGCAGGATGTTCTTCTCGACGCGCAGCAACCGAACGCATGACAGCCCGATCGGGTTCGGCCGACACGGAGCACGCGTCGCGAAAAGCCCCCGCGGCACGTCATCCAGAAACGGCGTCACCGTCAGCTTCGCCGCACCGACCCGGTCGAACCAACACAACAGCCAGATCCGATCGAAGCCGTCCACATCCGTAAGCCCCTCGGCGAACCGCGGGAACACCTCGACGCGACCTTCCGCGCCATCCGCCCGGCTCGGCTGGATCGGTGTCCCCTCAGCCCGCGAGAACGGCGTGTGAATCACTCCGATCGGCTTAAGCTTCACGGCAGGCTTTCATCGGTGAACGGCGACTGTGTGTCGTTGAACGACGCGACCTCGGACATTGGCTTGCGAGACGGCGTCTTCGTACTCACAAGCGGCATGCCATTGAACGTCTCGGTGCTCTGGGCATCGAAGTAGCCGAACGGAATGATCGAGATGATCTGCCAATGGTCGGGGATATTGAGCGTCTTGCGTATCACGCGCTTGCTGCAGGCGGCCACCCACACGCCGCCCAGACCCAGGCCGTGGATCGCCAGCAGCATGTTCTGCATCGCCGCCGACACGTCGAGGATGTAGCACTGCTGGTCTTCGCCGTACCTCTCCCACGTGTCGTGCGGATTCGCACAGGCGACGATTACGGCGGGCGCGGTCTCGACCCACGGCTGATGGTGCTCATCGTCAAACTGCTTGATCTTCTCACGGTCGGTGACGACGACGAACCGCCACGGCTGACAGTTGCCGCCCGACGGAGCGAGAATGCCCGCCTCGATGATCTGTCGAATCACATCGCCGGGAACAGGCTTGTCGAGGTAGGCCCGAATGCTCCGCCTGGTGCGGATCGCCTCGATGACATCCATGCGTCGTTCTCCATGTCGGTGTACGGGTGATCGAACGGCAACGCCGCGTCGCCGTTGCACGCGCACTTTCCCCATGCCCGCGCAGCGTGTCAATCCACACCGGTATCGGCGATCCCCGCCTCATCGCCTCCATACAGCCGATGCTCGGAGATGTACTCCGCCACGCGAGGATCGAGCACGTCGGACACATCCTCGCCTCGCTCGATCCGCCTGCGAGCATCCGTGGATGAGATGTCCGCAGCGGGGAGACGGACGACCAGGCTCATCCAGCGTGATATCTCATCATCCGACCAGTGCGGCAGAAGCGCTTCCCGCAAGGCCGTGAGATCATCCGGCGGTCGAAGCATCACGGCGGGCTTGCAAAGGGCGAGGATCTTGCCGGGGTGCCGCCACCGGTGAAAGCTGCGCGCCTGGTCGGCGCCGATGAGCAGTCGGATCTCCGTCCCAAGCCCGACGAGCGACCGCAGCACGGCGAGCGTGTCCACCGTGTAGTTGACGCCTCCGCGATCGACCTCCTGCGTCCAGATCGCCGCCTCCGAGTGATCAGCCAGCGCGAGCCCGAGCATCGCCACGCGATGCGCCGCCGGAGTAGCGCAGCAATCTTGCTTGAACGGGCTGACCGCCGTCGGCGTGTAGAGCAGCACATCGCAGCCCAGGCGTTCCCGCGCGAGCATCGGCAGCAGCACGTGGGCGCGGTGCGGCGGATCGAACGACCCGCCAAACACGAGCACGGAATGTGCGGACATCGCGGTCTCGGGAAGCGGGGTGGCGGGCTGGGTCGTCATGGTTCGCCGCCATGATCGAGTAGATCGCGCAGACGCACAAGCGCCGCTTGCAGCCCTCGCCGAGTACGCCTCGCCAAGCGCCACGTCATCGGCAGCAGCGACGGATGGCGCATCACATCACAGAGAACCCGCCCCGCTCGCGTTCGACCATCCGCTGTCACCCACGTCGCGACGTTCAGCTGCAAGCAATCGGTCGGGCCGTCGCTGATCCCTCGCACCACCGTCCACAGCCGACCCGACCGCGATGCAGCCTCCGCAAACGCATGTGACTCCGTGTCGACGAGCTGCGCACCCGTCGTCCGGGCCAGCGCCGACTTCGCAGCGGGGTCGAGGACCGCTTCATCCACGCCAACGCACATCACCGACGTGTCGGTCGGCGCACAGAGCGTGACGAACCACGTGTGGCCGTGCACATCAACAACCGCCGCGATGGCCGGAGCCGCATCAAGGCCTGTGACAAGCCCACCCGCCAGACCGAACAAGATCAACGCATTGGATGGCGGAAGATCAGCCATCGCCCGGCGAACCGCGTCCGGCCCGGAACCGGTCACGATCACATCGCGCACCCCAGCTCGGCGCAGGAATCTCGCCTCATGTTCAAGCGGGCAGAGGATGGTCAGCCGGGGCGATGCCATGCCGTGAGCGTACCGCGGTCTTCACCGAGGCGGCGCGGTCGGCCCGGATAATCGACGTGGCGTCTACAACCCAGGACAGGCCGGGGCGTCGCCCATCAGCACCGGGGCATCGTCAGCCGCATTGAAGAACTGACGAACATCCGGAAGCTCCGGGTACCGCTCCCGCAGCTCATCGGCTGTCACTCGATCCGCCAGAACCGCACCGTCGCGATCCACCACCGTGTACACCGGCTCGGTCAACCCTGCGAAGACGCGAATCGTCACGTCCCGGCCGGCCATTTCGCCCAGCGATACGGTCGTCAGCAGGTCCGGCGAGTCGGTGGGCAACGCCGCATCAGGCGCGGACATGTCGCCCGCCAGCGTATCGCCCGGCCTCGTGACGCTCGCGATTCCGATGTAGCAGCCAGCCAGCAGCACGACGGCAAGAAGCTGTTTGGTCCGAGTTGGCAAAGCGGGAACCTTCATATCGTCCGTATCGGTCCGGAACAGCCCCGGCTTCAGCAAACCGCCCCATCGCACGGCCGAAAACCCGCATGGCGCTTGTCACAGCCCGAAAGACCGCTACGATGCTCAGCCGATCCGACCCCATCGTCTAGCCAGGTCCAGGACATCAGGTTTTCATCCTGAAGACACGGGTTCAAATCCCGTTGGGGTCGTTGCCTCACACTGCGAGCACGGGACGACGGCCAGCCGCCGAGCAACCCGCGACGGGAACCTCCCCGATCCAGAGGACAACACATGGGCGGACCAGGACTTCGATGGTTCACGGCGCTGCTTTTTCTCTGCGCCGCGGGCAGTTGCAGTCAGCAGAATCAGCAGCCGGAGCCGCAGCAGCACCGGTCGGAGTTGCTCCAGCGCGTGTCGGTGATCGGCGCCAGCGCTTCGGCAGGCCTCGGCGCCCAGCTCGTCTGGACCGACAGCCGGACCACTCACGTCACGTCTGTGAGCATGACGGATGTGATCGACGCGACCATCCTCTGCGAGCACGCTCCCGTGCGATCGCACGCTGACACCTTCTTCTACACCGACCCGGATGAGTTTGGAGAGCGATTCGTCGCCGCAGCGATCCAGGACAATCCAACGCTCGTCATCGGCGTTGATTTCCTGTTCTGGTACGCCTACGGCCCGGTCCGCGTGACAGGCGGCGACACGACTGAACTGGCCGTGCGAATGAACCGGCTCGAACGGGGCTTCGCCTTGGCGGAACAGATCGACTGCCCGCTTGTGCTCGGAGACCTGCCCGACATGCACGGCGCCGCGACATGGATGTTGCCGCCCGGCCTGATCCCCAGCGAGAAGGTACTCACAGCCCTGAATGAGCGGGTTCGGCAGTGGGCGACGGCGCAAGGCAACGTGATCCTGATTCCCATGGCGAAGTTGCAAGGGGATATCAACACCGGCGTCGAGATCAGGATTGGAGACAACGTCTGGCCTGCGGAAGAAGCTGGCAGGCTGATGCTCATTGACAAGCTGCATCCCAGCGCCGAGGGCCTTGTCGCCCTGGGACAACTCGCCATCGAGGGCTTGCTGGAATCCAGCCTCGATGTGAGCGCAACGGACTTCCGCCTGAGCAGCAAGGAAGTCCTCGCGACGATCCGGCAGCGCACCGAAGACGCCCAGAAGCCAGCGGAACCGGCGACTACGGAAGCGCCCATCAAGCCGGGATCCTAGGCTCTGTCCGACAACCAGCGACCGTCTCGTCCCCGACACCTCTGTTTCCGCCCCAGCGTTGCGCTTCGGAATTGAATCCACCTTAGCTTCCCCGAATGCGCGCCCAGCGCATGGGGAGGACCTCATAGTGCGGACCTTGACAGCGGGGCGGGAGTGGTGCTAATCAGGAGTCGGGATTCTCGGGTTATCCTGTATCGTTGAGGGACAGACGCGTGGCAGAGCAGCCCCCGAACAGTTTAGAAGAGGTTCGCATCCACGGCGAGATCGGCGACGATCCGGCGGAACTGGATGCACTGGCCGATGCGGTCGTGCGCGACGGCTGGATCTGCTACGCACGGATCAAGTCGTTGCGTGCGCTGATAGAAGCGGTTCATCGACACCCGGATGCGCAGCTCGCGCCGCCGAGGGAGAAGCGGGGAGACGATTGGAAACCGCCAAATCGACTCTTATCCAAGCCGCTGACGAAGCTGAGCATCTACGGGGGTGAGGTTCTGGATGGAGATTGTCGATCACTTGACATCCGCATCGCGCTGACTGTCTCCGTTCGCTTCGCGGGGGACGCTGGGTTCTACCAAGCGAGCTTCGCGGGGGACGCTCGGTTTATCGGGGCGAGCTTCACAGGGGGCGCTCGGTTCGACGAGTCGAGTTTCGCGGGGGAAGCTTGGTTCAGCAAGGCGAGCTTCGCGGGGGACGCTCGGTTCGACCATGCGAGCTTCGCGGGGGACGCTCGGTTTATGGGGGCGAGCTTCACTGGGGACGCTGAGTTCTACAGGGCGAGCTTCGCGGGGGACGCTCGG
>JAGLTS010000030.1 GCA_023135165.1 Phycisphaerales bacterium | reverse complement strand
CGCGCGCCAACGGCGGCCCCGCCGCGGCGCGCAACATGGGTGTGGCGCAAGCGCGCTGCCCGTGGATCACGTTTCTTGACAGTGATGACTACTACCTGCCAACCAAGCTGGAATCGCAGTGCCGAGCGCTTGGGGATTACCCGCAGGCCCGCGTGCTGGTCAGCAACGGATACATCCTCGAAGGGCCGGATGAGGATGCGGACAAGCGCGACAACTTCAGCTACGGCAAGCTCGATGCGCAGTCCGTGCGCCGGGCGGCGGCTGGCGAGTTGACGCCGCACCTCTGCGCGGATTTGGCTGGCTACGTCGAGGGCTTGCTGTTCGACAAAGCCGTGTGGGAAGAACTCGGCGGCATGGATGAGTCCATCTGGGGGATCGAGGATCTGGATTTCTACATGCGGCTGTCGTTGGCGGAAGAGATCGTGCTGCTCGCGGAACCGGGCTACGTGAAAGACTACGACATGCAGGTCGATCAGCGGATCACATCCGACCACGGCTGCGATCCGGGGTTTTTTGCGTACTACATTCGCATTTGCCAGAAGGCGCTGAAGGCGTACCCGGACATGCCTGCCGAGGCGAGCGCCGCGCTGCGCAGCCGGGCGCAGGACTGGGCCAGGCCGCTCCTGGAGTACCACGTACGCTCGGGTGATCGGCGAGCGGCTGCGAGCGTGCGCAGGCGGGCGCTTGCGCTTGGTCCGAATCGCAAGCTATCGCGGATGGTGCTTTTCACGTTGCCGATTGTCGGGCGGCTCTTGCACTCGGTCGTGCGCGGCGGTGGGGGTGAACTTGCGCAGCGAAGCCCGCGCGTGAGCTGCGCGATGTGGGAGGCGGCGAGCGTATGATGGGCGCGATGACGGATCCAGCGACGAGTGAGACTGCGCCGATTGACGGTGGCGGACGAGGCGTGCTGCTCCTCGGCGCGTTCGCGCCGCCCCGAGGCGGACCCAACGCGCAGCGCGTCGGCGCGATCGCTGAGTACCTCGCATCGTGGAGCTGGATGGTCGATCTGTTCGCACTCAAGACGCCCGAATTGCAGGCGATCGAAGATACGATGCACCAGCGGATGATGGATGCCGGCGCCCGCGTGACATGGGTTGACGAACAACCCGCCGCATCGCCCTGGCCTTGGCGCATCGACGGCGAGCAGCCGTGGGCGGAAGCGGTGGTGCGGCGAGCGATCGAAGCCGCGCCGGGGCGGCGATGGGATGTCGTCCTTGCGACCAGCCCGCCGTTCAGCGCGCTGTGGGCTGGGCATGAGATCGCGCGTGCGTTGGGTTTGCCGCTGATCATCGACTTGCAGGATCCGTGGACGCTCGCTGAGCTTTGGCCGTTCCGTTCGGGCATTCATCTGATGTGGAACGGTGCGACGCATCGGCGCGTCAGCCGGGATGCCCTGGCCGTCGTGATGAACTGCCCAGAGGCGGCGAAGGCGGTGCGTCGGGCGTTTCGGCTTGACCCGGCGCACGTCCATGCCGTCGAGAACGGGTTTGATGCGAGCGAGGTCGCGCCGGTGACACCGTTGCCGCGCGATGCGGGTGATGCGACGTTTCGCCTCGTCCATATCGGGACGATGATGACCGACGAAGGAATGCGTCAGGCACGGCTTCGCCCATCGTCACCGCGCGAGCGCCTCTCACGCGCGGTGCGGACGACGCCCGCCGCAACAAACACGTTGGCGAAAAGCTCCTACTACCTGCTGCACGCGCTTCGCCACGGCCTGTCGCGGTCGCCGACCAAAGCGGGACGCATCCGCATCGAGTTCGTCGGCCCGTGGTCGGATGCGGACCAGTCCATCGTCGATGAACTCGGCTTGCAGGAGCAGGTGATTGTGCATCCGTTCGCAGCGCGCGCGGACGCGATGGCGCGGTGCAAGTCGGCGAATGCGGTCGTCCTGCCCTTGCACACGCGCCGTGACGGCAAGCCGATCCGGATCGTGCCGAGCAAGACGTATGACTACCTCGCGTGTGGTCAGCCGATCCTGTGTCTGTGCGAGCCGTGCGATGCGTGGGGATTCATCGAAGAGGCCCAGCGAGGCGTGCGTGCGGCGGCGGATGACCCCCCAGCGATCTGGGCGGCGATCGAGACGTTGATGCAATCCGGAGATCGCTTCGCGGGCGGGCTGAGCGACCCAGCGGTGCGCCGGTTCGATTGGCCGGCGCTTATCGCTCGACTGTCAGCCATCGTGGATTCGGTGGCTCCGATGTCGGCGCAGGGAGATGGCTGATGCGCATCACGTTCGTCCTGCCTGCGGTTGATCTGAGCGGTGGTGTGAAGGTCGTGGCGACATATGCGAGGCTGCTCACACAGCGCGGGCACGCTGTCACAGTGGCGTATCCGCAGCGGCCGATCACGTGGCATCCCAGATCGTGGGCGTCGCGGGCCAGGTCGGCGTACCGGTCGCGCATTCTGGCGGCGCGGGGCCACTTCCAGGGGATCGAGCACGTATTGCATCCGGTGCGCGTTGATCGGGCGGGCGAATCGGCCGTCGCCGGCGGGTTGACGCCGATTGACCTTCGTGATGTCCCGGACGGCGATGCGATCGTCGCCACGTACTGGGAGACCGCGTATTGGATCGCTGATTACCCGTCATCGAAAGGAAAGCCGTTCTACCTGATCCAGCACTACGAGACGTGGGACTGCGATGCGCAAGCTCTTGCTCGCATGCGCGACAGTTGGCGGCTGCCGATGCGCAAGCTCGTCGTCGCGCGCTGGCTGAAACGGCTCGCGGCGGATGAGTTCGATGGTGACTCGGCTGTGCTGCTGCACAACGGCGTCGATCTCGATCAGTTCAATGCCCCACAGCGTGAGATGAGCGATCCGCCGGTGATCGGCTACACGTACAGTTGGGCGCCGTGGAAACGGTCGGATCTCATCGCGGATGCGATCGAGCGCGTGCGGGACAGATTGCCCGACGTGAGGGTCAAGACGTTCGGCCAGTATCGGCCGGATGATCGTATGGCATATCCACCCGGCGGCGAGCACGTGCATCAGCCGAAGCAGTCGCAGATTCCCGGGCTGTATCGGGCAGCAGATGTGTGGGTGCTCGGGAGCGATTCGGAGGGGTTCGGCCTGCCGATCCTTGAGGCGATGGCGTGCGGGACACCTGTCGTCAGCACCGCCTGCGACGGGACGGTGGACATCGTGCAGGGATGCGGCGGCGGGAGACTCGTTCCGACGGGCGATGCCGGCGCGATGGCGGATGCGATCGTCGAGATTCTGAACGACCGGGCCGGCTGGCCTGCGAGGAGCGAAGCGGCGCGGCGACGGGCCGAGCTGTTCCGCTGGGACCGCGCGTGCGACGCCCTGGAAGCTACGCTATCGGGAACGCCCACCGACTTCGATGCGACCTGCCCCCGCGTGTAGGTTCGCGCGCCTTGCTTCCTCTCCCTGGGGAGAGGATCGAGGTGAGGGGAATTCGTGGGGGATCACATGGCCCTAGGCATGTCTGAGGCCGCTTCCCTAACCATGCGAAGATACGAAGGTCTTGGCGGCCCGCGGCGACAAGTTGGCCCGTCACGAATGTTCACCGCGCAGGGTGTCGTCCACCGCCCCGGAAATTCTCACCGCGATCAACGGTCGCGGCATTATGAACAATCTGCCCAAACGGGTCGGTTTTCACTTGATCGAAGGCAGCGCCAGATTCAGACTGGAAGAGAGATCTGAAGTTCGCAGCAGCCGTCAACTTGCTCGGGGCACAGTCGGCGACCGCGGGATGGCGAGAGAGGATACGAGCGATGCTACAGAACTGGGGAATAAAGGCCCGTACGGTGCTGGCGCTGGCGTTTTGTGCGTTGACTGCGAATATCACCGCAGCCGACACGCTGCACGTGCCAAGTGAGTACCCCACGATCCAGGCGGCGATCGACGCATCGACAGCAGGCGATATCATCGAGATCGCGGATGGCACCTATACGGGCGAGGGCAACAGGGAACTCGATTTCGGCGGCAGAGCAGTCACAGTCCGCAGCGCCTCGGGCGACCCGAATCTGTGCATCATTGATTGCGAGTCGGGCTGGCGCGGCTTCAACTTTCGAAGCGGCGAGGGGCCCGACTCCGTCGTCGAGGGCTTGACGATCACCAGGGGCTTTGGCCCATCGATCGGGGCCGGCCTCTATTGCATTTTCAGCAGCCCGACGCTCAGGAACTGCATCATCAGCGAATGCTACACACACGGCGGCGCCGGCGCCGGTGTCTACTGCTTTGCCGACAGCAGTCCCACCTTCATCAAGTGCAGCATTCGCGACAACTACTCAGACCTTTATGGCGGCGGCATGATCCTGTACTACAACTGCAACCCCACGCTCATCGATTGCGCGATCAGCGGCAATTCCGGGGGGGACGGTGGTGGAGTGGCATGCTATGACTCCAGCCCGACGTTCATCAACTGCACGATCATCGGCAACGACGGTGATGACGGCGGGGGCGTCTTCGTTCATACTGGATCGCCGACTTTCACGAACTGTACCCTCAGCGGCAACAGTGCTGACGAAGGCGCCGCCATCTTCGTGTATTACGGATCGCCGACACTGACGAATTGTACGCTCAGCGGCAACACCGCCTCGGACAACGGGGGAGGCGTGTACTGTGGCGGCAATACAGTGGAAATGCACAACTTGGTGCTCTGGGGGAACTCGCCGGAGCAGGTGTTTCTCGATGGAGGGGACGCTGAGCTTTCCTACTGCGATGTGCAAGGCGGCTGGGCCGGTGTGGGCAACATCGACGCCGATCCGCTCTTTGCTGACCCCGACGGCCCGGATGACGATCCGGACACGTGGCAAGACAACGACTATCGCCTCGGGCCCGGCTCGCCCTGCATTGACGCGGCGGACAATGCCGCGGTTCCTGCCGACACGTTCGATGTTGATGATGACGGAGACGAAACCGAGCCTCTGCCGTTCGACCTCGACGGGAATGCTCGCTTCGTTGACGATCCCGGCACGGCGGACACGGGCAACGGCGCGGCGCCGATCGTCGATATGGGCGCCTACGAGTTCCAAGGCGCCTCACCGTGCGCCGGCGATCTCGACGGCGATGGCGACACCGACCAGGCGGATCTCGGCATCCTGCTCGGTTCCTACGGCCTGGACGACGGCGGCGACCTGGACGGCGACGGCGATACCGATCAGAACGACCTCGGCATACTCCTCGCCGATTGGGATTGCGGCTGATAGATCAACCACTCGGAGACGCGACATGCGACTGCATTTCTTGTTCCACATTGTTGCTGTTCTGTTCATTCCGCTCTCTGCTGCCGCGGACACGCTGCATGTACCGGCCGAGTATGGCACGATTCAAGAAGCAATCGACGCCGCGGTCGCCGGTGACATCGTCGAGATCGTCGACAGCACGTACACCGGGACCGGCAACAAGGACCTCGACTTTCTCGGTAAGGCGATCACCGTCCGCAGCGCCTCGGGCGACCCGGCCCAATGCATCATCGATTGCGAAAACGAAGGCCGCGGCTTCATCTTCCAAAGCAGCGAGGGGCCCGACTCCATCGTCGAGGGATTGACGATCATGCACGGCTTCACTGAGGAGGGTGGCGCCGTTTACTGCTACACCAGCAGCCCAACGTTCACGAATTGCATGTTGAGCGACAACAGGGCGACCGGCTGGGGCGGCGCCGTCCTCTTGTTCCCCTACAGCAGCCCGAGGTTCGAGGACTGCACGATCACTGGCAACACCACGGACGGCCGCGGTGGAGGCGTCTACGGTTTTGTTAGCGATGCGACACTCGTTGACTGCACAATCAGCGGCAACCACGCAGGCTACTACGGTGGCGGCATCTACTACAGTGCCTGCGACTCCGCCGAGATACGCGACTGCACCATCACAGGAAACTCCGCCGGCGGGGGCGGCGGCATCTACTTCCGCGGCAGTGGCTTCGCCACGGTCGACAACTGTGTCATCAGCGGCAACATCGCGAACTACGCCGGCGGCGCAGTGTTGGGGGGCGATGTTACGTTCACCAACTGTACGATCGATGGCAACTACTCTGTTGCCGGCGGCGGTGGCGGCGTTGCATGCAATTCGGGCAGCCCGATGCTCATCAACTGCTCGATCACTGGGAACCTGGCGGCGGTATGGGGTGGGGGCGTATGCTGCGATAGCGGTACGACGCCCACTTTCGTCAACTGCACGATCAGTGGCAATACAGCTATGTTTGGTGGCGGCGTCTTTACCTACCGCGATGCCGTACCCACTTTCATTGGTTGCACGATCAGCGGCAATCGAGCGATCGATCAAGGCGGCGGAATCAGCTATAGTACGTGCACCGGCGCCACGCACACGAACTGCACGATCAGCAACAATACCGCCATCGACGGCGGCGGCGTGTACTACAGCTACGCCAATGGCAGCCATTCCTTCACCAACTGCACGATCGTCGGCAACACCGCGGCGCGCGTCGGCGGGGGCTTGTACTGCTGGGACGGTGTGTCGGTGGAAATAGAAAACTCCGTGCTCTGGGCGAACGTGCCGGAGCAGGTGTTCCTGGACAATGCGGATGCTGCTCTCGAATTCTGCGACATCCAGGGCGGCTGGGAGGGTGCGGGCAACATCGACGCCGATCCGCTCTTCGTAGACCCGGACGGGCCGGATGACGATCCGGCGACGTGGGAGGACAACGACTATCGGATCTTGCCCGGCTCGCCCTGCATCGACGCGGCGGACAACGTGGCGGTCCCGGACGATGACCTCGATCTCGATGGTGATGGCGACACGACGGAGCCGCTGCCGTTTGATCTCGATGGCAACCCCCGCTTTGTCGACGACCCCGACACCGCTGACACAGGCGTGCCGGGCAACGGCCACGATGAGATCGTCGACATGGGCGCGTATGAGTTCCAGGTTGACACTGCCTGCCCCGGCGATCTTGATGGCGATGGCGACACCGACCAAGCCGACCTCGGCATGCTTCTCGCCGCCTACGGGGTGTACGACGGCGGCGATCTGGACGGCGACGGCGATACAGATCAGAACGATCTCGGCATCCTTCTCGCCGACTACGGCTGCGTCCCCTCCTGACCCACACGATTCGCACCCGCTCGCATGACGCAACCGGAGAGGGCTGACAGCACCAGGAACAAGCGGCTTGTGCCGCACCGCGTCAACACGACGCGGCTCTGTTCTTGATCTCTCGCCCGCATCTCGCGTTTCTTCCTATCATTCTCGCCGATGCTTCTCTCCGTCATCATCCCTGTCTTCAACGAGGAAGCGACGCTCGCAGCGCTCGTTGAGCGCGTCCGCGACGCGCCCGTGCCCGCCAGTGTGACGCTCGAAATCGTCCTCGTCGATGACGCCTCATCCGACGGGACGCGCGACATCCTCGCACGTCTGGCGGAGCAGAACCCCTCACTACGGATCGTCTATCACGACCACAACGTCGGCAAAGGCGGCGCGCTGCACAGCGGATTCGACGCCGCGACGGGCGATCTGGTCCTGATCCAGGATGCGGATCTCGAATACGACCCACAGGACTACAACCGGCTCCTCGCTCCGATTCTCGACGGCCGTGCGGATGTCGTCATCGGAACACGCTTCCACGGCGAGGCGCGCCGGGCGCTTCGGCCCGTCCAGGCGCTTGCCAACCGCGTCATCACGGTGCTCAGCAACATCGTGACCGGCAGGCGGCTGACCGACATCGAGTGCTGCTACAAGGTCTTCCGCGCCGAGCTTTTGCATCGTATCACGTTGCGGGAAAAGCGATTCGGCTTCGAGCCGGAGGTCGTCGCGAAGATGGTCCGGCTGGGGGCGAGGATCGAAGAGATCCCCGTCGCTTACCGCGGCCGAACGTATGCCGATGGCAAGAAGATCGGGCTGCGCGACGGCTTCCGTGCGATCTGGTGCATCGTCCGCTACCGCCTGCGCGACTGAATCACGCACAAACCGGCGCGGATCGGCGAACCGAGCGGGTGATTCGGCCGATAAGTCGGAGTCAGGTCCCAGTTCCCGCCTTCGGGCATGTCGGCCCGCACGGCATCGGTGGAGCATCGCAGAAGATTGTTTGAGGTCAGCCCCACAACCCTGGTTGTCCTGCTGCTTCTGGGCGGGCTCACCGCGCTGGTGCCCCGGCACTTGGTCATCACGCCGTACTTCCTCGCCGCGTGCCTCGTGCCTTCGACGGAAGTCATTATCATCGCTGGGTTTGACTTCCCTCCTGCCCGTGTCGTGGTGCTCGTCGGGCTGATCCGCGCGCTGCTCGGTGAGGCGGCGAAACGCGCGAAGTTCGTTCCGCTCGACGCGCTGGTTCTGCTCTGGGGCGCGAACCTCGCCGTCATGTCGATGGTGCGCTCACCGGAGATGGGGATGTTCGTCCAGCAGCTCGGGGTGCTGTACGAGATCTACGGGATGTACTTCCTTGCTCGGCTGACGATCCAGACGCGGTCGCAGCTCTATGTCGCCCTCCAGACGATCGCCGTGTGCGTCATCATCTCGGTCCCGCTCGGGATTGTGGAATTCGTCACACACCGCCGGCCTGCCGCGATCCTCTACCACTCCATCGACGCTGCTGCCCACCTGCGAGAAGACAAGACCCGCGTGTACGGCGTCTTTCCCCAGGCGATCGCGTTTGGCAACTTCATGTGCATCAGTGCTGCGCTCTGCTGGGCGTTGTGGCGATCGCGTGTCGGAATGGCGGCGAAGGTCGGGCTGCTCGGCTGCGCCGCGGCGGTCATCTGCGTCATGCTCTCCAACTCAGGCACACCGCTCAGTACGCTGGGGCTGACCGTCATCGCCATCGCGCTTTTCTACTACCGACCGGCGGTGAAGTGGATCGTCTGGGGGACGCTTGTGTTCCTCACGTCGTATCACCTTTTCTACCCAGGCGGGAAGTGGTGGGGCTTCATCGTCAAAGCGTCGGACATCGTCGGCGGCAGCGGCTTCCATCGCGCCCAGCTCATCAAGGAGTACTGGTATCACTTCAGTGACTGGGCGCTGATCGGCGCCAGCCCGGATATCGTCAACACATGGAGTATCGGTGGCGACCCCGCCAACCAATGGGTGACGGAGGGGATCAACGGCGGCCTGATCGGGCTGTTGCTCTTTGTTGCCGTCATCTTCGTTGGTTTCCGAACGATCTCGCGCGTCATGCGATTGCCGCTGCTTCGCCGGGATCAGGCGCTCTTCTGGGGAATCGGCTGCGCGCTCTTCGCCTTCTGCGCCAGTTTCATCGGCCTGGCGCAGTTCGGACAGATCAACGTCCTGTGGTTCGGCGTGCTCGGCATGATCGGGTCGATCGCGGAAGGAATGCAGGTTACCCCCCGACCTCCGTTTGGCCGTGACCCGAAGGGGAGCACAATCGCTTCGACCGGCGATGCGCATGCGTAAGAAGATGGATGTGGACCTGTCGATCATCATCGTGAGCTACAAGGTGCCTGAGCTGCTCGACGACTGCCTCGCCAGCATCTTCGCGCAGCCGACCGACCTTGCGTGCGAGATCCTCGTCGTGGACAACGCGCCAGGTGACGGTTCAGCGGAGATAGTTCGCGAGAAGTACCCGCAGGTGACGCTACTCGAACCCGATGACAACCTCGGCTTCGCGGGCGGCAACAACTTCGCCGCACGGCAAGCAACGGGTCGGCGTCTGCTGCTGCTCAACCCCGACACGATCGTGCTCGACGATGCGATCGGCACGCTGTGGGCGTTTGCCGACTCCAAGCCGAGCGCAGGGATCGTTGGCGGGCGAACCGTTCGCAAGGACGGGTCGCTCGAACCGACGTGTTGCTGGGCGGACCCTGGTCTCTGGCCTCTCTTGTGCAAGGCTACGGCGCTCAACGTCGTGATGAAGGGCAGCAGGCTTTTTGACCGCGAGGCGATGGGCTGGTGGCAACGCGATGACGATCGGCAGGTGGACATCATCACCGGCTGTTTCCTGATGATCGACAGATCGGTCTGGGATGAGTTGGGCGGCTTTGATCCGCGTTTCTTCATGTATGCCGAGGAAGTCGATCTGTGCTGGCGCGTGCGGAAGACGGGGCGTGAGATCTGGTTCGCGCATGAGCCGGAGATCGTTCATCTCGTCGGTGCGTCGGCGAGCAAGGCGACCGGATCACGTCTGCTGGCGGTGAACGGCGCACTCTTGAGGCTCTTCTACAAACACAAGGGATGGGTCTACTGTCAGATCGCCAATATCCTGATGATCGTCGGCATCAGCATCCGCAGTGTTGGAACGGGATGCGTCGGCCTCATCCGAGGTGGCGGCAGGGTCGGTCGCGCCCTTGACCTTGCGAAGGCGGCGGTTGCACAATGCGCGTGGCTGTTTCGCATGAGAAAGGTGGCCGGCGGATGAGCGCACCCAGACTACTGAACCTGCTTTCGCCCCGGCTGTGGCTTCACATGCTCAAGCGGGCGAACATGCACCACTACAACCACGTCGCTCAGGTGCGGAAGGTCAAGGTCGGGTTGGGTACGCGCATCACGCCGTCGGTGCATTTGCGCCATGGCGAGAACATCGAGATCGGGGATCGCACAGTGATCGGCCACAACTGCGGCCTGTGGGCTGCGGAAGATGCGGCGATCACCATCGGCGCTGATGTCATGCTCGCGCCGGACTGCTTCGTCTCGGCGAGCAGCTACAGTCTGACGGCGGGGCAGACGGTCGGCAGCCAGGCGAAGATCGGCCAGGATGTTCACATCGGAAACGACGTGTGGCTGGCGCGCGGCGTCACCGTTGTCATGGGCGTGACGATCGGCGACGGCTGCGTCGTCGGCGCGAACTCGGTCGTCACCAAGGATCTGCCTGCGAACGCGATCGCAGCAGGCGTGCCGGCTCGCGTGATCAGAATGCGCGATGGCGCGGACAAGGCGGATGCGCCATGAATGTCGTGGTCGGCATCCAGGAAGGCGGATTCAACGGCATCGACGCCTACGCCGAGCACGTCGCGGCAGCCGGGGCGGAACTCGGCGCGAACATGACACTGCTCACATCGACGCCCGCCGTGGCGGAAACATGCCGTGCCCGGCTGCATGATGACCGTATCCGCGTGCTGGACATCGGCCTGACACCGCCGAGCCGGGGCGTCGAGACGATGCAAAGGCTTTGGCACGGCGTGCGCATGCGCCGCTTGGGCCGTGCGCTGCATGATGCGCTCAGCCGGCTTGGACGGACGTTTGATGTCATTCATCTGAACCATCCCGGTCTCGCGGGCGTCGCGCGCGAACACGCCGACCGCATCGTCGTCGCTGCGTGGTTTTGGCCGCACTCGCCGATCGGGCGTGTGCGCGAGACGTGGCGACACACGCGAGGCGGCTCGCCCAGGCGGCTCGTCCTGAGCGCCAAGTCAATCGTGTTCTATCGAAGCGATCAGCAAGGCTACCGAATCGCCGATGCGATCCTGTGTCCGACGCGGACGCTGGCGGATCAGTTGACCGCGCAAGGCAGGCCGGCCATGGTCTGCCCGCCGCCCATTCGTGTGCATGAGTCGGCGGATGATGTTGCGGAAGACCATGCGGGCAAGCTGCTGCTGGTGTGCTGTGGTGATCTGTCGCATCCGAGGAAGAACGTGCGTGATGTCGCCCAGGCTGCGAAGCGCTTCAGCGCCGACCTCGGGCCGATCACGCTGCGGTTCGTCGGTGGTCATGCCGGCCCGATCGAGCAGGCGGTGCGTGGATTGCCCGATCATGCGAAGGCTGAGTTTCCGGGGCGAGTGGAACCGAGCCGACTACACGCGATGATGCGAACCGCTGATGCGCTCGTCATGCCGAGTCTGTACGAAGAGTGGGGCTACGTTGCGGTGGAGTCGCTCTTCTGCGGGCTCCCCGTTGTGGCGTATCCGGTGTATCCGTTTGCCGACATGCTTGCAGGCGGCTTGGGGACTGTGGCGGATGATCGCACGCCGGCCGCGCTGGCAGCAGCGATCGAGCGACAACTGGCAGCGGGCAGGGATGACTCGTTGGCGGATCGTGCCCGTGAGCGATTCGGGCCGAATGTGATTGGGACGTTGTTGCGGCGGGCTTGGGAATACGAGATCGACGAGCAGCCTCGCACAGCGACTGCGGAGGTGGCGTAGCGTTATGCGCGTACTCGCATACCAGGTTGAACAGATCACGCTCTTCGACGATCCGTCGGATGTGACCCACGAATACACGATTGCGCAGCCGACCGATGCCGAGCGTGCTGCGATCACGTTCACCGCGAAACGCACGACGCTGTCGATGTGGCGTCGCAAGTTCAGCCTGATGCGCCGCCTCGCCAGGCAGGCCAAGCGCGAAGGCCACGATCTCGTCCTCGTTGAGACGCATGAGGAAGGATTCGCCGCGGCGCTCGCCTTCCGCCTGTTCGGCCGGCGCATCAAGCTCGGCGTGCTCAGCCTAAACCTGCCTCGCCAACATGCCGGCTGGAAGGGCGCACTGGTCCGCTGGGCGTTTCGGCGAATCGATCTTGCGTTCGTTCACAGCAGGGCGGATCTCACTGAGTTGCTCGGCAAACTGGGTCTGACCGACCGGCAGATGGCGTTTCGCCGGTATTGGCGATTCGAGCCGACGCACGATCAGCTTGATGCGTGCAAGGCTGATGAGATCGACGGGCCGTATGTGCTTGCGTACGGAGCGACGGACCGTGACTTTGACACGTTCTTCAAGGCGATGGGCGGACTACCGCATCAGGGTGTCGCGGTCGTTCGGCCTTGGGCGGTCGAGGGACTCACGCCGCCGGACAATGTCATCGTGCATGAGCATCTTCCGCTCGCGCAGCTCGACGGGCTGATCGCCGGTGCGGATCTGTGTGTGATTCCACTGCTTGGTGAGCTTCCCAGCAGCGGGCAGATCGCGCTCCTGAGCGCATACCGCCAGGGCAAGGCGACGATCTGCACGGATGTGAGGGGGATCATCGACTACCTCGAAGATGGAGCGGTCAAGCGCGTGCCCAAGCGTGATGTCCCCGCCATGCGGGCGGCGATCGACATGCTGATGTCCGACGAAGCGGCGCGCGATGCGCTGGGCCGGCGCGCAAGGGAGGTTTCAGAGACCGTGTTCTCCGCGCACGCAGCGTTGCGCGAGATCGACGAGGCAATCACGCAGCGCTTTGGGGGTAGCGCATGACCGAATCACGCGAACAGCGCGCGACGCCGATCGTCTGCTTTGGCGGCGAAGACTGGTGGTACCACCCGCACGGGCACATGGACATCCAGCTTATGAAGCGCTTCGCGGTTGATCGCGATGTGCTGTACATCAACTCGATCGGTGTGCACATGCCCAGTGTCAGACAGGGCAGCGACTTCATCAAGAAACTGCGCAACAAGCTGAGGAGCCTGCGCCGAGGCATGAAGCAAGCGGGGGACCATCTGTGGGTCTACACGCCTCCCGCACTTCCGATGTACGACAAGAGGTGGGGCAGGTTCATCCACTACCGCCTGATTCGCCGCGGGCTGAAGCGGCAGCTTCGCGCGCTCGGCTGGAAGAACCCGATCTACTGGATCACGACGCCCACCGCTGAGCCTGTGCTCGGCAAGATGCCCAAGGACCTGCGCCCGAGCAAGATCGTGTACCAGCGCTCGGATGTGTTCGCGGAGTTCGACTTCTCGACGATGCCGCGCGAATTCGTACAAGGTTGCGAGGATCAGCTTCTGCGCGATTCGGATCTGGTGATCTACCCCAGCGACGATCTGCTGAAGCGAGAGATGGGCGACGACCCGCGCGCGATGCATGTCCCGCACGGGATCGACGAAGCATGGCTGGATGTGCCGCTCGATCGACCGGCCAATGAGCACCCGGTGATCGGGTACGCGGGCGGCACGACGACGTACAAGGTCGATCTCGAGCTGGTTCGCAAGCTCGCCGCTGCTCTTCCCGATGCGGAACTGCGGTTTATCGGTCGGCCGGAACTCGATGCACAGTCGCAGGTCGTGGATGTCAAGAACATCACGTGGGTCGAGTTGATTCCTTACGACGAGTTGCCGCGGCGCATGGTCGAGTTCGATGTGGCGATCAATCCCGCGCCGGTCAACAAGTGGACGCGCGGTGCGAATCCGCTCAAGTTCAAGGAGTACCTGGCGCTCGGGCGCAGCGCTGTCACGACCGATCTCCCGGCAGCGCACCGCTGTCCCGGCCTGGACATCGCGAAGGACCATGACGAGTTCATCGAACTGGTGCGGAAGCGCCTGGCTGAGCCACGCGATCCCGAGGCGCAGCGAGCGCTCGTGCGCGACCAGTCATGGGCGGGCAAGGCGGAAGCAATTCGCGCCAGGCTCGACGATGCGCCCTCGTCAGGCGCGCGGCTGAAGGTCTGTCTGGCCAGTTCAGCGGGCGGGCATCTCGCGGAGTTGCAGGTCTTGCGCAAGGCGTGGGAAGGATGCGAGACGTTCTACCTCATTATGCGAGGCCCGACCGCTGACGGCCTGCGCGACAAAGGCGAGCGTGTCTACGAGGTGGATAACGCGCGTCGAAGCGCGCCGTGGACGATGATCCGAACGCTCTGGCAGACGATGCCGGTGATCCTGCGAGAACGGCCGGATGCGATCATCACGACCGGCGCGGGCGTCGTGATCCCGGCGTGCCTGCTCGTGAAGCTGCTGCGAGGCAAGCTGATCTACGTCGAGACAATCGCCGAGGTGGATCGGCCGACCGTCACGGGGCGCGTCCTGCATCCCTTCGCGGACCTCTTCATCGTGCAATGGCCTGGGCTGACCAAGTTCTTTCCCAAGGCGGTCGAGGGAGAGCCTGTCTTATGATCTTCGTCACGACGGGCAACTTTGACACCGGATTCGATCGACTGATCCAGGCGGTGGATGCGCTCTTCGAGGAGGGCGTGCTCACCGGTGAGGGGCTGGCGCAGATCGCAGGTGGGAGCTACGAGCCGGCGCACATGGAATGGAAGCGTTTTCTCACGCCGGCTGAGTACGACCGGGCGATGGCCGAAGCGACGCTCGTGATCGGCCACGCCGGCGCGGGGACGGTGCGCGCCGCCGCATCGCACGGGACGCCATTGGTCATCATGCCTCGCCGCAGCGACAGGAAGGAACACTACAACGATCACCAACAGGCGACCGGGCCTGTCTATGCCGAGAAGAGGCTCGCCCTGCTCGCGGCGGATGAGACGGAGTTGCGGGCATGCATCGCGGAAGCTGCCGAGTTCAAGCCTGCCAAGCCGAGCGAAGGCGGGAAGGTCGTTGAGCTTGTACGGGTTTTCCTCCGCGAGCTTGCCGAGGAAAGGACGGGACGATGCTGACGATCGGCGTGGTGGCGTACAACAACGCGGATGAGATCATCGCCTTCGCCGAGCATCTTCGGACGCTGCCGTTGCCGGAGCATGAGCTGCGAATCTGGGACAACAGTGAGGATGAATCGGTTCTGCGAGCCTTGGCGGACCGCGAGGAGCTGGGCAGGTTCGAAGGCGGGGAAGGCAATCTCGGGTTCGGCGCGGGGCACAACCGCATCTATGACAGCAGCGACGGCCCGTTGTACCTCGTGAGCAACGCGGATGTCACGTACACGCCGGAGTGCATTCCGACGTTGATCGAATGTCTGGAACGTGAAGAGCATGCCGGCCTGGTTGCGCCTCGCCTCTTGAATGAAGACGGTTCGCTGCAGCTCAGTTGCCGGACGTTCTACACGCCGTTTCTCGCGGCAGTGCGTCGCCCGCCGTTGCGGTGGTTGTATCCGGACGATCATCGCTTGATCCGCGCCCATCTCATGGCGGATGCAGATCACACGCAGACGTTGTCGGTGGACTGGGTGCTGGGTGCGGTGCTGCTCGTGCGGCGCGCAGCGGTGTGTCGGCCGAGTCTTTTCGATCCTCGCTACTTCCTCTATTTCGAGGATGTGGACCTGTGTCGGCACGTGGCTGATTCGGGCAGCGATGTGTGTTATTGCGGTGAGGCGGTAGCCACGCACGCACATCGGCGGAGCAGCGCGCGGGGGCTATTCGGCCGAAGCAGCAGGTGGCATGCGGCAAGCATGATGCGGTATTTCTGGAAACATCGCGGACGCCGACGAATCGCGTCTCACCGCTTCTAAGTTTAAGCTGGGTAATCTTCTGGCGTTATCACCACCGATATGTTCGGGCTGGGGGGACAACCTGCGCGCAAATGCGTCGCGCAGTGGTGGAAGGGCATTGACATCGGCCAAAGTGGGGCAATACTTGGCGAGCAATGAGAGGGGCGGGATTGCCTACCCCCCAATTTGAGGGTATGCTGACACGGGGCAGGGGTGACAGAGCGCCAAGACCTGCGTGAGATGAGCCGGATTTGACCGAATCCGGATGGGGTGACGGAAAGTTGTGGTATGCTTGTGCGTGAGTCGGAGAGGGCTCGCGTCAGTTATAGGGGATGAGAGATGAACGCGGTTCTGTTTTCCGGCGGGCCCGGAACAGATATTTGCCCGGAAGCATGGGAGCGGCCCCGGCCACTGTGGCCAGTGGGCGGCGGCTACCTGATCGACTACTGCCTGGATGCCTTGGCTGCGGTGGGCGTTCGTCATGCGGTTGTCGCTTCCAACGGGAGCACCGGGTCACTGCGAGCGCACCTCGATCACATGAGCCGGCCGGGCATGTCGATTCACTTCAACGAGGACCATCGACCGCGGGGTTCAGCGGGAAGTCTCGCCGATGCCGCGGAGCACTTGGATAGCGACGAACCGATTCTGCTGCTCAGCGCTGCGTGCTACGTGTCGCGGGCCGACTTGAAGGAATTCGTGACCGCGAGCGTCGTGAGCGGCGCATCGCTGACAGTGGGCTATGTGGCGGACGGCCGTCAGGACATCCTGCCC
Organism: Phycisphaerales bacterium; assembly: GCA_023135165.1. Classification (GTDB taxonomy): domain Bacteria; phylum Planctomycetota; class Phycisphaerae; order Phycisphaerales; family JAGLTS01; genus JAGLTS01. Next base: position 36,787 of record JAGLTS010000030.1, on the reverse strand, counting down.
GGCGTGTACTTCGTGAAGCCTGAAGTGCTTCGTCATGCGAAGCGGGCGGGGTATCAGGATCTGAAGGAGCAGTTGATCCCGGCGCTTCGGCGAGCCGGGCTGCGGGTGGCTGCGATTGCGATGAAGGCGCCGATGTATCCGGTGCTGACGAAGGACCAGTGCTTGCGTCACCTGGGAAGCCACCTGACGAGCGAGGCAGCCCGAAGCCGTCTGACGGTGGGCGACTACCGCGAGGTGGAGCCTGATGTGTGGGTGCATGCGACGGCAGAGGTGGATGCGACGGCGCGTTTGCTCGGTCCATGCGTTGTGGGACCGCATGTGAAGGTGGCTGCGGACGCGGTCATCAGCGGGCCGACGGTGTTGGAGTCCGATCTGACGGTCGAAGCGGATGCCGTGGTTGACCGCTCGGTGCTTCTTGCCGGTTCGCGTGCGGCGTCCGATCGCGGGGAGCAGGGCGCATTGGCGAGCGTCGGTGTGGTCGCCGGCCGAAGGCGGCCGTCGGCGGAACGAAGCGATGGCCACAGAGCGGGCCGGCGTGGCTTGGTGGTCGCTGGAAAAATGACAATCCCGTCTGCGGGGCGGGTGTGAGTTTGGACTGTACGTGCCGTCGGCAGTGTGTCCGGCGGAGAGAAAGAAATAATCGGCCGATTGGTCGTGGAACCGCATGAAGGCTGTTCCGGTCGGTCGAAAGATGCTGAAGGAGGCATACTATGTTGGGAACATTCAGTAAGGTAGCTGTGGGCCTCGCAACCGCAGCCGTGCTGGCGATTGGATCACAAGCCAGCGCGATCCATGACTTCGTGTACGACACGACCGCGGGTGCGTCGTCGCACTACACCGGTGACCTGACGGCAGGGACGCTGACGCTTGAGGACATCGACGGCCGGAACTTCCGCGTGCAGCGGCAAGGCACGTCGCAGGTCGCGCTGGGCTTCTTCGGTGCCGGCGTTGGTCCTGCAAGCATGGTCGCGTCCGTCGATCTGACGAACTGGATCGACAGCGGCGATCCGAACGGCTACGGCGATGTCGCGGTGTTCGCCGGTGCCATGTCAGGCACGGACTTCCTGGCTGTTGACGAGTTCGGCAACACGTTCAGTGGGAACATTCCCGTCTTCGAGTTGACAGACCGCAGCGACGCGCTCCGGCCCGGCATCGAGGGTCAGGGCTTCATCACGGACATCGCGTTCAGCGCGCCGACGTTCCAGGGCGTGACGACCAGCGATCTGTACGACTACGGCTCGATCTTCACGTTCACCTTCTCGATCACCGGCGTCAATCTTGAGACGTACTTGGCGACGAGCGGTCTTGGCGGTCAGTTGATCGAGGTCGAGACGATTGAGGCTCGCGTGTACGGCATTCCGCTGCCGGCAACGACCGGTCTGGCCTTCGCGGGTCTGGTTCCCTTCGGCGTCCTGACGCTTCGGCGTCGCCGCTGAGTGAGTCACGCCGATTGGCGGGCGGCGTCCGGCCCATGAAGGCTCGGACGTCTGGAAAGTGTGCCTCGCCGAAAAACGCAGGGATGAGCGACATGCTCCACCTGCGGGCGTTGGAGCCTGGTATGGCAGGACGCGGTCCCGCCAAGCCGATTTGCTCCAGGTTCGGTGATCGGGCCTGGCGTGAATCTGCGAACGGCGTACAATTAGGTTGGAACTTACGCATCCCGGGCCGAAAGGTCCGGGATGTGTTTACCGATTTGGTCTCTGAAGATGAATACTCGCACGCACACCACTGCGGCTCGCGCACCGGATCTCTGGCTTCGCGTGTCGCTGCTTATCGGGCTGCTGCTGCTGCTGGGCATCTCCCAGTTCCGCGTGCTCGGTGAACTTGCGTACGTCTGGCTGAATGATCCGGATGCGGGGCACGGCCTGCTCGTGCCTTGGCTGGCGCTGTACTTGGTCTGGCAGGCTCGAGGGAAGCTCCGTGCCGGTGTGGGCTCGCCCAGCTCGTTGGGGCTTGCCGTCCTCGTCGTGGCGCTCGCTGCTCGTGCTGCGGGGATCTGGTGGTGGTTCCCGTATTTCGACCGCTTGAGCATCGTGTTGGCGCTCTGGGGCCTCATCCTGACAATGTTCGGTATGCGGACTGCCTTGGCAACTCTGATGCCGATTGCCTTCCTGCTCACCGCGATTCCACTTCCCGGACGATTCCAGACGACGCTCGCCGGCCCGCTGCAGGAGTTCGCGACCAGAGCGACGGAGTACCTGCTCGTGGCGACGGGCGTCCCGCTCACACGTGCCGGCAACGTCATCGTCGTCCAGGACTACCAGATCGCGGTGGCTGAGGCGTGCAACGGGCTTCGCATGCTCCTCGCGTACGCGATGATCTGCATCTTCTTCGCGATGGTGATTCGCCGGGCGTGGTGGGAGCGAGTGCTCATGCTCCTGGTCATCCTGCCTGTCGCCCTGGCGGCGAACGTGATTCGGATCTACGCCACTGCCCTGATCGTGATCTTTGTTGATGAGGATGCGGCGGGTGTCTTCTTCCATGACATCGCGGGTTACATCATGATGCCGCTCTCGGTCTTCATGCTCCTCGTGTGGCTATGGTTGATTCGGCGGGCGTACTGTGTCGACAAGCTGGGCACGGAGATCGCTCAACTCGGGTCCGTCTCGACCGTTGCCTTGGAGAAGCACCGATGAAGGAGCAAGATGCCCGCCGTCGCCGCCGACTCGGCCTCCTCACCGTGGCTGCCGCAATCCTCGTGCTCGGCACGGGGCTGGCGATGGATCAACTCGAAGACCATGTCAAGGCGAGGCTCACGGACTCTCGTAAGATCCTGATTCCGCTCTCCGAGATGCCCACACAGATCGGCCCGTGGGTCGGACGCGATGAAGAGCCTGACGATGTGATCTTCTCCCTTACCGGAATGGATGAGGTGCGGCAGATCCGATTCCACCGGCCCGGCTCGGGGTGGGTCAGCACGCTCATCACGTACTCGGGTCGGCCTCGCATCGCTGTGGGGCACTACCCGGATGTCTGCTACCCAGCCGTCGGCTGGCACATCGAGTACAGCAAGAGCATCCTCCTCCGCGCCGATGATGGCCAACGCATCCCGGCCCAGCTTCACTTCATGACCAAGTTCACCGAGAACATGTACGCGCAGATCTATGTTGTGAACACGCTGATCGCCAACGGCGTAGTGACAACCGACAAAGGCGCCGCGGAGATCCGGACCGTGGGGCAGGACCGATATCAGGCCCAGGTGCAGGCGCTCTTCGTCGGCGCCGAGAGCGAAGAGCACGTGCTCGACGACGCGGCAAGCCTCTTCTCGCCGCTGCTTCAGCAGCTTGGCAGGCACTTCCAGGGCTCGGAACTAACGATGGCGGGAGAGTAGTAATCGTGGAGCAGCAACACAACGACATCGTGGCTTCATCAGGCCCGGCTCAGCCCCCGGCCAAGCCCGGCCCGCCTTACGAAAGCGCCTACGGGTACGGCTACGGGTATGGGGCGTCCAGCGGACAGGTCGCGGGACTCGGCGGGTTCCGCTTCGATCCGGCTGATGCCTTCCGGCGGTACTGGTTTGTCGTTGTTCTGCTTGCCGTGCTTGGCGGGTCGGTGGCGTGGTTCGTCCTTCCGCATGTCGTCGAGCCGGAGTACGAAGCCCGGGCGCGCGTCCAGGTCAGCGCTGAGGTTCCGAACATCATCGAAGGCAGTCAGCGAGCGCCGGACTACCCGCGTTTCATGGGGACGCAGGTGGCGATCCTCAAGTCGGATCGGAATCTGCTCAACACGCTGCACGATGAAGAGGTCAGCAAGCTCTCCTGGGTGCAGCGGACGACGGAGATGAGGGCGCTGGGCTACGCCAAGCGTCGGCTCACAGCTGGGCCGATCCGTGACACCGAACTCATCGATATCAGGTTCATCGACTACAGCTCGAAAGAGGCCAAGGTATTCGTCGAGGCGCTCGTCGAGTCATACCTCGCCATGGCGCGTGAGGAAGAGGCCCAGGCGAGGCGGATCGTTCGCGCCAAGCTGGAGGAGAGACGTGAAGAACTGCGCCAGTTGATCGAGAGGGGTCAGCAGTCAATCCAGAAGATCAACAGGGATCTCGGATCCTCCGACGTGTTGGCGATGCAGGAGAGTCTGATCCTGCAGATCACCGCTGCGGAGGATGCGCTGGTCCAATCGCGGATCGAGCGAGAAATGGCGAGGATCAGTCTTGAGCAACTCGACGCGCGCCAGGACGGGACGGAGGAAGACCATGGGGCGCTCGGTCGAGTGCGCGCCGAAGAGTTGCAGCAGTTTGTCGCCAGTGCGATCGACGCCGATTCGAGCCTGAACAAGTTCCGTGAGAGGCTGTCCGATGCCGAGGCGGCGCTGGACCATCTCCGGCTCACGACGACCGAAGAGCGTCTTGAGGTCGCCGCCAAGACACTGCGCGCGACCATTGCGCAGCTCAACGAGCGCATCACCGAACGTGAGGCTGAGTTGACGGTGCAGTTGACCGAGCGGTATGCAGCGATGTTCGCGATCAGCGAGCGCAAGGAACTCTTGAATCGAATCAAGATGGCGGATGTTCAAGAGAGGGCGCAGAGCGAGTTCCTCGCCATGAAGCGCAAGGAACTCCGCGAAGTCAGCCAGCAGCAACTCACGGTGGCGCAGATCCAGGAGGAGCAGGCCCGCTATCAGTTGCAGAACGAGGCGATCATCGACCGTCTGAGTCAACTGAAGATCAACGAGGGCGGCCAACTGAGCGATCGTTTCTCGTGGGACGGGTACGTCGCTGAATCTCCGGAGCCGGTGCCCGACAACCTCAACAAGATGCGGCTGCTGGTCGTGGGCGGCGCGACGGGTTTGGGGTGCCTGATCATTCTGCTGCTGACCGGATTCGACACAAGGCTCAAGCGAGTCGCGGACCTGCAGGCGCTCGGCCCGGTCGACGTGATCGGCGTACTCCCCCGGCTTCAGGATCTGGCCCGCAAGTCGGGCGTGGCGAACGTCGGCGAACACCTCAGCGAAGAGTTCCGCATGATCCGCACGCGACTGTTGCACATGTCGGGCTTTGAAGAGAAGAACGCGCTAATGATCGCCAGTCCCACCCCCGGCAGCGGCAAGACGACCGTCTCGGTCAACCTCGCGGCGCTCATCGCACAGGCCGGGCGGCGCGTCTTGTTGGTGGACGCCGACCTGCGCAAACCCGACATCCACCGTGTGCTCGATCTGCAGCTCAACCGTGGGCTGAGCGATGTCCTGCAAGGCACGTGCAAGCTCGAAGACGCGATCGTGCCCGTTTCACCCGGCCTGGATGTGCTCACAGCGGGGGCGGCCGTCACCAAGCCCAGCGAACTGCTGGCGATGCGCAGCGTGAAGAAGTGCATCGAGGTGTGGTGCGAGTCGTATGACTTGGTGCTCCTGGACACCTCGCCGCTGTTGCCCGTGTCGGATGGCCGAGTCCTTGCCGGCGTGTGCGATTCGGCGCTGCTCGTGATTCGCGCCGATCAAGCGGATCGGCGTGAGTTGGCTGAGACGATGCGAATCCTCAGCGCCACGCCTGTGCAGACGTTGGGTGTCGTGCTCAACGGCGTGAAGCTGCGCCATACCGGCTCGCCGAAGCAGCGGGGGTACTACGCTTACCGTGATGCCTATCGCGGTCGACGCGCGGAAGGCGAGTCGCCTCAACCCGAAGAGCTGCCGCATGACGTTGTGGATGAGATCGGCGCGACACAGCGTGATGTGAGCAAGTCCCAACAAGACGATTCGACGCAGGCGGTCCGACGCGACCGTGACGACGAAGTATAACTGGAGCGATCATGGCTCTGGTGACAGGCGAGTCAGACCAGCGCGCATCCACAGCCCCGGCTCCGCGAGGATCGCCGCGGCTGCTGGTCGTCATGCATCATGCGGCGGGTGACGCCGAAGGCCCGACATGCTGCGGAATCACCAGGCGTCAATACGTACGGGGCGAATGGCTGGCGGTCGGCGCGGAGGTCGTCGATCACGCATGGTCCGGCGGAGACGACCGAGCCGGTCAGCCCGTGCCCATCGTGCTCCTGCAGCGCGATGACATGACATTCCGCATTGACGATCAACTGCTGCGCCGGCTCAAACACCGCGATTGTGATGCAGCAGTGCTGTACGGCACGCCCGCGCCGCGCTACCGCGAAGTCCTCGAGTTCGACGAACGAGGCGACATCGCTGCGGTCAGACGAACATACGTCAGCGGAACGCGCGACCATGATCAATCATCCGCCGGGAACGACGCGCTGCCCATCTCCGATGTCGTGGCGGTGGCGGCGATGTCCGATGCGGCGGATGCGGTCGTGGATGCGATCGGCGATCTGGCCGATGCGCCGCGAAACCTGCGCGACGCGGGACTTCGGATCGTTGAGCAGATTGTGCAGACGTCGTCGGTGGCGGCGAGCACATCAGCGCAGCTTCGGCTCAGGCTGTTGGCGCTTCTGGACCGCGACCCGGTGGCGTTTGGTCGTGTGGCGGAACAGGCGGGTCTTCTGCCGACGGCTTTCGGCTGGGTTCATCCGTCCGCTCGATGCCATCCGACAGCCCGTTTCGTGGGAGACGTGATTCTTGGCGAGAACGTGTGCGTCGATGCGGGCAGCGTCGTGATCGGCCCGATGCTGCTGGACGAGGGTGAGGTTGTGCCGGAGGGCGCGGTGAGGCGCGAGGCCGATGATGTGGGCGACTCGGATTCCGCCGACATGCAGCTCGAAGAGCGGGCGCTTGACGACACGCAGCCGCGCCAGCACGTGCGTGACAGCGACTGGTGGTTCAATCACGGGTATCCGTTCCTCAAGCGAGGCATGGATTATGCCGGCGCATGTGTCATGTTGGCGCTGCTGGCGGTGCTCATGCCGGCAGTCTGGCTGGCGAATCGCGCGTGCGGTGACCGTGGGCCGATCTTTTACACGCATCTTCGTCAGACGCGCGGCGGCAAGCCGTTCCCGTGCCTCAAGTTCCGGTCGATGGTGGTGGATGCTGATGAGTTGAAAGACAAGCTCACCGTGTCGAATGAACTCGACGGCCCGCAGTTCAAGATCGCCGAGGATCCTCGCATCACGCCGGTGGGCAGGTTCTTGCGCAAGACGAACCTCGACGAGCTGCCGCAGGCCATGAACATCCTGCGCGGCCACATGTCTATTGTCGGGCCTCGACCGAGCCCGCATGACGAGAACCAACTCTGTCCGGCGTGGCGGCATGCTCGGCTGTCGGTTCGGCCTGGAATCACCGGGCTGTGGCAGGTGTATCGGAGCAAGGCGCGCGGGGATGACGACTTCCAGGAATGGATTCACTACGATATGGAATACGTTAGAAGGCGAGGGTTTCGCCTTGACGTAAAGCTCCTTGTGCTGACGATTCTCGTCTGCTCGGGACTCTGGATGCCCAAGGAGGAGCCCGGCTGGCGCACGGAAGACTAGAGCAGGCTCATGGATTCACAAGCAACGAAAATCGTTCGGAAATGGAACTTCAAGTTCATCGGCTGCACGGCGCTTGTCGTCGTCACGCTCATCGGCTGCCTGTATGTGCTGCACCACTGGCAGGCGTCGCGGATCACGGTCGATCATCGGCAGGTCGCGTTTCAGCACTTTGAAGCGGGTGAGTACGTCGATGCGCTGGGACATCTCGGCCACGTGCTGCGGAGCGATCCGAACGATCTTGAGGCGGTCGTCACGTATGCGAGATCCGTCGGCCATCTCGCGTCGCCTTCGCCCCGGCAGCGTCTCGCACAACTCTCGCAGTACCGCCGCGCCATCACCCTCGATCCGACCGACGTCGAGGTCGCTGAGGAGGGGCTGACGCTCTACATGCGCTACAACCTCTGGCTGGAGGGGTCGGAGATCGCGCACGGCATCCTGGACCGCGTACCCGACAGCCGAATCGCCCTCCTCACACTCGCGAGAGCGGCGATGCACGACAACCGAGGTGACGATGCGCAAGCACACTTGATGACGCTGCGTGAGTTGCATCCGGCGGATGATGAGACGCTGTCGCTTCTCGTTGATCTGCTCTACGCACGCGCTGCGGATCAGTCGCTCATGCAGCGAAGCGCGACGCTTCGCACGCTAACCGAGTACATCCAGGAAACGGTCCGGGAGTACGGCGAGCGCAATCCCAAGCTGTATCTGATCCGGGCGCGCTCATACGAAGAAGACGGCGGCGCGCCGACCCTCGCACGCAAGGACTATGAACGAGCGCTTGACCTGGCGCCGACCGATCCCGTCGTCTGTGCCGCCGCAGGGCGGTTCTACCACTGCATCGGTGCGTTCGAGGATGCGGTCCGCTGGTTGGGAATCGCGATCGACGCCGACCCAGGGAATCACGAGTACTACGTGGCGCTGGCACGCACCTATGCCGATCGCGGTGCGTACGACGAGGCTGTCCGCATGCTCGAAGAAGGCCTGGAACAGGCGCCGGACGGGCGAACATCGCTCACGTTCTATTTGGCCGAGACGTTGCTGTCGGCAGGCGAGACGCCGCGCGTGGAGGAACTGATTCGCGAGTTGTCTCGCGCTGGTGTGCCCGCTGATCTGACGCGGTATCTCGAAGCGCGGATCAGCCTGGTTCAGGGCGAACCGGGCCGGGCTGTATCGGCGCTGGAGTTGATCACGGATCCGATCGTGACGCCGCTTTCGCACTTTTTCCTTGCGCAAGCCTATCTGGAGCTTGGCAGGCCCGAGCAGGCGAGCGGGCACCTGCGACAGATCCCGCCGAACCAGTTTGATCCGATGGCGATCGGTCGGCTGCAGGCACGCGTGCTCGCCGCCACCGGGCAGTACAGCGACGCGCTGCGCGACGTGGACGCCATGCTCGCCGAGACGCCGGACGACGTCGGCCTGCTCTTTCTCAAGGCAGACGGCTTGCTGGGCATCATGAGTGGGGGCGAGGCGACCGCGGCTCAGATGGACGAGTTGGCGTCACTGTACCAGCAACTCTCGCAGGCGACCGGCGAGGAGCAGAGCGTGCAACTGGCGCTGCTCAAGTCGCGCGTCGATCAACTCGGCGGCGGGCGGGAGCGGGCGATCTACGGGCTGACGCAGGCGATCTCGCACCAGGATGATTCGCTGGAACTCTGGTCGGAGTTGGCAAAGCAGCACGTTCTCGACGGTGACGCAGACGCCGCGCTCGATGCGCTGCGCCAGGCCCCGTCGTCCGTGCAGGCCCAGCCGTTCTATCGTGTGTTGCTGGCGGGTGTGTACGAGGAGTTGGGCGATCCGGACAGCGCTGCCGCGGCGCTGGCGGAAGACTTGGAGCAGTTCACACTGCGGGATCGGCAGCAGCTTCGCCGTGCACAAGCAGCGCTGCTCCAGCGAGTTGAGCGACCTGACGACGCATTGGCCGTCTTGCTCCAGATCGCGGGTGACGATCCGCGCGACATGGATATTCGACTCACACTTCTGGCGAAGACGCAAGTGCAGCGTGATGCCGTGCTTCGCGATCGGTTGATTGTTGAGATCAAGGCAATCGAGGAGCAGAGCGAGGACGGCGCGGCCGGCGTGGTGTGGAGGACCGAGCAGGCGCGAGCCATGCTCCTGGATGTCAACAACCCTGACCCCGAGCAAGCGATGGCGCTGCTCGACGAGGTTGTCAGGCTTGAGCCGGGTATGGCGAAGGCGCACCACCTTCGCGCGCTCACGCTGAGGCAGCTTGGTCGGCTGGATGATGCGGTCTCCGCGGCGAAGCGCGCCCTCGACATCGACCCCGCGATGCACTTGTCCACGCTTCTGCTCATCGACTTGTACGGCCAACTCGGCCGACCGGAGGAGGTCCGCGATCTCATCGACGATCTGGACCGACTGCAGGGGCCCAAGCCGGTGATGCTCGTTCGTCAGAGCCTGACGTGGAACTTGCAGGCGGGTCGGACTGGGTCGGCGCTTGATGATGTGGATCTACTCATTGCGAATCAGCCGGATGATGCGCAGTTGCGTGTGCTTCGCGCACGTTTGCTCGGCGCGGATGATCGCATGGAAGAGGCGATTGACGAGGCGTCGCGCGCGTTCGCGCTTGCGCCTGATTCGCCGAACGCCGCGTTCGCGCTCATCCAACTCGCGTTGGCGGATGAGGCGGGCGATCTGGCGTTTCAGACGGTGGACCGTTTCGAGCAGGCGGCGCCTGGATCTGAAATCACGCACCTGATGCGGTCGGAGATCTGGGCGTATCAGGGCGAGACGCAGCGAGCGCTCGACGAGCTTTCACGAGGGGCAGCCGAGACCGCGTCTCCCACGCTTGTGCTGGCGCTGGCGAGATACCTGCGATCCCTGGATCGACCGGATGAAGCGCTGGCGCGGTACGAGCAGGTGGATCGGATGTCGCGTGAGGGTGCTGACGCGGCGCTCGAGGCGGCGGAGTTGCTGCTTGCGCTGGGTGATCCAACGAGCGCGGTGGAGAAGATCGCGGAGGCGGAGCATCTCGGCGCTCCGGCGATTCGCGTCGCTGACCTGCAACTGGCGTTCCTCAGCGCGACACAGCCGCCGGGCTGGCTTACTCAAGCGGCGCCGATCCTCGAGGGAATGCGCGCCGATCCCGCTGCCGGGCCGGCTGTGTTCCTGGAACTGAGCCGCGTCTACCAAGCCCAAGGCTCGCTGGATCGCGCCCACGATGTGCTGCGGGATGGATTGCACCGCATACCGGACGACTTGACGCTCAGCGAGGAACTCGGGCGCCTGCTCATCACGCTCGGTCGGCACGACGAGGCGCGAATTCTCGCCGCCCGGCTCGCGCTGATTCCAGGTGGCGGACTCATCGGTGAACTCCTGCAAGTCGACGTCTACGAGAGTCAGCAAAATGCTCAGCCCGCGGTTGCTCGCCTTGAATCACTGATGGATCGGTATCCTGATGACGCGCGCCTGCCTGCCTGGCGACTGCGCGCGATCGGTCTGCTCGAACAACTCGGTGAACAGGACGAGATCGCTGCGATGATTGAGGCTGTGCCCCATGCCGAGCGGGATGATGCCTTGCACGAGCGATGGGCGGTGCATGTGATGCGCACCGAAGGAGCGGAGCAGGCGGTGGTGTACCTCGAGCAGCAACTCACAGATGACCCCGACTCGAAGTTGTTGCACTTCGTGCTGGCGAGGATGCTGCTGACGGTGCCGTCCGAGCGGCGCGATGCGGATCTGCTGCACCGGGTGCTGGAGGAGGATCGCCGAGTGAATCCGGGAAGCGTGCGAGCGTTGCTGCTCCTGGCGGCGGAGGCGAGAGAGCGCGGAGATCACGAGGCTGCGGTCGAGTACTACCGTGAGGCGCTGAGCACGGAGCCGTCCAACCTGCTGGCGATCAACAACCTGGCGTGGACGCTGGGCAAGGATCTCGGACGGCTCGCGGAGAGCATCACACTTGTTGAAGGTGGCCTTGCGCGAGACCCGGTGAATCGCATGTTGCAGCGAACATATGGCCTGCTGCTTGTGGATGCCCGACGCTGGGGCAATGCGCTGGAAGTCTGGCAGACGCTTGCTAAGCAGCAGCGGACGGATATCTGGCTCAAGTTGCGCATCGTCGAATCACACACACAGCTTGGGCAGCTCAGTGATGCTCGCCGAGTGATGGGTGAAGTCCGCGACGTGCTCAACCTGCTGCAAGGTCGGCTCGAAGGGCTTGATGATGAGACACGTCAACTCTACGAGCAGGTGCAGCAAGGGTTGGCCGGCGTCACGCGGCCGTAACAGCGAACAGAGAGGACAGCGACATGGCCAAGCCGATCGCGATACCAATATGTACGGACGGATACGCCGCAGCGCATCGTGAGGCGCTCGATGCGAATGAACCTCGCCTCGTGCCCGCTTCCCATTACACCGACGACCGCGGTTGGTCCCTGATGAACTTGATGACCGGCGTGCTCAGCCCTGAGGGGCAAATCAACTTCAGCATCCAGTACCCAGGCGCGATCAAGGCGTGGCATCGCCACCGCATACAAACCGACTTCTGGTGCGTCCTCACCGGGCATCTTGTCGTCGGTGTCGTGCGCGATGAGGATGGCGTGTGCTGGAAGCTCACGCTCGGTGAAAAGCGACCGGGCATCGCGATCATCCCGCCTACGCTTTGGCACGGTGCGACTGTGGCGGGGCCGACATCCGCGGGGCTGCTGTACTTCGTGACCCACGCATACGATCCCGCGAACCCGGATGAAGAGCGCTGCCCCTACGATCGCTTCCCCGATTTCAGTTGGGACATCGCGCACGGCTGATCGAGGCGATCCCTACACTGACCGCATGCTCGGATTGCCGCGAATCCGACGGTTCTTGAGGATGCTCGCCCTTGTCGCGGCGCTGACGCCCGCAGCGCATGGGCAGTCGAGCACTGCGCCGCCGATGCCGCCCGAGGTGCGCCGTGCGCTCGATGCGCCCTACCTGACCGATGACGAGCGGGCTGACTTGGCGGTCTTTCACGGCCTGGATAGGCCGAGCGATCGCAACTCACCCGCGCGCATCGCAGCGGCGGCGATTATCCGAGGCGACTACGGCCATGCGATCTTCGACGACGCGCAAGCGCCGATCGAGGATCGCGCCGAAGCACGCCTGCGACGCGGTGAACTGCGGGCCTGCTGTGATCTGCTTGTCTCCGTCTCAACGATTCGTGCCCGGCGCATTCGTGCCGAGGCGCTGCTCCGCCTGGGCGATGTGACTGCGGCGCATGATGTCGTGGAGTCGATTGCCGAGGCGCTGGATTCGCAACAGCTCGACGATGTCGCCCGGTTCACCGAGGCGGTTCGCGCCACGACGCTGCGCCTCACGGATGACCCCGCACGTGACTACCAACGCATCATCGACAGGCTCGATTTCGCTCATCAGCAGATGGACCGTCTGCATTGGCCCGCTTATCTCGTTGAGGCGGAGGTGCTCTTTGGCAAGCATCAGGTCGAGGCGGCGACCGAGGCGCTGCACGGCGCGTTGTCACGCAATCCACGGTTGATGGATGCGTGGTATTTGCTCGGCCGAATCGCGGTTGACCAGTACGACGTGCAGCGCGTCGCGCGGATTGCATCCGCCATGAGGTCGATTGAACCGAACTCGCCTCAGATCGGGTTGCTTGAAGCGGAGATGTTGCTTCGGCAAGACGACCCTGCCGTTGCGCGTGATGCACTTGCCCCGGTGCTTGCTCGGTTTCCCACGCATCGCGGTGCTCTCGCGCTGCATGCTGCGTGCGATGCTCTGAGTTTCGACTGGGATGGGACGGATGCGGCGCTTGCGCGCTTCGACAAGCTCAGCCCGACATCGGCCCAGGCGTATTACGTCGTTGGTCGTCATCTTGCCGACGCTCGCCAGTACGCAGCGGCGGCGCGCTACCTGGATGAGGCGATCGCACGCAGGCCGAACTGGCCCGATCCGCAGGTTGTGCAAGGGTTGATGGCGATGCAGTCAGGCCAAGACGATGCGGCGCTCGCCTCCTTGCAGCGCATCCGCGAGATCGACCCGTTCGACCGGCGCGTCGCCAACAGCTTGCACCTGATCGAGACGCTGACCAACTACGAAACGGCGCAGAGCGAGCACTTCATCGTGCGGTATCAGCCGGGCGTGGATGGCATCCTCGCGCAGGAGATGTTGTCGCCGCTTGAGGAGATCCACGACGATGTGTGCAGCGCGATGCAGCACGAGCCGAGCCGCAAGACGTTGATCGAGCTGATGCCCGATCGTGAGTGGTTCGCCGTGCGAGTGACGGGGATGCCGGGCTTGCACACCATTGCAGCGTGTACCGGCCCGGTCATTGCGATGCAAACACCGCGGCGCGGACCTCGCAGCGATGGGCCGTACGATTGGATGCGCGTGCTCCGCCATGAATACACGCATACCGTCACGCTCAGTCAAACGGCGAATCGGATACCGCATTGGCTCACCGAAGGACTCGCTGTCCACATGGAGAGCGCCCCGCGAGGCAGTGATGCTGCCCATCTTCTGACGCACGCGCATCGCACGGGGACGCTGTTTACGCTGGATGAGATGAACGAGGCGTTCATTCACCCCAGGCGCGCCACCGATCGCGCGCAAGCCTATGCGCAGGCGCAGTGGACGATCCAGTACGTGATCGAGGCGTTTGGTCAGGAAGCGGTCATCGCGCTGCTCGATGCGCACCACGACGGTCTGCACACGCGCGATGCGGCGCCCGCGGCGCTGGGCATCTCGCAGGAGGAACTCGCGACGCGGTTCCAAGCATGGGCGGCGATGCGGGTGAAGGAGTGGGGGATGGCGCCGCAGCCGAGCCTAAGGGAACTGACCATCGAGCACATGCGCGTGAGCGAGCAGTACCGGGAGCAGTACGTTCGCAGGCGGGAGGTCCAGCTCGACGTAGCGGGACGGAGACTCATGCGCGACATCACGTCGACGAATCGGCCGGACAAGGATTACCTGCGCCGGCCGCTACCGCCGATGGATTTGTCGGGCATCGACTTCGATGATGCCGTGTATGCCGCGTGGCTTGATCGGTATCCGGATCACCCTGATGCACTCGCGCACCTCGCTCGGAAAGCGGCGTCCAAGCCCGGCCCGCTCGATGACGCGGCGGTTGAGCTTCTTCGTCGCCTCGCGGACGCCCGGTCGGTCGATCCGTTCCCGCATCAACGGTTGGCGGAGCACCACCTGGCGCTTGGGCAATACGCGCATGCGATCGAGCACCTCGCGTACCTCGATGCGCGTGCCGTGTACCGCACGACGTATGGTGAGCATCTCGTGCGCTGCCACCGGAAGCTGGGTGACCTGACGCAGGCACAAACGCAGGCCGAACGGCTCGTGCGGATCGACCCGTTCAACGCCGGGCTGCGCGAGTTGGCAGCGGCGGTCGCGCTCCAGGCGGGCGACGATCAGAGGGCGCTCCATCACGTCGAAGCGCTGATCCGGATCGAACCGGACCGGGCAAGGCATGAGAAACGACTGAAGGCGCTGCAAGCGCGCCTGGCGGCATCAACTGACGATGAAGATGAATGATCGGCAGCAGCCGGGCTGCCATGCAACCCTGGGCTGACATTGTGCAGCGACGTGGCGGCGCTGCGTCTCTCGGGTGGATCGAGTCCACGGCAATTCCCGCTCGACGCTGTCGCGCCCAGCGGGCACGTACGTTAGGGAGCAATGCCGATCCTCTTGCCGCACCGTAGAATCCGTTCCGGCGCGAAAACGGGCCGCACGCCTCCATGCGTGCGAGTCGCTTTCGCTCGGCAAGAGCAGACCGGCCGAGTCCTTTCGCTGTTGCTCCCCGTCAGGCCCAATGGCCGAATACGGAAGGCACGACGCTGACATCCTTGTCAAGCCGCCTCGGAACTCGCTAGAGCGCCGGACGGTTCGCGGTCACCCCTCGCGGTCTCTCTCCCGCTTCGCCAGTTTCGCCCGAGCCGCCATCCAGATGGCTGATTGGTTGGCGAGCCGCTTCTCCAGGTCGATTCGCCACTGCTGCGTATCGCGGATCTCGAGATGGTCCCGGACGCCGATGATCGTCACCTGTTGCGACAGGCTGGCCCGTTGCAGGAGCGAGTCGGGCAGGCGGATGCGCCCGGTCGAGTCGAGTTCGAGTCGGCGTGTCAACGGGAATGTGAGCTGTTCGTATTCGAGAAGGTTCTGGTCGCCCAGGACGGGCTGATCGAGCGTCTCGACGAGGCGTTCGAAGTACTTGTCCGGGTAGAGCCAGAGGATGCGGTTCTCCGCCAGGACGAGATAGAACGCTTCGCCGTCCCTCTCCGGGTCGAGGCGCTGCCTGATGTCGGCTGGAACCGCCAAACGATTCTTCGCGTCGATCGTGTGTTCGTATTCGCCGGTAAAGAGCACGCATCCGCATCCTGTGTGACAGTCTATGGGTTTCTACCCCACTCTGCCCCACTCTGCAACACCTTTTCCCAAAGTCCTGACAAAATCGCCTCCAGACGCTGCGTATTGACCGATGCAGATCACGTTGGGCTTGCCGGGGAGTCCACTTGCCGTTGCGCCTTTTCGCAGTAGGGTCCGCATATGCCGATAGTCGATGGCAGCGAGTTGGATCAGGTTCTCGGGCGGATTCCCGCCGGGCTGTATGTTCTCACAGCTGCGTATGAGGCCAAGCGAGCAGCGGTTCTTGTGCACTGGGTGCAGCGCGCCAGCGGGAACCCGCTCACCGTCTCGGTGGCTGTGCCGACCGGTCAACGCATCACACCGCTGATTCGGGACAGTCGGGCGTTCGCCCTTTGTCAGCTTGCTGCGGAGAACCGGTATCTGGCGCGACGTTTCCAGACCGACATCCTGTCGGGCGATAGCGTTGACTCGCTTGATTTCGAGGAGGCGGTGACAGGATCACCGCTCCTGACGCGCGCGATCTCGTGCGTGGATTGTCAGCTCTTGCGACACGTTGACCTGGATGCGGATCACGACCTGTACGTCGGTGAGGTGGTCGCGGTCCGTAACTACAAGCCGGGCATGGAACCGCTCGTGCTCGTGAATGGGCACCCCCACGACATGTAGTACCATTGCGTTCTGCGGATGTGCGAGCACGTGCAATCGGAGCAGTGCGCGGCTGTCCGGTACACTGTGCGTGATGAAGCGCGACCTTGCGGGATGTCGGGTGACGGTGATGGGGCTTGGCCGATTCGGTGGGGGCGTCGGTGTGGTGCGTCACTGTGCCGAGCAAGGCGCGCGCGTCCTCGTGACCGATGTGGCTGACCGTGCGGGTCTGGCTGAGCCGATCTCCCGAATCGAGGATCTGATCGAGCAAGGCAGCGTGACGCTTCGACTCGGTGAGCATCGTGAGGGTGATTTCACGGTGTGCGATCTGGTCGTGGCGAACCCCGCTGTGGCTCACCCCTGGTCGAATCGGTTTCTTCTCGCAGCGGAGCAGGCGGGCATCGCGGTCACGACGGAGATCGGGCTTCTGGTCGATCGACTGCCCAACCGTCAGCGTGTGATCGGCGTGACGGGGACGGCTGGGAAGAGCACGACGGCCGCGATGATCGCCCACATCCTTGGCCGAACCGTCGGCGAGGGCGAGGCGGTCCACCTCGGCGGGAACATCGGCGGGAGCCTGCTCACCGCGTCGATCGGCGAGGATGACTGGGTGGTGCTCGAACTGTCGAGCGCGATGCTCTGGTGGCTGCGGCGGGGGCCGATGTTCGCGCCGCACGTTGCCATCGTGACGAGCTATGCGCCGAATCATCTCGACTGGCATGAGAGCGAAGAAGACTACCGTGCGTGCAAGGCGTCGATCCACGCCGGCCAACGCATGGGCGATCATGCCGTTCTGGCTGATGTGCCGGAGACGTGGCGCGAGTGCGTGCCGGTTGATTCGGTTCATCGACCGCCGTTTGATGCGCTGGCGAATCAAGTCGAAGCCGCGATGGTGATTCCCGGAAAGCACAACGCGCGCAATGCGATTACGGCGGCGTTGGCTGCGGGGCTTGCGCGCTATGGCGAATCCGTGACCGAGGATGATCTGTTGTTATTGGCGCGCATCGCTGCGACGTTCCCCGGCCTGCCGCATCGGTTGCAGCTCGTGCATGAGGCGCGAGGCGTTCGGGCATACAACGACTCCAAGTCCACGACGCCGAGGGCGACGGTCCTGGCGGTGGAGTCGTTCGATGATCCGCGGCGCATCCACCTGATCGTCGGCGGATATGACAAGCACATCGACTTATCTGATCTTGTAACGACCGCACGGCGATGCGGCGGGGTCTACACGATCGGGCAGGTGGGGCCTGCGCTTGCCAAGGCGCTCGACGTGCGGGACTGCGGAACGCTCGACATCGCGGTTGCGAACGCGGCGCGCGCAGCGAAGGATGGCGACATCGTGCTGCTCAGCCCCGGCTGCGCTTCATGGGGTCAGTTCACAAACTACGAAGAGCGCGGGAGCGTGTTTGCCAAACTGGCGAGGGCGTTGCTCGGTCCGTCGCGCTGAGGCGAGGTCAGTGCGCCGGCTTGAAGATCTGGCGCGACAACATACCGGCTGCGGTTCGCAGGGCGACGATGCACCAGACGACGAGCAGAAAAACCACTACGGCCAGATAGAACCAATGCACCGATGCGAAGTTGGTGACCTTCCATGCGACGCCGGTGGAGACGCACAGCGCGCCGGTGGGGAAGGTGAACGCCCACCATGAAAGCGCGTAGGGCAGCTTCATCGTCCGCATGTAGAACACGATGAGAATGACCGCCATGATGAACCACCACACCGCAAGCCCCCAGTTCATCAGGATGCAGATCTTGGCGATGGGCGTGAAGACCTCAGCGGAGATGCCGAGCACATCCTGATGGTGCAGGAGATGCATCAGCTTGAAGAGCGCGACAGCGATGATGGCGGTCGGCGCGATGCCCACGAAGAACGTCGCGGCGAGCCGACTCATCGGCAGTTCGTGATAGATGTAGCGGTGATACACAGCGGCCCCGACGAAGAGGAAGAGGAAAAACCCGATGCCGAGGCTGATGATGGAGATTCCGAACGTTGCTTCCATACTGCCGGGGAAGATCTGGGCAAGCTCGAAGCCGGCGACGGGGATGAGAAGTTTCGACACGGGCGGGATGTACCAGCCGAAGTTCGCGTGCCCGACGTTGATCTCCTTGTGCCTAAAGACGTGCAGCAGGACGACAAAACCCATCACGTAGATGCCGATGGTGCCCAGCACCCAGAGCACGAAGGCAGTGACGTGCGAGGCGTGGACGGAGCAGAGCAGATCCGGGTACTTGAGGAAGCAAAGCGCGATGACAATCAGCGAGATCGGCATCGTCGGGTAGAAATTCGTCACGACCGGGTGGTTGAAATCCGCCTTCGCGCTCGTGGGATGCATGATGAAACGCAACACCCACGGCAGGAGCGCAGCGAAGAACATCACGATGGAGAGCACAAAGAAGATTGCTGCAACGATGCGTGTGCCGGGCAGTTCGACAAACGAGATCGCCAACGGGACGACAGCCGTACCCATGATGGCGGCGAACCAAGCCGGGTTGAAGTGCTTGACGGCGCTGCTGAACGTAACGGGTATGTCATGTGTGTGTGGAGTTGTCATGGTGATCCTCTTCGTGGACGATCGACAAGAAGCGGGATTGTAGGCCGCGTGCAAAGGGGACGGTGGCGTCGCACCTCACCACGCGATGCCGTCAATGAACAGGCCGTAGATGGATGAATCCTCGGGGTGCTCTTCATTGAGTTCGCCGGTGGTTATGACGGTGTCGTTGGGTCGGCCGGTGGAGTAGAAATCGTGCTCCGGGCCTGCGTCGATGAGCGCGTTGAAGCTGAAGCACCTGCTGGTTGTGTAGTGGTATCGGTTGCCGCCGCCGAGGCCTTGGGTTCTGCCGCGCGCGGTGTAGCGGTCCTGACCGGCGAGATCGACGAGCAGGCCGATCGCCTGTTGTGATGCGGAGCCTTGGCTGAGTCCGTCGGCGCGGTAGGCGTCGTTGCCCGTGCGGTCGATGAGCAGCCCGACGCCGATGTCCCACGACCCGCCCTGGTCGGCAGCGGTCATCGTCCAGTATGTGTCGTTGCCCGCATCGTCGGCGAGGATTCCGATGGACTGGTGGCAGCCGAAGCCCTGGCCGTAGCGGTTCCCATAGTACAGGTCGTCGCCGTCATGGTCATGGAGGATACCCATGGCCCAGTAGTAGCCGCCGCCCTGGCTGAACTCGCCCGCTTCATAGCGGTCGTGTCCAGCGAGGTCGCTGATGAGTCCGATGCCGCCTGCACTGTACTGGCGAATACCATAGCCGAAGCCTTGCGAGAAGCCTGCGAAGACCGCGGGCGTGCCGTAGACCGAGCCGTGCGGTCCGTTGGCGCGATAGAGATCATTGCCGTTGGCGTCGATGATCGCGCCGAAGCCTCTGGGACCGCCGATACCTTGCACGCGCATCTCGCCGAGGTACGCATCTGAGCCGCCCAAGTCGATGAGCAGGCCTGTGCCGTAGAAGCCGACGCCTTGCGACCAGTCTTCACCGCGGTACACGTCGTTGCCGGCGTGATCAACGAGCAGTCCCACGCCGAACAGACCCGCCGCGCAGGAGAATCGCGTGCCTTCGTAGATGTCGTTGCCGCTGCGATCGTCGATGACCGAAGCGCCGACCACGGCGGCAGCGGGGCCTGCGAACGCTGATTCGGATTCGTAGCGATCATCACCGGATACGTCGATGATAAGCGTGCTTCGGCGCACACGGGGCGCCTCGTACACGTACGTGTCGTTCCCGCCGACGTCGTAGACGGCAGCGATGGCATCCATGTGGTACGTGTTGTCGCCCGGGCCGCCGATGATGACCAGGCCGTCGGCATCACGACCGACGTAGAGCACATCACCTTCGACGGCGTTCTCTATCGTTTCGTCGAGCGTTGCGAGCGGTGCCGCGTCTTCAAGCCCGACGGCGTTGATATCCACAGCCAGCGCACGTGCCTGGCGCAGTACTGATTCGTAGTCCACATCCATTGAGCGGCGCATCACCTCGATGTGCTCACGACTGTGCTCATCGTAGATGTACACCGATGTCGCCATGAGCGAGACGAGTTGCATGGCTTGCTGGGCGAGGCGGTCGTCAATGATCGAAGCGGCGCCGAGCGTGCGGGCTTGTTCGAGTTGACCGTGCAGTTGCGCGGCGAGCGCATCGACTCCCTGAACGGTAACAGCGGCAGGTTCATCGGCGTGCCACGGGATGTTGAGGTTCGCCGCTGCCATCGACAGGCTGTGTGCGAACGGTGCTGCGGGGACGGCCGCGGCTTCGGCGACGATCGTCTCCTCGATGCTGTCCACGCTGAGCGGGCGCATGAAGCCGGCGACGACGCGATTGAGCGCGTGGTAGCCGAGGTGCTCCTCCTGCGTTTCCCGGAAGTAGTCGAGCAGTTCATTCACGCCCGCCTCGATGCCGTGCTGAACGGCATGCGACATGAGGAGACTGTCCACTGCGGACGGTGTCGGTTCGGGTAACACACGGCCGGGCCGGGGGCGGTCGATCGTCCCGACCCATTCGGCGCGCGACCCGAGCGTGACGTCAAACTCGAATGTCTCGGTTTCGAGCGATTCGAGGTCGGCGGCTGTGATTCTGATGTCGCCGGTCCCGCGCTTCGCTGTGATGTGCAGCGTCGCGCCGGGCGAAAGCGATTCGATGAGCGACTTGAACTGATCAGCCGTTCGCGGTTCGCCGTTGGCGGTCAGGATCGCATCGCCGCGGTTGACGTACTGTGAGTCAAACCCGGTCCCGCCGAACGGCCCGGGGAGTATCCACGTCGCCAGGCAGTACGGGCAGTCCGGCGAGTCCGTCAGATCCCGTATGTACACACCCGCGAACGCCTGCTGGGAAAGGTCATCCGGTTCCTCAGCGGCAGGTGCGACCAGCCCATCATCGGCCAGGGCGCTCGTGCAGGTGATGGATGCGAAACCGACCAATGCGGCCACGGCGGAGCGAAGCAGGGGGTTGATGTGCATGACGGCATCCTATCGTGCGTAGGCGGCTGGCTGCACCTTCGCGGTGGGCCAGCCCGCCCGCTCCGGCGGATGGATCGAAAAAGGATGGGCTTTCGCGCCTTTGTCTGTCAGATCTCACTGTGGGCGGTCTATCTGAAGGTAGAGACCAAGTGCAGCGGCCCGCTGGGAGACGGCAGAGACCACAGAAACCGTCGAACACGCACCCAGCATGGACCGCGACGACAACAATAGCGCAGTGTTCAAGAAACGAAAGAGGAGACTGAAATGAGACGTAACATCATCACAACCGGTAGCAAGGCGGGACTGGTCATCGCTCTGGCCGGCCTCGCGACGACGTATCTGGCTGGGAACGCCTCGGCGCAGACGTTCTCGCTGGATGACAATCCGACACAGCCCCTGGTAAGTCCAGCGGTGCCGCCGCTGAAGGGAGCGGAGGATCCGTACGGTCAGAACCTGCCCGCGACGATGGCGGGCCTGATGCCCCCGTCCCCGTCGCTGATTGTGGGTCCGTTCTTCGACGGCGACCTGCTCCTGCCAGGCGCCGGTGTTCCCTGGTACGACATCGGAACCCCCTGGGTCTACTACCTCGACGCCGTCACGGGGAACCATTGGGATGACGATCAGCCGCCGTTCCACGAGGAAGTGCTGCTGCGCTTCAGCGTAGCGCGTGAGACGACCGGCTTGCCCGGCTCCGCGTCGCTCGTCGAGGCGATGCTTGAGCAGCAGCCCGGCGACATCTACGAGACCGAGGCGTGGTTCCTGCACCCGATCCACTTCGTCGGCACGCTCGGGCCGGGCCCGTTCGCCGGCTTCCTGCCCACCGTTGGCACGGGCGGACTCAATATCTTGTACATCGACGAATCGCAGCTCATGCTGACGGCAGGGAACGGCGTGGGTAATCTCAGGCCCCCGGGTGTCCCGTGCCCGCCGATCATGCCCGGCACGCACGACAACGTCGATGCGTTCAACGAGTTTCCGCTGCCGACACTGGACGTGGACGGTGACATGATCACCGACTGTGACTTCTACTTCAGCACGCCGCCCGCTGAGTGGTTCCTGCAAGGGTTTGTGCCTGCCCACATCTACGACGTGCCGGCCGGTCAACCTGGTTTCCCCGCTGGTGCGCCGCCGTACGCATGGTCGTGGCAGATGGGGCTCGACTCGCTCTATCAGGGTGAGGAAGGCGAGGACAACATCGACTCGCTGGTCGTCTGGGATCTTGGTGCAAGGCTCGGCCCGGCGTGGGGCGGTCCTGGTGCTGAACCCGCCATGGACTTCGCGCTCTTCACGCTCTCGCCCGGTTCCGCCTCGCTGATGGTGCTCGGCCTGAGCCCCGGCACGGTGTTCTTCACCGACTTCACCGGTGCGTTCGCCGTCTATGCACTCGAAGTCGACCTCGGCCTGGACAGCCGATTCACGATCGAGTGGGCGAACGTCGATGCCCTCGAAGTCTTCCAGAAGTTCGGCAACATCTGCGTCGGCGACCTGGATGGCGACGGTGACACCGATCAGTCCGACCTCGGCATCCTGCTCGGTGCCTATGGCACCAGCGGCGCCGGTGATCTCGATGGCGACGGCGATACGGATCAGTCCGACCTGGGCATCCTGCTCGGCGACTACGGCTGTGTTCCCTAACAGCGACGAACATTCCTGGTGATCTCGTTCCTTCAACGCAGGGCAAGCCCCGGCCGAACGGTCGGGGCTTGTTTCTTTCGTGGTGTGCCGGGCACGAACCGCGTGTCCGACGGCACTGCGAATCGGACATGCGAGATGTGAAACCTGGACGGGCGCAAACCGTACGACGTTGTTGAGGTATCATCCGACTCGATTCTCACGGAAAGCCGGTGAGAGAATCTGGAGAAACAGACGTTGAGCGACGCCATTGTCCTACGACAGATCAACAAGACGTTTGGATCAAAGCGTGCGGTCATCGACCTGGACCTGACCGTGCCCGAGGGAAGCCTCTGCGGTTTCCTCGGCCCGAACGGCGCGGGCAAGACCACGACGATCCGCATGATTATGTCGATCATTTTCCCCAACGATGGAAAGATCGAGGTGCTCGGCCGAAAGTCGGCGATTGAGAGCAAAGACCGCATCGGCTACCTGCCCGAAGAGCGAGGCCTGTATCGGAAGATGCGCGTCGGCTCGTTCCTGGCGTACGTCGCGCGGATCAAGGGGGTCAAGTCGCCGACGCTCTCCCACACGATCAAGGAATGGCTCGACCGCGTGGGTCTGGCGGACTGCTACAAGCGCAAGTGCGAAGAACTGTCCAAGGGCATGCAGCAGAAGATCCAGTTCCTCTCGACGATCATCCACGACCCGGATCTGATCATTCTCGACGAGCCTTTCTCCGGGCTTGACCCGATCAACATGCGCCTGCTGCGCGACCTGATCAGTGAGATGCATCAGGCGGGGAAGACGGTGATCTTTTCGACACATGTGATGCAGCAGGCGGAACTGCTTTGCGATCGCATCATGATGATTGATCGCGGGTACAAGGTGCTCGACGCATCGCTTGACGAGATCCGAGCGCAGTTCGATCCCCGGACGATCATTGTCGAGCCGATCGATCCGGGTGCGGACTTGTCATCGCTCACTTCGTTGGCCGGCGTGCGGGAAGCCGTGCAGAGCAACGGTGCGCATGAGTTGACACTTGAGCCTGATGCGGACCCGGCGGAGACGATTCGGCGCATCGTGGGATCGTTGCCGGTCCGCCGCGTTGAGCTGCGCCGCCCGACGCTTGAGGATGTGTTCATCGAGTTGGCCACGTCGGGAGATGAATCGGCCAAGAGCAGAGAGGATCTGCGGCATGCGCTGCGATCCGATGCGGAGGCACCCCATGCGTAGAATCGCCCGGATCGCACAACGCGAGTTCGTCTCGACGATCACGACGAAGGGGTTTCTCATCGGCGTGCTGATCGTGCCTGTCATGGCGGTGGGAGCGATTGCCGCAATCAACCTGCTGTGGAATGACGAAGCGCCGGCTGTGACCGGCACGGTCTCGCTGATCGACCGGTCAGGCGTCGTGGCGAAGGAGATCCAGTCGCGGATCAATCCGGTGGCGATGGCGATCGACCGAGATGCGGAAGTTGATCGCAAGGTGAGGGAGCTTGCGGACAAAGCGGGCGAAGTGCTCGGTGACGAGATGGCTGGCGCAGCCGCTGCTGCCCTGCGCGGTGAGGCGGAGAAGCTCGTTGGACCTGCATCGGACATTCGCATCGACCTGCTTGACGCCGACGCCGATGAGGAGGAAGCCAAGGAGCCGTTGCGCATCGGAACCGTGCAGGATGGCGGACAGTTGGCGCTGGTCGTCATCGACGAGAACGCGGTGCAGCGCGATGTGGATGGCAGGTACGGCTCGTACTCGTGGTTTGCACGCGCTCGCCTTGATGATCGTGTGCAGAGCCAGCTTCGATGGAAAGTGCATCACTCCATCGTCGATCTTCGCATCCGCGCAACTGGACAAGATCCGGATGAGGTGCGCGAGATGGTCACGGCAAGCGCCAGGCAGGCGAAGACCGTGACCGCATCCGGCGAGGTCAGTTCCACAGCGGATGAAGTCCTGTCGCTGCTCCTGCCCATGGGGTTCATGATGCTGCTGTGGGTCAGTGCGTTCACCGGCGGCCAATACCTGTTGACGACGACAATCGAAGAGAAGTCCAGTCGAGTGATCGAGGTGCTTCTTTCGGCGGTAAGTCCGGTGCAACTCATGACGGGGAAAATCATCGGGCAGATGGGCGTCGGGCTGCTCATCCTGATGATCTACTCGGGGCTGAGCATCGCTGCGCTGATCACGTTTTCGCTGATGGGCTTTATCGAGCCTGTCGACCTCGCATACCTGGCGATCTTCTTCTTCATCGCGTTCTTCTTTATCGCGTCGATGATGGCAGCGATCGGCAGCGCGGTGAACGACATGCGAGAGGCGCAGTCGTTGATGACGCCGGTCATGCTCGTGATGATCATCCCGATGCTGCTCTGGATGCCGATCGCGCGCGATCCCAACAGCACGTTCGCGGTTGTCCTGAGCATCGTGCCGCCGATCAGCCCCTTCGCGATGGTCGTTCGGTTGGCGTCAAGCGAGCCTGTGCCCTTCTGGCAGATCGCGATCTCGATCGTCGTGGGTGTCGTGTCGGTCTACATCATGGTTCGCCTGGCTGCAAAGGTCTTCCGCATCGGCGTATTGATGTACGGCAAGCCGCCGAACTTCGTCACCCTCCTCCGCTGGGTCAAGCAGGCGTAGAGCACACGAGCCGCAGCGCCGTCACAGGTTGTTCCATCGCGCACACATCACGGCCTCGCCTAGCACGGCGGGGCTTGTGAGGCAAGTGCGCCCCACACCCACAAGGGGCTGTGAATGGGGGGCTTACGATCGTGTCCGGCCGGGTGTGCTTATGCCGCCTTCACCGCTGCAGTGACCTTTATCGCGGCGTCGGTCAGGTCGGTGGCGGTCTGGAGCGTGGGAATGTCGGCCCGGGCGGATTCGAGAATGTCACGCGCAGCGTCGACGTTCGTGCCTTCCAGACGCACGACGAGCGGGACGGCGAAGCCGACTTCCTTGGCAGCGTTGGCGATGGCCTTGGCGATGACATCACAGCGCATGATCCCGCCGAAGATGTTGACGAGCACGCCCTGGACACGGCTGTCGCTGAGGATGATGCGGAAGGCCTCGGTGACGGCCTCTTCATCCGCGCTGCCGCCGACGTCAAGGAAGTTCGCTGGCTCGCCGCCGTGCAGCTTGATGATGTCCATCGTGGACATGGCGAGCCCCGCCCCGTTCACCAGGCAGCCGATGTTGCCATCCAGCGCGATGTACGAGAGGTCGAACTTCTTGGCCCGAATCTCGGCAGGGTTCTCCTCCATCGGGTCGAACATCTCAGCAATCGCCTTTTGGCGGAAGAGCGCGTTGTCGTCGAAGTTGAACTTCGCGTCGATGGCGAGCACTTGGCCGTCCGGGTGGGCATCGCTGGCGGGCGTGATGATCAGCGGGTTGATCTCGGCGATCGACGCATCCGTGCTGCGGTAGAGCTTGGCGAGATTGAGCATGACCTTGACCGCTTGGCCGACCTGTTTGCCCGTGAAGCCGAGCTGGAACGCGACGCGGCGAGCCTGGAACGGTCGCAGGCCCTCCAGCGGGTGCAGTCGCTCCTTGATGATCGCGTCGGGGTTGTTCTTCGCCACCGTCTCGATCTCGACGCCACCCTCCGCCGAGGCGATCAAGACATCGGTCCGCGACGCCCTGTCTGTCGTGACGGCGAGGTAGTACTCCTTCTCGATGTCCACACCCGCAGCGATGAGGATCTTGCGGACATCCAGCCCGTCCGGCCCGGTCTGGACGCTCACCATCTTGTTCGTGAGCATGAACTTGGCAGCTTCGGCGGCGTCGTCAGCAGAGCGAACGAGCTTGACGAACCCAGCCTTGCCCCGGCCGCCGGCGTGAACCTGCGCTTTGATGACAGCGAGATCCGTTCCAGCCTGCGATGTCACCTCACGGTAGGCTTGTGCAGCCTTGTCGAAGGACTCGATGACCTGGCCGGGCGGGACGGGGATTCCGCCTGAGGCGAGCAGTTGGCGGGCTTGGTACTCGTGCACCTTCATCGGATCGCTCCTGCGAGGGTTGGTGTGCGGGTGTGGGGGCGTGGGGGTTGTGGGAGTGCGGATGATAGCGGGTCGCGGCGACGATGGGGGCGCAGCATCGCCCGGCGAGGAACCCCCTCAGCTTCACGTCATCAGGAGATGTCGATGCGCTCCGGCTCGTCCGCCTCGTCATCAGACAGCGCCTGTTCGTGTCCGGTCCGTATGACGAGCAGGTCCGGTTGATGGAGCGTCCCACATTCCGAGCACACCACGCTGCCATCGGCCGGGTCCTGATTGCTCAGGTCACAGCCGCAGGACCAGCACATCGTGGCTGCCTTGGCGCTCGTCCGGTTGATCGTCACGACCATCGCCCAGAGGGCAGCTCCGACGACGGGGATCGTCAGCCAGCCCACGCCGGTCGATAGGACAACCATGCATCCGATCGCCACGGCGAGCAGAATGCCGAACATCTTCAGGCGGAGTCGTCGAAACCACTTCATGGCATGGGCTATCCGTCACATCGGGCGATATGCGTCGATGATCGACCTCAGTTTAACCGGGTTCGGCAGATCATCAACAAGAATCTCGATGCCATCTTGTCCTGCGGATGAGATTCCCACCGATCCGACGCGGAAGACTCGGCCGAGCATCGTCTGGTCCGTCTGGATGTTGCGGACGTGATCGTGGAGAACCTCGCTGGTGGACTTGGAGAGCAGGCCTCGCTGCAGGATGCTGCGTTTGTTGGTGATCCGCAGCCTGACGGTCTGCTTCTTGACCCACCAGCCGAAGAAGAAGCCCGCCGCGAGAGCGGAGATGATCAGCGGCCAATACCCCTCCCAGTAGATCGCGCCGACGATCCCGGCAATGAAGATGACCGTCGCGATCAGCCCCAGCAGGGGGTGTGCACGGAACATGGCCGGCTTGACGGTGCAGACGTGACGCTCAGGCCCCGAGTCGGGCGGCAGGCCCTGCGCCGCGGCGCGATCGGCCGGCACCGGTGCGGCAACTGGCGCGGCAGCCGGTTGGGGTGTCGCGGGAGCGGGGGCAGTGGGGGTGGCAGTGGGGGCGGAGGAGGTGGTGGGAATGCGGTTGACATCCCCGCAGAACGGGCACTCGATCTTCGTCCCCGCCTGGGAGTCCTCGACCCGGATCGTCTCCTCGCATCGGTCGCATTGGATCTCAATCACTGTTGGTCCTCCCGTTGCATCCTGCACGTAGAATCATCGGCCGACTCGATGGCTGTAGCTTACCTCATTGACGACTGGCCGGTGGGCGTCGGGTCGTCGGTCCCCCGCTCGATATGCGTAAGATACCCACCTCGGTCGTCCCGGACGACGAACTGCGCAGGTAGTTGTTGTGATGTCCGACACGGTGATTCCATCCGATGCCTTGATGAGCCTGCCTGTGGTGGGTCCGATGCCGTGCCCCTACCTACCGGGGCGTGAGGCGGCGCATCGTGGGTTCCAAGTGGACTTCATGCCCGGCGATCTGTACGAGGCTTTGCTGGATCTCGGCTGGCGGCGCAGCGGCGAGGTCTTCTACACGCTGGCGTGTCCGCAATGTGAGGCGTGCATCCCGCTCCGTGTGGAGGCGGCCGACTTCCACCCGACGCGCAGCCAGCGCCGGGTTCGTCGGCGCAACCGCGATGTCATCATGACGTGGGGTGATCCGCAGCCGACCGACGAGAAGGCGGACCTGTACCGGCGCTACATCGCCTCTCAGCATGATGGGCAGATGACCGGGTCGCCCGAGGAGCACGAGCGTTTCCTGTACGACTCGCCAACCCAGTCGATCGAGACGGTGTATCGGGTCGGTGAGCGCATCGTCGGGGTGGGGATCCTCGATGTGACGCCGAGCTGCTTGAGCAGCGTGTATTTCTACTTCGACCCACAGGAGCGGTCGCGCAGCCTGGGGACGCTGAGCGTTCTGTGCGAAATCGAGTTGTGTCAAAAGCTATCGAAACGGTACTACCACCTCGGGCACTGGGTGGTTGGTGCACGGACGATGGACTACAAGGCCAAGTTCGGCCCGCATGAGCTACTCGGGACTGACCACGTGTGGCGATCGCCGGACCAAGCGGACCCGGCGCTGAAAGGGCCAACCGCTGGCGCGGACGATTCACCCGTGACCGCCCGTTCGGCGTATGATGTCGCTCATGGCGATTGAACGGACCATTTCCGCGGAGGCGCAGAGCGTCAGTGACGAGGTGCAGAACTGGTCGCTGCGCCCCACGACGCTCGATGAGTTTGTCGGCCAACGAGACCTGATCGAACGCATCACCATCGCGATCGAGGCGGCGCGGGGACGCAACGAACCTGCCGAGCACATCCTGCTGCACGGCCCGCCCGGCCTGGGCAAGACCACGCTCGCCCACGTCATCGCCAACGAGATGGGATCGACCTGCTACACCACATCAGGCCCGGCGCTCACGCGAGGCAGCGACCTCGTCGGCACGCTCACCAAGCTCGCCCCGCGCGATGTGCTCTTCATCGACGAGATCCACCGCATGCCCGTCGCCGTCGAGGAGTACATCTATCCCGCGATGGAGGACTTCCGCGTCGATGTGCAGGTCGATAGCGGGCTGAACGCACGGACGGTGCATATCCCCATCAAGCCGTTCACCCTCATTGGCGCGACGACGCGGGCCGGCCTCATCACGTCGCCGCTGCGAGGCAGGTTCGGCATCACGCACCACCTGCGCTACTATGAGATCGACGATCTCCTGTGCATCTTGCGCCGAAGCGCTGCGCTGCTCTCTGTGACGCTCGACGATGCGCCGTTGCGTGACATTGGCGCACGATCACGAGGTACGCCGCGCATCGCCAACCGGCTGCTTCGTCGCGTGCGCGACTTCGCGCAGGTGCGGACGGCGGGCCGAGTGACATCCAAGGTCGTTGAAGACGCGCTGACGCTCGAAGGTGTCGATCGATTGGGGCTGGATCATCTGGATCGCAGCTATCTGAAGGTGATCGGCACGACGTATCGAGGCGGGCCGGTCGGCTTGGAAGCGATCGCCGCCACGCTCGGCGAGGACTCCGGCACGCTTGAAGATGTGGTCGAGCCTTATCTGCTGCAAATCGGCTTCCTCGCGCGCACCCGCCGCGGTAGGCAACTCACGATCGACGGCGCGAAACACGTTGGCGTGGAACTGTCGCCTGATACGGATGGTTTGTTTTTCGATGAATCTTGATCACGTGTGGCCGCGACCCGAAGGGGAGCGCGCATCGCTACATCAAGGGCGCCGGCCGAACACGTCGCGCGGCACACAGCGCGATCGCAATCGCATCCGACACATCAACCGGCGACGGCGGCTCGGCGAGACCGCACTGCGCCTGCACCGCAAGCTGTACCTGCCTTTTCGTCGCGTGGCCGAAGCCTGTGATCGCCTTCTTGACCTCGGTCGCGCCCAGCTCATCGACCTCAATACCGCGCTGAATCGCAGCGAGCAGGATCACGCCGCGCGCGTGGCCCATGACGATGGCCGTCGTCGGATGTTTGTAGTGCGCGTACAGCTTCTCGACGACGATGCGCTTCGGTTCGAGCCGACTGAGTAGCTCGCTCATGTCATCGTGAAGTGCGCCGAGGCGATCCGCCATGGGAGTCTTCGAATTGAGCCGGAAGACGCCCGCCTCGACAAACGTCGGCTCAGCAGCATCTGCAACATCAACGCAGCCATAGCCCGTCCGCAGCAACCCAGGATCGATCCCGATGATCCGCATGGGTGCAGGATAGCAGCCGGCGCGTGTCAGTCAGCGTTTTGGCTGGAAAACACTGGACGCCTGTGCTGACAGCGGTCATGATTCGGTGTGGACAGGAACGTGCGGGATGCATCGCGCGTGGAAGGGAGCCGGCATGAAGGTCAGTCAAGCGATGGTCGTGGTGATGTGTGTGGGTTGCTGGTGCGCGGCGCAGGCAAGCGCGGAGCCGGAGGCTGATCCGGCGGACACGGCAGGCCCGCATGAGACGGGTGAGGTCGGGCCGTGGATTCCATCGGATCGCGCCCCAGCCTTGCAGCCGGTCCGTCCGACGAAGTTCGTGACGCGCGGTCCGTTCACGAGCGTGCAGGTCAACATCGATGCGTTCGGCGGCAACACGCCCGGTGACGCGGCGAATGAGACGACGATCGCCGTCGATCCGACCGCGCCGAACCGCATCGTCATCGGTTGGCGTCAGTTCGACGCGATCGAGTCGGACTTCCGTCAGGCGGGCTACGCGTACAGCCACGACGGCGGGCGGACGTGGGCGTTCCCGGGCGTGCTCGCGCCGGGCGTGGCGCGCAGCGATCCCGTCGTGGGCTGCAACGCCGACGGCGTGTTCTACTACTACAGTCTGTCGTTCGTTGACGACCCGTTCTACTACTTCCTGCACAGTTCGACGGATGCGGGCGTCACGTGGACCGACGGCGTCTACGCATACGGCTGGGACAAGGGCTGGATGGCCATTGACAGAACCGATGGTATCGGACGAGGCAATATGTACTTCTACTGGACCGGAGTGGATCAGTTCACGCGTTCAACGGATGGTGGGCAATCGTTCATCGAACCGATGGAGTTCCCGGCCCGTGTGAAGTGGGGCACGCTCGACGTTGGGCCGGACGGCGAGCTGTATATCGTCGGGACTTTCTCCGGCGCCACAGTCATCGAGCGGTCCGACGATGCGCAAGACGCGGAGGTGATGCCGACGTTCGATTGGGTGACCGAAGTTGGTCTCGGCGGGAGGATGGTGATTGGTGGCGACCCGAATCCCGGCGGCCTTCTCGGACAGGTGTGGGTTGCCGCGGATCACTCGGATGGCTCGATGCGAGGTAATGTGTATGTGCTCTGTTCAGTCGACCCGTCGGGCGCCGATGACCCGCTTGACGTCATGTTCACGCGTAGCACCGATCGCGGCGAAACATGGAGCTTCCCCGTCCGCATCAATGATGATCCGGTTGACACAAATGCGTGGCAGTGGTTCGGCACGATGTCCGTTGCGCCCAACGGCCGGATTGACGCCGTGTGGTATGACACGCGCTGCAGCGGTGAAACGAACATATCAGAACTGTACTACTCGTACTCGATTGACGCCGGCGACACGTGGGCGCCCAATCAGGTGCTCAGCCCGCCGTTCGATTCGTGGATTGGCTGGCCGAACCAGAGCAAGATCGGCGACTACATCGGCATGACATCCGACCTTCTGGGCGCGAACATCGCATACTCCGCAACATTCAACAGTGAGCAGGATGTGTACTTTCTGCGCATCGGGCCGTATGACTGCAATCAGAACGGCATCGACGACGCGGAAGACATCGCGGTCGGCGACAGTCCCGACTGCAACGAGAACGGCATCCCTGATGAATGTGAACTCGCAGCAGGGACGGCGGCGGATGGCAACGGCAACGGCATCCTCGATGAATGCGAGTTCGACTGTCCCGGCGATGTGGATGGTGACCGCGATGTCGATCAGAACGACTTGGGAGTCCTGCTCGCGTCATACGATCTGATGCCGGGCGATCTACACTACAACGAAGGTGCGGATATCGACGCCGATGGAGATGTGGATCAGTCCGACCTCGGCATCCTCTTGGCGAACTATGGAATCACATGTGATGAATAACAGACAGTACCACACAGAGACGGCGAGACTGATGCGCGGCCATGTGGTAGCCGCCTTGAGGCGCGCGTGTGTCAGCGCCGTGGGAGGCGGTGCTGTGCTGCTGGTCGTCAGCGCGACCTCGGCTGAGGTTCCTATCGCATCGGTCTTATTGCGAGAGCACGCGAATGTGACGCCGACGGTTCTCTGGGAGAGCTTTAGCAGGCTCGTGGTCAGTCCGGACGGACGACCTGCCGTTACCGGGAGAACAACCGAAGACCCTGTTATCTGGCTGGATGGGGACGTTGTGATTGGTGGTGCGCCGATGTCGGTCATCGGGCATCCTGATGAACCGGGAGGCGATCCGGTGTACGCCGACCTGAGCAGCGTCAAGAGCTTCTCAATCAATGCGCTGGGCGAGATCGGGTTTGTCGGGAGGCTTGAATGCGAGGGATGCTCATTCGACCAGAGGGAGGCCGTTCTGGTGTGGTCCGGCGGCGATGAGTGCATCTTCCACTTCGGTGCGGGCGAGGAGATATGGACCGGCTATGAGCTGCTTTCATGGGCGGGCATCACATGTGTGAGATTGGATGACGCCAGCGTTCCGCATGCGTTTGCGTTCATCAGTCTGCCTTGTATCGGTGGTAGAGGTCTGTTTGTCGCGACCGAGGATGCTGTTCCGTTCAATGCACAACCGGTGATTTACGAAGGTGACCCAGTTCAGAGCCTTGAAGGGATCGGCAGTTTCGAGTGCGTAGAGAGGTCTGGACCCTCAGGGATCCTGCGAGAAACGGGAGAGGTCTACTTCATCGGGCGGGTTGCTTCAGTGCCCAGCGGGGAGCAACACAAGGTGTTCCTGGACGATCAGGTGATTCTCAGCGCCGGCGAGCAGATCGGTGGGCGAGTTATCTCCGACATTGAACTGGTCGCGCTCTCCTCGGGGAGCGAACTGATGATCGGCGGCGAACTGACTGGCGATGTGCCAACCGGCTTTATCGCCTACGGTGGCGTGATCGTTGCGGAAGAGGGGAACAACTGCACGCAGCTTGCTGGGGCAACGTACATCGATGAGCCTGAGTTTGTTGCGGTGGATGAATCAGGCAATGCAGCGTATGGATGGACGGTACTCACCGATGATGAGCAAGAACGCGACGTGCTCATCTACAACGGTGAACTCATCCTGCAAGCGGGCGATCTGCTCGACGCGAACAACGATGGTGTGATCGATGGTGATGATTACGGGGCGATGTTCGAATCATTCGAGTATGGCCACTTGAAGATCGTCGATCAGACGGCGTACGTGATCGGCACGGCGCTTCTCCCACAATATGGATACAGGCAAGTGCTGCTGCGCATCGCACCGCTGCCGGATGTCTCCAATCCGTGGGCGACGCAGTGCATCGGTGATCTGAATGGCGATGACGACACGGATCAGAACGATCTGGGCATCCTGTTGGCTGCATACAGCATCAGCGCCGGCGGCGATCTCGACGGCGATGACGACACGGATCAGTCGGACCTCGCCATCCTGCTCGCGGACTTTGGCTGCGCCGGATGACGCAGATCCGACGCGGTTGTCCGGGATAATGTGCGGACCGGCGCCGTGTCGCGTCACGAGCGAATCCGGACAACGCACTCGGCTCGTTGAGTGTCCTCGATGTGCACGGGCGCTTCCTCTTGGGTATCGTTCCGCGTTCACCCCGGAAGTAACCCCGTAGAG
The DNA here is from genome assembly GCA_023135165.1 of Phycisphaerales bacterium. Lineage (GTDB taxonomy): Bacteria > Planctomycetota > Phycisphaerae > Phycisphaerales > JAGLTS01 > JAGLTS01. The sequence goes on along the minus strand of JAGLTS010000030.1, from coordinate 2,636 downwards.
AAGCCCCGGCGACGAACCGGGTTACGGAAGTAATGACCGATGGCCCATACCCATGCTTGGCATAAGACACCGATCGGCCGAGTCGTCTGTTTTGTCGGCGATCTGAGAACCGTGATCCCCGGAATGATCCTCGTCGCGATCGCCCTGATCGCGGGGACGTGGATCGAGTCGGCCTCCACCGCGGAGATAGCCCGGGCGCGGGTGTACGGCTCATGGTGGTTCATCCTGCTCATGGTCTGGATGTGCGCCAGCCTTCTCTTCGCGGTGATCGAGCGCTACCCGTGGAGACGCCGTCACGTCGGCTTCATCCTCGTCCACGCTGGGCTTGTCGTGCTCATCGTCGGCGGGTTCACATCGCTCTTCACACGCGTCGAAGGCCACATCACGCTGCGCGAGGGCATGTCGAGCAACATGCTCGAAATCGCAGGCGACCAGCTCCAATGGCACGTGCATGAGGATGGAGGCTTCACGACGGAGGCATCCACCGTCATCGACTCGCGCAACGCGCACATGGCCATCGGTGATGTTCGGCTGACCGTGGTTGGCCGCTGGGCGAACAGCGAGGCTCAATCGCAGATCACCGACGACGGAGCCGAGCCGTTCCACGCGGTGGAGATCGCCTTCGATCACACGGCAACGACCGGATCGTGGCTCGGCCAGACCGCGAGCGACGAGGCGGCGCCCGTCATGAACGATATCCGCCTCCGCGTGCTGCCCATCGGTGAGGAGTTTCAGCCGCAACCGACCACGGAAGGTGACGCGACAGGTCCACATTTCGTCATTGGTGGGGAGGAGTTCCCGCTCGGCGAGGCGGATCAGCAGGCGTTCCCAGGCTGGCGGGTCGTCTCGGTCGCGCGGTTTCGCAATGCCATGGTCGGGGATGACGGATTGCAGGAAGGTGATCCGGGCGGACAGAACCCGGCGATCCAAGTCGTGCTCACGGATGATGCGGGCACGATCGAACGGCATTTCGCCTTCGCCGGCTTCCCGCAGCCCATGTCGCGGATCGTGCAGGGCACGACGCCGTCCGGCGCGGCCTTGCACTTCGGTCACGGCCCATCGATAACCCAGCGAGTCGTGTTTCAACGGACCGAGGGTGGGCTTCGCACCGTGCGGGAAGGGGCAGACGGCGTCATCGCCGACGTGTCGCACAAAGGCAGCCCGCCCTACGACGTCGAGTTGGATGACATGCGGTTCCGTGTGCTCAGTCACTTCACACACGCGCAACGCACGACCGAGTTCGTCGAAGCGCCGGCGGGTGAAGCGAATCGACCGGTCCTCCTGGTCAAACTGGATGACGGGCCGCAGACCGAGCCTGTGCATGTTCCATGGAATGGCGAAGTCCCATTTACGGTGGAGGGTCAACCCGGTCTGCTCCGGTACGGCCCGGCGACACGCGAACTGCCTTTCACCGTCCAGCTTGATGACTTTCGCAGGACCGATTACCCCGGCAGCAGGATGGCCATGGCGTACGAGTCCGACGTGGCGGTGAAGATTGGCGATGGGAAATGGCAACCGCACCGCATCTGGATGAACAATCCGTTCAAGCACGCAGGCTGGAAGGTATATCAGTCGAGCTACATCGGCGATGACGTGTCGGTCTTCAGCGTGATGAAAGACCCGGGCCTGCCGCTCACATACATCGGTTGCACGCTGCTATGCGTTGGGATCGTCATCGTGTTCTACAGCCGAGTATTCAGCCACGGTCATCCCGGCGTGCCGATGCTCGGTTCGCGCAAAGGAGGCGCACAATGAAGCGTGTTCTCCCGCTATTTGTGCTGATGCTGAGCCTGACACCCGCCGCATGGGGTCGGGAGAAGGCGCCCGAGTGGGTCGAGACGATCGGCGCCATCGCGGTTCAGGACTCGGGAAGAACGATGCCCCTGGATACCTATGCGAAGAACCTCGCGGTCCAACTGACGGGACGGGCGCATTGGAAAGAGGGCAGAGGCCCAAACGGGTTCTCAGGCAAGCATCGCGTGCAGTTGCTGTGTGATCTGCTGCTCCACACCGAGACGCTCTTCGAGCAAGAGCTGATCACGATCGAGGATCGACCGCTCAAGACGAAGATCGGCCTGGACCCGAAGCGCAAGTTCTTCTCACCGGTGGAACTCGCGAATCTGGCCGGACTGCGCGAAGTCATCGACGGATACATGCAGGCGAGGGAAGCCGACCCACAGTTCCGCGCAACGAAGCAGCAGCAGCGGGCGATGGCTGCATGGAGCGCAGTTGAGACGATTGGCGCGTTTGCGGAAGGTAAGGAACTGCGGATCGTGCCTAGCCCGGACGGGCCTGATTTTCTGTCGGTTGGACTCTTTTCCGCCGATCCGGGCGCGGAGGATGTGCAAGCGGCGCTTGCTGCTTTGCGGACAGCCTATGTGAATCAGCAGGGCATTCAGAAGGCGGTGACGGACCTTGTCATCGCCATCAAGCGCGCCGGTACGCTCGACAAGGACACTGCTCGGCGGGTCTCGCTTGAGGTCTTCTATAACAATCATCGGCCGTGGATGCAGACTGCGTTCGCGTACGGACTGGCGATTGTGCTGCTCGGTTTGTCAAGGATCTTCCTGCGCAGGACGCTACTGATTCTCGGTGGTCTTGCGGCAGTGTGGGGCACGATCGAACAGATCATTGGG
>JAGLTS010000003.1 GCA_023135165.1 Phycisphaerales bacterium | reverse complement strand
CGGTGACGCCGTCCTTGGTGATGGTGGGGGAGCCGAAGGACTTCTCAAGGATGACGACGCGCCCGGACGGGCCGAGCGTGACCTTGACGGCACGGGAGAGCTTCTTGATACCGGCGAGAATCTTCTCGCGGGCGTCTTGATCAAAGGCGATTTGCTTGGCAGCCATTTGCTGTGTTCCTCTGCTTTCAAGTGATCGGCGTGGTGGGGGTGGGTTGTGGTCGGCCGATCATGTCAGTGTTGTGGTTCCGATCTTGATCCATGCGATGCGCTCGGCGTCGATGAGGTAGACGGCGTGGCCGTCCGTGACCTTGACGAGGTGGTCGGGTTCCTCAGGGACGAGCATCGCCCCGGAGACGGCGAGCATCGCTCCGTCGGGGTGCGTCTGGGCGAACATGATCGAGAGATCACGGTCGCCTTTCAGTTCGCCGAGCGCCTGGCGAAGTTCGTGCGCGGTCATGGCTGATCTCTCAGTCGATGATGGCGAGGACTGCGCTCTCATTCATGATGAGGTACTCTTGGTCGTCGATCTTGATCTCCTCCGGGCCTGGATACGACACGGTGAAGATGACCTGATCACCTTCGGCGACGTTCATCGGGATGCGATCGCCGGTTTCTTCATTGATCTTGCCGGTGCCGATGGCTTCGACGGTTCCTTGCTTGGGCCTATCCTTGGCGGATTCGGGCAGAAAGATACCGGCGTCGGTCTTGGTCTCGGCTTCCGCACGCTTGATGATGATCTTGTCACCTAAGGGACGCACCTTCATGGGACTTCTCCGTATTTCTGAAGACGTGAGTTTGACGTTACTCCGATGTGCTCAGCCGGACGGATCGGGCCAAGCGTCAGCATAGAAACGGCGGAGCACCCGCCGCATTGTTTCGAGCATGATCTCAAGATCGACTGGCCGATCGACGACGGCGAACGCGCCAGCATGGAGGGCGTCGCCGAGCTGGCGGATCGACTCGCGCGTCGTGCGGCGCTTGCGAACGACGACCGTGGGCGGGGGCGTCTGGAGCCTCGCGAGCAGTTGCAGGATTCGGATGCCGCCCGGTTCAACGCGCACCCTCGTCCCAGCGCATTCGTCGAGCGGGATCGACAGGTCAACGACGGCGATATGGATCGGTTGGCTCTTGATGTAGGCGGCGGCCTCGCATCCTGTCTGTGCGCGAAGCGAGCGGATGCCGAGCGGTTCGAGGAGTCGGGGCATCTGTCGCGCCCAATGGTCATCGTGCTCACCCGCCTCGGAAAGGAGGAGGTTGAGCCTGCCTCGTGCATCGGGATGGGAGCGCGGATCGACCATACGGTGTGATGTTGTGCAAAGAGGGTGCCGGGGCCAGAGGCGGGGCGCCGGGCCATGAAAGCCCGTAAGGCGTTGCGTCAGCAGTGGTTGCGTGTGTGCCAGCCGGCCACCGGACTGCCAGTGAGGTCCGGATGAGGCAGAGCGGGTGCCAAGCTGGCAGGTGGCGGTTGGTGGTAGACTGGGGGTGGTGTGAGAGCCGATAGTACTGGAAGGTGCGGCGAGACCGCTGAGGAGATCGCGTGACTGGAAAACACGTCAGACCGGTTCAGAACGGTGAGACGCAGCCGAGGCGGGCGAGCCTGGCGATCGGGCTGGCCCTGCTGACGGGTGTTCTGTGCCTCGCGGTGCTGTTGCTGTCAGGCAAGCGGCGGGGGGATCTGGCGATTCGTCAGCAGTTGGCGGAGGTCGCGGAGCAACTCGCCGCGTATGGGCCTATGGGTGAGCCGATCATCTTGGATGGTGACTACGCGGTCCAGTCGCTGCTCGTGACACACGGGCCGTTGCGATTCCACCTGCCGTCGGGCTACGCGTTTCCACGGAAGACGCACGAGCAGGTGGCGGGGATCGACTACGTGGTCGCTCACACATCCAAGGGCAATGTCGCGGCGAGCTACGGCATGGCGAGCGGCGGTGAGTGGCAGATGGGGCTTGTCGAACGGCTCACCGAGTACGGCTTGGAACCTCCGACGCGCCTCGGCGATCGTGGCGTGGCGGAGTATGTGCTCTCGCATGACGCCGCCATGCTGGCCGATCAAGTGCAGCGACCGAGGCACCCGGTGAGGATCGCGCAGCAGATGGCCTTTGTGCTGAGCATCCGCGGCGAACGCCTGCCGGGTCTGACGCATCCTAGGCCCTTTGCTCTGGGCGACATGCGGGGGTTTGTGCAAGAGGCGACGGCTGACGCACCGAGCGTCTACGCCATCGTGTTCATCGGCAACTGGGTTGCTGCGGAAATGCGTGTGTATCGCGCGGGGCGCCTCGATCAGGCATGGTCGGTCGATGACCTGAATGAAGCTTGGCCGGCGCTCGTGAGCGGGATTGAACGCCCGGCTTCCGGGCCAGGCGAGAGGTGATCCTGATCGAGCGGCGAGGCCGGTGTGAGTCGCCCGACGCTGGTAAGTGGCGGGTTGGGCGGCGCGATCGCAGGGAGGCAAACGTGACGGCGATGGATGGTAACTGGTCACCGATGTCATGGAAGCAGCATGTCGCGCTGCAGCAAGTCGTATACGACGATGACGATGCGGTCCGCGAGGCCGTGCAGCGCCTCCGGATGTTTCCGCCGCTCGTTACAAGCTGGGGCATCGAGCGCCTCAAGGTGTTGATGGCTGAGGCCGCGGAGGGCAGGCGTTTCTTCCTCCAGGGCGGCGCCTGCGCGGAGATGCTGAGCGATTGCCGGCCGGACATCATCACCAACAAGCTGAAGATTCTGCTGCAAATGTCGCTTGTCATCACACATGGTCTGAAAAAACCAGTGATTCGCGTCGGCAGACTGGCAGGCCAGTATGCGAAGCCGCGATCCTGCGATACTGAGACGATCGGTGACGTGACGCTGCCCAGCTACCGCGGTGATCTCATCAACCGGTGTGAGTTCACGGCGCAGGCCCGCCGGCCGGACCCGCATCGCATGATCGACGCGTACCAGCACGCGGCGCTGACGCTGAACTTCATTCGCAGCTTGACGGAGACGGGTTTCGCGGATCTGCATCATCCGGAGTACTGGGATCTCGCGTTTCTGAAGAAGGACCACGTCGCACAAGAAGTTCGCGAGAAGTACGAGGCGATGGCGACGGAACTAAGTGAAGCGCTGCGGTTCATGGAGGCATTGGGTGACCGGAGCGTCGAAGATCTCAGCCGCGTTGACTTTTATTGCAGTCACGAGGCGCTGAACCTGCTGTATGAATCGGCGCAGACCCGCACGGTGCCCAGACGGGCTGCGTATTACGACCTCACGACGCACATGCCTTGGATTGGCGACCGAACGCGAGATCCAAATGGCGCGCATGTCGAGTTCATGCGCGGGATCAGCAACCCGATCGGCATCAAGGTGGGGCCTTCGATCAAGCCGAGCGAGCTGCGGGAACTACTGGACATTCTTGATCCGGACAGCGTGCCGGGTCGGATCACGCTGATCACACGTTTTGGCGCCGATCGCGTCGAGGATTGCCTGCCGAAGCTCATCGACGTCGTGCGTTCGACTGAGCACAAGGTCGTATGGGTGTGCGATCCGATGCACGGCAATACGACGCAGACGAGCACCGGCCAGAAGACGCGCAACTTCAACGAGATCCTGCGGGAGCTCGACACCTGCATCAACGTGCACAAGGCGAAGTATGGGTATCTGTGCGGCGTCCATTTCGAACTCACGGGCGAGCACGTCACGGAGTGTATCGGCGGCGCGTCGGGCGTGAGCGAGTGTGATCTCGACCTTCAGTACACGACCAAATGCGACCCCAGGCTCAACTGGGAGCAGGCGCTTGAGATGGCGTTTCTGATCGCAGAACGACTTGGCAGCACACCTCTCCGGAACGGGACGCTGTGATCGGTCAGCGGCGATTCGCTACGATAGCGCGATGCGTTCGACTACGGCTGAGCGCCAAGCTCATCGCCGAGTGCGCTCACAAGCGGGCCCAGGTGCGGCTGATAGTTGTCGAACCTCCGAATGGACTTGCGATATATCGGTTGGCGCACCTGATCGTAGCTCAGGCTGTTGACGATGCGCTTTGACTTGTGAAACCGCAGGCAGGCATCATCCCATTCCAAGCCGCAGAAGGCGATCATCTCCCGGCTCGTCTTCTCCTGCTCATCGACGAGCGTTTCATATGATACATCGAGCATTCGGATATCAAGCACATCGCGCCAGTGACGCATGAGACCGCGATACAGGCGGTAGTACTCGCCGAGCGCGCTGAGATCGGATGTGTATGCGTGCGTGCCGAGGAAGTCGTGGAAGAAGCAGGAAATGCAGGTATCCAGCGGGTGACGTGTGCAGTGAATGATTCTGCAATTCGGCTGGATCAGCGAGAGGAAACCGAGGTGCAGGAAGTTGTGGGGGAGCTTGTCCGTGATGCGCGCCGCCGTTGCCGAGTGTCCTTCGAGCACGTCAAGATAGGTTCGCCCGAGCTGTGTGAGATGCTCGCCGCTCGCCTGCGCAAGGCAGAGTGGATAGGGCGTGCCGCTCCCGATCATTTGGGCCGATCTCTGTGCGATCCGGGGCAGATCGGGCAGCTCACCACAGCCGTGTACGTGCGGATGTGAGGCGAGGATCTGTTCGACGAGGCTCGTCCCAGATCGCGGCATTCCGCAAACGATGATCGTTGTCTGTGATGTCTCGGTTGCTCGTGGCGCCTGATCGAGAAAGTCGCTCGTGAAGAGGTCGATCAGTTGCCGGAACCGGTCACGGAAGGCTCGCCGGGCGCGGGGCGGACATGGTTGGCGTTTGTTGCCGTGCGAGGCGGAGTGCCAGGCTTTGTCATACTCGCCTGCCGCATCGTATAAGTTGGCGAGCGTCAGGCACACGCGGCGCTCCGCGGATCGCGGCAGTGAACCTGATGCGATCGCGCGCTCCAGTATCGGAGCTGTTTCACTGAAGCGTTTGAGCTTGCGACCAACCGTACCCAGCGCGACGAGTACGTTGCTGTTGGACGGATGCGCATCGACCACCGGCGTAAGAAGGTCGTACGCCTCATCCAGTTCGCTGAGGAAGTCAAGCACCACCGCCTTACCCGCGATGGCGTTTGCATCGTCGGGGCGTCGGACCAGCGCGAGGTCAAATGCTTCGTGTGATTCGTCGAATTTGCGCACGTTGAGCTTCATGAATCCCAGATCGCACAGAACGCTCGGGGCGATTGGGCTTAACTGTGCCGCTTTCTCGTAGTACGGCTCCGCTTCGTCCATGCGGCCTGTGGACTTGAGCGCGGTCGCGACGGCGGTCTGGGCTTCCTGCCAGTTCGGTGCAGCCGCAGCGACCGCCTGGAGCGTAGCGATCGCTTCGCCGATCATGCCGCGAGCGAGCAGGGCATTGCCCACAATCAGGTGCGCGCGCGGATTCCGCGGGTTGGTCGTGGCGGCCTTCTTCGCCAGCGACATCGCCTCATCGGTTCGACCCGCGGTCAGGTGCGCCCTCGCAAGTTCCGCCAAGGCGTCAGGCTGGTTCGGATCGCGGTCCAGCAAGGGCTTCAGCGACCGGATCGCCTCGTCAGGCCTCCGCAGTTTGCTGAGCGTGCGAGCGAGGTTCAGGCGAGGCGCCGGCCAGTTCCTGCCTTGATTGATCGCTGCCTGGTAGTTCTCCACCGCGCCCTGGAGATCCTCGATCGCCTCGCATGCAACAGCGAGTTGGAAGAACGGCTCGGGCTTTCGCGGGTCAAGCCGACAGCCGATCTTGAACTGATCGATTGCCTCGTCGTGCTCGCGCGCTGCCAAGAGCGCTTTCCCAAGCGAGATACGGATCTTGCCCGATCGGCCGTCGAGCGCCACAGCTTCCCTCAAGGCGGTGATCGCCTCATAAAGCTGGCCTTGGTGTTCGAGGATCACACCAAGGCGATGGCGAGCCCCGGCATGATCGGGTGCGGACGCCACGATCTGCTCACACAGCGCGTGCGCTTCGTTGGTGTGTCCGTCGCGCATCAGGGCGTCAACCTTCTGCAACTGCTTGTCCACATCACGCATCGGCGAGCTACCTTCTTAAGTCGGACGCACGAGAAGAAGCCGGGCAGCCAGTGTACCAGGATCGGTCGCGCGGCCTTGCGCATGAACGGTGATGCGCCCGTGCGTCGGGATCGTGAAGGAGCTATCCTGCAGCACGCGGCCGCCGCACCGAACAACTGAAGCGTCGCCTTTCGTCACACGCACTTGGGATGCCTCCATGAGCCAACGTGTCCTTATCACGGGTGGAGCGGGATTCATCGGATCACACCTTGCGGAGGCGTTCCTTCGTCGCGGTGATGCCGTCGCCATCCTTGACAGTTTCAGCGACCTCTACGATCCACGCATCAAACGCAGGAATGCTTCGGATGTGTGCACAGCCGGCGGCGAGCTGTTCGAGGCGGACTTCTGCGATCAGGCTGCGGTCGCGGCTGTGCTCGACCGATTCCATCCAGATGTGATTATCCACTTGGGCGCATGTGCCGGCGTCATCCCGAGCGTCCGTGATCCGGTGCTGTACGCAACGACGAACGTGGTCGGTACGACCGTCATGCTCGACGCTGCGGTGCGGGCGGGCGTGAAGCGCTTCATCCTCGCATCGAGTTCATCCGTCTACGGGAACAACCGGAAGGTGCCCTTTGCTGAGGATGATCCCGTCGAGGAACCGATCAGCCCGTATGCAGCGACGAAGCGATCCTGCGAGTTGCTCGCGCATGCGTTCAGCCACCTGCACGATCTACCCGTCACCGCGCTGCGTTTCTTCACGGTGTTCGGCCCACGCCAGCGCCCGGATCTGGCCATCCATCTGTTCATGCGGAAGATCGCGCGAGGCGAGCCGATCACGATGTACGGCGACGGCTCGACGAGCCGGGACTACACGTTCATCGACGACATCATTCGCGGCGTGCTCGCTGCGCTCGACGACTGCGGTCGGCACGGGGCATTTCGCGTTTACAACCTCGGCGGCAATCAGCCGGTCCGTCTTGACGATCTGATCGCAGCGATCGAGACGACGCTGGATCGTGAAGCTGCGATCGTGCGAGAGCCGCAGCGCGCCGGTGATGTTGATCGGACGTATGCGGATTTGACGCGCTCGCGCGCCGAGTTGGGGTTTGAGCCGGGGACGTGCCTGCGTGACGGCCTGGCGGCGCAGTGGACGTGGATGCAGCAGGCGGGTGTGCTTGCATAGCGGAGGCGGGATTGTGGCCGGTGCTGATCGTGACAGATCGGGGATTCCTGATCCGGCGGTGCGTCGGCTGAGTCTGTACCTGCGCGAACTGGAAGGGCTTATCGAAGAAGACCGGCGGACGATCTCGTCGCGCGAGCTGGGGATGTTGCTCGGATTCACCGGAGCTCAGGTGCGCAAGGATCTGACGCACTTCGGCCAGTTCGGGCAGCCGGGCGTGGGGTATCAGGTGCCCGACCTCGTCTCGCAGCTTCGCCGGATACTGGGTACGGACAAACGCAGGCGGATCATCCTCATCGGGGCGGGCAATCTCGGCAGGGCGCTCGTTTCCTACAGTGGATTCCTGCGAAAGGGTTTCGATCTCGCGGCTGTCTTCGATCGGGATGTAGCGGTCATCGGGTTGACGATGGGTGAACACATGGTTCGGCCGGCCACGGAGATTGAGGAATTCGTCAGCAAGACGGGCGTGCGGCTTGCGCTGCTGGCCGTCCCCGCCGGTGAGGTGCAGCCGCTGGCGGAGCGCGTCGTCGCGGCGGGCATCGAGGGAATTCTGAACTTCGCCCCGAAGCGGCTTCGGTTGGATTCGTCCGTTGCGGTCGTGGGCGTTGATCTCGCGGTGCAGCTCGAGCAGCTCGTCTATCAACTCAACTGGGAGCAGGCGTCTCCGCGCGGCTGACCTGTGCAGCGCGATCCTCCGCCGGACGCTATGCTGTCGGGAACCACCTTGTTCGGAGCGCTACGTCATGGCCGATGCATCACTGAAGCGGGTTCTTGTCACCGGGGGCGCGGGGTTCCTCGGCTCATTCCTCTGTGAGCGTCTCGTCGAGCAGGGACACGACGTCATCTGCGTCGACAACTTCTTCACGAGCCAGAAGTTCAATGTCGCCCACCTGCTGGACAAAGCGAACTTCGAGTTGATCCGCCACGACATCACGCACTCGCTCTGGATTGAGGTGGACGAGATCTACAACATGGCCTGCCCCGCCGCGCCCGGACACTACCAGTACAACCCCATCAAGACGATGAAAACCTCGATCCTCGGGGCGACCAACATGCTCGGCATGGCCAAGCGAACCGGCGCGAAGGTGCTCCAGGCGTCGACCAGCGAAGTCTACGGCGATCCGGAGATCCACCCGCAGCCGGAATCCTACCGCGGCAACGTCAATCCGATCGGCACGCGGGCCTGCTACGACGAGGGCAAGCGGGCGGCCGAGACGCTCTTCTTCGACTACCACCGCAAGAACAAGGTCAACATCCGCGTCGTCCGCATCTTCAACACCTACGGCCCGAGGATGCATCCGTTCGACGGCCGGGTCGTGAGCAACTTCATCCGCCAGGCGCTTCAAGGCGAGGATCTGACGATCTTCGGCGATGGATCGCAGACGCGGGCGTTCTGCTATGTCGATGATCTTGTCGAGGGGATCATTCGGATGATGAACGGGCCGGACGATTTCGTCGGCCCAGTGAATCTTGGGAATCCCGGCGAGTTCACAATCAAGGAGCTTGCTGAACTGGTGATCGAGTTAACTGGCGCGCGGTCCAAGCTCATCTACCGCTCATTACCTGCCGACGACCCGACGCAGCGCAAGCCGATCATTGATCTCGCCAGAGAGAAGCTTGGCTGGGAGCCGAAGGTGCCTCTGCGCGAAGGGCTGGTTCAGACGATCGAGTACTTCCGGGGCATCAATTTCGCGGACTTCCGGGCACCCACACCGAACTATTGACATCGGGACACAGCGCTGCAAAACGACTACCGGGCCTGTGTTTCACGTGTCATGTGACGTTGCCGCGGCGGACTCGTCGTACAACTCGGCAGGTTCCGCATCATCGAACGCGGCGTACGACTCATCTTCATCGTAAAGCGGTGACCAATCCTGGTCGTCGTACTGTGCTGCCTCCATCTCCTGGAGTCGCTCTTCCGCCGCCGACGCACCGCTCCCACCCGACAGGAAGCCGAGCAGGACCATGACGCCGAACGTCGCGATGAGCGCACCGATGGCGTTGACCATGAAGACGCCGATGTCGCCGCGAGGCATTCCGACGGCGTGGCCGAGCAGCGACCCGGCCGCCGCGACGAAGAACGGGTTGAGCACCTGCCGAAAAAGCTTCCGGTCCATCGCTTTGCAGAGGAAACCAAAGACCAGGCCATAGAAGGGGATGCCGAAGATCCCCATTTCGTGCCAGCCGTGTCCGATGACCCCCGGACCGAACGTCACGATGTTGAACTCGATCTTGTTCAGCGACTCGGGCAGCGTCTTGCCGAACCCGATCGGTTTGTCGGGCCACCATTGACGAGGGACGGGGTTCAGCAGGAAGTACTTGATTGAGAAGAACGGCTCGTGCGGTTTGTTGTCCGTGCCCCAGCGATCAATGGTGAGGACCGAGCACAGGGCTGTGTCCGTGAAGATGATGGGCATCAGGCCGCTCTCGGTCAGGCTCGCCTGCTTCAACTGGTTCAGTCTGGTCTTGGTGACGGCGATGACATCGTTCTCGTCCAGGCCGAACCTGTCCTTGGCGGACCCTCGCACGGCGGTATAGCCGACGAGCAGGACAAGGGCCAGAGCGCTGACGACGGCGAATCGCGCGAGGGTGCGGATGGCGGGGTCGTACCGCCACTTGAAGATGTACATCGCCCAGATGATGGCGAGCAGCACGCTGACCAGCTCGCGCCGCCCGTGCGTGCCTACAGTGGACAGGAAAAGTGTGAAGGCGGGCAGCGCGAGGAAGAGAATCGCGAAAAACGGATTCGCCGGCGACCGCACCCACAAGTATGTCGCCAGGACGACGGCAAAGATCAATCCGCCGAACACCGTCTGGGCGGCGAACTGTGAGATGAACGGCACGCCGAGCCTGACGACGACAATGCTCATGATGCCCATGACGACGCCGAGCACGATGCCCGCCAGGACCCAAATCGTGGCAGGCTCGGGGCTGTGCGTCGGGAAGATCTTGCCGACGATGCGTGGGATCTTGGTCCGTCCGTATGCCCAGAAAAACGTGACGGTGAAGAGCACAAGGCCGATCGCATAGATGTAGTAGCTGCGCGTGGCGAAGGGCTGACCCCGCCACGGCTGGCCCGTCAGGCCGCTCAGGAAGCCGCTCAGGCACTGGAAGTGAACGAACCCGAGCAGAAAGAAGTTGCGATAACTCAGCAGGTCGTGAGCCCGGCGTGCGTACTGCCGAAAGACGTGCCACGTGATCCAGATCGTGCAGAGCAGGCAGATCAGAGTGACCGGGAGTGGCATCGTCATGGCGAAACAGGCGGACCTTCCTCGGCGCAGTCGCGGGGAGCGGTGAGAGATACCAGTACCCCCAGCCCGTGCGCCGGGAGTATAGCTGAATCGGGTGACGGCGCTGGGCGACCGGATCATCGGTCGTCAGCGGCGGGAGCCACCCCGTTGTCATCGTGCGTTCGCTGAGCCGTGTTGAGCCGGTCCGGGGCGATCGCGCTGAGGATTGATACTCCCCCTGCTTGCGAGAGGGTCGCGCCGACTCGTCGAGTTGACGAAGATTCTCGGGCGTTGGTTCGCGTGCTGCGCATGTGAGATCGCCAGCCGCCGATTTGGGACATATTAGGGTTGGTTGCTCTGTTGGCGCGCGAGCCAAACTGATATCGTGCTCGCCTCACACGTCCCGTCAGGAGAGATCGCCATGTCGCAAACGCTCATCGAGAAGATCGTCACCGCCCATGCCGGTGGCCTAGAGTCAGGCCGACTGGTCCACGCAGGCGACTTCATCGCCATCTGCCCCAAACACATCATGACGCACGACAACACGTCGGCTGTCATCAACAAGTTCCAGTCGATCGGCGCCTGCAACGTCTTCGACCCGACCCAGCCGGTCTTCGCGATTGACCACGACATCCAGAACACGTCGCCGGACAATCTGGCCAAGTACACGAAGATCGAGCAGTTTGCCCGTGAGCACGACATCTGCTTCCACCCGGCGGGGACGGGCATCAGCCACCAAGTCATGGTCGAGTACGGCTACGTCACGCCCGGCAGCATGGTCGTCGGCAGCGATTCACACTCGAACCTCTACGGCGCGCTTGCGGCGCTCGGTACGCCTGTCGTCCGCACGGACGCTGCATCCATCTGGGCGACGGGGCAAACGTGGTGGCAGGTGCCGCAGATCGCCAAGGTGCGGCTCTTCGGCGAGCTTCAGCCGGGCGTCGTCGGCAAGGATGTCATCATCGCACTGTGCGGCACGTTCAACGACGATGATGTGCTCAACATGGCGGTCGAGTTCGTCGGCGACGGTGTTGCGGGCCTGTCGATCGACCAACGAATGAGCATTGCGAACATGACGACCGAGTGGGGCGCGCTTGCGGGCGTGTTCCCGTTCGACGATCGGCTGCGCGACTTCCTCTACGAACGGGCGGACTTCATGGCGACGCTTGGCGGCGATTCCGTGAAGTACACACGAGCGGACGTTGACCGTTGGTTCGAGCAGCGCACCGAGGCTGACCCGGATGCGCACTACACGGTCGAGCTGTCGCTTGATCTGTCCACCGTCATCCCGCACGTGTCCGGGCCGGATCATGTGAAGGTGATGCACTCACTGCCTCAGATCGATAAGAAGAAGGTCTGTGTGGACAAGGCGTATCTGCTCAGTTGCGTCAACGGGCGATTGGAAGATCTTGCTGAGGCGGCGCATGTTCTTGCCGGCAAGAAGATCGCGGATCACGTCGAGTTCTACGTGGCTGCGGCGTCGGCGAACATCCAGAGACAGGCTGAGGAGATGGGTTACTGGCGAACGCTGCTCGATGCCGGGGCGATTCCGCTCCCGTCCGGGTGTGGGACGTGCATCGGGCTCGGGGCGGGCACGCTGAATTCCGGCGAGGTGGCTATCAGCGCGACGAATCGCAACTTCAAGGGACGCATGGGCAGTCGGGACGCACAGGCTTACCTCGCCAGCCCGGCGGTCGTGGCAGCCTCCGCCGCTGCAGGGTACATCTGCTCCCCGACTCCCTTCGAGCACACACCCCCTGTCGTGACAAAGATCGTGCACGGCGAAGCAATGCGCGATGCGGGAAAGACGGAGATCATCGAAGGTTTCCCCGCACTGATGAAAGGTCGGGCGCTCTACCTGCCCGTCGACAACCTCAACACGGATGGCATCTACTCGGGGAAGATGACGTACCGCGACGACGTCACGCCCGAACAGATGGCTGCTGCGGCGATGGAGAACTACGACCCAGCCTTCCAACAGATCGCCCGCGAAGGCGACATGATCGTTGCCGGCCGAAACTTCGGTACCGGTTCGTCACGCGAACAGGCAGCGACCTGCCTGGCGCTCAGCGGCATCCAGTGCGTCATCGCAGCTTCGGCCAGTCAAACGTACATGCGCAATGCCTTCAACAACGGGTTCATCGTGCTTCTGTGCCCACAGCTCAGCGATGATCTGCACGAGCGATACGCAGGTGAAGAGGCAGCGACGATCCCAGGCCCGACGCTTGAAATCGACTACCGTGCGTCGGTCATTCGTTGCGAAGGCAAGGAGTACCCGTTTCCGCCGCTCGGCGTCGTGCCGCAAGAGGTCATCGTGGCGGGTGGCGCGGAGAACCTCGTGCGTCAGCGGCTCGGCTTCTGACGAGCGACGCTACCTGCGGACTTTGCTACCTGCGGACTTTGCCCAATTCAGCGAGGCGCGCGAGGCGCTCCGGTTCGTTTTCGACGAACCAGGTATCCTTCGAGAGCAGTTCGTGCGCCCGATGGAAGTGGGGGACCGCTTCACCTTCTCGCTCCAGAGCGTGCAGGCATTCGGCCAGTTCCTCGTAAATGTAGCCATCCGGGTTGTCGAGCGTCCGGATCTCCTTCTCCAGCTCGCGCTGCATGGCGAGCGCCTCCTCGACACGGTCCAGCGAGCGCAACGTGCGCGCGATGCACCACTTCGCAATGCGGATGGTCGTCGCGTCGCCTTGCTCCTCACGGAACCGCAGCGCCGCCTCGAAGAGCTCCAGCGCCTTCGTGTATTCGCCTTGGCCGTGGTACGTCCAGCCGATGTTGTTGTAGAGCGAACCGAGCCATTTCCTCGCTATTGGGTCGGATGAGGATCGGGCAAGCTCAAGGGCGCGTTCGTTCCATGCCAGGGCACTCTCGGGCGGTTCGACGATGCCCATCATGTGCGCGGCGTCCACTGCGGAGCCATCCAGGCTGTTCGCCCGGGCCGACTCCCACGCGAGGGCGAACAGAGGCCGGGCCTGGTCAACATGCCCGGATGAGTTATGCACCCTGCCCCGCTCAAGCAGAGAACGCACACGCACGATCGGCACATCCCTCACCTGCATCGCATCGACCGCATCAAGCGTCCCGTGCGCATCGTCGAACCGGCGCTGCAGTCCTTGCGCCCGGGCGATTTGTGTGAGAAGCTGCGCGCGGTACGAAGCATCCTCGGTGTCCTTCGTCTCGCGCAGAACGGTCTGAAACCGCTCCTCCGTCGCGGCGGGATCGCCGTAGTCCCACATCGCGTCGAAGTCGGGCATCTCTCCCGCAGGCGCAGGCGTCGAGTCCATCGTGCATCCTCCAAGGGATGTGACGATCACCAAAGCTGTGATCCAGCGAATCGCGCAGGTCATGTGCTGAGTCCGAACTGTATGAGAAGCTCCGGGCCTTCGCCGAATGGCTCACCATCGTACCCGCCCCACGTTTCGATGATGTGGAAGCCGTGCCCAGTCACGAGATCGCGAATCTGGTCGGGATACCAGCAGCGCATTACGATCGGCTGGATCACCTCCTCGACGAGCGTCTTGCCGCGGTATCGGCGATAAACCAGCTCGGGATACAGCACGAGTGTCTCCGGGTCGAGATGCCGCTGTGTCGCCGAGCAGACGATGCGGTCGCCCTCCATTTCCCTCTCCCACTGGATCATCTCATCATCGCGCAGCCACTTCGTGGGCATGTCCTCGCGTGTCTGGTTGGGCATGAACATGCTCAGGATGCACGTTCCGCCCGGGGCGAGATGGCTGCGAACGCAGCGCATCAGACCCGCGACCTGAGCATCCGTTTCGAGAAGCTGGAAGACGCGGAACGGAGCGGTGATGAGGTCGAATGTTCGGCCGAGATCGAAGTCGGCCGCGTCACCATCGTCGACACGTGCCCGGTCGGCGGGCAGACCGGCAGCGGCGAGCTTTGCTCGGCAGACACCGAGCATCGCCGAGGACGGCTCGATGCCCTGGATCAGCGAGCAGCGGTGGGCGAGTGGGATGAGGACTCGACCCGTCCCGCAGCCGAGCTCCAACACCGAGGCGGCCGGTGAGGGGATCAGGGACTCGTAGAAAGGCACGTCGTTGGGGAATGCCTGGAGGTCGTAGTACCGGGCTGCGGCGGCTCGCTGATCGGGAGTCATGGGTGTGCTCCAAACTGGTCCGGAGTGGCTCATCATACCGGGCACAAAGCCGCTCGGGACCGTATCATGCCGCCCATGTCACTCGACCTTGACACACTGCCGATGGAGCGCATCGCAGAGTTCTGCCGCGCGAACCGCATCCGCAGGCTCGCGATCTTCGGCTCCGCGCTGCGTGACGACTTCACGCCCGAGAGCGACATCGACGTCCTCATCGAGTTCGAACCGGAGACTCGCGTCGGCTGGGCTTTTTTTGGCATGGAGATTGACCTCACTCAGATGCTCGGCCGGAAGGTCGATCTCAACACGGCCGGATTCCTGAGCAAGTACTTCCGTGATGAGGTTCTGGCGGAGGCGAGAGATATCTATGTCGCGGCATGACGATACAGTTCGGCTCCGGCATATGCTCGATCACGCAAGGAGTGCGATCGAGCTCTCCGCAGGGAGATATCGCAAGGATCTTGACGAAGACTACATGTTCTGCCTCGCCATGACCCGGTTGATCGAGATCATCGGCGAGGCTGCATCGAAGGTGAACCGTGAGTTCCGCGAGGCCCACCCACAGATCGAGTGGACGGAGATCATCGGCATGCGTCACCGAATCATCCATGCCTATGATCGCGTCGATCTCAACGTGCTGTGGGATGCAGTTGAACTCGACGTCCCGCCGCTTATCGAACAGCTTGAACGCATGCTCCAGCAGTGATGCGCCGGTCGCGCGCTGACTGATGTCTGTTTGACACACTGATTTGACACCACAAGAGGATTGAGATGGCCAAGTACAGGATTGCATGGATGCCCGGCGACGGCGTTGGGAATGACGTGATGGAAGCTGCTCGCATCGTGCTCGACGCGATGAAGTTCGATGCTGAGTACATCCCCGCTGACATCGGCTGGGACTTCTGGTGTCACGAAGGCGACCCGCTGCCCGAGCGCACGATCAAGATCCTCAAGGAGACGGATTGCGCCCTGTTCGGGGCGATCACCAGCAAGCCGCGCGATGAAGCGGCGGAGGAACTCGACCCGGGGCTGCGCGACAAGGGGCTTGTCTACTTCAGTCCGATCGTTCGCCTGCGCCAGCTCTTCAACCTGCACACGAACATGCGCCCGTGCAAGGCATACCCTGGCAACCCGCTGAACTACCGTGATGACATCGATCTGGTCGTCTTCCGCGAAAACACCGAAGGGATGTACGGCGGCGTCGAGTGGTTCCCACTGCCTGAATCCGTCTTCGAGGCGCTGTCGATCCACCCGAAGATGGGCAAGTGGAAGGAAAAGGGCTTGGAGAACATCGCCCTCTCGACGCGCATCATGAGCAAGCAGGGATGCGAGTCGATCTGTCGGCAGGCGTTCGAGTTCGCCAAGACGCACAAGCGGCGCAACGTCACCATCGTTGATAAGCCGAACGTCTTGCGCGAGACCGGCGGGCTGATAATGCGCGCCGCGCGCGAGGTCGCCAAGGACTACCCCGACATTCCGCTGTGGGAGACGAACATTGACGCCCAGTGCATGTGGATGATTAAGAACCCACAGGACTACGATGTCTTCATCGCGGAGAACATGTTCGGCGACATCATCAGCGACCTCTGCGCCGGGCTCGTCGGCGGGCTGGGCTTCGCGTGTGCTGCAAACATCGGCGATGAGTACGCTGTCTTTGAACCGACGCACGGCTCGGCGCCGAAGTACAACGGCATGTACAAGGTCAACCCGATGGCCATGCTGCTGACCGTCAAGATGATGTTTGACTGGCTCGGCGAGACGGACATGGCGAAGCGTCTCGAGGGCGCCGTTGCGAAGGTCATCGCTGAGCACAAGGTCGGCACGTACGACGTGGGCCTGAGCAACACGACACTGGAGGTCGCTGAGGAAGTCGTGCGCAAGCTGTAGCGCCGACACATCGAGCGAACCCGCACACTTCCACTAGCCGCCGCCCAACACGAACCGAGGATCAACCATGGCCGGTCACGATACAGCCAAGAGCAGTACCGACTTCGTCTCCTACCAACTCGCCGCGTGGGCTGCGAACCTCAGCTACGATGACCTCAGCGACGAGGCGATCCACACCGCGAAGCTGTACCTTTTCGACAGCTTCGGCTGCGCGCTAGGCGGATCGCAACAACACGATGTGCGGATCATGCTTGAGCACGCCAAGGCGATGGGCGGCGCACCGACGTGTACGATCTTCGGCACTTCCGGGGGAGGCTTCAAGACAGACCCCGTCACCGCTGCGCTGCTCAACGCGCTGTGCATCCGCGCGATGGATTACAACGACATCTACTGGAAGGCGGACCCCGCCCATCCGACGGATATCATCCCCGCAGCACTCTCGCCCTGCGAAATGCTCGGCCTCGGCGGTAAGGAGTTGATCCTCGGCACGATCATCGGTCACGAGGTCGAGATGCGCCTCGCGGAGTTCGGCGACCCAGGCGTGCGAGAATACGGCTGGCATCACGCGACGATCACATGCATCGCATCACCGCTCGTCGCGGGTCGAATCCTCGGCCTCACCGCTGAGCAGATCCAGCAGGCGATCGGCATCAGCGCCTCGCCTTCGATGTGCTTGGGCGCGGTGACGGCGGGCAAGCTCACGAACATGAAGAACACCGTTGATCCGATGGCCACGCGCGCGGGCGTCGAAGCGGCGCTCCTCGCGCAGCGCGGTTACACCGGACCTGAGCACGTGATCGACGGCAAAGAAGGCCTGCTCCACTGCTTCAAGAAGTTCGGCGGGTCATTCCATCTCGACATGCTCACGGATAACCTCCCGACGAATCGTAGGGATCACTATAAGATCATCGACTGTGGGATGAAGAGCTTCCCGATCGAAGCGCTCAGTCACGCGCCGCTCACCGCGATGATGAAGATCGTCGCCGATCACAAGATCGACCCAGACGATGTCGCGGAGATCAAGGCCGAGGTCATCGCTCGTGCCGCGGACATCCTCGGCGACTCCGCCAAGTATCGCCCAACGAGCAAGGAGACGGCCGATCACTCACTGCCGTACTCGCTCGCGGTCGGACTTGTGGACGGCATGGTGACGCCGCTCCAGTTCAAGCAGGAGCGCATCGACGACCCGGCGCTGATTCCGGTAATGGACAAGATCAAGGTTGTTCCGAACGATGAGTTCGAGGCGCTCTTCCCGAAGTTCCAGCCCAGCCGTGTGACAATCACACTCACGGATGGGACGAGCCACGAGCAGCGCGTCGATGTTCCCAAGGGCGACCCACGTGACCCGATGACCGAGGATGAGATCGCAGTGAAGTTCAACGCGCTCGGCGCGGCCGTCGTCGGCGAGCAGGCGTGCGATGAACTGCAGACGCTCATCATGAACATCGAGAACCAAACCACACTAGAGCGATTGTTCACACTGATGACGACATAAGCCGCTCGCGGCTTCGCGGACCCCCACGTGCCGCACTCGCTCATCAGCCGTCGTCTTCGTCGCTGCTCCATTCCTCCGCAGCGTCGCGCAACGAATCGGTCGTGTCGGAGACGAGACGCTTGAGTTTGACGGAACTGACGACGGATGCGGGAAGTGCGGTGCGCAGGCTGGCGAACGCATCGTGCAGTTGCTCAGGCGTCGGCACTTCTTGTTGATCACCGCTGGACAATGTGATCACACCACACACCGTTCGGCGCGCCAGCGCTTCGGCGTCGAGGTTCACTGCATCCCAGTTCCGCGAAGCGAGTTGCATCAGGTATGCGCGAATCGCTGCATCGACGTTGCGCTGCTGCAGGAGCGAACGGGCGCAGTTGGCGATCAGGATCCCAGCCGGCGTCGGCAACTCACCGCTGAGCAGGTCATCCAGCGAGCCTCGCACGAGCTCGCCGCGCAGACCGAGGCCCGGCAAGACCGCATCCTTCCATCGCTCCAGCGCCCGGCCAAGGTCCTGAAGCTGCGTGGTCGTGGCGTCACGCCTGGGAATCACTTCACAGATCAGTTGCACTTCCGCCGCTCCAACACGGGTCATCGCCAATGCGCCGCACACTGCGGTGCTAAGTGACACAGTGTAGGCGCTGAGCGGCTGCGAGTTCGGCGCGGTGTGATTGGTATCTGTTCGGCTACGCGACGAACCGTGCCCGCATAACCGGAACCGGTACCGCAATTGACGCGCCTTTCGTCGCTGTGTTGCACCGTTTGTCGGTTCCCGCGTTGCAATCGTTGCTCGATCGGTCACACTTGGGAACCGAGCTTCGATCCCCACGCGGGCAGCCTCCGCCGCTGCCGGCAGGCAGAGAGAGAAAGGTGAAAGACGATGGTTACGCGCTCCCACACCACAGGCGTCCACTTGCATCGCAGCATCGCCCTGATCGGCATCGTCAGCCTCCTCGTCGTCGGCCGGGCCTCGGCTGAAAGCACCGGCGAGAACGCGCTCATCATCATTGATCCCGCCAGCGCGGAGTCCATGTACGTCGGGAACTACTACCGTCATGCCCGCGACATCCCCGAGCGTAACATCGTCTACATGAATCCGACCGCGGCTACCTACGCCGCGTTCGCCGAGGCGAACCTCGACGGCCTGTTCGGCGCACTTGCCAATCACGACATCGCCGGTCACGTCGAATACATCGTCGTCATGCCCGGCGCGCCCTTCGCCATCTCCGCTGCGGGTTATGTCACCGACGGATGCGCGGCCGTCACGCGTTTTGCCATCGGCTCAGCGTACACGATGGCATACCTGAAAGATGACCTGCTGAACGGCCCGGTCGGCGTGGGGCTACTCAACGGGTTCTACTCGACCGACATCAGCCCGATCGCGTTCGACAACGCCGTCGCGTGGCGCACCGGTGAGCCGAGCGAGGATGCCAATGCCCGACGGTACTTCATCGGCGCCATGCTCGGGTACACCGGCGAGCGCGGCAACACCATCAGCGAGATCATCGAACTGGTTGACCGCAGCGTCGCTGCGGACGGCACACGCCCCGACGGGACATTCTACTTCATGAACAATGAGGCCGATCCGGCGCGCAACGTGCGGGCGACGCAATTCAACGCGACAGTCAGCAACATCATCACATTCGGCGGCGAAGCTGAGAAGATCGACGGCGTGCTGCCCATCGGACGGCACGACTGCCTCGGTATCATGACCGGCGCCGCCAGCCCGAACATCGACGGCGGCGACTTCACGCTCATCCCCGGCGCGTTCTGCGACCATCTCACGAGTTGGGCGGCTACGTTCGACATCTCAAGCCAGGTGAAGGTCTCACGTTGGATTGTCAAGGGCGCAAGCGGCAGCCTTGGCGCTGTACAGGAACCATGCAACTACACCGGCAAGTTCCCACACGCCAACACGCACTTGCGCTATTTCCAAGGCATGGCGCTCGGCGAAGCCTACTTCCGCAGCGCCCGGTACGTGCCGTTTCAGATGCTGCTCTACGGTGATCCGCTGACTCGCACGTTCACCTATGTCCCAATCGTGTCGGTATACGGCGAGCCTGAGGACCCGGTGTCCGGGGAACTCGTTCTTATCCCCATGGGCGAAGCTCCCAATCCCGTTGCGAACATCGACGGTTTCGACCTGTTCATCGACGGTGACCTCAACCAGTTCATCCCCAACGGACAACTGCTGACAATCGACACCACCGAACTGGATGACGGCTATCACGAGATGCGAGTCCTCGGCTATGACAACTCGTTTGTTCGCGCCGCAGGGCGACGTCTCTTCGGCATGGTCGTCGATAACACCGGTCGGTCCGCGTCGATCACCCCCACAACCACCAACGGTGATCTCACCACGGCGTTCCAGTTCGATCTTGATGCCGGCGGCGGACAGGTCGATGAACTGCGATTGATGCAGGGCAGTCGTGTGATCGCAGCGTCCGCATCCTCGCCGGCGAGCTTCACGATCCACGGCCAGGTATTCGGTGCCGGACCCGTGCAGGTCCAGGCGGAGGCGTACTTCGCGAACGGCATGGTCGTCCGTAGTGAACCCGTGACGCTTGATATCGCCTTCGACGCGCCGTCACCAGTCGGGCCGACGCCCGTCGTGTTCAGCTATACGAAGTATGTGCTCGACAACGAGGCGTTCGTCGTCGAGTTGCCGGCGACGTTTGATGACGATCCCGCGGATGCGACGTATACCATCGTCACCGCGCCGACCCAGGCGCTCGTCCACACCGGTTCGACATCCGCCTACCGCATCATGGTCCCAGACGAGGATGCGTGTGGTACCGACCAGTTCACCTTCCATGTCGTGACGACCTCGGGCCAATCGCAGGATGCTGTTGTCACGATCGTTTACGAATCGACCGGAGTTCCCGGTGATCTCAACGGCGATGGGTGCGTCGATCAGTCTGATCTTGGCATCCTGCTCGCCTGCTACGAAATCGACGATGGCGGCGACATCGATGGTGATGGCGATACCGACCAGTCCGATCTCGGGATTCTCCTTGCGAACTACGGCTTCGGCTGCTGACCAACACCCACGACCCCCCACAGCCACAATCCGGTGCCGGGATGGCAATTCGCGGCATCCCAACTTGAAGGGAACGTGTGTATCCGTCACAGTACCGGTGCGATCCCGCACACGGACTCTGTCATTGATGCACACCGATTGGATCGACATTTCCATCACGCTCAGTCCGGACATCGTGGTCTGGCCAGGCGATCCGCCGTTCACACGAGACCGTGTTGCGGACATCGGACGCGGTGATGTCTGCAACGTTTCCCGGTTCGCGATGAGTGCTCACACGGGCACGCATGTCGATGCGCCGCTGCACTTCATACGAGACGGAGTGTCGATTGAGCGCGCTCCAATCGAGGCGCTCGTCGGTCCGGCCCGTGTGATCGCTGTTGAGGATGTCGCGTCCATTCACGCCGACGTGCTGCGTCATGCTGATGTTCATGCCGGGGAACGAATCCTCTTGAAGACCGACAACTCGAAGCGCCGTTGGGTCAATCAGCCGTTCAACAAGGGCTTCGTTCACCTTGCGCCGGATGCTGCCGAGTACCTTGCCGAGGTCAGCGTCATGGCGATCGGCATCGACTATCTTTCCATTGGCGCCGATGACGCCGGTGGGACCGAAACGCATCGGATACTGCTTTCCGCCGGGATCTGGATCATCGAAAGCCTCGATCTGTCGGGCGTTGAGCCTGGTGCGTATGACCTTGTGTGCCTGCCGCTCAAGATCGAAGGCGCCGACGGTGCACCTGCCCGTGCCGTCCTGCGCGCTCTTGAAGGATAAAGGACGCAATTCGCCATGCCGACCGACGCACTCACCAATGAACTCGTGAGCTTCGTGCAAAGCCGTTACGCAAAGCTGGCCGATCCGGCCCAGGCCGTGCCGATGGCTGCATACCTGAAGACTGACATGCCGTTCTACGGAATCCCGACGCCGGTGCGCCAGCCGATCTACCGCGAACTCCGACAACGATTTGAGATCACAAACCAGGCGCAATATAAGCGTGTGATCGTCGCGCTGTGGGATCTTCCGCACCGAGAGGAGAAATATGCGGCGCTCTTCGTGGCGTGCAAGTATGAGAAGTTCATTCGGCCGTCGCTGATTCCGCTCTACAAGCGACTCATCAAGGAAGGTGCATGGTGGGATCTCGTTGACACGATTGCGATTGATCTGATCGGGCGCGTCTATGGTGAGAACCGCGAAGAGGTGAAGCCGACCATCGAGGCGTGGATCGACGATGCCCACATGTGGGTTCGACGTACTGCGTTGATCTGCCGGATCAAGCACAAGAAGCAGACCGACTGGGAGCAGCTTCAGCGCCATTGCCTTCGTAGGGCGCACGAGAAGGAGTTTTTCATTCGCAAGGCGATCGGCTGGGCGCTGCGCGAGTACGCCCACACAGACCCTGATGCCGTGCGAGCGTTTCTCATCCGGGATGGGTCGCAACTGTCGCCGCTCAGTTTCCGTGAAGCAGCGAAGCATCTGGATCTGCCGGCGCGCTGAGCTGCGCTGCGGTAACCTGAAATCGCGTGAGCGGGCGCTGACGAACAAGCACGACCCGCTGGCAACGGCGATCTCTCGCCGTGGGGAGCCCGGCTGGGCCGGCGGGTCCATGAGCGCCATGGACGAGACGGGTTCCAGAAGATGGCTGCCCACCACCATCACCTGTTCTCCGTCATCACGCTACACTGGTCCCTCAGCCGTCGGTGAGCACCACACGCTGCCGGGCCGTCCTGACAGTTCACACGGGAGCACCCGCCATGCACGTCATCATGGATCTCTGCGTCGTCCCCATTGGCGTCGGAATCTCCGTCAGCAAGTACATCGCCGCCTGCGAGCGAGTCATCAAAGACGCCGGCCTGAAGATGCAGCTTCACGCCTACGGCACGAACATCGAAGGCGAGTGGGATGACGTCTTTGCCGTCGTCAAGAAGTGCCACGAGGTCGTCCACGACATGGGCGCTCCTCGCATCTCCACCATCGCCAAGCTCGGCACACGTACCGATCGCAGCCAGACCATGCAAGACAAACTCGACAGCGTGCACCGGGAACTCAGCGATTCATAACCGACACGTACAATCACACAACACATCACGTGGGGATTGGAAGAAAGCTCCTCATGATGATTCAGACCGACTTCGTACCCACCGACATCGACTGTGGCGACTTCCAGAACATCGAGCCCTTCTACCAGGCCCTGCTGGACCGTGCCATCGAATCACCTGAGGCGCTTGAGCAGTGGCTCATCGACGCAGGTGAACTCGATGCAGCCGTCAGCGAAGAGCAGACCCTCCGTTACATCGCGATGACGTGCCAGACGGATGACGAGGAGAAGGCGAAGGCCTACCGCGCGTTCGAGGAGGAGATCGTTCCTCGTGTCAAGCCGCTCGCTTTCGCGCTGAACCACAAGTACGTCGACTGCCCGCACCGTGAGGCTCTCGACACCGACAGGTACCATGTTCTCGATCGCAACATCGCCAACGAAGTTGAACTGTTTCGTGAGGAGAACATCCCGCTCGAAACGCAGCTCAGCAGGCTGGGGCAGGAGTATGACACGATCTGCGGCGCGATGACCGTTACCGTCGATGGTGACGAGTTGACCATGCCGCAGGTGACGAAACTCCAGGAGGAGACGGATCGGCCGTTGCGCGAGCGCGCCTGGCGCGCCATGGTGGAGCGCCGCGCCCGTGATGCCGATGCGATCCGAGGCATCTTCGACAAGATGCGCCCGCTTCGTCAAGAGGTTGCGCAGAACACAGGCTTTGCGGACTTCCGCGATTACTCCTTCCGTCGCATGCGACGTTTCGACTACACGCCCGCCACATGCGAGGACTTCCACCGCGGCGTCGAGCAGGTCGTCGTCCCCCTTTACCGCAAGCTGCTCGCCGAGCGTGCCGCGTCGCTCGGTCTCGATGCGCTTCGGCCGTGGGATCTTGCCGTCGATCCCAAGGGCCGACCACCGCTGCGCCCGTTCGAGAACGCAGATGAACTCGCGGATGGCGCGCATCGCATTTTCAACCGCCTCGACCCCGACCTGGGCGTGCTCTTTGTCGAGCTGCTCGACGGCACATCACTCGACCTCGCCACGCGGAAGGGGAAAGCGCCGGGCGGATACCAGGCCACACGCGACCGCATCCGCAAGCCGTTCATCTTCATGAACGCGGCAGGCACCGCGCGCGATGTCGAGACGATGCTCCACGAAGCGGGTCACGCCTTCCACGCCATCCTCTGCCGCGATGAGCCGCTGTACCAGTACCGCAACGGATACGGCTCGGAGATCGCCGAGGTCGCTTCCATGACCATGGAACTCTTCACCCACAAGTATCTCGACGAGTTCTATACGCCCGGCGAGGCTGATCGGCATCGCGGAAAGCACCTCGAAGGCATTGTGCAAGTCCTCTGCTGGATCGCACAGATCGACGCGTTCCAACACTGGATCTACACGCACCCCGATCACACATCCGACCAGCGCCGTGACTGCTGGCTCGCACTTGATGATCGCTTCGGACCGAACGTTGACTGGACCGGCTTAGAGCACTTCCGCGAGGAATACTGGCAGCGTCAACTCCACCTGTTCAGCTATCCGTTCTACTACATCGAGTACGGAATCGCCCAACTCGGCGCGCTCGGTCTCTGGCTCCAGTTCAGGAAGGACCCAGGCCAGGCCCTCGACAACTACCGCAGCGCCTTGACGCTCGGCGGCTCCAAACCACTCCCCGACCTCTTCGCTGCGGCTGGTCTCACCTTCGCCTTCGGCCCGGATGTGCTCAAGGACTGCATCGCACTCGTTGAAGCACAACTCGCTGAGTAACGAACCCCCACGCCCCCATACCCCCAGCCGCCACGACTTTTCCATGACGCCCGCATCGCATATGACGCCCGACGAGTTCCGGCGCCATGGATGCGCCATGATCGACCGTATCGCACGCTACATGGAATCCGTCGAGCAGTACCCCGTGCGATCACAGGTCACGCCCGGCGACATCATCGCCCGTCTGCCTGAGCACCCGCCTGCCCAAGGCCAACCGTGGGATGCGATTACCGCTGACATCGACCCGATCATCATGCCCGGCATCACGCACTGGCAGTCACCCAACTTCTTCGCGTACTTTTCCGCGAATACGTCCAGCCCATCCATCCTCGGCGAACTCCTCTCCGCGGGACTCGGCGTCCAGGGCATGCTCTGGGCCACCAGCCCGGCATGCACCGAGCTTGAAACACGCATTCTCGATTGGCTCATCGAGATGCTCGACCTCTCCGACCACTTTAAGAGCACGACCGACGGCGGCGGCGTCATCCAGGACACCGCATCCTCGGCCACGCTTGTCGCCATGCTCATCGCACGTGAACGCGCCACGCATTGGAAGTCAAACCGGATCGGCATCGACCGCACATTTACCGCATATACCTCGACTCAAGCGCATTCATCCGTCGAAAAGGCTGCAATGGTCGCAGGCATCGGACGCGACAACATTCGCTTCATCGACGTGGATGAGCGCTTCGCCATGAAACCGGATGCACTCAGCCAAGCGATCAAGCATGACAGGCTGGCTGATCGCACGCCTTTCTTCATTTGCGCCACGCTCGGCACGACATCATCACACGCGATGGATCCTCTGCGCCCCATCGGCGAAATCGCGCAGCGCGAAGGTCTGTTCCTTCACGTCGATGCAGCCGAGGCAGGCTCCGCCCTCATCTGCCCCGAGTTCCGCCATCTCGCCGCCGGCCTGGAGTACGCCGATTCGTTCTGCTTCAACCCGCACAAGCACATGCTCACCAACTTCGACTGTGATGTTCACTTCGTTCGCGACCGCGCCGCCTTGATCCGGACGCTCAGCGTGATGCCCGAGTACCTCAAAAACGAGCAAACGCTCAAAGGCAGCGTCTTTGACTACCGCGACTGGCACATCCCCCTCGGCCGGCGCTTCCGCGCGCTGAAGCTCTGGTTCGTCATCCGCCACTATGGCGTTGAGGGCTTGCAGACATACATCCGCGAGCACATGCGCCTCGCGCAGCAATTCGAATCATGGGTCAATGACGATGGGCGTTTCGAGCTGTGCGCTCCTCGTCCGCTCAACCTCATCTGCTTCCGTCTCAAAGCATCCAACGAAGCAAACGAGCAACTCATGGATTGCCTGAACGCATCCGGCGACCTCTTCCTGACGCATACGAAACTGCATGATCGTTTCGTCCTGCGCATGGCCATCGGCGCGACGGCAACTCAGGAACGACACGTCACCCGCGCCTGGCAGCGCATCACCGACGAAGCCGACCGCCTCGAACACCGGCACCGCCCGACAGAGTGAATTCTGTAACCCGCTGCGATTCGCTATGTTACGCAACCCCGTGCGAGCCGATGCGATGCAATGCGGGAACACGCCCGGGAGGACTCGAACCTCCGACCTGCGGTTTAGAAGACCGCTGCTCCGTTTTGCAAGATCCGCCGGCGCAGATAGTTGCGAGAGGCGGAATCTGGATGGGCGCAACCCGGGGTGCAACGCGAATCGAAATGCGGCCCGGTGATCGGCCCCAGGCGGACCGCGCACGGTGCGCCAATCAGGCGCGATGTGAGATTCGAGGTGACGAGCCTCGCAGCCCCGCGCTTGACCGTGCGCCCACACGCATCTATGGTGTGAACACTTCCCGGCCTGGTGCGTTGCCGCACAAACAATGAAACAAAACATCGTACGGGGAAAAACCCCCCATGCATCGGCGCGCCGCGCGCCACGGCGATCGGGCGGCACCGAGTTGCCGGCGAAGGACACTTCGACTCGACTGGCGATGTCGGCCGAAGAAACTGCGAAGGCGCTGACACTCTCACCGCGCACGCTCGCATCGTTGACCAGCGCGGGCTGCATTCCATCGTTCACCGTCGGCCGACGGCGGCTCTACGGCGTCGATGCGCTGCGCGCGTGGGTTGCGGAGCAGACCGCGAAGGGGGGGCGTCATGGCGACTGAGAAGGCCCCACCCCATACGTCCCCGCCGGCGGAACCGACTCCGCCCGTCCTGGCGCTGCGGCCGAAGCAGGCGGCGAAGGCGCTGGGCATCGGTGAACGGCTGTTGTGGAGCTTGACGGCGGATCAGGCATCGGGCGTCCCTCACGTTCGGATCGGCCGGTGCGTGGTCTATCCCGTCGATGAGCTTCGGCGATGGCTGCGCGAACGCTCCGAGCAAGGGGACGGGCGGTGAGCGGCGAGCACCCCAACGCATCGCAGAGCGTGCATAGCTGTCCGTGGCTGCGCGATGTCATCGACGCGGGGGACCTTGCGCCTCTAACCCTGAACGAGCTACGGGTATGGTTGAAACTGTGGCGTCATGCCGACGCAGCCGGTCGGTGCTACCCGTCGAAGGGCCGGATCGGCAAGCCGTGGGGAATGTCCGAAGAGCTGACGCGCCGTGCGATTCGGGGCTTGGAGCGGCGAGGACTGATTCGGAGCACGATCAGCAAGGGGCGAAACCCGAATCACTACACGCTTGCAACCCCCTGCGCGGCGCAGGAGGTCAACCCCTCACAAACTGTGCGTCCAACCCCCTGCGCTGAGTGCGTCCAACCCCCTACAAACTGTGCGTCCAACCCCCTGCGCGGCGCAGGCCCCAAGGTAAAAGGAAGGTTTAATGAACCACACCATGAACATGAACAGTCGGGCGATGATGGTGATGCGCAAGCGGAGTTGATACAGGCGAACGTCGCGGCAATGGTCCGCTTCGGCGTCTGGCCGGATCGCGCGCAACAGCTGGCGGTGTTGCCGGGCGTCTCGCCTGCGAGAATCGAGGACATAGCGGCCGACGCGAGCAAGAAAGGGGCGCGATCGGTTGGAGCGATGTTGGCGAGACGGCTGGAACGCGGAGAGGCGGGCGACCATGCGGCTGCGGCGTCGGCGAAGTCAGCGAAGCGACAGAAGGCTGATGCGATCCGCGAACTGGCGGAGAACGCGCCGGCTGAGGTGATCGAGGCGGAGCGCGCCAAACTCTGGGAGTTCGAGACTGAGCGACGCGAGCAACACCGGGCGGTCTTCGGCGGCGACCCGGCCGAGTGCGCGCGTGAGGTGAAGCGCGATGTCGAAGCGAACCTACCCGACGCCCTGCATCGGTGGGCAAGAGCGGAGCTGCAGCGCGACGGGGGCGGCGCATGAAGGCGGTACGGCTCACCTTGGCGGTCGAGCGACCCGCCGGCGATTCGCCCCAGGCGGACCGGCATGGGCCGGTGAGGGATGCCCCTGGGGGGCTGCGGGTCCTCCCGGCGAGGGGGGCGAGAGGGCGTCCCGCCGGTGATCGAGCGAGATTTATGCACACGCCGGCGAGTTTTTCGCATCCTCTCGCCACACACGCGCGCCGTGACCACGGATCGGATTGGCCCGTGCGATGGCCGAAACACACGGGAAACGTAGTGGAAAAGCGTCAACGTCTACGCGCGGACGGGGTGATCCGATCGTGGCTGGGCGCGCGATTGCCAAAACGGCTCGGGGTGAAAGGCGATCCGGCGTGCTATCGTTCGGGCGACTCCGCCAACCCACAACACCCCCAATCATCGCGTCCCGGTTTCTCTTGGCGGAGTCCCGGGCGCGATGACGTGGGCGCATCCAGACGCGATAGATGAAAGGCGGTGACGCATGGCGACGAAGCGCGGAAACGGCCAAGGGACGTTGTACAAGCGGGACGGGCGCGGTCTGTGGACCATGCAGTACATCGACTGTAACGGGCGGCGCTTGAAGCAGACGACGGGCACGGTGGACAAGGCGGCGGCCCTGCGCATCCTGAACAAGCGGCTTGCCGACACGGCGCTACGGCGCGAAGGCGTGGTGGATGTGCAAGCCGAGAGCATCGCAAGCGAGGGACGGCGGCCAATCCGCGACCACGTGGCCGACTTCCGCGCGGACCTGCACGCCAAGGGCGTCTCGAAGAAAACCACCGACCTGACGACGGGCCGAGTCATGGCGATCATCGACCGGCTGCACGCGGAACGCATCGACGATCTATCACCGTCGCGGGTGCAAGGCGCAATCGGTGACATCCGCGATGAGGGACGCAGCTTGCAGACGTGCCTGCACTACCTGCGAGCCGTGAAACAGCTTTCCCGTTGGCTTGTGCGAGACGGACGGGCAATCGTCGATGCGTTGGCGCACTTGAAAGGCCCGAACGTCGCCACCGATCGACGACACGACCGGCGAGCGCTCACCGATGCCGAGATAGACGCGCTGATGGATGCCGCTGAGAGCGGCGAGGATTGGACGTGGCGGACTTCACGCAAGGCCGACGCCCGAACCCTGCGACTGACCGGACCGGCCCGAGTGGCGTTGTACCGGCTCGCCTTGGGCACGGGCTTCCGTGTCGGTGAGTTGCGCAGCTTGACGCCGGCGAGCTTCGAGCTGGACGGCGAACCGCCGGCGGTGACGGTGGAGGCAGCGTACAGCAAGCGGCGACGCCGGGACGTGCAACCCATCCGGCGCGACCTTGCCGAAACGATGCGCCCGTGGCTGAACGGCGCACGCGATGAGCCGGTGTTTCCGATGCCCGACAAGCTGGCGGTGATGATGCGGGCCGACCTGGACGCTGCGGGTATTCCATACCATGACGACTCCGGGCGCGTGGCTGACTTCCACAGCTTGCGGCATTCGTACATCACACGGCTGATCCAGTCCGGCGCGTCGGTCAAGGCGGCGCAGACGCTGGCCCGACATTCAACGCCAGCGCTGACCATCGGGCGATATGCCCACGTCCAGCTACACGACCTGAGCGCGGCCCTGGACGGCTTACCGGCCAGTGCGAAGCGCACGGCAGAGGCGGGGGCAACGATGGGGGCAACCCAGGGGGCAACCGCAGCGCGAATCGGCGCGGCGTGATACGAACCGCCGCGCTGACGATGCCGAGACGGCCCGACGGAGCAGCTTCCATAACCCCTTGTGATTGGCCCTGTTGTGCGTTCCCCAGCGAGCCGATGCGATGCAATACGGGAACACGCCCGGGAGGACTCGAACCTCCGACCTGCGGTTTAGAAGACCGCTGCTCTGTCCAGCTGAGCTACGGGCGCTCGCTGACCGTCACCAGCATATTCTATCGCGTTCCACCAAGATACGGTCACGCGGATGGGGCGAGACGCGACAACGTGTCAAGAGCGCTCCCCTACGGATCACTGCCACACGTGTCAGGCGCATCGGTTTGAGTCTGGATCGTCGGCCGGCTCCTGCCTTCGGTGTCACATCACGGAGAGGGTGTGCGCTGCAGCGGCTTGGTCCTGATACGACCGGGCTCACCCGTTCCGGGAGATGCATCCAGGATGGACCGAACAGTCCGCGCAACGCTCGCCGGGTCCAAACCCGCTTGTGCAAGCTGGCCGGCGCGCGAGCCTTGATAGATCCAACGATCGGGCAAGCCAAGGCGGTGGATGCCGCGCGTGTCGAGACCCGCATCGTTCGCCGCTTCGATCACACACGATCCGAAGCCGCCTTGGACGCTGTGATCCTCGATGGTGACGATCGGGATGCCTCGCTCGATGAGTGAACGGACGAGTTCGATGTCCACGGGCTTGGCGAAGCGCGCATCGTACAAGTCAACGATGTACGCATGCTCGCTGAGCAGGTCGATCGCGTCGGCTGCGCTGAGCGCCGGCGTGCCGTAGGCGAGGATGGCGATATCGGGATTGTCGTGCGTGATGAGCGGGCGAGCCTTGCCGCGTTCGAAGGGCGGGCATGGCGAATCCGTGAAGCGGTCCGAGACGCTGTCGCGCGGATAGCGCACCGCTGAAAGCCCTTGATCGCAGGTCCGCATGAAATCGAGCGAGGCGCGAAGGGAGGGTTCGTCGAGCGCCGCCATCAGGACGGCGTCGGGCAGCACCTTGAGAATCGACACATCACAGAACCCGTGATGCACCGCCCCATCGCCGCCGACAAGCCCGGCCCGGTCGAGGCATAGACGCACGGGCAACCCTTGCAGCGCGACCTCTTGAAACGCTTGGTCGAACGCTCGCTGGAGGAACGTCGAATACACAGCGAAGAAAGGCTTGAGCCCGGTCTTGGCAAGCCCCGCCATCATGTCCATGGCGTGGGATTCACAGATGCCGGTATCCCATGTGCGATCGGGGAACTCGGACATGACTTTCGCCACGCCCGTCC
Organism: Phycisphaerales bacterium; assembly: GCA_023135165.1. Lineage (GTDB taxonomy): Bacteria > Planctomycetota > Phycisphaerae > Phycisphaerales > JAGLTS01 > JAGLTS01. Next base: position 5,428 of record JAGLTS010000003.1, on the reverse strand, counting down.
CATCAGGCATGGCTGCCGTGGCGGCGACGACTCTGTCATCGCGCTTCATCACGTCGTACAGCGCATCAGCAAAAGCCGCAGTGAACGATCGGCCGGATGACTTGAGCTTGACCCCGTGGTCGGAGACGACGAACGGCTTGGGCGAGTGGAAGGTCGTCGCATCGCTCTCGGCGAAGTCGTAACCCTTGCCCTTGACCGTCTTGACGTGCAGCACCATGGGGCGGTCGAAGTCCTTGGCCTCGTTGAGGAACCTGATGAGCGTGGGGATGTCGTGACCGTCCACCGGGCCGACCGTCAGGAGTCCAAACTTCTCGAACCACGAATCGTCAGCAAGCATAACTTTGGTCAGGTCGCCTGCCCTTCGGTAGGCATCACCGACGAGGCCGCCGCCGGGCACGTGGCGCAGGACGTTCTTGGCGTGCTGTTTCAACTCGGTGAAGAGTGGATTGATGCGCAGGTGGCCGAAGTACTGGGCAACGGCGCCTTGCGGCTTGGCGATGCTCATGCCGTTGTCGTTGAGGACGACGAGGAACTGGCGTTTGAGCGTCCCTGCGTTGTTGAGGCCTTCCATGGCGACGCCGTTGACGATCGAGGCGTCCCCGACGAGGGCGACGACGCGCCGTCCTTGCGGGTTGTCGCGATCATAGGACTCGCCGCTGAGCAGGTCGCCCCTCGCCATGCCGACGGCTGTGGAGATGGACGTCCCCGCGTGTCCGACGGAGAAGAGATCGTAGCCCGACTCTCGCGGTTCGGGGAAGCCCGCCATGCCTTCCTCGGTGCGGAGGGCTTTGAGCAGGGGAAAGCGCCCGGTGATGAGTTTGTGCGGGTAGCACTGGTGACCGACGTCGAAGAGCAGCCGGTCGCAACTGAAGTCGAAGACGTAGTGCAAGGCGATGGTGAGTTCGACGACGCCGAGGTTCGGTGCGAGGTGTCCGCCGCTCTGACTGACCTGATCGCAAATGGCGTGCCGCATCTCCGCCGCGAGCTTGGGCAGATCCTCGATCGGGATCTTCTTGAGATCAGCGGGGCTTTTCAGGCCGGAGAGCAGTGGAAACTGCATGCGGACCTTCCTTTCACTCACGTGGGGACGGCGGGCGCACCCACGGATCGGTCTCGCTCCATGATAGACACCACCCCGCACGTCGGCCAGCGCGGGGAACAGCGGGGCATGCGTGCGACACCCGCAGGACGGAGCGACTCACCTGGTACGTACGGCCATAGTCTCGCAAAGTTCGCGCAACGGACCGGCCTCGGGACCGAATTCGGCGAGCGCCTCGATGGCGGTGCGGCGCAGATCGTCCACATATGCACGGGCCGCGTCGATCCCCATCACGCCGGGCGAAGTCAGCTTCCCGGCGTCATTGTCCTTACCCGCCTTCTTGCCGAGATGTTCGGTCGTCTGCGTCACATCCAGCAGATCGTCGATGACCTGGAACATCACACCGATCGCTTCACCGTACGACGTGATTCGGGCCAGTTCGTCGTTCGACGCACCGGCGACGATCGCACCCATTCGGCAGGCGCATCGGATCAGCGCGCCGGTTTTGTACCGCGCGATCATCTCAACCTTGGTGCGATCGTCCAAGGACTCGGGGAATCCGCCGAGCGTGTCGTAGACCTGCCCGACGATCATGTCACCCGTCGCGGTGCTCAACTCGCCGCAGAGTCGTCCCGCGAGCGTCGGATCGGCCATTCGCCTGCCAATCAACTCGAACGCCATGCCGCTCAGCAGGTCGCCGACGAGAATCGCCATCGGCTCGCCGAATCGGACGTGCACCGTCGGCCGACCACGGCGGAGGTCATCATCATCCATCGCGGGCAGGTCATCGTGGACGAGGCTGAAGGCGTGAACCATCTCGATGGCTGCGGTTGGGAGATGGGCAGCCTCGATGTCGCCGCCGAGCGCCGCAGCGGTTCGCAGAACGAGGATCGGGCGGAGCCGTTTCCCCGGCGCGAGCAGTGCGTATCGGCAGGCTTCATCCAAGTTGCTGGGAAGGGCGCGAAGATCGAGCTGTGCAGCGAGGAGTCGGTCAATCATCTCGCGCAAGGCGTCATTGCTCAGATCAGCGTGTGATACGGTCATGTGGCGTTCCCGAGGTGGGAGGCGGACGAACGGGCGGAAGCGCAGTATAAATGGCATCCGGGATCGGTCCAAAAGGCCAGACGGAGGATTCGCCATCATCGAACGAATCATCGAGCTTATGCACGGCGGCGGGTGGGTCATGTGGCCGCTTCTGGGCCTGAGCGTTCTCAGCCTGACATTGTCGCTGGAGCGTTCCTGGTTCTGGCTTCGGACACACAGCGGCGAGCGAGGCAGGCGGCTGGCCCGCATCGCCAAACATCTGCGGGCGGGCGAGTTCGCCAAGGTGGGGACGATCGTGTCCGGCGACCGTTCGGTCTACGGCCGGGTCGTGCGTGGGCTGCTCGAACTGGGGTGCGATGAATCCGTGGCTGTCGAGCTGGTCGAAGACCAACGCGTCCACATCGAGCGGTTCATGGTGCTGCTTTCGACGATCATCACCGCGGCGCCGTTGCTCGGCATCCTTGGGACGGTCAGTGGGATCATTCAGTCGTTCAAGCTGCTCAGTGGCACGGATGTGGTGACGGACCCGCGAGCGGTGTCGGCCGGAATCGCCGAGGCGCTCCTGACCACCGCGTTCGGCCTGATCGTGGCGCTGATCACGCTGTTTCCGTACATGGCGTTCAAGGCGCAGCTTGACCGTTGTCTCGGCAGGCTCGAAGCGATTGTTGCCGCTGCGGGCGGCACACGCCCCTGATCAGGGGGACAGGTGGGCATTCCAGACGCCTGACGCGGGGTTCAGCGGCGCAACACCTCCATCGCCTTCAGCTATCGCAGTGCAATCGGCGGAAAGGAGATTGACTCGCCTGTGTGCTGTGGTACTGTGAATCGGGCACACGACTCCAGTTTGCCTCCGGTTTTTCCGACAACATTCCAGGACTTAGCACCACGCGTTTCCAGAGGAGGGACGTTCAGATGAAACTTTGGTTGCTCACACTCGCAACGACGTGCATCGCAGCTCAGCCGGCGGCGGCGGAGCGAATGCTGGATGAATACGGACATCGCTCGCACGGCGACCGCACGCCGGCCGTGACAATGGATGAGCCCGGCCTGCGAAAGACACCGCTCCCGGCGGACTGGCACCCACTCGGGCCATTCGGCGGTGATGCGGACGATGTCGCGGCGTCACCGACCGATCCGGACATCGTGCTCGCCGGGCTGGCTCCGTCATCCGGTTCCGGAACGATGTACCGCTCGACGGATGGAGGCGCGACATGGACCCAAGTGCCTGATCTGGCCGGAGAGGATGTGTACGACATCGAGTTTACGCCGGGCGGCATCGTTTATGCCGGAACGGGGCACGGGCCGTGGAAGAGCACGGACGGCGGCGTGAATTGGACGCAGATCGACCTAGGCATCGGGCTGAATCAACAGACGTTCGAGGTCGAGATCGACCCCAGTGACGCGGACACCATCTGGGTTGGCGTCGCGGATGCGATGGGCAACAACCCGTACAACGTCATGGTTTCCATCAACGGCGGAACGACATGGACCGATCGCACGCCGGCGATGGGTTCGCCGATGGGCTGCGAAGGCATCTCCGTTGACCCGAACGACCCAAACAGCCTTTTCGCATGTTTTGGCGGCGGGTTCGGCGGCGGACAGGTGTGGTTCAGTTCCGACGGCGGCGCATCATGGGCGAACCGCTCATCAGGCATCCCCGCCAACCCACTCTTTGATGTGGTCTACGACGGAACCCGCGCCCTCTTATGCGGCGGACAGAACTTCGGCAGCCAGGTCGTCGGCGTGTATCTGAGCACCAATGACGGCGTCACGTGGACCCCTTTACACGACGCATCATGGACCAGCAAGGCCATCAACGACCTGGATGTCGATCCGAACGACAGCGACATCATCTACGCCGCGACGGATGGCAAAGGCCTATTCCGCTCCACCGATGGTGGAACGAACTGGTCATTCAGCGTCGGCGGCACATCCAACCTGACGGTGCGGTCCGTCCGCTTCGCGCCGGGCAGCTCGACGAACATTTACCTCGGAAACGGATCCACGGCTGTTTACCGCAGCACGGACGGCGGTGCGAACTTCTACCAATCCGCAGCGGGTATCGGCTCGCTCAATGTCGTGGACATCGCAGCGAACCCGAATGATTGCGAGGAATTCGCGATCGCCTTCCAGGGCCTCAACGACGGTGGTGTCTACACATCAACGAACGCCGGCACAGGCTGGGTTCTCGCTGCTCTACCTGCCACGCGATTCAATACTGTCGGCTTCGCGCCCGACGGAACGCTCTACGCCATCTCCGACGGCCCTACGACCGTTGCGCCGGAAGGACTGTATCGCCGCAACATCGACGACACATGGACGTGCATTGGGCCGGACCAGGGCACGTACTTCGAATCGGAGCTTGTCGCGCTCTGGTTCAGCGAAACCGACTCGACGCTCATCATGACCGGTGGTGCCGACTTCGGCGTTGCCGGCTTCGAGGCGACGGTTTGGCGTTCGACGGATACCGGAGCCAACTGGACCAAGGTGTACGAAGGGACCGCCGACCACGAGGATGTGGCGGACATCGTCTTCACAGGTACGGCCATGCTTGCGGGCTATGTGAACTACGGCGGTCCGCAGATCGGCGGCATCCTCCGATCCGACGACGGCGGCGACTCGTGGTCCGCTTCGTCAACCGGCCTCGACGCCGGACGTCAGGTCAGGGACCTTGAAGTCGCCGGATCGACCATCTACACAGCGGATGAAGACTTAGGCCATGGCGGGCTCTTTGCCTCGACCGACGACGGGCTGTCGTGGAGCAATGCAGGCTTCACGGGCCAAGTGCATGGCGTTGTTGTTGATCCTGTCGACATGGACAACATCTTCCTGCTCCAGAAAAGCGGTACGCGCGTGTACATGTCGGAGGATGGCGGCGGATCGTTCGCTGCGTACAACACCGGCCTCGCTGCCGCGGGCACGGTCCAGGCGCTCAAGTACGTCCATGATGTGTGCGACTGGCTGCTGGTGGCATCCACCACCGGAAGTTGGATGACGCTTGTGCAAGGTCTGGCTGCGGATCTCGACGGCGACGGCGATGTCGATCAGGCCGACCTGGGCATCCTGCTCGCCTCATATGGAATCAACGGCGACGGTGACATCGACGGTGATGGTGACACCGATCAGGCTGATCTGGGCATTCTGCTGTCCCAGTACAACATGGACTGCTGACCCGCCCGCGAGTCGCGGAGTTGCGAAAGAACCAAAGCCCAGGGAGCCGTCTTCCTGGGCTTTTTGTGCGCCGTCCCGCCAGCACATGGCCGGGCTGTCCGGCGGCGGTTCGTCGGGCGGATTCGTATCAGCATCGCACAATAATGTATTTATCCTGCTCTGTAGAAAACGTCG
>JAGLTS010000029.1 GCA_023135165.1 Phycisphaerales bacterium | reverse complement strand
ACGCTGCGCGTCGTGATCTCGTGCCCCGGCTCGACCATCAGCCCCGCCGACGTGACAGCGACCACGCCAAAGCACAGCAAAGCAACGACGCACAGGATGATGACATGACCGGCACGCAGCATGGGCATCCCATCTATCGACGAAAACGCCCGCAGCCCATGAAGCAACGCGGTTCCACAGCGCCAGCCGCGCGGTTCGCTCCCTACGGGCATGGGATGTCGTAGACGGCGAGCAGGACGCCCAGGTCCGACTGATCGCGCTGCCCGTCGCCATTCAGGTCGCCTGGGCATGCCGGTGACTCGCCCTGGAATTCGTACGCGCCAGAGTCCACCATCTATGGGGAACCACACCGCGGCGCTTCTTGGGGATGAAGCGGTGCTGGCGGGCGGTGATCGGCTTGTACGGTGATCCTGCGCCTCGATGTCGTGATGCGCAGCCGATGAACGCGGATCTTCCCATACAAAACGCACGTGTCCTGACGCTGGCAGGCGAGGCGCCCCGGCGCGGAGACGCAATGAACGCCCCGGCGATCCTCCCGCAGGTGGATGCAGCGGTGATGGACGGGAGCATCTCAGCGGTCGGCGCGTGGGCGTTAGGGGTTCAGTCGGCGGCGAGGAGGGCTTTGAGGAAGTCGCTGCCCCAGCCGATGACGTGGCCATCTTGCAATACGACAGGGGTCAACTCGCGGTCGGAGACCTTGCCATCGTGTACTGTGACGGTGGTGTAGTAGTACAGCACGTCGTATGTGTCGCCGTTGTCAGCTCGCCGGACCTCGGTGCGGTGAGGGTTGGTGATCCACCCTTGGGTCGTCCTGATCGTGCGCAGGCCCATGACGGCGTCAACCTCGGCACGGGTCATGCCGACGGTGATGCTTGCGAGCGCGAGACGATTCTCCGCACGGATCTGATCGTGCGATGGCGCGCAGCCGGCGGTCGTGAGGCCAAGGAGTGTGAGACTTACGATGAGAAGCAGTGTCGTCGTCTTCATGTGACTGCACCTTGACTGCGGTCGTGTTGGTCGCCTAGCCGACCGATGAATCCTACCCGGCGTGGCGGCCACTGCCAACGATGACGGTGACGGGACAACGCGGATGCAGCTAAGATCGCCCGGTTGACGAGACGTGTGGGCATGGAGAAAGCAGTGATGACGATCAGGCTGGGCATCATCGGAGCGGGCGGAATCGGGGAACTGCACGCAGAGCACGTCGAGCAAGCGGGGATGCGTCTCGCGGCTGTGTGCGATATGGACAAGAAGCGGGCGGACAAGCTCGCTGCGAAGTATGACGACGCTGCGGTATTCACGGCAGTTGACGGTCTGCTCAAGACGGATGTCGATGCGGTGCTCGTGGCGTTGCCGAACCACCTGCACCGGGAGGTGGCGGTCGCAGCGCTGCGGGCAGGCAAGGATGTCTTCCTCGAGAAGCCGATGGCGATGAACACAGCCGAGTGCGATGCGGTTCTTGAGGTGGTGAAGACGACGGGCCGGATCTTGCAGATGGGGTTTGTGTGCAGGTGGTTCGCGCCGTCGGTCGCAGCGAAGCGGTTCATCGACGAAGGCAGGCTCGGCCAGATCTACCACGCGAAGGCAGCGTTTCGTCGTAGGCGCGGGATTCCAGGGCTCGGCGGGTGGTTCACGACCAAGGCAAAGAGCGGAGGCGGGCCGCTGATCGACCTGGGCGTGCATGTTCTGGATCTCGCCTGGTACCTGTCGGGCATGCCCAAGCCCGTGCGGGCGTCCGCCGCGTGCTACAGCGAGTTCGGCTCGCCGATGGAGCTGTACACCTACACGGACATGTGGGCGGGTCCGCCGAGGCTTGAGGGAACATTCGACGTTGAGGATGCCGCCGTCGGACTCATTCGCTTTGAGAATAACTTGACGATCGAACTGAATGCGATCTGGGCGGCGAACATCCCGCCGGACACGCTCAAGGACGGGATCATCCTGCTCGGCGACAAGGGCGGGTGTTACGTGAACCACATGACGGGCGAACTTCGGCTTGTGATGGAGGAATGTGAGCATGTCGTGGACATTACGCCCGAACTGCCAGAGACGACTCCGTGGGTAGCGCAGCTCATGCATTTCGCGGAATGCGTCGCCACAAGGACGCCGGCCGACCCCTCGCCGGAGCACGGTCGAACGGTCCAGTCGATCCTTGATGCGCTCTATCGGTCAAGCGAAGCCAAGCGTGAAGTCGAAGTCGCGTAAGCAACGCCGGGAGAATCCCATGCCACCAAATAACCCGTCAGAGATGAGCATCACCGACCGCATGGGCGTGTGCAGTTGGTCCCTTCGCGCAAGTGGCCCGGAGGAATTGGCCGATCGTGTACAGGCGTGCGGTGTCGGCCTGATCTCGGTGCATCTTGATTCGCTGCGGACGGAACCGGATCTGTGGGCTTCACTGCCCGGTGTGCTCGAAGAGAAGGGCATCCGCATCGGGTCGGGGATGTGGGCGCCTGCTGGTGAGGATTACAGCACGCTTGATACGATTCGGCGAACGGGCGGCGTTCGACCGGATGCGACGTGGGATGAGAACCAGCGAAGCGCAGCGGCGGATGCGCGGATCGCGGCTGAGCTTGGGATCACGCTCGTCACGTTTCATGCGGGGTTCTTGCCGCACGATCCTGCCGACCAGGTGCGCCGCGCGATGATCGAGCGTCTGCGCATCGTGGTGGACATCTTCGCCGATGAGGGCATTTCGGTTGGGTTCGAGACAGGTCAAGAGACGGCCGAGACGCTGCTTGCCGTACTCGACGAGATTGATCGGCCGAGCGTCGGCGTCAACTTCGACCCGGCGAACATGTTGCTCTACGGCATGGGTGACCCGATCGAGTCGCTGCGACTGCTGTCTCCACGCGTGTTGCAGGTCCACATCAAGGATGCGATCCCATCGGCGACGGCGAACGAGTGGGGTGAGGAAGTTGTCGTCGGGACCGGCGAGGTCGACTGGAGGCGATTCGTCGAGGTGCTCACAACGAGCAGGTACGACGGCGACCTGATGATCGAACGCGAGGCGGGTGACGACCGCACAAGCGATGTTCGTCAGGCGATGCGGGTTGTCCGGGCAGCGGCGTCAGGCTGATATGGTGATCTCAGTTCCAGCTGACGCCCTTGGGCCAGGAGTCGGAGTCCTGGAGTGACGCATGGCGGATCAGCCCGCGCAGCTCCTCAAGCTCACCAAGTATGAAATCGCCTCGTCTTCGCATGTCCGCGTGGGAGAGGAGTCTGTACTTGCGCTCAGCGTCATTGAGCAGCGCGAAGCCGAAGACGTCCAGCAGCGCAACGGTAGGGATTTCCTCGTCATTGACATACGTGCGAAGCGCCTCGGCAGCCCGAAGGTGCTCGAACTCCTCAGCCTCCATGAGGCGGATCATCGTCGCACGAACATCGACCAGCACATCATCCTTGATCAGTTCGGGTTCGAGCGGCTGAAGAACGACTTCGCGGTAGAGCCTGCCGCCGGTCGGCGGAAGTTCGCTGCGGATCTTGGCCCGGCACACACCCTGGATCATGATGTTGAATCGGCCTTGCGGAAGTGATTCGTGCTGCACGATCTGCGCCACGCACACGACCGGCCGAACCGGCGGGTTGCCGTGGTAATCTTCTTTCCACACGTCACCCTGGAAGACAGCCATCGCGAACTGCCCGGACTCGTCGAGGACGCGATTGAACATCTGGCGATACCGAGGTTCGAAGATGTGCAGCGGAATGCGCGAGTGTGGCAACATCACGATCCCCGGCAGCGGGAAAAGCGGAAGGGCCTTCTTGAAGTTGACGCGAATCGTGTTCATGGCGGCTGC